>NZ_JAUEYW010000011.1:0-304571 GCF_032489875.1 Bradyrhizobium sp. SZCCHNR1015
ATTCAACGCCATCTCCGAGAGCCGCCAAGAAAACGAGAATACCAAGCGTTAATTTGGTAAGTTAGCGCCAATGGGGGCAGCCACACGCACAAACCTCGCGGAGAGTCCCCCTCACCCGGATTGCATCTGGCGATGCAATCCGACCTCTCCCCGCAAGCGGGGCGAGGTGAGGACCTCGCACTCAAAACTTCAGATTGGCGAAGATCCGCACGCCGATGCCGGGCAGCAGCACCTCGTCCTTGGTGTAGGACACGGAGTTGCGGATCTTCTCGTTCAACAGATTGTTGCCGACCATGCCGACCAGCATCTCGCGCGCGCCGAACATGTTCGGATCGAGCTTGGTGCGATAGCTGACCTCCGCCTTGAGGAGGTTGTAGCCTGGCGTCGGCGTCTCCGCGATCGGAGCGATATCGTTCTGCGCGAAGGCGTGCAGCAGATTGATGCGGGTCAGCCAGTTGGCGTCGCGCCAGAACAGGCCGCCGCCGACGCGCATCGGCGGAATCCGCGGCACATTGGTGCCGTCCGCGAAGGTGGCGCGGACGACGTCGAACTGGTTCTCGATGCCCCAGATGCCGGTGCCGAGCGAAGCGACATCGAACTGGCTCTGGAACTCGAAGCCGCGGAACAGCGCGTTGCGCTGCGAGTAGACCGCCTGGTTCAGCTCGGTGCCGGTGGTGCCGCAGGAGGCAAAATCATCGCCGCACATCACGCCGGTCAGCCGCCGATAGATGAAGTTGCTGAACTGCGTGTAGTAGGCGGTGGCCTCGAAGCGGAAAGGGCCGGTGGCCTTGCGCAGTCCGGCCTCGACGGTTTTGGCCGTCTCGATGGTCAGGTTCGGATTGCCGATGTCGAAGGTTGCGGTCGCATCATGGCCGCCGCGCGAGAACAGCTCGGCTGGCTTCGGCGCGCGCTCGACATATTGCGCGGTGACGCTCGCCACGAGATCGCCCGGCAGGTTCTGCAACAGGCCGACGCTCGCGCTCTTCGGCGTGTACGACGGATTGCGGGCGATGTTGGCCTGTGGCGTGCCGTCCGGCAGATAGTCGACCGGGAAGTTCGGCGTGGAGCCGTTCAATGAGACGTGCTCGATGCGGGCTGCGACCTGCGCCTTGGTCGCCGGTGTGAAGGCGAACTCGTTGAAGACGTAGCCGGCGACGCGGTTGTTGGTGTTGGGGCCGAACAGTCCGTTGAACACCGAGCCGGGATTGTCGGGGCTCGGCGCATTCAGCTCCTGGTGTCCGGCCTGCACGCCGTAGGCGGTCGTGAGCGTCGCGAAGCGCAGATTGACTGGCATCATCTGCATCTCGACGCGCGCTTCCTGCTCGCGATTGGTGAAGGTCTGCCGCACGCCGTCGGTGGTCGGATCGGTGACATCGGCGAGACCGATCTCGTTGTGCCGATAGTCGGTCGCACCGGCCCAGAAGCGGATGGCGTCGATCGCCGCGGAGTCCGGGCGGTACTCGCCCTTGGCGGTGATCTTGGTCTGGTGCGCGTCGATCCGCGTCCGGCTGTCGGCGCCGTCGATGCCGGGGATGTGGTAGAGCGCATCGGTCTGCGTGATCGCCGCACCGATGAAGCCGCCCGAGAAGAAATAGCTGCCGCCGAGCGAGGCGCCATCGTTCTGCACGGCCGAGTTCGGCTGCCGGCCGTTCACCGGGCGGGTCTGGTCGAACAGATAGGGATAACCCGGAATCGAATAGTCGCCGGTCTTGCGGCCGTAGGCATCGGCATGGACAGCGAAATTGCCGCCGCCGGCATCGAGCAGCACGCCGCCCTCGACGCCGCGGTCGACCGAGCTGAACGAGGTGCGCGTTTCCGCGGTGACGCAAGGCGCGCTGCCCACGGCCGGCGCGCTCGCCGGCAGGCCATAGGTCTGGAACGGCGCTGTCGAACAGGTCGGCACCGCATTGGGAATGCGGTTGTTGGTGGCGCTCACGACGCCGCCGATCGAGGTCGAGCCGTAGCGCAGCGCCGCGGGGCCGCGGACGACCTCGATCTGGTCGCTGGTGAGCGGATCGATCGGCACGAAATGATCTTCGCCGAGATCGGACGCACCGCCGCCGCCGATGCCGTTCTCGACGATGCCGACGCGGTTGACGTCGAGGCCGCGGATGATCGGCCGGCTCGATGCGCCCGGCGCGAAGCTCGAGCCGGTGATGCCCGGCTTGGAATTCAGGAGATCGCCGAGCGTTGCCGCGCCGGAGCGGCGCAGCTCCTCGTTCGGCACCACCGTGACGGTCGCGAACTGGTCGGTGATGATGGGCGTCACGCCCTGCTGCGGCGGGGGCGGCGCGGTCTGTGCCTCGCGCGCGGGCGCCGGCGTGCGTGGGCCGCTGCGCGCCACGCGCGCGGTGGGATTGGGCCGCGGCACCACCGGCTTGCGGGCACGGATCGGGCTCGGTGCGGTCACTGTGACCTCGGGCAGTTCGGCCGCCGGCTTCGCCGGATCGTCAGCGCGCGCGGGCGCACCCAAAACGCACAACAAGGCTGCGGCGCTGCAGCCCGACATCAAGGCTCTCGACAACATCTTTCAATTCCTGATCCTGATCAGGCGTCCCACGTCTTTCGTTGCTGGCGGGATGCGCCTGCCGTCGGGTTGCGACGGACCCATTCCTGCACGCGGCCGCCGTGCGCTCGCGCAGCGGGGCAGCGTTTCGAGCGGCTCAGATCAGGCGGTGGGAGGAGCGCGCGGCTGGAAGGCGGTGTCGACGACGACGGCCGCGACAGTGGCGGTGATCGCATCGGGCAGCCGGAATGCGACCGCTTCAGGAGGCGTCAGAACGGGCGCCGGTGACAGCAGGATCGACTGCGCCATCGCCATGACGGCGCAGATGGCGCAGCCGTCAGCGGATGGCTGCTGGTCGGGGTCCTGGCTTGCGGGAGAGGAGCCGGTATGGGCCTGCGCCGTCGTGAGACGGCCGCCGTCCAGCGCCTGCGCGGAGAGCCAATGAACGTGGCCGAACGCGAGCGCGAATTGCAGCACCAGCGCAAACAGCGCCAGCCGCGAGACATCCTTGATGTTCGCGCGAAACCAGCTCATCGCCAGCTCTGGCTCATGTAAATAGGCCTCATGTGAATAGGCCACCCCGTTCGGCTGGGAGGATGATCAGCCGTTGTTACAATGTAACATCGCAAGGGGGCTTCACACCTGTCAATCAGCGCACTGCGACGGCGGGTGGAATCCCCGTCGCTGTGCCCTTCGCGCCACGTCGCACGAGGCGGTGGCGCGTGCTCGTGTCGTCGTGTCAGCGACCCTCGCGCACCCAGGTGGCGGCGAGCGCGCCGAGCAGCAGCAACAGGCCGATCACGCCGGCGAACATCGGCAGCACGCCGACGCCCTTGACGACGCTGGCGTCGCGCATCCGCACGCCCATCCAGCCGTCGCCGCTGAACAGCGTCGATGACCTGACGGGGACGATGCGCGGCATGTCGATGCCGGATCCGTCGGCGATGCGGCGGGCGTCGCCGCCGGTGGCCTGTGCCAGCGGCTTCAGCGTCTCGGTGGTCGAAGTGACCTCGGAGAATTCCTTCGGATTGGTCGGGCCGACATTGATGAGCGCCTTCAAGGTGCCGTCCGTGGCCTGCCACAGGCCGAGCTCGTTGGCCGGCAAGGTCGCGCGCCATTCGCCGGGATCGCCCTGGCTCAACGTCAGCTCACGCGTCTGGCCGGACGGCGAAGTCACGGTGACCGGCGGCACGGTGTCGCCCATGGTCTGGCGGATGACGGCGAGATCCTTGCCCTGGATCTGGAGTCGCAGCGCCTCCTCATCCAGGTCAGGCTGCTGCATCAGCCAGTGCGACGTGCGTCGGAGCAGGTCGAGATGCGGACCGCCGCCCTCGTAGCCGCGCGCCCACAGCCAGATGTGGTCGGATAGCAGCAGCGCGACGCGGCCGGCGCCGAAGCGCGACAGCAGCAAGAGCGGCTTGCCGTCGGCGCCGGTCATCACCGGCGGGCTGACCGCATTGCGCGTCTCGACGGTGCGGAAGAAGCGGCTCCAGCGCGGCGGCTCGGAGCCCGAGCCTTCGAGGCCGCGCGTCACCGGATGCCGTTTGCCGGCGTCGGACAGATGCGCATAGAACGGCTTCTCGGTGACGCCGACCGGTTCGGCGGGCAGCACCGAGTCGAGCGGTGTGCGCCAGATGCTGGTGTTGGAGGCGTAGTCCGGGCCGGCCGAGACCAGCACCGCGCCGCCATTGCGCACGTAGCGCGCGATGTTGTCGAAATAGGCGACCGGCAGCACGCCCTGGCGGGCATAGCGGTCGAAGATGATCAGCTGGAATTCGTTGATCTTCTGCTGAAACAGCTCTCGGGTCGGAAACGCGATCAGCGACAGCTCGTTGATCGGGGTGCCGTCCTGCTTCTCCGGTGGCCGGAGGATCGTGAAGTGGACGAGATCGATGCTGGCGTCTGACTTCAACAGGTTGCGCCAGGTACGCTCGCCCGAATGCGGCTCGCCCGACACCAGCAGCACGCGCAGCTTGTCGCGGACGCCATCGATCGAGACCACCGCGCGGTTGTTGACGAGGGTCAGCTCGTTGTCGAGCGGCGAGGCTTCGATCTCGACGATGTTCTGACCTTCGTGCTTGACGTCGACGTCGACATTGGCGGCCTGGCCGCTGGTCAAGGTGCGCTCGCTGATGACCTCGCCGTCGCGGCGGATCACGACCTTCGCGCTGGCGCCCGCGATGCCCTGATCATCGAGCCGGAAGCTGATGGTCTGGGGCTGGCCGACGATGCCGAAACGAGGGGCCGCGGTGATCGCGACGCGGCGGTCACGCTCGGCCTTCTGGCCCGTGATCAGGGCCTGCAGCGGAGCCTGGAAGCCGAGCGCGGCGAGGTTGCCGGGAATGTCGTGCACGCGGCCATCAGTGATCATGAAGGCGCCCGCGACCCGATCGACGGGGACGTCCGACAGGGCCGATGTCAGCGCGCTGAACAGATGCGTGCCGTCGGTCTCGCCGTCGGCCTGGCCGGCATCGACGACGCGGACCTCGAGGCCCTTGATCTTCTTCAGGCTGTCGACCAGCGACTCCTGGGCCGCCTGGGTCTGCTTGTTGCGGTCACCGAAATTCTGGCTCGGGCTCTTGTCGACCACGACGGCGGCGACCGAGCTCAGCGGCTCGCGGTCCTCGCGCGTGAACTGCGGATTGGCCAGCGCGAGCGCGATCAAGGCCAGCGCGGTGACGCGGATCCAGGCCGAACGCGAGCGGCCGAGCAACAGCAGCGCCGCGATGACGACGATCGCGCCGATCGCGAGCCACAGCACGATCGGCGGGACCAGAGGTGTGAACGCGATGCCGTAGTTCATGAGGCAAACTCGCTGGCTTCGTCATGGCCGGGCTTGTCTCGGCCATCCACGTCGAGCCGCATGAAAGGTTGGACGTGGATGCCCGGGCCTTCGCCGCGCCGAAGCGGCTTCGGCCGCGCAGGCGGGACAAGCCCGGGCATGATGGTGGAGGTTTTGGCGCGATCAACGCGCATAACTGGCATCATTGCCCGAGCCGTTCGATCAGCGCCGGTGCGTGCACCTGATCAGCCTTGTAGTTGCCGGTCAGCGTGTACATCACGATGTTGACGCCGGCGCGGAAGGCGAATTCGCGCTGCCGCGGCTCGCCCGGAACCATCGGCAGCATGGCCTGGCCGTCGGGGCGGATGGCCCAGGCACCGGCCAGATCGTTGGAGGTGATGATGATCGGCGAGACACCGTCGCCGCCGCGCGCCGGGCGCGAGGCGCTGTCCTCGTCCTCGTCCTTCGGCAGCGCCTCGACCCAGGTCTGTCCTGTGGTGAAGCGGCCGGGGAAGTCGCGCAGCAGGTAGAACGTCTTGGTCAGCACGTGCTCGCGCGGCACCGGCTCGAGCTCGGGCACATCGAGCGACGACAGGATCTCGCGCAGCGACTGCATGCCCGGGGTCTGCTGCGCGCCGTTCTCGCCGGGGGGCGCCTCGACCGCGTCGCGGGTATCGAAGATCACTGTGCCGCCCTGCTTCATGTAGGCATCGATCTTGTTGATCGCGTCCTGCGGCGGCTTCGGCACGCCCGGCACGATCGGCCAGTAGATCAGCGGGAAGAAGGCAAGCTCGTCATGGGCGGGATCGACGCCGACGGGATCGCCGGCTTCGAGCGCGGTCCGCTGCGCCAGGAACAAGGTCAGTCCGGTCAGTCCGGCCTTGACGATGGAATCGACGTCGGCATTGCCGGTCACGACATAGGCAAGTCGCGTCTGCGACACCGCGCGCATCGCGAAATCATCGCTTGCCGCATCGGCGCGCGCGGTGGTCGGCATTGCGACGGCGAGCAGGGCGCCGGTTGCAAGCACCGCAAGCGCGATGGAGGCGGGTGCCGCACGTCGCCGCCGTGCGAGCGAGGCCAGCGCGCCGCCGAGGAGAGCGACGATGACCGCGTCGATCAGGAAAAGCAGCAGTGCGGTCGACAGCAGGATGCCCCGGAGATCGCGCGGCTCGGCGGTGGTGTAGCTGGCGCGGTTGGCGCGCAGCGCCGACGTGTCGAGCTGAAGAATGCGATCGGCGGGGCTCAGCGTGTTCACTGCGGTGGGTCCCTCGGCTGGGCCATAGAATCCGGGCGGATGATCCAGCGAAGCCCGGTCGTTGAAATCGGCCGGCAGCGGCTTGGCGGTCGAAGGCGGCGGTCCGAAGGCGCCGAAGCCGTCGAGGATGTGCAGCGGTGCCAGCGTGGCCTTGGCGGTCTCGCCGGCGGGACCCGGTCCCGGCGTCGAGGTGTAGCCGGACATGTCGACGATGCGGCGGAGCATCTCGACCATCGCGCCGGACATCGGCAGATCGGACCAGCGCATGTCTGCGCTGACGTGGAACAGCGCGATCACGCCTTTGCCGCGATGCTCGCCGGTGACGAGCGGCGTGCCGTCCTCCAGCGATGCCCAGCTCTTGGTCGCCAACACGGCGTCGGGCTCGGCGAGGACCTGGCGGTTGACGGTGACGTCCTTCGGCACGGTGATGCCGGCGAACGGGCCGTCGGCAGCAAACGCTGCCAGATGCTGCGGCTTCTCCCAGGTCAGGCTGCCGCCGAGCGTGCGGCCGCCGCGGCGCAGCTTGACCGGCACGAGGTCGTCGTCGCCCTGCGCCAGGCGCGGGCCGGCGAAGCGCACCAGCACGCCGCCATTCTCGATCCAGTCGTTGAGACGGTCGCGCAGCTCGGGCGACAGCGTGCCGACATCGGCCATCACGATCATCGGCACCTTCTGGTCGAGGAATTGCGTGATGACCTGCTGCGGCGCACCGCGGTCGCCGAGCCGGAGATCGGCGAACGGCGACAGCGCGCGGGTGAGGTAGAAGGTCGGGGCGAGCAGCGGCTGCGCGGTGTCGCTGGTGGCGCCGGAGACGATGCCGACGGCGCGGCGGCGCCAGCGCTTGTCGAGCAGCTGTACGGCTCCAGCCGAGCGCTCGCCCGCGATCTCGAGCCGGGTGATGTCGTTGCGCAGCTCGACCGGCAGGTCGAAGCTCGCCTCGGCGTCGTGCGCGCCGGCGGCGAAGCTGAATTGTGCCTCGCCGAGCGGCGAGCCCTTGGCATCGAGCGCGCGGACGATGCCGCCGGGAACGGAGAGATCGGCGCGCAGCACCTTCACCGTCATCTTGGCCGCGGCGTTCTCGGCACCGGCGAGCGCCAGCGGCGAGGACGTGCCGCCTTCGAACACGGTCAGGCTGCGGTCGCCGACGGTCTTGGCGAGACCCGTCACGAACTCGCTGCCGCGGCCGGGATCGACGCCGTCGGAGAACCACATGATCTCGGCATCGCCGGTCGCCTTCAGGAAGCGATCGAGCTGCGGCAGCGCATCGGCGCGCTCGGTCGTGTAGGCCTTGGGCGTGATCTGGCGCAGCGCGACGCGCGCCGCGCCGGCCGCCATCAAGGTGAGGTCACGCGCGGGCTCCGACAGCGGCAGCAGCGCGACGCCGCGGCGGTCGGCATCGGCATTGGCGATGATCTCGTCGGCGGCCCTGATGCGGGTGTCCCAGCTTGCGGCTGCGCTCCAGCTGTCGTCGAGCAGCAGCACCAGCGGCGCCTTGCTGCCGACGGCCTCGGTGCGCGGATTCCAGATCGGACCGGCCGCGGCGAAGATCACCAGCGCCGCCGCGATCAGCCGCAGCAGGGTCAGCCACCAGGGCGAGCGCGACGGTGTCTCTTCCTTGGGCGTGATGTCGAACAGGAGGCGGGTCGGCGGAAACTCGATCCGGCGCGGCCGCGGCGGCATCACCCGCAGCAGCCACCACAGCACCGGCAGGCTGACGAGGCCCGTCAGCAGCAGCGGCTCGGCGAACGACAGCGGCAGGCCCATCATGCGCCGAGCCCTCCGGGGCCAGCGCCCACTTTGACGCCGCCGCGCGCGCTGCCTTTTGCCGTGGTCATGCCGGCATGCAGGAACAGCAGCAGCTCGGCGGCCGAGCGGCTGGTGGTGTGGGTGGTGAACAGCCAGTCGAGCTTGCCGGTCTCGGCGCGGATCTGGTCGCGGTGCAGCGCCACGCGGGCGACGTAGTCCTGCGCCCAGCTCTCGGCGCGGCCCGCGGTGATCACCTCGCCGCCTTCCGGCTCGACGAACTCGACACGGCCGGAATAGGGGAAGGTCTCCTCGGCGGGATCGACCACCTGGACCATCGTGCCGTGTGCGCCCGATGCGGACAGGCCGGCCAGCATGGTGCTGATCTCCGAGATCGGCGACCAGAAGTCCGACAGCACGACGATCTCGGCGAGCGCCGAGGGGACGAAGGACGGCGGCAGGCTCGGCCTGACCGTCTCATCGTGCAGCATCGCTTGCGCGATGCGGTCGATCACGTTGCGGCTCGCGGTCGGATTGATCAGGCCGGGAATACCGACGCGCTCGCCGCCGGCGACCAGCAGCTCGGCCAGGGCGAAGGTCACGATCAGGGCGCGCTCGAGCTTGCTGTCGCGCGCGCCTTTCGACGCGAAGGCCATCGAGGGCGAGCGGTCCGGCCAGATCCACACCGTGTGCGCGGCCTCCCATTCCTGCTCGCGGACATAGAGATGGTCGTCGCGCGCCGAGCGGCGCCAGTCGACGCGCTGCGACGGCTCGCCGGAGACGAAGCGGCGGTACTGCCAGAAGCTTTCGCCGGAGCCGGCGCGACGACGGCCATGCAGACCATGGATCACGTTGGCGGCGATCTGGCGCGCTTCCAGCACGAGACGCGGCAGCGATGCCGCGAGCGTTCGGCTTTCGCCGTCGGCACGCCGTATCGCGAGAATCTCCTTGTCGGCGTGCGCTGTCGCTGCGGCCATCAGCCAATCCGGCTCTTCAGTTGCCGGATCACGTCCGGAATGGTGCGTCCCTCGGCGCGCGCCGGGAAGGTCAGCGCCATGCGGTGCTTGAGCACGGGCTCGGCGAGATCGAGCACGTCGTCGATCGAGGGCGCGAGGCGGCCGTCGAGCAGCGCACGGGCGCGCACCGCGAGCATCAGCGATTGGCTGGCGCGCGGACCGGGGCCCCAGGCGATCAGCTTGCCGGCGTCGCCGGCCTCGGGACCGGGACGCGCCGAGCGCACCAGCGACAGGATCGCCTCGACCACGGAATCGCCGACCGGCAGTCGCCGCACCAGGCGTTGGGCCGCGATCAACGCATCGGCCGTCATCGCGCCCTTGGCGGCACTCTCCTCGGCGCCGGTGGTCTCGAACAGGATGCGGCGCTCGGCGTCGCGATCCGGATAGTCGACGTCGATCTCCATCAGGAAGCGGTCGAGCTGCGCCTCGGGCAGCGGATAGGTTCCTTCCTGCTCGAGCGGATTCTGGGTCGCGAGCACGTGGAAGGGCTTGGGCAGGTCATGACGGGCGCCTGCAACGGTGATGTGCTGCTCCTGCATGGCTTGCAGCAAGGCCGACTGCGTGCGCGGGCTGGCGCGGTTGATCTCGTCCGCCATCAGGAGCTGCGCAAAGACCGGGCCGGCGATGAAGCGGAACGAGCGCTTGCCGCCGGCGCTCTCGTCCAGCACCTCGGCGCCCAGAATGTCCGACGGCATCAGGTCCGGCGTGAACTGGATGCGCTTGGCATCGAGGCCGAGCGTGACGCCCAGGGTCTCGACCAGCTTGGTCTTGGCGAGGCCGGGGACGCCGATCAGCAGCGCGTGGCCGCCGGACAGGATGGTCACCAGCGTGTTTTCCACCACGCGGTCCTGGCCGAAGATGACGCTGGAGATCGCATCCTTTGCCGCTCGGATCTGGCCGGAGACCTGTTCGGCCGACCGGACGATCGCATCCTCGAGCTTCTCGGCACTCTCAGCCATTCCCGTCGCTCCTTCTGCCCCGCGTCTTCGACTTTCGGACGGACGTTCCGCTCCAGTTTGCCGGGGAAGCGGATGCCAATCTATGCGAAGGCGCTGTATTCGTTGAGTTAAACTATCCCCATATTATCGGCATTACGGGGTATTGACGGCATCACGTTATGGCGACCTTACCTGACCTGCAGGGCCGGCAGGAACTTTTGCACAGACGACAGCGATGGAATCTTGCACCAATCGTGCCAAGGTGGACGCAAACTCAAGGCAAACCATGGCGAAGCAAGGGCAGACCACCGACAACGGACTCGACACCGCCAACGGACTCGATCGGCTGACGTCGGCGGCAACGCAGGCCGGCACGTCCGCAAAGGGATTGCCGCCGGTGCATTTGTGGAATCCGCCATTCTGCGGCGATCTCGACATGCGAATCGCCGGTGATGGTAGCTGGTACTACATGGGCACGCCAATCGGGCGGCCGGCGCTCGTGCGGCTGTTCTCGACCATCCTCAAGCGTGAAGGTAACCGCTATTTCCTGGTCACGCCGGTGGAGAAGGTCGGCATCCGCGTCGATGATGTCCCCTTCACGGCCGTAGAAATGCGGACGGAGAGCGATGCGCGCGGGCCGTCGCTGCATTTCCGCACCAATGTCGACGACTGGGTCGGGTGCGATGCCGAGCACCGCCTGCGCTTCGAGCCCGGCGAGAGCGGCGGCCTGACGCCCTATCTGCATGTGCGAGCCGATCTCTGGGCCAAGGTGACGCGGGCGCTCTACTACGAGCTTGTTGACATGGGCGAGGAGCGGATGATCGATGGGCGTGTCATGTTCGGCGTGGGGTCCGGCGGCGCGTTCTTCCCCATGGCCGATGCAGAAGAGGTGAGGGCGGCGCTTTGAACCAGCCCATGGTGAGGAACGGGACCGCTGGGCTCAGTTCAGCCGATTTCTTCGCGCGGGGCCGCGCGCGGCTGCGCTTCGACGTTCCGCAGGCCCTGCTCGATCCCGATGTCATTCCGGCCAGCGGAGATTCCGGCACCGACCGCATGCTCGAGATCATCTCCCGCGAGCAGCCGATCCGCCCCGCGGCAGTGCTGATCCCGGTGGTCGACCATCCCGAGCCGACGGTCCTGTTGACCCAGCGCTCGCCGAACCTCTCGAGCCATGCCGGACAGATCGCCTTTCCCGGCGGCAAGATCGACGTCACCGATGCCTCGCCGCTCGATGCCGCCCTGCGCGAGGCCGAGGAGGAGGTCGGGCTCGACCGCAGCTTCGTCGACCCGATCGGCTATCTCGACGTCTACGGCACCGCGTTCGGCTTCCGCATCCTGCCCACGGTGGCGCGGGTGCGGCCCGGATTCACGCTCAAGATCAACGCCGGCGAGGTCGACGACGCCTTCGAGGTGCCGCTGGCCTTCCTGATGGACCCCGCCAATCATCAGCTGCATTCCAAGGAGTTTCGCGGCATGGAGCGCTCGTATTACGCGATGCCGTTCGCCGAGCGCTACATATGGGGCGCCACAGCCGGCATCCTTCGGGTCTTGTACGAACGGATATGTCGGCCATGATCCGTGGCGTGTTGACGGAAATCGGAATTTTCCTCATTCCTTTTGCGGTTTATGTGTTGTTCTTGCTCGCGACCAAATCGGGGCTGTTGGTGCCGGCCAGCTGGCCCTTTCATCTGATCACAAAATTGACGGTGGCGGCGCTGGTGTTGGTGATTGCAAGTCTGGTCCTGCTCGCCGAGTTCTCCGGCGCGCCGCCGCGTTCGACCTACGTCCCCGCTCATGTCGAGAACGGCAGGCTCGTTCCAGGGGTCGAGAAATGATCGACGCGCGGGTGCTGCACGCGCCCTGGCTCTCGTCCGGTCCCGCCGCGCGCGTGCTCGCGCTGCTCAATTGCGACGGCGAGGAGGCGCGGGTGGTCGGCGGCGCCGTGCGCAATGCGCTGCTCGGCATCGCCATCGGCGACATCGACATCGCGACCACGGCGCTGCCGGCGGAGGTGGTCCGGCGTGCCAAGGCGGCGTCGATCAAGAGCGTTCCGACCGGCATCGACCACGGCACCGTGACCCTCGTGCTCGAGGGGCATCCGTTCGAGGTCACGACGCTGCGCGAGGATACCGAGACCTTCGGCCGCAAGGCCAAAGTCGAGTTCGGCCGCGACTGGGTCGGCGACGCGCACCGGCGCGACTTCACCATCAACGCGCTCTCCGTCGGGCCGGACGGCGTGGTGCATGATCACGTCGGCGGTCTCGCCGACATCGCCCAACGCCGCGTGCGCTTCATCGGCGATCCCGCCCAGCGCATCGCCGAGGATTATCTGCGCATCCTGCGCTTCTTCCGCATCCATGCGGCATTCGGGCATGGCGCCCCTGATCGCGAGGGCTATCTGGCCTGCATCGCCGGCCGTGGCGGGCTTGCGACGCTGTCAGCCGAGCGCGTGCGCATGGAGATGCTGAAGCTGCTCGTCACCGACGGCGCGGTCGGCGCCGTCGCGGCGATGGCGGATGGCGGGTTGCTGACGGCGATCCTCGGCGGCGTCGCCTATCTCGGTCCGTTCGCCGCGATGATCGGCATCGAGCGCGAGCTGGAGCTGCCGCCGAGCGCGGTCCGCCGTCTTGCCGCGCTCGCGGTCGCCGTGACCGAGGATGCGCGCCGGCTCGGCGTTAGGCTGAAGCTCTCCAATGCCGAGACCAAGGCGCTCGACGGCATGGGCCATCGCTGGTGGCGGTTCGCTTCCGCCGACGAGGCGCGGGTCCGGCGTCTGCTGTATCGTCTCGGCGAGACCGTCTACCGCGACCGCCTGATGCTCGGCTGGGCGCGGGCGCGCGATCGCGGCGACCGGCGATGGCGCGAGCGTGCGCTGTTGCCGCAGCGCTTCACGCCGCCGAAATTGCCGTTGAAGGCGGCCGATTTCATCGCGCGCGGGGTTGCGGAGGGACCGCTTCTCGGTCATGTGCTCACCCTCGCAGAGGATGCCTGGTTGGCTGCGGACTTTCCGCTCGACGAGGCATCGCTGAACGCGATCGCCGACCAGGCGGCGGCGCGCGTCAATCGCGACGGACGTTCATGAATTTTCTGGCAGGCTTTGCCGACATCTCGCTCTCGCAACTCCTGCTCGTCGCCGCCGTCGCCCTGTTCGCTTCCATCATCGGCGGTCTTGCCGGCTACGGCACCGGCGCTCTCATGCCGCTCGTACTGGTGCCGATGGTCGGCGCCGAACCGGTAGTGCCGATCATCGCGATCTCCGCGATCCTCACCAACCTCAGCCGTGTCGTTGCCTATATCAGCCACGCCGACCGTGCGCGCGCCGGAATCGTCATCGCGGCGGCAGCGCTCACGACCGCGCTCGGCGCCTACGGCTACACGCGACTGACCAATGCCGGCGCGGCGTTCGTGATCGGCACGATGCTCATGATGAGCGTTCCGCTGCGGCGGATCCTGCGCAAGCGCGAGGTCCGGATCGGCAACGGCGGACTCGCCGCCGGCGCCGTGGGCTATGGCGTTCTCGTCGGCGGCACCTCCGGCTCCGGCGTCATCCTGCTGTCGCTGCTGATGGCCGCGGGCCTGGAAGGCGCCGCGGTCATCGCCACCGACGCGATGATCTCGGTGGCGACGGGCGTCATCAAGATCTCGGTGTTCGGCCTCGCAGGCGTGGTCACGGCACAGGTGCTGGCCTTCGCGCTGCTGATCGGCGCGGTCGCGGTGCCCGGCGCGTTCCTCGCCAAGGCCTTCGTCGCGCGCATGCCGGTGCACATCCACGCCGCCATCCTTGACGCCGCCGTGATCACCGGCGGCGGCGTGATGATCGCGTCGGCGCTGCGACACCTGCTGCCGGCGGGGTAGCTTTCCGGCGTCAGGCCACCTGCTGGCCCGTCTCCCGATCGGATGGCGTGATGGTGTCGGTCTCCGCACGTGCCACGATGGCATCGAGCGCGGCGACGGCCCGGTTCGTCACCTCGTCGATCGGCGGGACCATGCCGCCGGAGGCGAGCTCGACCCGGTTGCGGCCCTTGTGCTTGGCGCGGTACAGCGCGCCGTCGGCGACGCGCAGGATCTCCGTCAGGTCGAGGCCGGCCTCGGGATAGGCGGCGACGCCGACCGAGATCGTCACTCGCGGCAGCATGCCCTCGCCATAGCTGATGTTGAGCGCCTCGACGCGGGCGCGCAGCTCCTCCGCGCGCAGCGCGGCCTCCTCGATTCCGCAGTTCGGCAGCATGACGACGAACTCCTCGCCGCCGAGGCGGCAGGGCACGTCGTCGCCGCGGAACGTGGCCTTGAGGATATCTCCGACATGGCGCAGCACGGTGTCGCCGGCTTCGTGACCGTGATTGTCGTTGAACGACTTGAAGTGGTCGATGTCCAAGGTCACCACGCTCAGCGGCGTCTGATTGCGCGCGGCGCGCAGCAGTTCGCGGCGTGCCGTCTCGATCAGATAGCGGCGATTGTTCAGCCCGGTCAGCGTATCGCGTAGCGACTGGTCACGCAGGCCTTCGCGCAGCTTCATGTTGGCGATGGCAATCGACAGGTGCTCGGCGCAGGCGAGCGCGAGACGAGCCCGATCGGCGAAGCGCGCCTTGGCCTCGGCCGCGGTGTCGCGGTCGTCGAAATTGTAGGCGACGTGCAGCAGTCCGACGGTCTCGCCATGGGCCAGGATCGGGATGCAGCAGTAGTTCTCATTGGTCTCGTGGTGCACGTGGTCGCAGCGGAATTCGACCTCGCTCGTGCCATGGACGTAGACATGGCCGCGGCGCAGGCTCCAGCAATCGTCGGGGTGCAGGGTCCGGGTGGGCAGCGTGCCGTTCCATTCGGCGGCCAGTTCGAGCACGTCGCGGCTGTCGGCGTAGATGTAGAGCGCGCCCGTGCATTCCGGCATCAGTCCGCCGAGCACGGTCGAGATCATTCCGTAGAGCTCGCTCTCGGACTTGGCCGACTGCAGCCATTCGCTGAGCTCCGAGAGGGTTCGTGTCGCCGCGTTCAGGCGTTCGTTCTCGACCAGGCTCTTGCGGAACACGGCCAGCGCCCGCGCCATCATGCCGAGCTCGTTGCTGTGGCCGGCATAGGGAATCTCGGTCTGCAGCTCGCCCCTGGCGATCGCCTCCATGCTGCGGGTGATGCGGAAGATCGGCATCGAGACATCGTGGACGACGAACAGCAGCGTCGCCAGCCCGATCAGCGCGCTGACGCCGTTGACCGACCACAGCACCAGGCGAAACACCTGGGCATCCAGCGTCGCGCTCTCGATCGCGCTGTCGGCGCGATGGTCGGCGAGCCTGATGCCGTGTCCGATTGCATCGACCACGGCCTGGAAGACCGGCGGCGTTTCGATGTTGACGACATGCTCCAGGCGGTCGCGGCTCGCCCCGACCTCCGGCTCGAGCATCACCGCCTGCTGCTTCTGGTACAGGTCCCATTTGTTGACGAACTGGTCGAACGCCATCTTCAACGGCGCGTCGGTGCCGATCGTGTCCTGGAAGCGCGCGATCTTCGCATCGACGTCGGTGGTGCGGCGTCTCAGCTCCTGCTCGGACGCGGCGCGTGGCTCGGCCGCGGTGGAGAGGGCTGCGCGGATCGCGACGAGATGGGTGTGGGCGATGCTGACGTTGAGATCGCCCAGGGTGTGAATCTTCGGCAGCCGGTCGCGGTTGATGTTCTCGATCGCGTCCTGCAGCGCCGACAGCCGCATCGTCGCCATGACCGACACGCCGGCGAGGATCGCCAGCAGCAGGAAGACGGACGTCAGGAGCGAGTTCTTGATCGACACGCCCAGGGAGATCTGCGGCAGATTGAGAGCCATGACACCGACGCTGCTCGAACCGGCTTGCGATCGGTCGAAGCGGCGCGCAAGGACTGGCGCCTATTCCCCTCCAAGCCCCGCAGCGAATAGACGCTTGTGCGAATTTCGATTCGGTTACGGGCAGGCCGCAGGTCACCGGGGGAGGGCACGAACGGCGCGCGCGGTTAAAGGCGCGTGTCCCGTCAAGGTGAACGACGGGCTAACGCTCAGGCCGGCACCAGCTCGGTCAGCGAGCGGATGATGCGGTCGGGCTTGACGTCGGTGCCTTCGGGCAGGCCGTCGCCATGGACGTCGATCCAGATCGAGTAGATGCCGAGCCGCTGCGGCGCGACGATCTCCCATTCGAGATTGTCGCCGATCATCCAGGTGTCGTCCGGACCGACGCCGAGCCGCTCCATCGCGTGCCAATAGGCGCGCTCCTCGGGCTTGCCGAAGCCGTGCTCGCCCTCGATCTGGATGTGGTCGAAGCGATGCGCCAGCGCGAAGCGCTCGATCTTGGCGCGCTGCTGGCCGGCCTCGCCGTTGGTGACGAGCGCCAGCCTGACGCCGCGCGCCTTGAACGCGTCGATCGCCTCGTGGGCGCCGGGGAAGACGAACATCTGCTCGTCGCGGTAGGCGGTGAAGCGGTCGGCGATGCGGATCGCGAGCTCGGTCGGCAGGGCGGCGCCGGCGCTGGTCAGCGCCGCGAAGCCGCCCTTCACCACCTCCTGCCGCGCCTGGATCAGCTTCATCCGCCACTCCGCGCCCGCGACCGACCAGAAGCTGCGCGCGGAGGCCAGGATCGCGGCGGCCACGGCCTGCGGCGTATGCGGCGCGAGTTCGTCGGCGAACTCGGTGGCGACGATGTTCCAGGCGATCTCGGGACGGCCATAGGCCGACAGGATGGTGTCATCCATGTCGATCAGCATGGCGCGGGGCAGGGCGGCGGTCATAATGAGCTTACGGGTCAATCAAACAAGGGTTTCAGGGCCATTTCACTTCAGGCGGCATCGACGACAGAATGGACTCCACATTGCCACCGGTTTTCAGCCCAAATGTGGTGCCGCGGTCATAAAGCAGGTTGAATTCCACATAGCGGCCGCGCCGGATCAGCTGCTCCTCGCGGTCCGCCTCGGTCCAAGGCGCGGCAAAATTGCGGCGGACCAGCTCGGGATAGATGGCGAGAAAGGCGCGGCCGACGTCCTGGGTGAAGGCCAGGTCGGCCTCCCAGTCGCCGGAATCGTGATGGTCGTAGAAGATGCCGCCGACGCCGCGCGGCTCCTTGCGGTGGGGCAGGTAGAAGTACTCGTCGCACCAGCGCTTGTACTTGTCATAGGAGGCGACAGCCGCGTGCGCGTCGCAGGCACCTCTCATCGCGGCGTGGAAGGCGACCGTGTCAGGGTCCTCCTGGGTGCGGCGGCGGTCCAGCACCGGCGTCAGATCGGCGCCGCCGCCGAACCAGGCTTTTGTCGTGACGACGAAGCGCGTGTTCATGTGCACCGCCGGCACGTGCGGCGACCACAGATGCGCGATCAGCGAGATGCCGGAGGCCCAGAACCGCGGGTCTTCCGAGGCGCCGGGAATCTGGCTGCGGAATTCCGGGGCGAACTCGCCATGCACGGTCGAGCAGTGCACGCCGACCTTCTCGAACAGCCGGCCGTGCATCATGCTCATGACGCCGCCGCCGCCATGCCCGCCGCCATGGTCGGTGCGCTCCCACGGCGTGCGCACGAACCGGCTCGGTGCGCGCGGATAGAGCGCAGCCGGCGCCTCGTCCTCGAGCCGCTCGAACGCCGCGCAGATCTGGTCGCGCAGGCTCTCGAACCAGGCGCGGGCGCGGGCCTTGCGATCCTCGATGGCGGCGATGGTCATGGACGCTCCCCCCTGGCACATTGGCGGTCACCCCGCCGTCAAGAGTCCATGACAGCCGGAGGTGACAGTGCTGTTGTCGCTACGGTTCGGTCCTACCACAATCGATCAGGCCTGCGGACCGAAATAGGTGCAGGTCTCGCGGCAGCTGTCGCGGTGGACGCTGACCTTGGTGACATGGCCGATGGAGCGGACGCGCTCATAGATGAAGCGCGACAGGTTCTCCAGCGTCGGCAGCCCGATCGCCTCGATCTTGTTCAGGAACTTGTGGTCGAGCATGGTCTGGATCTCGCCCAGGCGCTGCGTCAGCACGCCGAAATCCACCACCATGCCGGTCTCGGGATTGGTCGCATCGCCCCGCACCGTCACCTCGGCGCGGAAGGAGTGGCCGTGGATCTCCTGGCTGGCTTCGCCGAGCGTCGTGATCGGCAGCGTATGCGCGGCCTCGAAGGTGAACGACTTGGTCAATTCCCACATCGTGTCAGTCACAATCCTATCTGATGCCGATCATCTTGTGCGTCTGCAGGCTGAGCCGCCATTGCGGATGATGCTGGCAGTAATCGATGGCGCGCGCCGTGTTCGCGGCCGCCTCGGGCCCGTCCATCGGCTGCAGCGAGAAGCGCTCGAAGGCGAGCCCGTCGAACCGCTCCGGCTCGGCTCCCTCCTGCGGATAGACCAGCTTCAGCTCGTGGCCCTGCCGCAGCTTCAGCTCGGCGCCGGCCTTCGGGCTGACGCAGATCCAGTCGATCCCGTCAGGCGGAATGAGCGTACCGTTGGTTTCGACCCCGACCGCGAAGCCGCGGGCGTGGAGCGCTTCGATCAGGTCGGCATCGACCTGCAGCAGCGGCTCCCCGCCGGTGAGGATCGTATAGCGGTCGGCCGCCCCGCCTGTCCATTGCCCGGCGATGGCCGCGGCCAGGTCGGCGGCATTGGCGTAACGGCCGCCTAGCGTGCCGTCGGTGCCGACGAAATCGGTGTCACAGAACCGGCACGTCGCGGTTGCGCGGTCGGCCTCGCGGCCGCTCCACAGGTTGCAGCCGGCGAAGCGGCAGAACACGGCGGCACGGCCCGCCTGGGCGCCTTCGCCCTGCAGGGTCATGAAGATTTCCTTCACCGCGTAGCTCACGCTCCGGCTCCTTGTGACTGCAATTGGACGAATTGTCCGGTCTGGCGCAGCGCCTCGCCGGTGGCGATCGCCGCCGCCATCGCCACGTTCAGCGAGCGCAGTCCGGGCTTGAGCGGAATCCGCAACCGCGCATCGGCCGCTGCCGCCACGCCGTCCGGCACGCCGGCGCTCTCGCGCCCGAGCAGCAGGATGTCGTCCGGCCGGTAGCTGACGTCGAGATAGCAGGTCGCGGCCCTGGTCGTCAGCAGCAGCAGGCGATGGCCCGCTCCGGACCGCCAGGCCTCGAACGCGCTCCAGGAATCGTGCCGCCGCCAATTCAGCTGGTCCAGATAGTCCATGCCGGCGCGGCGGAACTGGCGGTCGGACACCGGAAAGCCCGCCGGCTCGATGATGTGGGCCGCGAGCCCGAGGCAGGCGCAGAGGCGCAGAATCGTTCCGGTGTTCTGCGGAATGTCGGGCTGATAGAGCGCGATCTGCATGCGAATTGGTCTTAAGACTGAGGCTGAAAGTCCGCTTCGGAAGCGGGAATTGGTGCATGGCGTGCTGCAGGGCCGATAGCGGGCTTGCGCTCGTATCGCAAGGGTGCCAATAGAACGATTCTGGACGGCTTGTTCCCCAGGGGCGGTGGAGCGAGCCGTTTTCTGCCGCCGCGGGGGACGCGGGCGCCGGCAGGATCTCCCGGTCACGTGATCTCCCAGGTCGAGATCGTCAGACGTCGAGCGGGGCGGTTCCACCGGCTGCAACGAAGAAAGGGTTGGAATCGTGACAGCGTCTACTGCGGATCATCCGACACGCCGGGATTTTCTTTTCGTCGCCACGGGCGCTACCGCGGCAGTCGGCGGTGTGCTCGCCCTGTGGCCCTTCATCTCCCAGATGAACCCCGATGCCTCGACCATCGCGGCCGGTGCGCCGATCGAGGTCGATCTCGCGCCCGTCGCCGAAGGACAGGACATCAAGGTGTTCTGGCGCGGCAAGCCGATCTACATCTCCCACCGCACCAAGAAGCAGGTCGAGGAAGTGCGCGCGGTGCCGGTGTCGAGCCTGCCGGATCCGGCGACCGACCAGTCCCGCACCAAGGACGGCCACGAGCAGTGGCTGGTCGTGATCGGCATCTGCACCCATCTCGGCTGCATCCCGATCGCGCATGAAGGCAATTACGACGGCTTCTTCTGCCCGTGCCACGGCTCGCAGTACGACGCTTCCGGCCGCGTGCGCCAGGGACCGGCGCCGCTCAACCTTCCCGTCCCGCCCTATCAGTTCGTTTCCGACACCAAGATCCAGATCGGCTGAGCAGACGTTTGTCTTGAGCTCACGCTCGATCGTGCAAGATAATTTCTTCAGGAACGCATCATGAGTGGACCTTCTGACTACCAGCCGAGCCACCCCGCCTTGAAGTGGCTCGAGCAACGACTTCCGATCATCGGCCTGGTCCACTCGTCCTTCGTTGCCTATCCGACGCCGCGGAACCTGAACTACTGGTGGACGTTCGGCGCCATCCTTTCGATCATGCTGGGCGTGCAGATCGTCACCGGCGTCATCCTGGCGATGCACTACACGCCGCACGCCGACATGGCCTTCAAGTCGGTCGAGCTGATCGTGCGCGACGTGAACTACGGCTGGCTGCTGCGCAACATGCATGCCTCCGGCGCGTCGATGTTTTTCCTTGCCGTCTACATCCACATGTTCCGCGGCCTGTATTACGGGTCATACAAGGCGCCGCGCGAGGTGCTCTGGATCCTCGGCGTCATCATTTATCTCCTGATGATGGCAACGGGCTTCATGGGCTACGTGCTGCCGTGGGGCCAGATGAGCTTCTGGGGCGCCACCGTCATCACCAATTTGTTCTCGGCGGTGCCCTATTTCGGCGAGAGCATCGTGACCCTGCTGTGGGGCGGCTACTCCGTCGGCAATCCCACCCTGAACCGCTTCTTCGCGCTCCACTACCTGCTGCCGTTCCTGATCGCCGGCGTGGTCGTGCTGCACGTCTGGGCGCTGCACGTGGTTGGCCAGAACAATCCGGCCGGCGTCGAGCCGAAGACCGAGAAGGACATGGTGCCGTTCACGCCCTATGCCACGATCAAGGACTTCTTCGGCGTCGCCTGCTTCCTGATCTTCTATTCCTGGTTCATCTTCTACATGCCGAACTATCTCGGCGACGCCGACAACTACATCCCGGCCAACCCGGCGGTGACCCCGGCGCACATCGTGCCCGAATGGTACTACCTGCCGTTCTACGCCATCCTGCGCTCGGTGCCGAACAAGCTCGCCGGCGTGATCGCGATGTTCGCGGCGATCATCGTGCTGGTGTTCCTGCCCTGGCTCGACTCGGCCAAGACCCGCTCGAACAAGTACCGTCCGCTCGGCAAGCAGTTCTTCTGGATCTTTGTCGTCGTCTGCGTCGGCCTCGGCTATCTCGGCGCGCAGCCGCCGGAGGGCGTCTACGTCGTGCTCGGCCGTATCCTGACCGTGCTGTACTTCGCCTACTTCCTGATCGTGCTGCCGCTGCTCGCCCGCATCGAGCGCCCGCGGCCGCTGCCGAACTCGATCGCCGACGACGTGCTGGCGAAGTCCGGCCGCAAGGTGGTGGCCTCGGCCGCGATTGCGCTGGTCGCCGCGGTGTCGCTGCTCGCCGGCAGCATGGGCGATGCCCGTGCCAGCGAAGGCCAGGAGAACCCGCCGTCGGTGAAGTGGTCGTTTGCAGGTCCGTTCGGCACCTTCGATCGCGGCGCCGTGCAGCGCGGCCTGAAGATCTACAAGGAAGTCTGCTCGAACTGCCATTCGCTGAACTATGTGGCGTTCCGCAATCTGGCCGAGCCTGGCGGCCCGGGCTACTCGCCAGCCCAGGCGGCCGCGTTCGCCGCCGAGTACAAGATCAAGGACGGTCCGAACGACGCCGGCGACATGTTCGAGCGCCCGGGCCGTCCCGCCGACTACTTCCCGGCGCCGTTCCCGAACGAGCAGGCCGCGCGGGCCGCCAATGGCGGCGCGGCGCCGCCGGACCTGTCGCTGATCGCCAAGGCGCGCTCCTACAAGCGCGGCTTCCCCTGGTTCCTGATCGACTTCTTCACCCAGTTCCAGGAGCAGGGCCCGAACTACGTCAACGCACTGCTGCAGGGCTATGAAGAGACCCCGCCGCACGGCGTGACCATCCCGGACGGCTCGTACTACAACAAGTACTTCCCCGGCCACGCGATCAAGATGCCGCCGCCGCTGTCCGACGGCCAGGTGACGTTCGACGACGGCTCGCCGGCCACCGTGAAGCAGTATGCCCACGACGTCGCGACCTTCCTGATGTGGACCGCCGAGCCGCACATGGAAGCACGCAAGCGCCTCGGCTATCAGGTGTTCATCTTCCTGATCATCTTCGCCGGGCTGATGTACTTCACCAAGAAGCGGGTCTGGGCTGCCGCGCATTGAGCGGAGCGCGAGCCATCGCCGCATGCGATTGAAAAAGCCCCCTCTGGGGGCTTTTTTTCTTTTGGCCGCTCTGGCCGTCGTAGCATTGGCGAGGCACGGCAGAGGAGGGGACGCATGACGTCATTGTTGGCCTTCGCAGGCGCCGCCGTGCTCGAGATCGGCGGCTGCTTTGCGTTCTGGGCTTGGCTGCGGCTCGGCCATTCGCCGCTATGGCTGTTGCCGGGGATGGCCGCGCTTGCCGGCTTCGCCTATCTGCTGACCCTCGCCGACAGCCCGCTCGCCGGCCGCGCCTACGCCGCCTATGGCGGCATCTACATCACGTCGGCGCTGCTGTGGGGCTGGCTGGTCGAAGACCATCGCCCCGATCTGTGGGACGCCGCCGGCGCCCTGATCTGCCTCGCCGGCATGGCCGTGATCCTGTTCGCGCCACGGTCGCTGCCTGTGTAGCGCGGCGACCCGTGGCCGAGCGTGGCGACATCCGGCTACGAAGGCGGTCACGTTGAAGCGAACCCGATCCCCTCCCGTCGCGCCGGACGCGCATTTGCGGTAAACCGCATTCCCAACGTCCCAAACAGAAATTGCGGAGGACCATCATGGGCACACTCATCAGCTTCAAGCGCCCCGACGGCCAGGAGGCCAAGGGCTATCTCGCCAAGGCGGCGCAGGGCAATGCGCCGGGCGTCGTCGTCATCCAGGAATGGTGGGGCCTGCAGGATCAGATCAAGGGCATGTGCGACCGGTTCGCGCTGGCCGGCTTCAACGCGCTGGCGCCGGATCTCTACAAGGGCACGGTGGTGCCGTATCACGACACGGATGCGGCAGGCCGCGAGATGAACTCGCTCGATTTCATGGACGCGACCACGCAGACGGTGCGCGGCGCCGCGCAATATCTCGCCCGTAACGGCGCCAAGGTCGGCCTCACCGGCTTCTGTCTCGGCGGCGCGGTGACGATCATCGGCGCCACCCGGATCGCTGAGCTGACCGCGGGCGTCGTGTTCTACGGCATTCCGCCGGAGCAGGCAGCCAAGCCCGCCGACGTCAAGATTCCGCTGCAGGCCCATTTCGCCAACAAGGACGATTGGTGCACGCCGGCGCTGGTGGACGGCTTCGAGGCGGCGATGAAGGCCGCCGGCAAGTCGCTCGAGCTCTACCGCTACGACGCCGAGCATGCCTTCGTGAACGAGCAGCGCATGACCGTGCACGACCGCGCGGCCGCCGAGCTCGCCTGGGGCCGCGCCACGGCGTTCTTCCACAAGCATCTCGGCTGAGCTGAGTGCAGGGGCGCACCGGTCCGAAGCGGTGCCGCGCGGACTTTACACCGCGCGGACGGCCTTGATCTCGGCCGACGTCTGTTCGGCCTCGTCGCGGGACGAGGCGTCGTCGGTCGGCTCCAAGGGACGGGCGGGATCGATGCTGGTCGCCGCGTCGGCGGAGCGCCGTCGACGCTTCGTCCTCTTCGCCTGCGCTTCCAGGAAGCAATCGAGCAGCGTCTGCTGCTTCGGAAGCGCATGCGACACAGAAGGCTGTTTGCCGCGAGCCATGTTAACCAAGGTAATTCAATATGGTTAACCAATCATTGCCATACTATGGCAGATAGACAACAGGTGTTGCCCTCACGCACGGTCAAGTTATGTAACTTTTTGCGGTTGTGACAACCGCCGATCGACAGGAGAGGCCTCATGCACGCGCGCAACATGAGGTTGTGACGGGCCGCACAGCCGCCGGCTGCAGCCTTCCGCCGCCTGGCGCTGCGAGGTTTCCGCGAATCACCGTTGTTTCGCCGGGATATGAGCGTTGATCATGTTCGAAACGCGTCGCTTCGTTCGATGTTCGAATTCGCCGCGTCTCGTCGCCGGTTGCGTCGCAGAAACAATCTGAGGTAGCATTCCCCGATCCCTCTGCTGATGGAGAAAGCCGTGCGTGTGGCCTTTGCGCTGGCCGGGCTGGGCGGCTTGAACGCCCATGGCGCCGGCTTCCTCGATACGGCCCGCGCCTGGGGCGTGACGCCGGATCTCGTCACCGCGACATCCGGCCAGATCCTGGTGCTGTCGGCGTGGCTTCAGGGTCTCGATCTGCGCAACGAGCTGATGTCCTCCGACCGCCACCGGGATCCGGCGTCGCAGTTGCGCACGGTGATGTTCGGCTATCCCGGGGTGTTCCGTCCCGCCTATGCCGAGGCGCTGGCGCGCCTCGTCTCCTGGCCGGATTGGCGCGACGGCCCGTTCAACGCCCTCGCCGACCGGCTGTGGCCGGCGCAGCAATATGTCCCGGTGCGCAGCGAGGCCGACTTCGCGCACGCGGCGGAGACGCTCAACGCCACGCCGATCGGCGTCGTGTTCAACACCTATGATCCCGAGACCGGCACCGGCTATCTCTACGGCAACGAGGCGGCGCGGGCGCTGCTGCCGTCGGAGAAGTCGGTTCCCAATGCTCATGCCGTCAAGGCGCGGCAATCGGCGGCGAAGCGCGACCTGCGCTACGCCTCCGAGGTGCTGGCCGAGCGCGCCATCCGCCCGATCACGCCGGAAGCGGTCAAGGCGGCGCTGTGGCTGTCGCTGTACGGCTTCACCAAGCTGCCGCAGGGACAGATGGACGGTGCCTATCACCGTGCCAGCATCATTTCCGAGCTGCACGGTTTCGACCGCGTCTTCGCCGTCCGCCCGCTCGCCCAGGGGTGGCAGGGCCAGGCGCCGGCCAATTGGTTCGAGGTGCAGGACTGGACCACCGAGATGTGGTTCTCGGTCGGCTACAAGGCCGAGGTCGATGCGCTCAAGCGCATCAACGACCTGATCGCGAGCGGCGCCATCACCGATCCCAAATACAAGACCGTGGAGCTGGTCGAGATCCAGCCGGAGACGCCGGCCGGCTATTTCAACTACTTCGTCGAGCGCGGCGAGGTGTATGAGAACGCGGTGGTGGCGACGGAGATGAAGTTCGCGGAGCTCGGGCTGGTGAAGCCGGGGACGTGAGCGGTCGGCATTCGGTCACGGCCGCCGCCGCGCGATGCGGTAGCGGCCGCGATGGCCGTGGTCAGCCTGCGGTGATGGCTCCCACAAGCGCTTCGTTGGTCATCGGCCTGCCGTGCAGATTCCAGGTGCCGTCGACGGCATGGACGCCGTTGGACCAGATCCGGTCCCTCGCCAGCGCCCCGCCGGAGAGGTCATGCAGAATGTCGGTGGCTTCGCCGAAGAACGCCGTCTGGATGTCGTGGCTGGCGAGCGCAAAGGACGGCGTCTTGGTCTCGATCCAGGCTCCGTCGACAGGCGTGCCACCGGCGAAGGTCTGGCCCTTCGGCAGGATGTTCAGATGGGCTGTGACGTTCGCCGTCATGATCCTGTTTCCCGCGAGACCATGATGTCTCAGGAACGCTTCCGTGATCCGCGCGACGGCGATCGGCGCCTTGTCGGCAGCGATGACGCCTTCGGTGAGTGTGAGACTGATCGGCATGAGTCCTCCTGTGCCCGCGCTATGGCGGTTGTCCGGGGAATGGCGGCCATTATATAACGACCGTGATGTATTGATAGAATAACGATCGTTATGAGTCAATCATGAAATAACGATCGCTATGAGAGGCGCCAGATGCGGTATCAGGCCGAACATAAGCTGGAAGCAAAGGCAAAACTGTTGGAGGCCGCAGGCCGCGGATTTCGCCGGCTCGGCTATGGCGGGATCGGCGTCGATGGTCTGGCCAAGGAGGCCGGGGTCACCTCCGGCGCATTCTACGGTCATTTCAAGTCGAAGGACGCCGCGTTCGAATCCGCCGCCTTGGCCGGACTCGAGGAACTCAGAGCCGGCATTGCAGCCCTTCAGGCGGAGCAGGGCGCCCGCTGGGCCGAGACGTTCGTCGCCTTCTATCTCGGTGAGCGCCTCACTTGCGCGCTGGATGCGAGCTGCGGCCTGCAGAGCCTGACCCCGGACGTCACGCGCGCCAGCGCGGCCATCAAGGCCAGCTACGGCGCGGCGCTCGAACGGGTCGCCCGGCAGATCGCGAAAGGGTTGCAGGGAAAGACCGACGAGGCGCGGCTGCAAAAGGCCTGGGCATTGATGGCGCTTCTCTCGGGCGGCGTGACCATGGCGCGCAGCGTCGCCTCACCCGAAGCCCGCGACGCCATCGCCGCCCATCTCAAGCAAGCCGCGCGCGGGCTGCTGTAGGGCAATTGCCGCGCGAGTACTCAGCTTCGCAAGTTGTGAGTTGCCGCTCGCCCAACAGCGGTGAGCCCCGCTCCCTGCAAGCGGCCCTCCAGGGCAGGGCTGTCGCATATGGAGATGCGGAGCTGTCCCAGCGAACTATCCTGCCGACTAGTTGCTCCGTCATGGCCGGGCTTGTCCCACGGCTGTCCGGTTCAGACAGACTGGACATGGTGCATGGCGTGGATTCTTCTGCGGTCTTGAGCATCGCCAAATGTTCGAGACACACCAGGAAGGTCCCGCCATGCCGCATCAGAATACAGTATTCCGAGACATTCTGAAGTTGGTCCCCTGGCATCGCTTCGAGGCGCTTGTGGACGAGCATGGCACGGACGCGCGGATTCGACGGCTTTCCACCAAAGACCAATTTGTGGCGCTGCTGTACGGTCAGCTTTCGGGGGCTTCCAGTCTGCGTGAGATTGTCACCGGGCTGTCGAGCCACACCGCGCGGCTTTATCACCTGGGTGGGGGCCCTGTCCGCCGCTCGACTTTCGCGGACGCCAATATGAATCGGCCTGCGGAGATGTTTGCCGCCCTGTTGGCCATCATGATGAAGCAGGCCCATCGCCGGTTACGCCGCAAGCTTGCCGAGACGACGTATTTGATTGATTCGACCAGCGTACGGCTGACAGAAGCCAGCGCTGGCTGGGCACGGTTCTCTACCGGTGTCTGCGGTGCCAAGGTGCATGTGATCTATGATGCCGACGCCGACCGGCCGATTTATGCGGCAATCAGCGGAGCCAACGTCAACGACAATACTGCAGCGCATCAGATGCCCATCGAGCCGGGAGCAACCTACGTCTTCGATCTCGGCTATTATGAATATGCTTGGTGGGCTCAACTGGACGCCGCCGGTTGTCGAATCGTGACCCGGTTCAAATCCAATACGCCGCTGCGGGTCGTGGAGGAGTTGCCTGTCATCGCGGATGGCAACATCCTCTCCGACCGCATCGGCTTCCTTCCACAACGCCAAGCCTACAGCCGCCGCAATCCAATGCAGACTGCGGTGCGCGAAGTGCGCGTCACCTTGGAAACGGGAAAGATCCTGCGCATCCTGTCGAACGACCTCGATGCCAGCGCTCAAGAGATCGCCGACCTCTATCGTCGCCGCTGGGCCATCGAGTTGTTCTTTCGTTGGGTCAAGCAGACCCTCAAGATCACCAGGTTCCTCGGGACTTCTGAGAACGCCGTTCGTATCCAGATCGCCGTTGCCCTGATCGCCTTCCTCTTGCTTCGCCTCGCGCAAGACCTTCAGAAGGCAATCCAAAGCCCCTTGGTCTTTGCCAGATTGGTCCGCACCAACCTCATGCATCGCCGCCCCATCGATCAATTGCTCACGGGGCCACCCCAACTTGCCAAAAACCCACAACAGTTGAGCCTCGCAATATGCGGAAGCTGAACCGGACAGCCGTGGCCTTGTGCCGGGCATCCACGTCTTTCAAGCTGACGCGAAGGACGACGCGGATGGCCGGGTCAAGCCCACGGCTGTCCGGTTCAGACAGACTGGACATGGTGCATGGCGTGGATTCTTCTGCGGTCTTGAGCATCGCCAAATGTTCGAGACACACCAGGAAGGTCCCGCCATGCCGCATCAGAATACAGTATTCCGAGACATTCTGAAGTTGGTCCCCTGGCATCGCTTCGAGGCGCTTGTGGACGAGCATGGCACGGACGCGCGGATTCGACGGCTTTCCACCAAAGACCAATTTGTGGCGCTGCTGTACGGTCAGCTTTCGGGGGCTTCCAGTCTGCGTGAGATTGTCACCGGGCTGTCGAGCCACACCGCGCGGCTTTATCACCTGGGTGGGGGCCCTGTCCGCCGCTCGACTTTCGCGGACGCCAATATGAATCGGCCTGCGGAGATGTTTGCCGCCCTGTTGGCCATCATGATGAAGCAGGCCCATCGCCGGTTACGCCGCAAGCTTGCCGAGACGACGTATTTGATTGATTCGACCAGCGTACGGCTGACAGAAGCCAGCGCTGGCTGGGCACGGTTCTCTACCGGTGTCTGCGGTGCCAAGGTGCATGTGATCTATGATGCCGACGCCGACCGGCCGATTTATGCGGCAATCAGCGGAGCCAACGTCAACGACAATACTGCAGCGCATCAGATGCCCATCGAGCCGGGAGCAACCTACGTCTTCGATCTCGGCTATTATGAATATGCTTGGTGGGCTCAACTGGACGCCGCCGGTTGTCGAATCGTGACCCGGTTCAAATCCAATACGCCGCTGCGGGTCGTGGAGGAGTTGCCTGTCATCGCGGATGGCAACATCCTCTCCGACCGCATCGGCTTCCTTCCACAACGCCAAGCCTACAGCCGCCGCAATCCAATGCAGACTGCGGTGCGCGAAGTGCGCGTCACCTTGGAAACGGGAAAGATCCTGCGCATCCTGTCGAACGACCTCGATGCCAGCGCTCAAGAGATCGCCGACCTCTATCGTCGCCGCTGGGCCATCGAGTTGTTCTTTCGTTGGGTCAAGCAGACCCTCAAGATCACCAGGTTCCTCGGGACTTCTGAGAACGCCGTTCGTATCCAGATCGCCGTTGCCCTGATCGCCTTCCTCTTGCTTCGCCTCGCGCAAGACCTTCAGAAGGCAATCCAAAGCCCCTTGGTCTTTGCCAGATTGGTCCGCACCAACCTCATGCATCGCCGCCCCATCGATCAATTGCTCACGGGGCCACCCCAACTTGCCAAAAACCCACAACAGTTGAGCCTCGCAATATGCGGAAGCTGAACCGGACAGCCGTGGGCTTGTCCCGGGCATCCACATCGTTCTCAGCATGCCGGACGACGTGGATGGCCGGGACAAGCCCGGCCATGATGAGGTGGAGAAAGACGCGCACACGTAAGCGCCACCCCCACCTGTGTCCCTACCGCCCTTGACCCCGGCCGCCGCCCGTGGTCAGTTCCGCGCCATGAGCACCCTTGTCCGCCCAGCCCGTCTCTGGTGGCGCACCTTGTAAAAGGTGGCCGGTGCGATTCATTTGACATTCGATCGCAGAGGGGCCGCCACGCAGCGGCGGCTTCCGGTTGGTCCTGTGTGGCGTTTCCTCGGCAAATTCCGTAAGAGGACGCCCAAGAGGACCCCATGAACAGGACCGTTTTCGCCCTTCCGGCCCGCAGCGACTACCGCACCTCCAGCGGGCTCGCGATCACGCGCGCCGTCGAGCAGTTTTCCGGCAATGCCAGCCGGCTCGACGACCTGATCGACCTGCTCGACCGCCGCCGCGGCGTGGTGCTGTCCTCGGGCACGACCGTGCCCGGCCGCTACGAGAGTTTTGACCTCGGCTTCGCCGACCCACCGCTGGTACTGGAAACCAAGGGCACCGACTTCACCCTGCAGGCGCTCAACCGCCGCGGCGAGGTGCTGATCGCGTTCCTGAAGGACACGTTGCGCGAGCCCTGCGTGGTCATTACTGCGGCTTCGCCGGCGCGGCTGGCCGGACACATCGTCCGCGGGCCTGCCCCGGTCGAGGAGGACCAACGCACCCGCCGCGCCAGCGTGATGTCGCTGGTGCGGGCGATGATCGCCGCGCTGTCCGCCAATGACGATCCGCTGCTCGGCCTGTTCGGCGCCTTCGCCTACGACCTCGTCTTCCAGATCGAGGACCTCGTGCAGAAGCGGCCGCGCGAAAAGGACCAGCGCGACATCGTGCTCTACGTGCCCGATCGCCTCCTGGCCTATGACCGCGCCACCGGCCGCGGCGTCGTGCTGTCTTATGATTTCTCCTGGAACGGCCAGTCGACATCAGGCCTGCCGCGCGACACCGACGCCAGCGTCTATCTGAAGGAGCCGCGCCAGGGCTTTGCCGACCACGCGCCGGGCGAGTACCAGGCCACGGTCGAGAAGGCCCGCGCCGCCTTTGCCCGCGGCGACCTGTTCGAGGCGGTGCCCGGCCAGTTGTTTGCCGAGCCGTGCGAGCGCTCGCCGGCGGAAGTGTTCCAGCGGCTCTGCCGGATCAACCCGTCGCCCTATGGCGCGCTGATGAATCTCGGCGACGGCGAGTTCCTGGTGTCGGCGTCGCCCGAGATGTTCGTCCGCTCCGACGGCCGCCGCGTCGAGACCTGCCCGATCTCCGGCACCATCGCGCGCGGCCGCGACGCCATCGGCGATGCCGAGCAGATCCGTCAGCTCCTGAACTCGGAGAAGGACGAGTTCGAGCTCAACATGTGCACCGACGTCGACCGCAACGACAAGGCGCGCATCTGCGTGCCCGGCACCATCAAGGTGCTGGCGCGCCGCCAGATCGAGACCTACTCGAAGCTGTTCCACACCGTCGACCACGTCGAGGGCATGCTGCGGCCGGGCTTCGACGCGCTCGACGCGTTCCTGACCCACGCCTGGGCCGTGACCGTCACCGGCGCGCCAAAGCTGTGGGCGATGCAGTTCGTCGAGGACAATGAGCGCTCGCCGCGGCGCTGGTACGCCGGCGCGATCGGCGCCGTGAATTTCGACGGCTCGATCAACACCGGCCTCACCATCCGCACCATCCGCATGAAGGACGGGCTCGCCGAGGTGCGCGTCGGCGCCACCTGTTTGTTCGATTCGGACCCCGCGGCCGAGGATCGCGAGTGCCAGGTCAAGGCGGCGGCGCTGTTCCAGGCGCTGCGCGGCGATCCGCCGAAGCCGCTGTCGTCGACGGCGCCGGACGCGACAGGCTCCGGCAAGAACGTGCTGCTGATCGATCATGACGACTCGTTCGTGCACATGCTGGCCGACTATTTCCGCCAGGTCGGCGCCAACGTCACGGTGGTGCGTTATGTCCATGCACTGAAGATGCTGGCCGAGCGCAGCTGGGATCTGATCGTGCTCTCGCCGGGGCCGGGCCGTCCCGAGGACTTCAAGATCTCGACCACCATCGATGCCGCGCTTCAAAAGAAGCTGCCGATCTTCGGCGTCTGTCTCGGCGTGCAGGCGATGGGAGAGTATTTCGGCGGCCAGCTCGGCCAGCTCGCCCAGCCGGCGCATGGAAGGCCCTCGCGGGTCCAGGTGCGCGGCGGCCGCCTGATGCAGGGGCTGCCGAATGAGATCGTGATCGGCCGCTATCACTCGCTGTTCGTCGAGCGCGACAGCATGCCCGAGGTGCTGACGGTGACGGCGGCAACCGAGGACGGCGTGGCGATGGCGATCGAGCACAAGACGCTGCCGGTCGGCGGCGTGCAGTTCCATCCGGAATCGCTGATGTCGCTCGGCGATGCCGTCGGTTTGCGGATCGTGGAGAATGCATTCCGGCTGAAGCAGCCGGCGTAACAGGTGGTCGCCGTCATCGCGAGGAGCGTAGCGACGAAGCGATCCAGAGTTGTTTTCGCGGCCCTGGATTGCTTCGCTTCGCTCGCAATGACGAATTCCTCGCGGTCACGGCAAAACAAGGTAGCGAGAGCACGATGACGTTCGATCTGGACATCAAGAACACGGTCCGCACCATTCCGGACTATCCGAAGCCCGGCATCCTGTTCCGGGACATCACGACGCTGTTGGCGGACGCGCGCGCGTTCCGCCGCGCGGTGGACGAGCTGGTGCATCCCTGGGCCGGATCGAAGATCGACAAGGTCGCCGGCATCGAGGCCCGCGGCTTCATCCTCGGCGGCGCGGTCGCGCATCAGCTCTCGGCCGGGTTCGTGCCGATCCGCAAGAAGGGCAAGCTGCCGCACAAGACGGTCAGCATGTCCTACGCGCTGGAATACGGCACCGACGAGATGGAGATGCATGTCGACGCGGTGCAGCCCGGCGAGCGCGTGATCCTGGTCGACGATCTCATCGCCACCGGCGGCACGGCCGAGGGCGCGGTGAAGCTGCTGCGCCAGATCGGCGCGACCGTGGTGGCGGCCTGCTTCATCATCGACCTGCCGGATCTCGGCGGCGCCGCCAAGCTGCGCGCGCTCGACGTGCCCGTGCGCACGCTGATCTCGTTCGAAGGGCACTGAAACGCGCGCGGCGGCGTCAGGACCGCTGCATCAGGAGCTCGTTCTCGATCTCGCGCAGCGCATAATAGTTGCGCCGGATCCATTGATAGAGCTCGGTGGAGGGGTCCTTCTCCTGGCGCAGATAGCCGGTGAAGGAGAACGAGAAGCGCTCGATGTAGGTTCGGAGGAAGGCGGGCAGGGCGGCAATGCGCAGATGCTTGCTGCGGCTGTAGAGGTCGGGGAGCTCCTCGCGCAGCACGTGGTCGTTCTCGACCACGATCAGCTGTGCCTTCGGGATCTGCCGCCGCAGGGCGTCATAGGCGCGCATCGAGACGCGGTCGCCCTCGGCGCAGTACAGCACGATCGGGACCACGTTCCGCCGTGCGGCCTCCTTCAAAAAGCCGATCTGTTCGGACATTTTGAAGAACTCGTCGAACGAGTAGTAGCCGAGGTCGATCACCTTGGGGATACCGTCGTTGAGGATCACCCGGTCCATCAATTGGATCTTGCCGTAGGTGTCCTCGATCGTCGCGGTTTCCGTGATCTGCGGCAGGAAGTCGAGCAGCGACGGCTCGCGCAGGGTGACGTCGAAGGCGAGCACCTGGCCGTTCTTGAGCAGCAGGAACTCGCTCAGGACCCGCGCAAGCAGCGTCTTCCCGGATTGCGGCCGGGGCGAGCAGACGATGTAGACGGGCGTCGCGGGCATCCGACCTATATCAGGTCAAATGCGGTTGCGATAAAGTCCCATCAGTCACGGGAATGCTATTTTTCCCCGGCCGGCCGCGGCGCCGCCGCCTTGGTCGAGCCGACGATGTCGGTCAGCTTGATCCGGTCGTACTCGCTCCAGACATTGGCGAGCCAATGCCGGACATAGCCGCGCAGCACGAAGGAGTAGTTGGCGGCCTCGTCGCGCGGCCCCTTGTTGGCGACGAATTTGAGGAACGGCACCGACGCCACCTCGACCTGCTCGAACGCCATCTCGTTGAGCTTGGGGATGGTCAGCTCGGTCGCGTCCTTGATGCGGTGGAAGTAGGAATTATAGGTCGACTGGTCCCACTCGAAGAAGCTGGTGTTGTTGATGAAGTTCTTCACCAGGAAATATTTCGCCCCGATCATGTAGCTCGCGGTCTCGGCGATCTCGTCGAGCGAGGCGATCGACGAGCCCAGGATGTGGAACACCGCGAAGGTGATCTGGCCGGAGCGGGCGGCGTCGAGGAAGCCGATGTCGCGCAAGGCGGCCAGTGTCGGCGACATCAGGCCGGCGCGGACGTCGATCACGGTCACTGACGGCGCCACCGCGCTCAATGTGTCGAAGATCTTCATCTGGTCCGGCGTCGAGTTCATGTCGACGATCTCGGTGATCTCGGGGTGGAAGCGCTTCAGGGTGCCGCGCGGATGCTCGGTGTCGAACGCCCGGGTGGGGACGTTGTTGGCGCTGAAATAATCGAGCAACGTCCGCGACACCGTGGTCTTGCCGACCCCGCCCTTGTCCGCGCCCACCACAACCACTGCCGGTTTCGCCATGGAAAGTCCTTCAGCCCTGAGGCCGGCCAGGGGGCCGGCGCATTGCATTCTGCTTTGGGCGCGAACATGGCAGAAACGCTGGAGAATTCAAATTCATTGCAGCACGGGACCGGGGAAATTTGCGCCTTCGCCGCCGCGGGCCGGAGCAATCGGAGGCATTCCGGCCAAACGTTCGTGCCGGCGCGGAAGCACTTGCAAGCGAGTGGCAGCACGATTGCCCGTCGCACGGCATTCGCCCCCGATTCCGCTGCGAAGGAGGGGTCTAGTGCCGGCCCCAGGGACCGGTTGCGGGTGTGCTCCAAGGTCCCTCGGGAGCGGCTTGTCCCTGGCCGGATGGCGTAGGCGGGCCATCGGCCTGGCCCCAGGGACCGCCGGACGGCAGCGGTGGCGGAGCGTCGCTTTCGGTCGCGTTGGCGCCGGTGTCGTCCGGCTGTGCCTCGTCCGTGGGCAGCGCCAGCGGGCCCGGATCGTGGCCGCCGGCGAACTTGATCAGCGCCTGGACCCGGGCATCGACGGAAGGGTGGGTGGCGAACAGGTCGGCAAAGCCCTCGCGCGGATTGTCGACGCACAACTCCATGACGGCGGAGGTGGCACCGGGCAGCTCGCCGCGCCCTTCGATCTTGCGCAGAGCGCTGATCATGGCGTCCGGATTCTTGGTCAACTCGACCGACCCGGCATCGGCGAGGTATTCGCGGGTGCGCGACAGCGCCAGCTTGACCACCTGGGACAACAGCCAGGCCACCACGATCAGCACGACCGCGATGATCACGACGATGATGGCCCCTCCGCCGGAGCCCTTGCGGTCGGAGTCGGACGAGGAGGAGGACGACGACGAGCGGCCCCAGCCGCCGCCCCAGCTCATATTGGTGAACAGGCGGAAGAACAATTCGCCGAAGAAGCCGACGACGCCGGCGATGATGACGGCCACGACCATCAGCTGCACGTCGCCGTTGCGGATATGGGTGAGCTCGTGACCCAGCACCGCCTCGATCTCCTTGTCATCGAGCGCAGCGAGCAGGCCGGTCGTGACGGTGACGGCGTATTGCCGCTGATTGAGGCCGGTGGCGAAGGCATTCAGCGCTGGGCTGTCCATGATCTTCAGCTTCGGCATGGTGATGCCGCGCGAGATGCAGAGATTCTCGAGCAGATTGTACAGCCGCGGCTGCTCCTGACGCGTGACCGCGGTCCCGCCGGTGACGGCGTCGATCATCGTCTGGTGGAAGAAATAGGCGATCACGATCCAGGCCGCCGCGCCCAGCGTGGCCCAGGGCAGCGCCTTGATCAGGTCGCGGGTGGCAGCGTTCATGTAATAGGCGACGCTGCCATTGCCGTTGATCATGACCTCCGCGATCAGCGCACCGGCGAACACCAGCACATAGATCAGCAGGAACAGGCCGCCGAGCAGCAGCACCGAACGGGTCTTGTTCGATGCGATGTGGGTGTAGAGACCGTAGGCGGCCATGGCGTCGGACCCTTCAGCGCGGAAGGCGCGGGATCAGAACTTGACGCTCGGCGCGGCCTCGACGTCGGCCCGGCTGGCGCCGAGATCGAAGAACTCCTTGCGGGTGAAGCCGAAGGTGCCGGCGAACAGTGCGGCGGGCATCTGCTGGATGCCGGTATTGTATTCCTGCACAGCGTTGTTGAAGAAGCGGCGGCTGGCGGCGATCTTGTTCTCGATGTCGGACAGCTCGCTGGCGAGCTGCTGGAAGTTCGCATTGGCCTTCAGATCCGGATAGGCCTCGGACAGCGCGATCAGCCGGCCGAGCGCACCGGAGAGCTGGCCTTCGGCCGCCGAGACCTGGGCCGGTCCCTGCGCCGACATGGCCGCATTGCGGGCCTTGATCACCTCATCCAGCGTACCGCGCTCATGCGCGGCATAGCCCTTCACGGTCTCGACCAGGTTCGGGATCAGATCGTGGCGCTGCTTGAGCTGGACGTCGATGTCGGCAAAGGCCTGGCCGACCCGCTGGCTGAGGGCGACCAGCCGGTTGTAGGCGCCAAGGGCGAACAGCACGAGAATGACGATGATGCCGAGGACGATCCAGCCGGACATGACGGGCTCCGAGGGAGGGGGCGGGAGAACGAGGCGGCCGACACGCGACGGCGCCGCCGGTCCGCAGGTGGACCGGCGTGCATTGGTCGCATCAGGGTGGATGCCCGTTCAAGTCGCTTGAACCTGACCGCTCCGTTCGATGGACGCCCAAGCGGCCGAATTGGCACCGGAGGCAACGACGCGCAAGGCTCAATAGGGACGGGCGACCCGCCATTGCTGCGTGGGGTCGTTGCCCTTGATATCGCCGGGGGCGCTGTCGAGCTGCGAGGTGTAGAGCGGCCGGTAGCGGTAGGCCCACATCTTCTTGCCGTCGCTGCGGGTGATGACGGTGAAGTCGCCGGTCGCGACCGCGTTGTCGGGCGCCGCCAGCGGGGGGCGCTTCTGGGCACAGTCGCCGTCGCAGGTCGATTTGTTCCCGGTCGTGTCGCGCTCGGTATAGTACAGCGTCATGCCTTTCGGGTCCGTCAGAACCGGCCCGTTCTTGCCGATGATCGCCCTGGCCGGCGGGCCTTCCTGCTTGGGAGCCGGCGGCGGCGCCGAGGACTCGCCGCCATGGCCGCCCGCGAAGGCGGTTCCTGCCGAAGCCAGCAGCATCGCAGCGATCGTCATCGTCCTGAACATCGAAATGCATTCCCTTGTGAGCAGCGCATGTCAGCGCCCGTTGCAGCTCACCGTAGCAAACGCGGATTTCTCGCCGGTTTCGCGAAATCGCGAAAATGAGAGACAAACTCGACCTGTCGTTAACCATCGGCGGCCGGGCAGGTATTTAGCGGCGCGGCGGCGGCTCCACGCCGTCGCCCCAGTTCCACCGGCGGGCGGCGGCGAAGGCGGGCTTGTCGCGGCGGGGAACGCTGATGACCCCGGCGGCACCATCCGCCTGACACAGCTTCGCGGTTGTCGCGACCTTGGTGACCGACGGCGGCGCGAGCACGCGTGCGGCGGGCCGATGCGTTGCAGGCTTGCGGGTGAGGGCAATGAAGCTGAACTTCTCGTCCTCGAACGGGACGTCAGCTCCTTTCAGTTCGCGATGCGCCCGCGACCGCGCCAGCCGCTGCGCGAAGTGGCACCAGTCCGGTGCGACCAGCGGGCAGGGGGCTGCGTGCGGGCAGGGCGCCGCGACATGAGCCCCGGCCGCGATCAGGCGGTCGCGCGCCGCGATGATGCGCTGATAGCCGGCGGGCGTGCCGGGCTCGACAATCAGCAGCGTATCGCCGGTCCTGGCCCACAGCGCATCGACGGTCGCAGAGCGCTCGGCGTCCGTCAGTTCGCCGATCATGTAGCTGGCGATGACGAGATCGGCACTTCCGGCACGATCGAGCAGCGCTCGCGCCGGTCCCAGCGCATAGGAGAGGTCGCGCAGGCGCATCGTGTCGTCAGCGAGCGTCAGCGCCAGCCCGCGCAACACTGCATTGGAATCGACGGCGTTGAACGAGGTCAGCGGCGGAAACGCTTCCGCCGCAGCAAAGCTCGCGGTCGCCGGCCCGGCACCGACGTCCAGCAGCGAGGCCGGTGCGAAGTCCGGGCAGGCCTGCATCACGGCGTTCAGGCTGGCTGCGACGGCCGCATAGGTCGCCGGCATCCGCACGGTGGCATAGGCGATGGCGTCGGCGTCGCTCGTGATCGTTCCGGAATTGCCGCCGCTGCGATAGGCGGCCGAGATGCGGGCCGCTCGGGCGGCTGCATCCTGCCGCGACTGCCCGTGCAGCCTGGCTTCGAGGGACGCCTTCAGCGCGGCGGGCAGATCGGGAGAGATCATCGGTCCTCTCCACGCGTCAGTCCGGGCGCCGCTGACGCGGCGATCCGGAATGACGGAGCACGGTCACGCCACCTGCTGGTCGAGGATCTTCACGGCCTCGTCGAGCGCGACCGAGACGAGCTGCGACACGCCGCGCTCGGCCATGGTGACGCCGAACAGCCGGTTCATGCGCGCCATGGTGATCGGGTTGTGGGTGATGATGATGAAGCGGGTCTCGGTCGAGCCCTTCATCTCGTGCAGCAGGTTGCAGAAGCGTTCGACGTTGTGGTCGTCGAGCGGCGCGTCGACCTCGTCCAGCACGCAGATCGGCGAGGGGTTGGTCAGGAACACCGCGAAGATCAGCGCCATCGCCGTCAGCGCCTGCTCGCCGCCCGACAAGAGCGACAGCGTCTGCGGCTTCTTGCCCGGCGGCTTGGCGATGATCTCGAGGCCGGCCTCGAGCGGATCGTCGCTCTCGATCAGGTGCAGCGCCGCCTCGCCGCCGCCGAACAGCTCGGTGAAGAGACGCTTGAAGTGGTCGTTGACGGTCTCGAACGAAGACTGCAGGCGCTCGCGCGCCTCCTTGTTCAGGCTCTGGATGCCCTGGCGCAGCCGCTTGATGGCCTCGACCAGGTCGTCGCGCTCGGTGGTCAGCGCGGTGTGCGAGCCCTCGACCTCGGTGAGCTCCTCCTCGGCACGCAGGTTGACGGCGCCGAGCCGCTCGCGGTCGCGGCGCAGCTTCTCCAGGGTCTCTTCGATCTCGTGCAGCGGCGGCAGTTGCGTGTCCGGACCGATCTCGGCCATCGCCGCGACGGCCTGCGGCTCGCATTCGAGCATGTCGTGGATCTCGCGCTCGACGTCGCCGATGCGGCGCTTGGCGCTCTCCAGCCGCTCCTCGGCGCGCGCAGCCGCCTCGCGCGACTTCGACAACGCTTCCAGCGACGCCTTGGCGGCGCGGTCGGTGTCGCCCATCGCGGTCTCGGCCTCGGCCAGCGCGTCGGCCGCGACCTGGCGCTCCTCCTCGGCAATCGCAAGCTCGTCGATCAGCGCGCTGCGCTTCTCGGCAAAGATCTCCGGCGCGTTGTCGAGCTCGGCGCGCTCGTCCCGGACCTCGGCGATGCGCGCCTCGATGGTGGCGATCTGCGAGCCGGCGCCGCGGATGCGGTTGAACCAGTCGTTGCGCTCGCTGATGATCGCCTGCACGCGGCGATCGGCGAGCTCGGCCTCGCGGGCCAGCGCCTGGGCCTCGGCGCGCACCTGCGCGGCGGCGCGGCGCTTGGTCTCGATCTCGGCGCGCACGGCGGCCAGCCGGCCGTCGGCCTCGGTGGTCGCCGGCAGCTCCTCGATCGCCTCCAGCGCATTCTGGTGCAGCTCGGCGATCTCGGCGCGGTCGTGGGCGAGACGCGTGGACGCCTCGACCAGCGCCGATTTGCGCGCCGAATGGCGGTTGATTTCGCGCTCGGCGTTGGCGTGGCGCTCGCGCGCGGAGTTCACCTCGCGCTGGGCGGCGCGCCAGGCTTCGCGTGCGGCGCTCTCGGCTGATGTCGCGGCCCTGACCTCGGCCTCGGCGCTCTCCAGCGCCTGGCGCTTGTTCGTGGCATCGATGCGCGCCTGCTCCAGCTCGGCCTCGATGTCGATCAGGCGGGCGCGCTCGGCAAGCCGGCGGGCCGCGCCGGTCGGCGCATGCGCGGCGGCGATGAAGCCGTCCCAGCGCCAGACGTCGCCTTCCGGCGACACCAGCCGCTGGCCTGTCCGCAGCTGCGATACCAGCTGGGCGCCGCGATCGCGCGACACCACGCCGATCTGGGCGAGACGGCGCGACAGCTCCGGCGGCGCCTGCACATAGGCCGCGAGCGGCTCGACGCCGTCCGGCAGCGCGGGGTCGGTGACCTCGGCGCCGGCGACGGTCCAGTGCATCGGCGCGGACGCATCGACCGGGGCGTCGAGATCGTCGCCGAGCACGGCGCCTAGCGCCTTCTCAAAGCCCTTGGCAACGGTGACGCCGTCGATGATCGGCGGCCACAGATTCTTGGTCTCGCTGTTGACCATCTTGGAGATGGTGCGCGCCTCGGTCTCAAGCCGCTGCACGCGTTTCTCGGCTTCGGCGAGCGGGGCGCGCGAGGCTTCGAGCTTCTGCCGCGCATTGGCCTGCGCGGACTCGTTGGTCTGCACAGCGGCCTCGGCCTGCGCCTCGGATTCCTCGGCCGCTTCGAGCGAAGCGGCGAGCGTGTCGAGATCGCCGAGATGGGCGGTCTCCTGCGCCAGACGCTCCTCGTCGGCGCGGACATTGGCGATGTCCTGGTCGAGCCTGGCGAGACGGTCGCGATGGCTGCGGACGTTGGCCTCGAGCTGGTTGCGGCGGGCGGTGAGATCGGCGAGCTGCGTCGTCAGCTCGGTGAACTGGCGCTCGGTCTCGGCCAGATCAGCCTCGGCTTCGGCGACGCGCTCGTCGACGCCGCTGCGCATCTCGACGCGCGCCTTGATCTCTTCCTTCAGCTCCGCGTCTTCAGTCTCCAGGCGCTGCAGCGCGACCTGCGCATCCTGGTTCTGCTGCTGCTCGCGCGCAACGTCGGCGGTGAGCTGCATCAGGCGGCGGTCGAGCTCGCCGACGCGCTCCTTGGCGCGCACCTCCTCGCGGTCGAGCAGATCGCGGGCGTTCTTCAGCCGCTGCATCGTCGCGGCGGCGCGGGCCTCGGCCTCGCGCAGCGCCGGCAGATGCGACGAGCGGATGGCCTGGATGCGGGCGGATTCGGCCTGCTCGCGGGTCCGCTCCGCCATCTCGCGCACGGCGACATCGTGCACATGCGCGGCGTCGTTGAGATCGGCATGCGCGCCCATCCAGCGCAGATGATACAGCGTGGCTTCGGCCTTGCGGACCTTGGCCGCGACCTCGCGATAGCGGATCGCCTGCCGCGCCTGCTTGCGCAGGCCTTCCATCTGGCCGGAGAGCTGGCCGATGACGTCCTCGACGCGCAGCAGATTCGTCTCGGCCGCCTTCAGCCGCAGCTCGGCCTCGTGGCGGCGCGCATGCAGGCCGGCGACGCCGGCGGCGTCTTCCAGCACGCGGCGGCGCTGCTCGGGTTTCGCTTGAATGATTTCGCCGATCTTGCCCTGGTGGACGAGGGCCGGCGAGCGAGCGCCTGTGGCGGCGTCGGCGAACAGGATCTGCACGTCGCGGGCGCGCACGTCGCGGCCGTTGATGCGATACACCGAGCCGGCCTCGCGCTCGATGCGGCGCGAGATCTCGAGAATGTCGCGGTCGTTCACGGCGGCGGGCGCGGTGCGATCGCTGTTGTCGATCGTCATCACCACTTCGGCGTGGTTGCGCGAGGGCCGCGTGTTCGAGCCGGAGAAGATCACGGCGTCCATGTCGGCCGCGCGCAGCGATTTGTGCGAGGTCTCGCCCATCGCCCAGCGCAGCGCCTCGACCAGATTCGACTTGCCGCAGCCGTTCGGACCGACGACGCCGGTGAGACCGGGTTCGATCACGAAGTCAGTCGGTTCGACGAACGTCTTGAAACCGTGAAGACGAAGACGCGTGAGTTTCATGCACAGATTCTCTGTTGGCGGGAGACGAATCTCCCAACCCCGACAATACCATGGAAGGCAATGTCAATGTGGACTGAGTCGCCTTTGCGCCCCATTCTAGGGGCCGGACAATGGCGATGGCCGCCCGCGAGGGCAACCCGGCGGCCCCGCTTTTCCAAGGCTTTCTCGCGGCGAACGGCCCACGAATCAGAAGCGGCCCCACGAAGGGGCCGCGCTGTGTCTTGTCGGACTCAGTCTCTCGAATCAGCTCTTCAGAAGCGGGTTGATCTTCTTCTGAAACTCCTCGATCGAAGCCTCGCCCTTGATCTTCTCGCCGTTGATGAAGAAGGTCGGCGTCGAATCGACCTTGAGAATGTCGCTCGCGTATTTCTGGTCGGCGGCGATCTTGTCGAGCAGCGCCTGGTCCTTGAGGCAGGCCTCGACCTGCTGCTGGCTGAGGCCGGCCTGCTTGCCGATCCGCGTCAGGGTCTCCGTGGTGTTCTTCACCACCCAGTCGTTCTGCGAGCGGAACAGCATGTCGGTGACGGCAAAATACTTCTGTGCGTCGCCATTGGCGATGCAGCGCGTCAGCATCGAGCCCGCGGCGGCTTTGATGTCGAGCGGGAACTCGCGGAAGATGTAGCGGATCTTGCCGGTATCGATGTATTCGGCCTTCAGCTTCGGGAACACGGTGGCGTTGAACGCCGCGCAATGCGGGCAGGTCATGGAGGCGTATTCGGTGATGGTCACCGCAGCGTCTGCCGGCCCGATCGCCATGTCGGGCAAGGACTGGGGCTTGGCGACATCGGCGGCGCTCTGCGCCATCGCGTCCGAGATCAGCCGCAGCGGGGACAGGCCCGCCAGGGCGGCGAGGCCGGTCAGCGACAAGGCTGCGGTGAAGGCGCGGCGGGTAATGATCAAGGCTCTGCTCCGAAATGGGCGCATCTCGCGCCTGAAACACTCGTGACGTGGCTTTTCGCTAGCTTGAAACCCAGTTGGAGGCAATGCCGGCGCTCAAGCCGGGATCAAACGGCGAACGTCAATTTCGCTTGATGGCCGCGCCCAGCCGGGCCAGCGCGTCACGCAGCGCGTCGTCCTCGATCGCGGTCAGGGTCTGCGCGACTTTCGCCACCGTCTTCGGATCGGGCGGGGCCGGGCGGCGCTTCACCGGCGGCCGGGTCAACGGGCCCTGGCGCAGCGCCAGCTTGCCGACGGCATGCCAGCCGAAGAAGCGGTTGACCCGCTCCAGGATCACATCCGAGGAATGCTGGATCTCCAGCGCCATCGGCCCCTCGACGCGCAGGATCAAGGTGGCCGGCTCCTGCGGCTGGCCCTCGACCGGCCGCGGCCATTGCATCTTCAACGGCTGGGCATGCTCGGCGATGTCGCGGCCCGCGATCTCCGGCCAGCGTGTCACGAGTTCACGTGCGGCAAACCCCTGCTTGGCATAGGCGGCCGTCAGCACGTCGCCCATCATCAGCGAGAGAGGCTTTGCGGTGAGACGGCCGGGCTTTGCCATGATCAATGCTCGCAACGGCGCGGGCGTCAGGCCGCACGCGGCCGGATGGCCTTCAGGTCCGGCGCAATCTCGCGGCGCCGCTGCATGAGATCATAATCCATCTGGAGACCGAGGAAAAAGCCCTCCGAGATCCGGAAATAACGGGCAAGGCGCAGGTCGGTGTCAGCAGTGATGTCGCGCTTGCCCAGCACGATTTCATTGATCCGCCGGGGCGGCACGTGAACGGCACGCGCCAGCGCGTTCTGGCTCAGCCCCATCGGCTTGAGGAACTCTTCCAGCAGGATTTCGCCGGGATGGGGATTGTGCAGCAGGTTGCTTCTAGCGGTGGTAGTCGACGATTTCGACATGCGCCGGTCCTCTATCATCCCAGACGAAGCAAATTCGCCATTGATCGTTGATCCTGATCGAATGCTGGCCGACGCGGTCAGCCTTCAAGGCTTCGAGACGGTTGCCCGGCGGCACGCGGAGATCGTCGAGAACCCGCGCCTGATTCAAAAGACGAAGTTTGCGAAGCGCGACATCCTGGATGTCGGACGGCAATCTCCGGCTCCGTCGGCCGCTCCATATCAGCTCCGTCTCGCGATCCGCGAAGCTCTGGATCATCCGGAACTTATAACGCGGGACGTTATAGAATGCGAGCGCATTCTATTTGGCTCTGCCACGAGTTGGGGACTTCCGGATCAGGGTTCTGGTCTCGTTGCTCGTTTCCTCGTATGGAGGAGGGGTGGCTCAACTTAAGGCTTCTCGCAAACATGATATCGCTGTCGGGGAAGCAGGGCGTCCCGCACAGCTTCTCGCCTGGTACGACCGCCATCGCCGGCGGCTGCCATGGCGTGCGCCAGCCGGACAGCGCTCCGATCCGTATCGGGTCTGGTTGTCGGAGATCATGCTGCAGCAGACCACGGTGAAGGCGGTCGGGCCGTATTTCGAGAAGTTTGTCGCCCGCTGGCCTGATGTCACGGCGCTCGGCAGCGCCGATCTCGACGACGTGCTGCGGATGTGGGCGGGGCTCGGCTATTATTCGCGGGCGCGCAACCTGCATGCCTGCGCCGTCACCGTGATGCGCGAGCATGACGGCGCCTTCCCGGACACGGAGGAGGGCTTGCGCGCGCTGCCCGGCATCGGTCCCTATACTGCCGCGGCCATCGCCGCGATCGCGTTCGATCGCCTGACCATGCCGGTCGACGGCAACATCGAGCGCGTCGTCTCGCGGCTATTCGCCGTGGAGGAGACATTGCCGCAGGCCAAGCCGCAGATCCAGGCGCTAGCCGCCACCTTGCTCGGACCGTCCCGCGCCGGCGACAGCGCGCAGGCGCTGATGGACCTCGGCGCCACCATCTGCACGCCGAAGAAGCCGGCCTGCGCGCTGTGCCCGCTGAACGACGACTGCGCAGCGCGCGAGCGCGGTGACCAGGAGACGTTCCCGCGCAAAGGCGCCAAGAAGACCGGCGCGCTGCGGCGTGGCGCCGCCTTCGTCGTCGTCAGGGGCGATGAGCTGCTGGTGCGCTCGCGTCCCTCGAAGGGCCTGCTCGGCGGGATGACCGAGGTCCCCGGCTCGGAGTGGCGCGCCGGCCAGGACGACGCCGACGCGCTGGCGCAGGCGCCAGAGTTGGCCGGTGTGAAAGGCTGGCACCGCAAGCTCGGCGTCGTCACACATGTCTTCACGCATTTTCCGCTGGAGCTCGTGGTCTACGCGGCCCGCGTGCCGGCCCGCACGCGCGCGCCAGACGGCATGCGCTGGGTGCCGATCGCGACGCTCGACGGCGAGGCGCTGCCCAACGTGATGCGCAAGGTGGTGGCGCATGGGTTGGGTGATTGAGGATGCGTCTGTGACGGAGGCTGAAGAACCCGGCTAGCTGACGTAGAGTGGGCAAAGGTGCGCATCACCACAGCTCGCCACGGCCGCGCTGTTTCGCGCGCTGTGCCCATCGTTTGGCTCTGGGTGCGCGGTGACGCGGTGGGCACGCTGCCGCCCTGGCGGGCGGCTGCTTTGTTCACCCTACCTGATCTCGGCCGATCGCGACGCTCGTCCGCCGCGCCCATGGTGGCCCTCGTAGCTACTCGATCAATTGAATCTGGACCCTGGACGGAGCGTCCTTGAGCACGCTGGCCGCAGTCGCGCCAAAGGTTGCCTTGAAGGCGTGGCTGAAATGGCTGGAGCTCGCAAAGCCTGCATCGAGGGCCGCCGACGTGATGGAGTCGCCGCCTCCCACACGCTCCACAGCGTGCCGGAAACGAATCCAAATCCTGAACGTCCTCAATGGCACCCCAATCTCTTGGACGAACAGATGCTGCAGGCGGCTGGGGGAAAGGTCGACTCGCCGGGCCAGTTCCTGGATCGAGTGATTGCGGGCGATGTCAGCCCTTATGATCGACACGATATGTTCGACCCGCGCATCGACTCGTGGTGGACGCGGTTCGATCCCCAATGCCTGCTCAGCCGCGAAATCGAAATCGTCGAAGCGTAGTCTATGACCGGCCTGATGCAACGCGTAGAGATTCCGCACAGCGACGATAAGCGAGCTTTCGACGTCAGGGGCCAGTGAGCTTAGGCCACATCCCTGATGGGGCGAGAGGCGCCGATAGTAAGGATCGTCAGGATCGTTGTATATCACGGCGACCGGCGCCCCGCTTGGATCAAGGGTATGCGACAAGCCTGCGGGGACGATGGCCGTAAGGCAGGTCAGGCTTTCCCCGGCCATTGTGGTGCCGATCCGCAGAGGCCCCTGAAGCGCCACCAGGCAGACCGATATTGGATGCCGGTGCAGCGGCAGCGCACCTGGACGCCCGATGAACATCATTCGCTGAGGCCAGAGGCACAACAAAGCTCTCTCGTCGAAGTTGGTAGCCGATTCTGGCAAGCGACCATTCCTCCACACGTCTATGCTGCGAGAAGATCACGCCGACGCAATCCAGCGACCTGGGCGCGCAAGCTTTTGTCGTACGCCGCGTCCATAGCGGAAAGATCTGTTTGGGGAAATGATGTCCAACGCCCTCTTGATTGCGACTGTTGAGTTGTGGCGGCTTCTTGCCGTGGCCGGCATCTGGAAATGCCGCCTACACGGTACAGCCCGCTTGCAACACGCACCCGGTCAGCCTCGGCCAGACTAAGAGACGACGGTCCGTGTCACGCGCGCCGCGCCCGGCACGCGAGACCCCCTCAGCGATTGCGCCGCCGTGCCGCGGACCACGCGTCCTCGGCCGATGGAGCGCCGCGCCGTCACACAAAACGCCCCACCGCAGCCTCTCCCATACTCCGGAGCACCAGATGACCCTCACCGCCCCCTACGACCCCAACAACATCTTTGGCCGAATCCTTCGCGGCGAAGTCCCCGCCGCCAAGGTCTGGGAGGACGATCACGTCCTCGCGTTCATGGACGCCTTTCCGCAGTCGGAGGGGCACATCCTGGTGATCTCGAAGACCTCGACCTCCCGCACCCTGCTGGACGTGGAGCCGGACGTGCTCGCTCGGATGGCCGTAGCCACCCGACGCACCGCCCGGGCCGTGGTCAAGGCGCTCGCACCCGAGGGTTTCCTGATCGTGCAGTTGAACGGGGCTGCCAGCGGTCAGACCGTCTTCCACCTGCATTTCCACATCATACCTCGCTGGGCTGACGTGCCGATGAAGGGCCACGGGGAGGCGCCGATGGGTAAACCAGAAACCCTGCTCGCCCTCGCCGACCGCATCGCCGCTGCGCTCGATTGACCGCAGCCCGGCATGCGGTCCGCTGTCGCTCAAATACCGATCGGAATAGCTCGGATGTGGCAGCACGAAGACGATGTGGTCATGCCTTGCGGCGACGGGCCGTCGCCCTGCGGGGTCTCACCGGAGGCTTCAAGCACTGGGAGCTTGTCCGAAGTCCTGCTCAGCAACGGCACCTGGGAAGCTCAGCAAGGATTCTCACATGTTTCGTTCACTTAGCATTGTCATCACCGGGGGAGCGACAGGCCTGGGCTTTGCGATAGCGAACGCGCTTACCCCTCAAGGCGCTCGGCTGACGCTCCTCTCGCGGCGGACCGATAATCTGGACCTCGCGGCTCACGAACTTCGTCGGCGACACGCCGGCGCCGACATCGAGGTTCAGGCCGTCGATGTTGGCGATCCAATTGCGACGTTCCAGGCCATCGGGGAGGTTGCTCGTCGCCGAGGCGGGATCGACATGGTGTTCAACAATGCCGGCGTGATGCGCGAGGGGCGGTTCGAGACCCTCACCGACAATGACTTCCGGGACGTGATGCAAACCAATTTCTTTGGTGTGGTGAACGTCACCAGGGCTGCTTTACCCCATCTGGGCGCCACTGGCGGGCGGTTGATCAATATAGCATCGATCGCTGGTTTGACCGGCATTTTCGGTTTCACCGCCTATGGATCTGCGAAACATGCCTTGGTCGGCTTCACCGAATGCCTGCACTACGAGCTGCTGCGCCAAGGTATCAAGGTTCATCTCGTCTGCCCGGCGGAGTTCGAGACGCCGATGGTGGCGGAGCTCGATTCCTATCGGACACCGGAGAACCGGCGACATACGCTGACCATCCCGAGAACTCCCTTGGACATCGTGGTCGCGGATACGTTGCAGGGAATCCAGCGCGAGCGGTATCTCATCGTTCCGGGTCGGCGCGCCCGGCTGGCCGTCCTCAGCCTTCGGCTCTTGCCATCGATTGCGCGTAGACTTGGCGCTCGCATTGTCGCAAAGCACGAGCGGAAGCCCCCGGGGTGAGTTCATCGTTCTGCCCTTCAGACCTAGGATGCGTCTTCTGTTTTTCAGAATATTTCTTGACTTCCACCCCAAATCAGGTGTCTTATCCAGCCGTTCCGTTCCAGTAGGAGGGGCGTACGCGTCGTCACGACACGCGGGGCGGGATGCGGTGGCTGCGACGGCGTCGTCAGGACGAGCGACGTCGACCGGTCTCGTGCAGCGCTGCGGCGGCTTGCTGTCGTGGTGCGGGTGCGAGGTCTTTCGCGGACGTTGAAATCGTGTGGTCCTGACATCCCGACGCTGATGTCAACTCACGACGAGGCTTCGCTTCGCGTGGGGATGGTGGCCAGAAAGCCCGGCGCACCAGGGAGATCACGTATAAGACGGAAGCCCATCGCGCAGGGAATGCCGGATGACCGGCTGGACCTGTGGTGACTGCCGCCTGCTTTCTTTGTTGCAGGCGGGCCATGGGTTGCGGCCAGCACCCGGCATTCCCTGCGCCCTCCTCTTTGCGAGGGTCCTTCTCGGCAACAGCTCGGGCGCGTTGCGCCGCGAGACGGCGAGGTCGTGTCTGTCGTGTTTCGCCATCGATCGACAGGAACACTGCTTCTCAAGGGCAGGGGCGTGCCTGACTCGCATAGCCAGACATCCGATCCGCGCCGATGGACCCTGCGTCGCGTCGCCTGGAACGATCATTCTGCAAGCAACCGCCGATGCTGCGCCAAGTTTCGCGACTGCAGCGGTGAATCCTTTCGCTTGGCTTGTCTTTTACGTTGCGACTGCATTGCAGATGTAGATAATCTTAGATTGTGTTTGATGGTCGTGCTCTTCGAGCGCGCAGACCTGTTCCGAGCTGCTGCTCCTCACCCTGAGGAGCCCGCCGCAGGCGGGCGTCTCGAAGGGCGAGGCCACCCTGGGGCCTCATGGTTCTCCCGGCGATGCGTAGCATCGTCCGGAGACGGCGTTGCGCGCTTGTTCACCATGAGGGGTGAGCGCGGAAACCGGTGCTGCACATGACCATGAGCGGCGTGCTCATCGAGAACGGGCGTGCTGATCGAGAAGGGGAAAGCGTCGGCACCTTGTTGAAGTGACAACATCATGATCGGCAGCTCGGACCAACGCGAGCAAGGATAAGATCGATTTGGGGAGGCAAAGATGACAAAGCTAACAGGATTTTCACGTCGTTCGATGCTGGGCCTTGGCGCTGCGGCCGGGCTGTACGGTCTCACGAGTCCCGTCCTGGCCAAGGGGCCGTTCCTGAAAACGCAGGCGCCGACCTTCTTCCGCTTCAAGCTCGGCTCGGCCGAGGCCACCATCATCTCCGACGGCGTGCTGCCGCTCGGCGATCCCCATGCGGCGTTCCTCGGCATTTCTCCCGGTGATCTCGATGGAATGCTGACGAGCAACTTTCTGCCGACAGGCGCCGCGACCCTCGAGCAGAACATCCTGGTGCTCAACACAGGAGACAAGATCATCATCTTCGACAACGGCATGGGTGTCTCGAAGCTGTTCGGTGACACCACCGGCAAGATGCTGATGACCTTGAAGCAGGCGGGCATCGAGGCCAAGGACGTCGATGCGCTGGTCATGACGCATGCCCATATCGATCATTGCGGCGGCGTCATCGGCCCGGACGGCAAGCCGAGCTTCCCCAATGCCGAGCTGTTCATCTCCGAAGCCGACTTCACCTTCTGGACCGACGAGGCCAAGGTCGGCCCCAATTACAAGGCGTTCTACGAGCAGGCGGTGCGCAATCTCGTTCCTGTCAAGGACCGCATCACCTTCTTCAAGGACGGCCAGGAGTTCCTGCCGGGCGTCCAGGCGATGTTCACGCCGGGCCACACCGTCGGGCATACGATCTTCCTGATCCAGTCGGGCAAGGATCAGCTCGCCTATATCGGCGACATCTCCCATCATCCGGTGCTGCTGATCGAAAAGCCGCTGATCGAGTTCGCCTATGACACCGACCCGAAGCAGGCCGCCAAGACCCGCGTCCGCGTGCTCGACATGCTCGCCGCCAACCGGACGCGGATCCTCGGTTATCACTTCCCATGGCCGGGCATCGGGCACATCGGCAAGGCCGGTGACGGCTTCCGCTACTACCCGACGGCGGTCCACACGATGGAGGTGGCGCCGCTGTGACCTGAGGCCGCCTTGCCGTTTGCCCGACCGCCGGCGCATGCTGGCTGCGCAGACGTGTTCCCTCGACAGCGGGATGGACGGCCGATGCCGCCGCCGCTAGGTTTTGGGTCTCGTCTTGTCAGGGATCACCATGCTCAAGCTCTATGTGGCGCCAGGCACCTGCGCGCTCGCTTCACACATCGCGCTGGCCGAGACCGGCGCCGACTACGTCGCCGAGAAGCTCAGCTTCAAGACCAACCAGCAGAACAGCCCGGAATATCTCGCGATCAATCCCAAGGGGCGCGTTCCGGCGCTGGTGACCGAGCAGGGGGTTCTGACCGAGACGCCGGCGATGCTCGCCTATATCGCGCAGCGCTTCCCGGAGGCTCGTCTTGCACCGCTCGACGATGTCTTCGCCTTCGCGGAGGTGCAGTCGTTCACCAGCTATCTCTGCTCGACGGTCCACATCGCCCACGCGCACAAGATGCGCGGCTATCGCTGGGCGACCGAAGACTCCTCTTTCGCCGACATGAAGAAGAAGGTGCCGGAGACGATGGGTGCCTGCTTCGCGCTGATCGAGCAGAAGATGTTGCGCGGTCCCTGGGTGATGGGCGAGCAGTACACGATCTGCGATCCCTATCTGTTCACGATCGCGCAATGGCTCGAGGGCGACGGCGTCGACATCAACGCCTTCCCGAAGGTCGCCGCTCATTTCAAGCGCATGGCTGAACGGCCGGCGGTGAAGAAGGCGCTTGCCGAGGTCTCGGCCTGAGGAATGCCAAGGCCCCCGGGGATGCCAGAAAAAACGTCGCTTGGAGCGGGAACTCACCCGTTCCAGTGACGTTGCATGAGGCCGTGGCGCGCCGCGCGGCCCCATCTCCTTTTTCTGAGCCCCTTGATGTCGCTGGCTGCCATTTCCGATGATCCAATTCCCGCTGACGGCACCGAGGGCATTCGCGACAGATTGAAGGCCGCCACGTCGGCGGCTCATCATGCCCTCGACGAGCGCCTCAGCTGCTTCGACCTGACCACGACGGCGCATTATCGCCGCTTCCTGCAGGCGAGCGCGGCCGTGCTGTTGCCGCTGGAACAGATGCTCGACCGTGCCGGCGCCGACGCGATGCTCGGCGACTGGACCCGGCGGCGGCGCGCGGAGGCGATCCGCGCCGATCTTGCCGATCTCAACGGCCGTATCGTTCCCATGGACCTGCCGGCGCGGCCGCTCGATCGTGCCTTCGTCTTCGGCACGCTCTATGTTCTGGAAGGCTCGCGTCTCGGGGCGGCCTATCTGCTGCGCATCGTCGCGGCTTCGGCCGACCCCCGCGTGCGACGGGCAACGCGCTATCTGCGTCACGGCGCGGGGCAGGGGCTGTGGCGCAGCTTCCTGTCACAGCTTGCGGAAGAGCCGCTTCCTCCCGGCGACGATGTCAGAGTGATCATGAGTGCACGCGAAGCGTTCGCGATGTTTGCGAAGGCGATGGCAGCAGCATGAACGAGCCGGTCAACCTCACCAATTGCGATCGCGAGCCGATCCATGTCCCCGGAACGGTGCAGCCGTTCGGATTCCTGCTGGCGCTGGTGTCGGACTTCACCATATGCATGGCCTCGGAGAACGCGCCGGACTTTCTCGGCGGCGACCTCGGGTGGCTGCTGCAGCGGCCGCTCGATGCCGTGCTCTCGGAGGCGGCCGCGGCCGCGATCCGTGCCAGGGTCGACTATCTCAGCGGCCCGGATGCGGTCGAGCGCGTGTTCGGCGTCGATCTGCAGGGTCGTGGCAAGCTTTTCGACCTCGCCATCCACTTTTCCGGTGCGTATCTCGTCGTCGAGGCCGAGCCCAGTCTGATCGAGCCCGGCGTCAATTCCGGCGAACTGGTGCGGCTGATGCTCGGCCGCATCCGCAAGACGACGGGGATGATGGATCTGGCGCAGGAGGCGGCGCGCCAGCTCAAGCTGCTGACCGGCTTCGATCGTGTGATGGTGTATCGGTTTCATCCCGACGGCTCGGGCGAGGTGATCGCCGAGGTCGCGGGCTCCGGCCTGGAGCCGTTCCTCGGGCTGCATTATCCGGCCTCGGACATTCCCAAGCAGGCGCGGCAGCTCTATCAGCGCAACTGGCTCCGGATCATCGCCGACATCAACGCCGCGCCTGCGCCGCTGCAGTCGACGCCTACGCACAATGCCGGACTGCTCGACCTGTCGATGAGCGTGCTGCGCGCGGTCTCGCCCGTTCACATCGAGTATCTCCGCAACATGGGCGTCGCCGCGTCGATGTCGGTCTCGATTCTGCGCGAAGGCAAGCTGTGGGGCCTGTTCGCCTGCCATCACTATGCGCCGCATCATCTGTCGTTCGAGAAGCGTACCGCGGCCGAGCTGTTCGGCCAGATGTACTCCTGGCTGCTCGAGGCGCGCGAGCGCGAGACCGACGTCGCCTATGAGGCGCGTGCGCATCAGATCCAGGAACGGCTGATCGAGCGCGCGGCTGCGCAGGCGCACAGCAAGCGCGCGATCCTCGACCTTGTCGCCGACTATCGGCAGATGATCGAGTGCGACGGCATCGCCGTGTGGTCCGACGACGAGATCACGCTCGAGGGCGAGACGCCGACCGAAGAGGAGGTGCAGGACCTCATCGGCTTCATCAACCGGACCTCCCCCAGCCGCATCTGCGCCAGCGCCGAGATTGCCAAGGTGTACGCGGCCGGCGAGGTATTCCGCGATCGCGCCGCCGGCTTCCTCGCCGTCCCGATCTCGCGCACGCCGCGCGACTGCCTGATCTTCTTCCGCCGCGAGGTGTTGCGCTCGGTCAACTGGGCGGGCGATCCGAACAAGACCTATGCCGAGGGGCCGCTCGGGCCGCGCCTGACGCCGCGCAAGAGCTTCGAGCTGTGGCAGCAGACGGTGGCCGGCCAGTCGAAGCCATGGTCTTCGGCGGACCTGCGCATCGCCGAGGGCCTGCGCATCACTCTGCTTGAAGTGATCCTGCAGCTTTCGGAGCTCGCCGCGCGCGAGCGCCGCGGCGCACAGGAGCGGCAGGAGCTGATGATCGCGGAGCTGAATCACCGCGTCCGCAACATCCTCAGCCTCGTGCGCGGCCTGGTCGCGCACAGCAAGGAGACCTCGAGCTCTGTCGAGGAGTTCGCTTCCGTGCTCGGCGGTCGCATTCAGTCGTTGGCGCGCGCACACGACCAGATCACCAATCTCAATTGGGCGCCGGTCGCGTTGCGCGCGCTGCTCGAATCGGAAGCGGGGGCCTATCTCGGTTCGCGGGCAGGGCGGGTGCTGATGGAAGGGCCGGATGTCGCGCTCGACCCCAAGGCGTTTGCAACGCTCGCGCTCGTCGTGCACGAGATGATGACCAACTCGGCGAAATACGGCGCGCTGGCCGACTCCACCGGACAGGTGCAGGTGATCTGGCGGCTCGATCCCGGCTCGAGCCTGGTCATCGACTGGAAGGAGAGCGGCGGCCCGCCTGTGCAGCCGCCGTCGCGGCGCGGCTTCGGCACCACCATCATCGAGCGTTCGGTGCCGTTCGACCTCAAGGGCGACGCCGAGATCCGCTTCGACCTGCTCGGCGTGCAGGCGCGTTTCGTGATCCCTGCCAATTTCGTCCAGATGGTGCCGGCGATGACAGGCGCTCCCTCCCGTCATCAGTTCAAGGAAGAGGACACGCCGCGGCTGTCCGGTACGGTGCTGATCGTCGAGGACAATCTGATCATCGCGATGGGCGCCGAAGTGATTCTGCTCGAGCTGGGTGCGCGGCACATCGACACCGCGGCCTCCGTCAATCAGGCGTTGAAGTCGATCGAGCGCGCGGTGCCGAGCTTCGCGCTGCTCGACATCAACCTTGGCGCGGAGAGCAGCCTGCCGGTCGGGCACCGGTTGAAGGAACTCGGCGTGCCCTTCATGTTCGCGACCGGCTATGGCGAGCGTGCGCCGATTCCTGCGGAGCTGTCCGACATGCCGGTGATTCAGAAGCCGTACACGCGCGAAGTCGTCGAGAAGGCATTGATGAAGATCAAATGAGTCGCACGCGCATCAAAGTCGGCTTTGCGCGTCGCGGTGATTGGCATTCATGATTGCAGTCTTGGGTTTTCTCACATCCGCGTGTTTGTCGTGAGCGACATAACGCACGATGGGAGACACAGCATCGACTATTCCCACTGTTGCTGCGACAAAACAGCCCGAAAATATTAGAACGCATCCAAAGGACACCGCTGTTCTAACATTGTTTCGACAAATGGAACCTCCGCAGCCTTATTCCGAACGAAGTCATCGCCGAAACGGCGCAACGGGGGCGCGTTGAATCGTCGGAGGTCTGATGACGAATCGAACGACGAGTTTGTTGCCGTGCGTTGCTATCGCCGTGCTGGCGGGAGCGGCTGCGACGACAATCGAGTTTACACCGGCATCGGCTGCAGACGAATGCCTTGCAAAGCCTGCGGGGACGCCGGCGGGGAAGCACTGGTTCTATCGCATCGATCGCGCGACCAAGAAGCAGTGCTGGTATCTGCGCGACGACGATCGCGAAGCGAAGGGCGCGTCGCTGGTCACGCGCAAGCTCGCCTCGCAGAAGGAGCGGGCTCAGCTCTCGTCGACCGCGGCCAATGCACGTGCCGAGATCCAATCGTCGTCCAAGGACGCCGCCGATGAGGTGAAGGTCGTGTCCTCGACGCCGACCGCTGCGGCGTCTGTGCCGGCGACGTCTGCGTTTCCGTCGGTTGCTGCATTTCCGGCCGCGCCTGCACCGGTCGCCGCGCCGGCGCCCGTCGCGTCAGCGTCGGCGGGTGCGCCCGACCCGGTCGGCGCGGCTGTGAACGAATCTGCTGTTGCGACGCGTTGGCCCGACCAGTCCGGCACGCTGCAGGCAGCGGCGGAGCCCGGCGCGCCGCGCGCATCCTCCTACACGCTCGCTGCCGCCAGCGACACCAGCGCCGCGGAAGCGGCTGCTCCCGCGACGCCGGCGCTGGCCGCTGCGGATGCGTCGCCGGCCGTGACGATCGGCATGTCCGGGGACGATGCGTCCAAGACGCGGATGTTCGCTTTCCTCGGCGCAGTCGCGATTGCGGGCTTCTCGATCAGCGTGCTGTTTGCGCGCGCCCGGGGCAGGCGGCAGCTCCGCATCGAGCCGGCGGCCGCCCGGCGCGTCACGCGTTGGCCGGCGGAGCCTGAGCTCGATCGCATGCAGCTGCCGCCGGTGGACAGCTACTATCCGGCCCTGGCGGGACGCAGGGGTAAATCGTCGCAGTCGACTGCGCAGGTCTCGGTCGTGCCGCGCGACGACGCTCGCTACGATGAGCAGTACGAGGTCGAAGACCTGCTGGCGCGTTATTCCGGACAGGAACGCCGGAATTCGTGAGCGTCAGGCGACGGACATCTCGGAGCGAATCTCGGCGCGCAATTCGTCGATCAGCCTGAGGCCGCCCTTCGTCTCGACATGCCAGAAGGTCCAGCCGTTGCAGGCCGGCAGACCTTGTGCCACCGCGCCGATGCGGTGGATCGAGCCAACCTTGTCGCCCAGCATGATGGCCCCATCGGCGCGCACCAGCGCGCCATGGCGGCGCTTGGAGTCGACGAGCTTGGTGCCGGGCGCGATCATGCCGCGCTCGATCAGCTCCGAGAAGGCGACGCGCGGCGCTTCGCGCGCCGTCATGAACGGTGCGAGCGTGGCCTCGGGCAGCGGCTCGACCGCGGCGATGCGCCGCTCTGCCGCTTTCGCATAGACCTTGTCGCGCTCGAAGCCGATGTAGCGGCGGCCGAGGCGTTTCGCCACGGCCCCGGTCGTGCCGGTGCCGTTGAACGGATCGATCACGAGATCGCCGGGCTTCGATGACGACAGCAGCACCCGCGCCAGCAGGCCCTCGGGCTTCTGCGTCGGATGAACCTTCTTGCCGTCGCCGTCCTTCAGCCGCTCCTCGCCGGTGCACAACGGAATCAGCCAGTCCGAGCGCGCCTGAACGTCCTCGTTGGCGGCCTTCAGCACTTCGTAGTTGAACGTGTAGCCCTTCGCCTTCTCGTCACGCGCGGCCCAGATCATGGTCTCGTGCGCGTTGGTGAAGCGGCGGCCGCGGAAGTTCGGCATCGGGTTGGACTTGCGCCAGACGATGTCGTTGAGGATCCAGAAGCCGAGATCCTGCATGATCGCGCCGACGCGGAAGATGTTGTGATAGGAGCCGATCACCCAGATCGTCGCGCTCGGCTTCATCGCGCGGCGCGCGGCGAGCAGCCAGGCGCGGGTGAAGTCGTCATAGGCGGCGAACGAGGAGAACTTGTCCCAATCGTCGTCGACGGCATCGACCTGCGATTCGTCGGGACGCTTGAGCTCGCCCTTGAGCTGCAGATTGTAGGGAGGATCCGCGAACACCAGGTCGACGGATGCGGCCTGCAGTTTCGACATCTCGGCGACGCAGTCGCCGACGATGATTCGTTGCTCTTCAAGCGGCTGAAATTTAGTGCGGGGCGCCTTTGCAGACGCCCCGCGACGCGACTCTACCATGACTCAAGAACTCTGACTCAGGCGACGCTGTCGGCGACGCGGGACCTAACAACCGACTGCCCACACATTGACGTGGCAAAGTAAAAATGGACTTAATCGGGAAAATTTTTCGCATCGATGCGCACGCGTTCATCACGCGCACCGACGATGATGAGCCGTTCGTCGATGCGCGATGATCTCTGCGCAACGTGGCGATTGCGATGGGCTTTTTCGCTTCGCGCGCACGCCGCCGCCCGGCGAGGGGAGGTTGCACATGCCGGATTTTTCGGCTCGCGCTAGGCAAAATTTGCCGGCCGGGTTATTGATTAACACAGTGGAAATTTTACCTGTTTGCCGCGTTAGGCATTTCGCGCAGAGCCGCGCAAGGACAGTGAGGAAAGGCCGCCATGCGTTACGATGATTTCCGTCGCAGCGACGACATCGACGACCGTCGCGACGAAGGCGGCGGGATGGGCGGCGGTATGGGTCTGCCGATCGGCGGCGGCGGGCTCGGCATTGGCACCATCATCGTGCTCGGCCTGATCGGCTACGCCTTCGGCATCGACCCGCGCATCCTGATCGGCGGCGCCGAGATGATCACCCGTGGCGGCGCGCCGATGGAGCAGGCCGACCGGCGGTCGCCCGGCAAGACCGGCGCGCCGAAGGACGAGATGGGTGACATGATCTCCGGTGTGCTCGGCGAGATCGACGACCGCTGGAGCGAGATCTTCCAGGCCAGCGGCCAGAATTATACCGGGCCCAAGATCGTGCTGTTTCGCAACAGCACCAATGGCGGCCGCTGCGGCATGGCGCAGTCGGCGATGGGGCCGTTCTACTGTCCGCCGGACCGGCAGATCTTCCTCGACACCAACTTCTTCCGCGAGGTCGAGACGCGCTTCCGGGGCTGCTCGGGCAGCGCCTGCAAGTTCACCGCGGCCTACATCATTGCCCACGAGGCGGGACACCACGTCCAGAACCTGCTCGGCATCCTGCCGCGCGTCACGCGGATGCAGCAGCAGTCGGACAACAAGGCCGAAGCCAACGCGCTGCAGGTCAAGGTCGAGCTGCAGGCCGATTGCCTGTCCGGGGTGTGGGTCAATCGTGAGGCCAAGAAGCGTCCGGGCTTCCTCGAGGATGGCGACATCGACGCCGCGCTGACGACGGCCTCGGCGATCGGCGACGACACCCTGCAGCGGAAGGCGACCGGACGCGTGGTGCCGGATTCGTTCACCCATGGCTCTGCCGCGCAGCGCAAGCGCTGGTTCATGGTCGGCTATCAGCAGGGCACGGTGCAGGCCTGCAATACGTTCAGCGCCGGTTCGCTGTAGGAGACGCGCTCATGGCGATCGACGAGAGCAAGAGCTTCATTCCCCTCAACATCGCCGTGCTGACGGTGTCGGACACGCGTTCGCTCGCCGACGACAAGTCGGGCACCACCTTGAGCGACCGCCTGACCGCCGCCGGCCACAGGCTCGCGGCGCGCGAGATCGTCACCGACGATGTCGAGAAGATTCGCGCGGTGGTGAAGTCGTGGATCGCCGACCCCGGCGTCGACGTCGTCATCACCACCGGCGGCACCGGCTTCACCGGCCGTGACGTCACGCCGGAAGCGATCGAGCCCCTGTTCGAGAAGCGCATGGACGGCTTCTCGATCGCCTTCCACATGCTGAGCCACGCCAAGATCGGGACGTCGACGATCCAGAGCCGGGCCACGGCCGGCGTCGCCGGGGCGACCTACATCTTCTGCCTGCCGGGATCACCGGGCGCCTGCCGTGACGGCTGGGACGGCATCCTCGCCGCCCAGCTCGACTATCGCACGCGACCCTGCAACTTCGTCGAGATCATGCCGCGGCTCGACGAGCATCTGCGCCGGCCCAAGGCGCAGGGCGCGACGGCGTAGGGCCACGGCGCGATGCCGTATCGCGCGTCTCACTTCGTTGGTACGATCTCGAAAGCACCGCCGCCTTCGATCGCCGCGCCGATGAGGCCGCCCATCATGCTGGCCGCGAAATTCTGGCCGCGCGGCCCCACGACCATCCGATAGGTCTTGCCGGGCACGGCGGTGAAACGAATGTTCGACGAGCCCGGCGAGGACCATGTCGATACGGTGATCGTGGTGGCGCCCGGCGCAATCGGGCCGCTATAGCTCTCGCCGCGGCCAAGGCTCGCCACCTTGGCGCCATTGATCTCGATCGCCGCCGGCGCCGCCAGATAGAGGAAGTCCGTCGTGCGCGTAATCGCGACCGTTGCGCGCCCTTTGGGCGCGGCGTGAGCCGCCGTCCCAGTCTCGACCCCAAACGCGCCTGCCAGCGCGACAAGCGCCGCAAGCTTCGAACGCATCATCGATTGCATCACTGCCGATACCCGCCCCAGTTTGGCGCGATACTACCGGCGCGCCGGAACTTCGCAATCGGCATGCGCAGCCTGTTGTGGAGGTGATCCTCGGCCCACCGGCGGTTGTTGTGCTAGCCGCGCGGCTACAGCTCCAGCCGCCATGTCTCGCCGGTCAGCGGGACGCCGAACATGGCGTGCGGCTCCTCGGCGATCTTGCGAAACCCGGCGCGGGCATAGATGTCGCGCGCGGCGGTGAGAATGCTCTGCGTCCACAGCTCGATCGTCCTGTAGTTCTTCTCGCGCGCGAAGCGGATGCATTGTTCGGTCAGAGCCCGGCCGACGCCGAGCCCGCGTGCCTTCTTCTCGACCAGCAGCAGCCGCAGCTTGGCGACCTCGCCGCTGCCCTTGACCAGGAAGATCGAGCCGACCGGCTCGCCCGCGAGCTCGGCGATCCAGCAGTGCTCGCGCGCCGGATCGTAGCTCCTGATGAACTGTGCGCCGATCTCGGCGACCAGCGCCTCGAACGAGACGTCCCAGCCATATTCCTCGGCGTAGACGGCGCCATGCCGTGAAACCACCCAGCCGATGTCGCCCGGACGATGGCTGCGCAGCAGGACCGGGGAGCGGCCTGGCTGCTGCGGCTCCAGGGCGGTCGCGATCGTCGTCATTGCACCGACCAGCCGGTCGCGCACGGAGGGCGCCAGCGGCGCCAGCATGGCCGCGATCTCCTTCTGCGAGCTGCGGTCGAGCTTGGCATAGGCCTGCCGTCCCTTCGCGGTCAGGCCGAGCTGCTGCTGCCTGCGGTCGGTTGGCAAAGGCGTGCGGGTGATCAGCCCCTGCTCGTCGAAGCTCTGGACGATGCGGCTGAGATAGCCGGCATCGAGGCCGAGCGAGAGACCGATCTCCTTGGCCGAGATGGCCTCGTACTGTGCGAGCTCATAGAGCACACGCGCCTCGGCCAGCGAAAACGGACTGTCGAGCAGATGCTGGTCCAGTGCGCCGAGCTTCCTGGTGTAGAAGCGGTTGAACGCGCGGATGGCGGCGACCTGGCCGTCGGCTGGGGTGGAATTCATGGGGGCACCTCCAATATTTGCCATTGTCAATCAATTGGTTGACGTTGGCAAGTATGGTCGTGCCGCTACACCATCACGATCCGGCTGCGCAGCATCGTCCGCGAGGACCGGCCGAGCTGACGCAGCAGCCGCGTCTCGGCGCGCTTGTGGTCGGGCTTGTATCCACCGAGCTGCCGGTAGTGATCCCTGGCGATCAGCAGGCCCTGATCGCCGAGCGGTCCGACCAGGACCCGCGCAACCGCGCGCAGCCGGTCGCGCAGGCTGATGGCGGCATAGGGAGACCGGGCATAGCGGAAGACGCCGGCGCGCGGCCGGCCAGCGGCGGCGACGCTCTGGACGAACTGCATGGTTTCGTCGATCCAGCCGGGATCGAGCATCGCGCCGGCCGGCAGAAACATCAGCCAGGGCGCACGCGCTTTCGCCGCCCCTGCCGCGAGGGCAGCGGCCTGGGAGCCCTCGAACTTCATGAAGTGGCAGCCGGCAACGTCGGCGACACGTTCGATCACGCTGGAATCGGGCGAGCGATCGACCAACAGCACCTCGGTGACGACACCGGCCGCAGCGCCGGGCACCAGCGCCGACAGGGTGGCCACGGCGGTCTGCTCGACACCTTCGGTCGGGATGATCACGCTCAGCATGAACCTGGCATCGTTATCTGTCGCGCCTCCGGCATGATTGTTATCATCTTGTCATAGCCAAATCAGCCCGCTGCGCTGCGGAATTTTGCAGCATGCCGGTTTGGCGGCACGGGGAGGAAAAGGGAGGGTCAGGCGGACAGCCGTTTGTCGGGCTGGGTCGCACCGCTGCGCCAGGCCGCGACCTCGGCCAGCTCGGCGTCGGGTCGAGTCGCCACGATCTCCAGCCGTCCGAGATAGAGGCAGCCTCGATCGCCGTCGATGGTCACCCACTCGCCGCTTCCGACCGGCGTTCCGGCGAGTGTCGCGCAGCCGGCTTCGACACGCACCTCGAGCGCACGACAGCCGACGATGCAGGGCCGCCCGAGTTGGCGCGCGACCAGAGCGGCGTGGGCGGTGCGTGCGCCGACCGACGTCACGATGCCGGCCGCGACAGCGAAGCCCGCGACATCAGCGGTCGAGGTATCCGGGCGCATTAGGATGACCGGCTCGCCGCTGGCGGCCAGCCGCTTGGCGCCGTCCGCGTCGAAGGCGGCGCGCCCTGTGGCGATGCCGCCGGAGGCACCGATGCCTGTTGCGACCGGGGCGCCGGCCGCGACCAGCGACGTCTCGACCAGCCGCTCCAGATCGATGTCGGCCAGCCGCTCCAGGGCCTCATGAGGCGCGATGACCCGCTCGCGAACCAAATCCACCGCAAACCTCAACGCGGCGCGCGGCGTGCGCTTGGCGGCCCGGGTCTGAAGAATCCACAAATGGCCATCTTCAACGGTGAACTCGACGTCCTGAACGTCGCCGAATGCCTGTTCGAGCTGCCGCAGCACCGCACCGAGCTCATCCCGCAGAGCGGGAAGTGCGCGCGTGATCGCATCCTCGCTGTCCGGCATGCGGCGACCGGAGACGACGTCCTCGCCCTGCGCATCGAGCACGAGGTCGATCATGGGCTGCCGCGCCCCGGTGGAGGGATCGCGCGAGAACGCGACACCCGCGCCCGAGCTGAGACCGCCATTGCCGAACACCATCGTCTGCACGGTCACGGCTGTGCCGCGCAGGTGTTCCAGGTTCTGCAGCTTGCGATAGGTCTGCGCACGCTCGCTGCTCCACGAACCATAGACGGCACGCGCCGCGGCCATGAGCTGCGCTGCGGCATCCTCCAGCCAGCCATCGCTGCCGGTCTCGACCAGCGCCTGTTCGTCGGCCGCGAGCCGCGCAATGGCTTCGCTGTCCAGATCCCGGTCGTTGGCAACACCTTCGTGCGCAACCAGCTCGTCGCGCCGCGCCGCGAGCGTCCCGGCATCGAAGCCGAGCACGGTTTCGGAGAAGCTCTCGATGAAGCGCCGGCGACAGTCGAAGGCGAGGCGCGGCCGTCCGGTGCTGCGGATCAGGCCGCGCATGGCAGCCGAGGTGCAGCCGACATTGAGCACGGTGTCGAGCATGCCCGGCATGGATCGCGCAGCGCCGGAGCGGACGGATACAAGCAAGGGCCGGCGATGATCGCCGAAGACCCGGCCGGTCGTCTGTTCGAGAAACCGGATGCCCGCCCGCAGGCCGTCGCGCAGGCGCCGTTCGGCATCGGCCTGGTTCGCAATGATGTCGGCGCAGAGCTCGACGGGAAGCACGAAGGCCGGCGGCACGGGCAGTCCGAGCGTCGCCATGCGCGCCAGATTGGCGGCCTTGGCGCCGACGGTCTCGGCCGAGCATGGCTCGGTGTTCGTGCCGAAAATGCAAATGATGGACATGGCAGTTCCTAACCCGCGAGATCGATCATGATGTACTGGCGCAGCAGATGTCCGAAGCTCGCCAGGCGGTCGGTCGCACGCTCGATGGCGCGCGCCAGCTCCAGCCCGGACAGCGATGTCGCGACGTCGAAGCCCGCTGTGAACACGAGGGCGGTGATCGCGCGTTCCTGCGCATCGGCCGCGTGTTCGCTGTCCATGAGGCGCAGCACGGCGGCGAGCGCATCATCGGAATCCGCCCGCCGTCCTTCGGGCACCTCGGCAGCGGCGGCGAGGCCGCTCGCGGCCGCCTCGATCCCGCCAATGGCGACCTTGCAGAGCTCGGCCAAGGCCGCCGACAGCGTTGGCGGCATCGCAGCCGGCGCGAGCGAGGCGATGAACGCCGCCTGTTCGAGTTCGTCGACGGCCTCTTCGACCCGGTCGACCAGTTGCGCGATCAGCGGCTCGGCCTTGAGCCGCGTGATCTCCTCGCGGGCCTCGATCGCGATCCGGTCGGCCTTCTGTTCGATCCTGCTGGCGCGTGCGGCCAGCAGCTTGCGGTCGCCGGAAACACCGGACTGCAGCGCACTGAGATCGCGGTTCAGCGCGGCGGCGAGGTCGTGGGCCAGGCCGAGCTGGCGCATCACGATCGCGAGCAGCGCACCGTCGGCACGATCGAGATGCCGCACCAGATCGGCTTCGATCTGGTCGCGGACCAGCCGCACCGAGCGGCCGGCCTGCAGGCCCTCGGTCGCAGCACGCAACGCGGCCTTGAGAAATTCGACTGCAGCGGTGCGGCCCAGGGCGCGATCCAGACGTTCGCCGAAGCCGATACGATGGGGCGCAGCGTTTCGGACGGCCGCACCCAACAGTTCGTTGCCGCCGAGCTCGAGGAAGGCGCGGTGGCCGATCCGGTTGCGCGCCGCCCAGTCGAGAAGTCTGATCGCATCATCCTTGGACAGCCAGGTCCGCAGCAGTTTCCGGGCCTTGTTCCAGTCGATCAGGAACACCAGCGCGGCGCCGAGTGCCGTGAGGAAATCGTCGCGCGCTTGCGCGGTGTTGCCCTGGAATTGGCCGGTCACCAGGTAGAACGCGTTCTCGTCCGCGAGGTTCGTCCCGGTGTGACGGTCGAGACCGCTCCAGGTCGCCGCGAAACCATCGAACAGGCGAACGAAGAACTTCGCGCGGGCGAGGTGAACGTCGGTGTAGGTGACCGTGACCGTCAGACCTTGGACCGCGATCACCATGACATGCGCATCGGTGGTGCCGATGTCGTTCTGGATTAGGAGGCGTTCGCTGGCGCGGGTCGCCATCGTGTCCAGGCCGGGATGGTCGAACTTGAGTGCGCGCGTCGCGTTGAGCCCACGCATGAAGGCGACGACAGCGGGCTTGTCGTCAGCGGCGAGCCCGTACACATGAGCTCCGTCGAGCGTGTCCTCGGCGCAGTCGGCGGCGATGCGGTTGAGCGCCTTGTGGAGATCCATCACCAGCCGGTGCAGGCTGTCCGCTTCTTCCTGGGCGCCAGTCAGACGCGCGACGCGCGTGAAATCGATTTCGTCGCCTATCGTCAGCAGGCCCGCGCGTTGCATCGTGCCGAGCCGGCGTTCGGCAGACTGGCCCTCGGAGCTTCGTCCGGCGTTGACCGCGCGGATCATCGCGCGCGTATCGTTTTCGATATCACCGATCAGCGCGGCGAGACCGGGAGCGGCAAGGCGTCCGGTCGCGGTGCGATGCGCGCCGCCGATCAGGCTCGCGAGATCAGCCGGTGCGATGCGCGCGGCGCGGCACTCGGTCGAGAGATCGGTCGGCCGCTGTTCCGGCGCCTGAGCGTGCTGGGCGGCGGCCTGCAGCGCGCTCATGCGCACCTTGACACGGTCGTTGGCAGCGAGACCGTCGGCAATCAGTGACGGCAGCAGGATGTCGGCTTCGCCGAGCTCCTTGATGATCTGGGATTTCATGACGGCGTCGATCAGGTTTCCGATGCCGTCACCGTGCCTCAGCACCGCACGCAAGTCCTTGCGTTGGATCATTCATCGAACCGTCACACAAGGTGTGCGGGCGACGTCAGTCGCCTGCCTGTGTCGGCGTGGTGCCGCCGGTGCTGTTCGGCCAGACCCAGTCGCGGATCTCGGGCATGTCCTCGCCATGCGCCCGGATGTAGCGGGCATGCTCGATCAGTGCGTCGCGGAATTTCTGCTTCACATGGGCCGCCGACACACTGAGGCCGGGCACGCGCTCGATCGCCTCGATGGCGAGGTGGAAACGGTCGAGCTCGTTGAGCACGACCATGTCGAACGGAGTCGTCGTGGTGCCTTCCTCGATGAAGCCGCGCACGTGCATGCCGGCATGGTTGGTGCGGCTGTAGGTGAGACGATGGATGAGATACGGATAGCCGTGATAGGCGAAGATCACCGGCTTGTCGGTCGTGAACAGGCTGTCGAAGTCGCGGTCGCTGAGGCCGTGCGGATGGTCCTGCTTCGGCTGCAGGGTCATGAGGTCAACGACGTTGACGACGCGGATCTTGAGGTCGGGCAATTCCTTGCGCAGCAGATCGACGGCAGCGAGCGTTTCCAAAGTCGGGACGTCTCCGGCGCAGGCCATCACCACGTCGGGCTCCTCGTCGGCGGGCTCGGTGCCGGCCCACGACCAGATGCCGATGCCGGCGTCGCAATGGATGGCCGCATCTTGCATCGACAGCCATTGCGGCGCAGGCTGCTTGCCGGCGACGATGACGTTGATGCGGTCATAGGTGCGCAGGCAGTGGTCGGCGATCCACAGCAGCGTGTTGGCGTCCGGCGGGAAGTAGATGCGGACGATGTCCGCCTTCTTGTTGGCGACGAGGTCGACGAAGCCCGGATCCTGGTGGCTGAAGCCGTTATGGTCCTGCCGCCAGACATGCGAGGTCAGGAGATAGTTCAGCGACGCGACCGGGCGCCGCCACGGCAGCTCGCGTGACACTTTCAGCCATTTGGCGTGCTGGTTGAACATCGAATCGACGATGTGGATGAACGCCTCGTAGCAGGAGAACAGGCCGTGGCGGCCGGTGAGCAGATAGCCTTCCAGCCAGCCCTGGCAGAGGTGCTCGCTCAGCACCTCCATGACGCGGCCGTCATGGGCGAGGTGGACGTCGTAGGGCTCGATGCCCTCCATCCACACCCGCTCGGTGACCTCGAACACGGCATCGAGCCGGTTCGAGGCGGTTTCGTCCGGGCCCATGATGCGGAAGTTGCGTGTCTCTGCATTCAGCGTGATCACGTCGCGCAGGAACTTGCCGAGTTCGCGCGTGGCTTCAGCGATGGTCTGGCCCGGAGAGGACACGTCGACCGCAAAATGCTGGTAGTTTGGGAGCTTGAGCTCACGCTTGAGTAAGCCGCCATTGGCGTGCGGGTTGGCGCCCATGCGCCGCGCGCCCTTCGGCGCCAGCGCCTGCAGCTCCGGCATCAGCCGGCCCTGCGCGTCGAACAATGTGTCCGGCTCGTAGCTCTTCAGCCAGGCTTCGAGCAGCGCGAGATGCTCCGGCTTGCCGCGCGGATTGGCGATCGGCACCTGGTGGGCACGCCAGAAACCTTCGACCTTGAGTCCGTCGACCTCCTTCGGGCCCGTCCAGCCCTTCGGGCTGCGCAGCACGATCATCGGCCAGCGCGGCCGTTGGATCGTTGCATCCGGCTGACGCGCATTCTGCTGGATCGAGCGGATGCTTGCGAGCGCGACATCGAGCGCGTCCGCCATCTGCCGATGCATCGCCCTGGGCTCGGCGCCTTCGACGAACAGCGGCTCATAACCGTAACCTTCGAACAGGCATTTGAGCTCGGCGTCGCCCATGCGGCCGAGCACGGTGGGATTGGCGATCTTGTAGCCGTTGAGATGCAGGATCGGCAGCACCGCGCCGTCATGGGCCGGGTTCAGGAACTTGTTCGAATGCCAGGACGCGGCGAGCGGGCCGGTCTCGGCCTCGCCGTCACCGACCACGCAGGCCACGATCAGATCGGGATTATCGAACGCCGCGCCATAGGCGTGCACCAGCGCGTAGCCGAGCTCGCCGCCTTCATGGATCGAGCCCGGCGTTTCCGGCGCCGCATGGCTCGGAATGCCGCCAGGGAAGGAGAACTGCCGGAACAGCTTGCGCAGGCCATCGGCATCGCCCGTGATATCCGGATAGATCTCGCTGTATGTGCCTTCGAGATAGGTGTTTGCGACCATGCCCGGACCGCCATGGCCGGGACCGCAGATATAGATGACGCTGAGATCCTGGGCCTGGATGGCGCGATTGAGATGGGCGTAGATGAAATTCAGTCCGGGCGTCGTCCCCCAGTGGCCGAGCAGGCGCGGCTTGACGTGCTCCGCTTTCAGCGGCTCGCGCAGCAGCGGGTTGTCGAGCAGATAGATCTGCCCGACCGAGAGATAATTGGCCGCACGCCAGTAGCGGTCGAGCAGGTCGAGATCATCGGCCGGGATGGTCTGGTGGGAAGACGTGATGTTCATGTAACCTCGCTTGCCGTCCGCTTCGCGCCCGCGGGAGAGTGCATTAGAGTAACGCCGCACCGTCCCGTTCCAGTGCGCTGCGAGGATAGAACGGGAATGTGATGGTTGGCCTTGCGCCGCCGGCTCAGAACCACCGCGCAAATGTTCTCTTTTGTTCTTGTAATGTTCGCTTTGTGTGCTATGTCTTGGCCATGAGCCGAGCATTTTCACATGCCCTCAAGCGCCCGCCGGTCCCGGTGCCCTCCGAGCCGGCGGGCGCGCCTTCTTTCGGTCCTGACAAGGACTTCCCGGAACTCGCGGTCGCCATCGAACGGGGCCGGCGCCGCGGCCGGGGTGCACAATCCAATGCGAGCGGCCGCTACGAGGCGGAGGCGCGCGTTGTCTTCGACGACGGCTGGCAGAGCCTCGAAGATCTGCCGCCGTTCAAGACCACGGTCGCGACCGATACCTCGCGCAAGGTCATCACCCGCAACGACTCGCCAGACATCGGTTTCGATCGCTCGATCAATCCGTATCGCGGCTGCGAGCACGGCTGTGTCTACTGCTTCGCGCGGCCGACCCATGCGTTTCTCGGGCTGTCGCCTGGCCTCGACTTCGAATCCAAGCTGTTCGTGAAGCCGGATGCGCCCGCGCTCCTGGAGAAGGAGCTCGCGGCCAGCGGCTACGAGCCGCGGATGATCGCGATCGGGACCAACACCGATCCTTACCAGCCGATCGAGCGCGAGCGGAAGATCATGCGCGGCATCCTCGAGGTGCTGGAAAAGGTTGGCCATCCCGTCGGGATCGTCACGAAGTCGGCGCTGGTGATGCGTGATGCCGACATCCTGGCGCGGATGGCCAAGAAGAACCTGGCGAAGGTCGCGATATCAGTGACCACGCTGGATCCGAAGCTGGCGCGCACTATGGAGCCGCGGGCCTCGACGCCATCGAAGCGGCTGGAGGCGTTGCAGGCGCTGTCCAAGGCCGGCATCCCGACGACGGTGATGGTGGCGCCGGTGATCCCCGCGCTCAATGACAGCGAGATCGAGCGCATCCTCGATGCCGCCGCCCATGCCGGGGTCAAGGAAGCCTCCTATGTGTTGCTGCGGCTGCCGCTGGAGGTGCGCGACCTGTTCCGCGAATGGCTGCTCGAGCATTATCCCGACCGCTACCGCCACGTCTTCACCCTGATCCGCGACATGCGCGGCGGCCGCGATTACGACTCGCAATGGGGCACGCGGATGAAGGGCACGGGTCCGATGGCCTGGATGATCGGCCGCCGCTTCGAGATCGCCTGCGAAAAGCTTGGGCTGAACAAGCGCCGGACCAAGCTGACGACCGATCATTTCGTCCGGCCGAAGGGCGGCGGGCAGCAGCTCAGCCTGTTCTGACTGTGTGGAGGTGGCGCGATGAGTGCAGGTGCGGTTATCCCGCGGTTCACCGTCATCACACTCGGTGTATCCGAGATGCGGCGGAGCATCGCCTTCTATGCATCGCTCGGCTTCGTCAGAAAATTCCGCGCGACCGGCGAGGAAGTGGCATTCTTCGACACTGGCGGGACGGTGCTGGCGCTGTACCCGTGGAGCGCGCTCGCCCACGACGCGGGTGTGCCGGACACGCCGCGGCCGCAGGCATTCCGCGGCGTGACACTGGCATGGAACTGCCGTTCGGAGGCTGAGGTCGATGCGGCGCTCGCGTCGGCAGTGGAGAAGGGCGCGCTGCTGCTGAAGCTCGCGCAACGGACCGACTATGGCGGTTACAGCGGCTATTTTGCCGATCCGGACGGTCATGTCTGGGAAGTGGTGGTGGCGCCGGGAATCGATGTCGGCGACGATGATCGGGTGCATCTGCCGGCGTAGCCGGTTGCTGGAGAGGGTGCGAATAGCGGGGAATTGAGGTCCGTTCGGGTTGCACCGCCGCGGGCCGTTCCGCACCATGCCGGCCATGATTCGCGATCAGTCAAAGAAACCGGGCAGGGCGAAGGCCGCCAGCGGTGCCGTGGCGAAGAGCGCCGCTGCAAAGGCCGGGACCAAGCCTGCGCCGCAGAGCGCCAAGGGCAAGACCGCCGCCAAGCTCGGCAAGGGCGTCATCGCGGTGGCGCCGCCGAGCTTCCGGCGGGAGCGTGCGCTGCTGAAGCAGGGGATCTGGCCGGTCGCGGGCTGCGACGAGGCGGGACGGGGGCCGCTGGCTGGTCCGGTGGTCGCTGCTGCCGTGATTCTCGATCCCGCGCGCATTCCGAAGGGGCTCGATGATTCCAAGCGGCTGAGCGCGGAGCAGCGCGAGGCGCTGTTCGACAAGATCTGCAAGACGTCTGCGTTTGCGGTGGCCGTCGCCTCGCCGGCCCGAATCGACCGCGACAACATCCTGCGTGCCTCGCTGTGGGCGCTGTCTCGCGCCGTGAGGGCGCTGCCCGAGGCGCCGAAGCACGTGTTCGTCGACGGTCGCGACCGCATCGACGTCGATTGCGCGTGCGAGGCGGTGATCGGCGGCGATGGTCTGGTGATGTCGATCGCGGCCGCCTCGATCGTCGCCAAGGTCACGCGCGACCGGCTGATGTGCGCACTGGCGCAGGACTGCCCTGGTTACGGATTCGAGCAGCACAAGGGCTATGCTGTGCCCGAACACCTCGCCGCATTGGACCGGCTCGGCCCCTCGGTACATCATCGCAGCCTGTTTGCGCCGGTCGTCGCCGCCCGGCGCAAGCATCAGCCCTGGACCGAGGTGCCGGAGCCCGACCTTTTCGCAGAGGTGACCGTGGTCACGTCCACCGAAATCTCGCTCGGGGCCTGATGCTGGTTGCCTCGATCGCGCCGCGGTCTTAAAGCTTGAGATAGCGAACCGGCACGAAGTGTCACTCCTCGCAGCGGGGGCGGTCTTGTGCGCCCCGATCATGCGGTATCGATTGCGGGCGTCGGACAGCGAGGCTGCTGCGGATGAGCGACGGTCCTGCCGGCCTCCTCGACGTCGTCAGCGATTCAGCCAAGCGATCCAGCCGTTCATGCGTTTCACGTCCCTGGTTGTCGAACTGATCCGCGCAAGGCCGCGGCTGGTCGTCGTCATCGTGGTGCTGTGCCAGGCCCTGATGTGGCTCGGCGTGGCCATGCTGTTCTATCGCAGCCCGCCCGGCCAGCTTGCCACCACCATTGCATTCGGACGCGAGTACCAGGTTGGCACCGATCTCGGCCCGCCGCTGTCGTTCTGGCTGTCGGACATCGCCTATCGCGTCGCCGGCGATCATCTGCTCGGCGTCTATGTGCTGGCCGTGCTGTGCTCGGCGCTCAGCCTGTGGGTGATGTATCTCCTGGCGGCGGCGATCGTCGGCGGCCAGCAGGCGGTGCTCGCCGTGCTGCTGACCATGACCATCACCGCGTTCGGTGCGCCCACGCTGGAATTCGGTCCGGAGGTGCTGGCGCGTCCGCTCTGGGCGCTGCTGCTGCTCCATAGCTGGCGGATTCTCGGCGAGGGCCGGCGCAACGCCTGGTTTGCCTGGTCGATCGAGGCTGGCCTGCTGCTGCTGACCACGCCGGCCGCCGCCGGCCTGCTGCTGCTGATCGCGGGCTTCGTGGTCTCGACCGCGCAGGGCCGCCGCGTGCTGCGCTCGTTCGATCCGCTGTTCGCGCTGCTTGTGGTGGTGGCGCTGGCACTGCCTTATCTCATTTTCGTGCTGCGTTCCGACAGCGTCGGGCTGCCGGCGCTGCCCGTTCTCGCCGAGCTCTCGGTGCGCGCCTGGCATTGGCTCGCGCTGGCGGGGGCACTGCTACTGGCGATCTCGGCCGCGCTGCTGCTGGTGCTGCTCGACGCCGGCTGGATCGATCGCGGCGAGACCGATGCGCCGATCATCTATCGGCGCTCGGTGCCGCCGCTCGCGCGCGACTTCGTCTATTGCTTTGCGATTGCACCGGCGCTGGCGGGCAGTCTGATCTCCGCTCTGTTCGGCCTCTCGGTCGTGTTCGGCGGCACTGCCGTGACCCTGACCATGGTCGGCCTTGCCCTGGTGGTCGCGTCGGGCGATCTGATCCATCTGCGGCGGCAGCGGCTGCTGCGCCTGGTCTGGGCGGTCGCGGTCGCCGCGCCTGCCATCCTCGTGGCGGGCAGCGCCGTGGTGCTGCCGTTGCTCGGCGACCGCGAGGTCGCGACGGCGATGCCGGCCCGCGACATCTCCCGTTTCTTCGTCGAGAGTTTTGAGCGCCGTACCAACCAGCCGCTGCAGGTGGTCGCGGGCGATCCGCAGCTCGCCAGCCTGGTCGCGCTCGGCCGCCGCCGCGCGCATCTGTTCCTCGATGCCACCCCGCAGCGGACGCCCTGGGTCACGTCGGCCAAATTCGCCGAGAGCGGCGGCGTCGTCGTGTGGCGCGCCTCCGACACGGTCGGCACCCCGCCGCCGGAGATCGCCCAGCGCTTTCCCGGGCTGGTGCCGGAGGTGCCGCGCAGCTTCGACTGGCTGATCAACGGCCGCCAGCCGGTGCTGCGCATCGGCTGGGCGATCGTGCGGCCAAAAGGACCGTAACGTCCCGCCGCGCTTCGCTTCGCTCGCAATGACGCCGAGAGACTGGCGCTCAGACCGCCAGCATCGTCGCGATCGCGCGCAGGTCCTGCCAGGACAGCCGCTTGTAGGACGGCGAGCGCAACAGATAGGCCGGGTGGAAGGTGGCGATCGCGCGGATGGTGCGCTTGCCGGTGTCGTAGTCGCGCCATTTGCCGCGGGTGCGCATGATGCCCTCGGTGGTGCCGAGCAGCGCCTGGGTCGAGGGGTTGCCGAGCGTCACCAGAAGATCGGGATCGACCAGCTCGATCTGGCGGCGGATGAACGGCAGGCAGATCTGCGTCTCCTGCGGCGTCGGCGTACGGTTGCCGGGCGGCCGCCATGGAATGACGTTGGCGATGTAGACCTTGCTGCGGTCGAGCCCGATCGCGCCGATCATGCGGTCGAGCAGCTTGCCGGAGCGGCCGACGAATGGCAGGCCCTCGATGTCCTCGTCACGGCCCGGCGCCTCGCCGACCAGCATGATGCGCGCCTGCGGATTGCCGTCGGCGAACACCAGCCGCGATGCCGTCTGCTTCAGCGCGCAGCCGTCGAAACTCTCCAGCAGCGCGCGCAGCGCCTCCAGGGTCGGTGCTGTCCGCGCCGCTTCGCGGGCCGAGGCGACGGCCGCTTCCGGCGGAGGCGGCGGTTCGCCGCGCGGCGGAATGATCGCCGGCGCCGACAGCCGGCCGGCCTGCGGCGCCGCCGCCTGACGGGCGGCAGGTCCGGCAGCAGGCGCGGCCTCGGGCTCCACCAGCCGGTTGATCGGCTCGTCGGCGAGCGCGCAATCGACCCCGGCCTCCAGATAGAAGGCGAGCAGTTGCCGGACGTCGGGGAGGGGCTCGGGGGTCATCATGATCGATCGCGGCGACAGTGTACGCCGCCTCGGCGCATGGCGGAATGCATTTCGGTGGTTGTCCTGCCCCGAAAAATCGGAAACAAGAGCTTGGAATAACCCAAAAAAGGGACGGAACGCCCTAGTGTTCCGGCGCCAGCCTTCGCTCCCCTCGGGACCAGCCCATCAGCGAACCGCCGGCGCCTCCAGGAACCCTAGTTAAGTCATTGTTGCTGTTGTAGCTCCGGGTTTGACCTTTGCACGCGCCAGGGGGATGCAAAGGCCAGATCCACTGCACCGGCCGGGCCTGAGATTGAGAGACATGAGCACCGAAGAGTTACCTCCGCGCGAATCCATGGAGTTCGACGTCGTCATCGTCGGCGCCGGCCCGTCGGGCCTGACTGCCGCGATCCGGCTGAAGCAGCTCAATGCCGACCTCAACATCGTCGTGGTCGAGAAGGGCTCCGAGGTCGGCGCGCACATCCTGTCCGGTGCGGTGATCGATCCGGCTGCGCTCGACAAGCTCATTCCCGATTGGCGCTCGGACGATGATTGCCCGCTGAAGACCCAGGTCAAGGTCGACAAGTTCTTCTGGATGACCGAAAGCAGCGCGATCCCGCTGCCGGGCTTCGCGATGCCGCCCTTGATGGACAACCATCATTGCTACGTCGGCTCGCTCGGCAATGTCTGCCGCTGGCTGTCGCGCAAGGCCGAGGCGCTCGGCGTCGAGATCTATCCGGGCTTCGCGGCCACCGAGGTGCTGTATGACGAGCAGGGCGCGGTGCGCGGCATCGCCACCGGCGACATGGGCATCGGCAAGGACGGCAAGCCGAAAGCCTCGTTCACCCGCGGCATGGAGCTGCTCGGCAAGTACACGCTGTTCGCCGAGGGCGCGCGCGGCAGCCTGTCCAAGCAGCTGATCGCCAAGTTCGCGCTGGACGCCAAGAGCGAGCCGGCGAAATTCGGCATCGGTCTCAAGGAAGTCTGGCAGATCGATCCGGCCAAGCATCAGAAGGGCCTGATCCAGCATTCGTTCGGCTGGCCGCTCGACATGAAGACCGGCGGCGGCTCGTTCCTGTATCACTATGACGACAACCTCGTCGCGGTCGGCTTCGTCGTCCACCTGAACTACGACGATCCCTATCTGTCGCCGTTCGAGGAATTCCAGCGCTTCAAGACCCACCCCTCGATCCGCGGCGTGTTCGAGGGCGGCAAGCGGCTTGCCTACGGGGCGCGCGCGATCACCGAGGGCGGCTATCAGTCGGTGCCGCGGCTGTCGTTCGCCGGCGGCGCGCTGATCGGCTGCGCGGCGGGCTTCGTCAACGTGCCGCGCATCAAGGGCGTGCACAATGCGATGGGCAGCGCGATGCTCGCGGCCGAGCACGTCAATGCCGCGCTCGCATCCGGCCGCGCCAATGACGAGCTGGTGAGTTACGAGAACGCCTGGCGCGGCTCGCCGGTGGGCGAGGACCTGTTCAAGGTGCGCAACGTCAAGCCGCTGTGGTCGAAGTTCGGGACCGTGCTCGGCGTCGTCCTCGGCGGCTTCGACATGTGGTGCAACACCCTTGGCTTCTCGCTGTTCGGCACCCAGTCGCACGCCAAGCCCGATCGCGCCACGCTCGATCCCGCCAAGGCGCATCAGCCGAAGCCTGCGATGAAGCCGGACGGCAAGCTGACCTTCGACCGGCTGTCCTCGGTGTTCCTGTCGAACACCAATCACGAGGAAGACCAGCCGGTGCATCTGAAGGTCGCCGACATGGCGCTGCAGAAGAGCTCCGAGCACGACGTCTATGCCGGGCCGTCCAACCGCTATTGCCCGGCGGGCGTGTACGAATGGGTCGAGGAGGGCACGAGCCCGCGCTTCGTGATCAACGCGCAGAACTGCGTCCACTGCAAGACCTGCGACGTCAAGGATCCCAACGGCAACATCACCTGGGTTCCTCCGGAAGGCGGCGGCGGGCCGAACTACGAGGCGATGTAGCCTCGCATACGCACGATTGCGTGAGTCGGCTGCCCCGGGGAGGGCAGCCGGCCACGATACGGCCATACTGGCGCGGTTTGACGCAGGTCACCTTCGCCAAAGGGGCTCCCGGCTGACCCGAATATCCTGCAAATCCTTGCGGTTGGCCGCCAAACGCGGCATTGTCGGCGCCTTGAAGAGCTGCCGATCGGGTTCGTGTCCGTACCGATCCGTCATTTCCAACAACCAGAGCGCACCGTGATGTTGTCAATTCGCAATCGCTGGACCGCAATTGCCGTTTCTGCCTTGCTGCTCCCCGGTGCCGTCCTGGCCCAGACGCCGGATCATCCTGCGGATAACGCCGCAAAATTTCCAACCAGCGTCGATCTGAAGTCGCTCACCACATCGGGCAGCTATCTGGCGGCCCGCCACGCCAGCGTCGAGCGCGACGCAGCCTCGGCGGCGGCGTTCTACCGCTCGGCGCTACGCAGCGACCCGAAGAACAACGAGCTGCTCGACCGCGCCTTCATCTCCTCGGTTGCCGATGGCGACATCGACGAGGCCGTGAAGCTCGCCGAGCGCGTGCTCACGATCGACAAGTCGAACCGCATCGCGCGGCTCGTGGTCGGCGTGCAGGACATCAAGCAGAAGAAATACGCGGCTGCCCAGACCAACATCAACCAGTCGGTGCGCGGGCCGATCACCGATCTCGTCGCCACCTTGCTGTCGGCGTGGGCCGCGGCGGGCGCGGGCGATTCGAAGACCGCCGTCGCCAATATCGACAAGCTGACCGGTCCCGAATGGTATCCGCTGTTCAAGGACCTTCATGCCGGCATGATCCTGGAGCTGGCCGGCAAGGAGAAGGACGCCGGCACCCGGTTCGAGCGCGCCTACAAGCTCGACGATTCGATGCTGCGCATCACCGAGGCCTATGCGCATTGGCTGTCGCGCAACAAGGATGCGGCGGCGGCGACCGCGATCTATGAAGCCTTCGACAAGAAGCTCGCGCGCCATCCGCTGGTGCAGGAGGGCCTGCGCGAGACCAAGGCCGGCAAGAAGCTGCCGCCGCTGGTCGACTCGCCGCAGGCCGGCGCCGCCGAGGCGCTGTACGGCATCGGCGCCACCTTGAGCCGCCGCGGCGGCGAGGATCTGGCGCTGGTCTATCTGCAGCTCGCGCTGCACCTGCAGCCGAATCATCCGCTGGCGCTGCTGTCGCTCGCCGATCTCTACGAGACGGTGAAGAAGCCGCAGATGGCGATCAAGGTCTATGAGCGCGTGCCGGCGAGCTCGCCACTGAAGCGCAACGCCCAGATCCAGCTCGCCACCGATCTCGACAGCGCCGACCGCAGCGACGAGGCGATCAAGATCCTCAAGGACGTGATTGCCCAGGATCCGAAGGATCTCGAGGCGATCATGGCGCTCGGCAACATCGAGCGCGGCCGCAAGAAGTTCGCCGATTGCGCCAAGACCTATTCGCTCGGCGTCGATTCGCTGCCCGCCAACAACGACAAGGCCAACAGCGTCTATTACTACTATCGCGGCATCTGCCTGGAGCGCTCCAAGCAGTGGCCGAAGGCCGAGGCCGACATGCGCAAGGCGCTCGAGCTGCAGCCCGACCAGCCGCACGTGCTGAACTATCTCGGCTATTCCTGGATCGACCAGGGCATCAATCTCGACGAAGGCATGAAGATGATCAAGCGCGCCGTCGAGCAGCGGCCCGACGACGGCTACATCGTCGACTCGCTCGGCTGGGCCTATTACCGCATCGGCAATTACGAGGAGGCGGTCAAGAACCTCGAGCGCGCGATCGACCTCAAGCCCGAGGATCCGACCATCAACGACCATCTCGGCGACGCCTATTGGCGCGTCGGCCGCAAGCTGGAAGCCAAGTTCCAGTGGGCCCATGCCCGCGACCTGAAGCCGGAGGCCGAGGAGCTGCCGAAGATCGAGGCCAAGATCCAGAATGGCCTGCCGGATGATCCGGCGCCCGCTGCGGCCAGCAACGACACCAAGGACACGCCGTCCGACGCCAAGAAGGACGATGGCAAGGGCGGCTAGTTCGTCCTGATCGCGATATGAGAGCCATCACGGGCTCCTCGGCTTGCCGGGGAGCCCGGATGATTTTGATGAAGGGGTGGCGGTTGTCGGCCACGTCCGTTTCGGCCTGGGCCGCAGCGCGTTGGCAACCGACCTCCACCACCGAACATGCTGGGGGCATTGCGCCGATGTTGGCGTCCACGGTCACCGGCGCGCTGCAGGAGCAGGGGCGCGCCAAGGTCAATCTGACCCTGCGGGTCGTCGGCCGCAGGGTCGACGGCTATCATGATCTCGAAAGCGTCGTTGCTTTTGCCGACTGCGCGGACCAGCTGACGCTGGTGCCGGGCCCGGAGCTGACGCTGACGACGACCGGTCCTCTGGCGGACGCCTGCGGCGAGACCACGGACAATCTGGTGCTGAAGGCGGCGCGGCTGCTGGCGGAGGCCGTTCCCGGCCTGAAGCTCGGCGCCTTCACCCTCGAGAAGGTGCTGCCGGTCGCGGCGGGCATTGGGGGCGGCTCCGCCGATGCGGCGGCGGCGCTGCGGTTGCTGGCGAAACTGAATGGCCTGTCCCTGGACGACCCGCGCCTCGCGGCGGTGGCCTTGAAGACCGGCGCCGACGTGCCGGTTTGCGTGCCCTCGCGCGCCTGCACCATGACGGGCGTCGGCGAGAACCTGCAGCCGCTCGCGCTTCCCGTCCTGCCCTGCGTGATGATCAATCCGCGCGTGCCGGTGGCGACCAAGGACGTGTTCCAGGCGCTTGGTCTCAAGCCGGGCGATCTGCTGATCGGGGTGACGGATGTTCTCACCGCGCCGTCCTGGCCGAAGGCCGGAGCCTCGGTCGGCGGCTGGGTCGATGCACTCGATCAGGTGCGCAACGACCTCGAGCCGCCGGCGCTGAAGGTGCAGCCGATCATCGGCACCGTGCTCGAGGCGCTGCGCACGAGCGCGGGCGTGCTGCTGGCGCGGATGTCGGGCTCCGGCGCGACGTGCTTTGCGATCTATGGCAGCAAGGCCGACGCGAAGGCCGCCGGCGCCGCGATCGCCGCCGCGCATCCCGAATGGTGGGTGCATGCGGGGACGCTGAGCTAACTCATCAGCATCTGCGAAACGACTGCCCAATACTGCGCCCTCGCCCCCAAGGCGAAGCTTCGCTTCGCCTTGGGGGCGAGGGCCCTTTCACGAGCGCCGTAGTCGCAGCGACAGTCGCTTGAAGCAACTAATGCGACCGCGCCAGACAGAACGCCACCACCTGCTCCAGCGCGGTCTTCATCGGTGAGGCCGGGAACAGCGCCAGCGCATCGACGGCCATCGCGCCATAGTGATGCGCGCGGCTGATCGTGTCCTCCAGGGCGCGGTGCTTGTTCATCAGCCCGATCGCATGGTCGAGATCGTGATCGCTGATCTCGCCGCGCTCCAGCGCCTTGATCCAGAAGGCACGCTCGCTGTCGCTACCGCGGCGGAACGCGAGCACCACCGGCAGCGTGATCTTGCCCTCGCGGAAATCGTCGCCGACATTCTTTCCGAGCTTGGCGGCCTTGCCGCCATAGTCGAGCACGTCGTCGACGAGCTGGAAGGCGATGCCGAGATTCATGCCGAAGGACCGCGAGGCGGTCTGCTCGGCCTTGGGCCGATCGGCGAGCACCGGCCCGACCTCGCAGGCGGCGGCGAACAGCTCGGCGGTCTTGCCGCGGATCACGGCGAGATATTCGTCCTCGGTGGTGGCGGTGTTCTTGGCGGCGGCGAGCTGCATCACCTCGCCCTCGGCGATGGTGGCGGCAGCGGCGGAGAGAATGTCGAGCGCGCGCAGCGAGCCGACCTCGACCATCATGCGGAACGCCTGGCCGAGCAGGAAGTCGCCGACCAGCACGCTGGCCTCGTTGCCCCACAGCATGCGCGCGGACAATTTGCCGCGGCGCATTTCGCTCTCGTCAACCACGTCGTCATGCAGCAGCGTCGCCGTGTGCATGAACTCGACGGCCGCGGCGAGCTTGACGTGACCGTCGCCGGTGTAGTCGGTGAGATGAGCCATCGCCAGCGTCAGCATCGGCCGCAGCCGCTTGCCGCCGGAGGAGATCAGGTGGTTTGCGACCTCCGGGATCATCGTGACGTCCGACCCGGTGCGCGACAAAATCGTAGCGTTGACCCGTTCCATGTCGGCTGCGACCAGCGCGACCAGCCCATCGATGGAGGCTCCCGATGGACTCTCGAAAGGTACGATAACCGCCACTCTGGTCTCCGATTTTGCTATGCTCGAAACGACAATAGAAACTGCGGCCGCAGGCGGCAAGGGCAGACACGGAACCTTGACCCAGGCCTTGTTGACCCAAGCCTTCTTCTTGACCCAAGCCCTTCTTGACCCAGGCCCGCATGGAGACATAACGATTGAAGGAATTGGTTCGGACCAATGATATCGTGCTGGTTTCGGCGATAGGGGCGCTGCTCGACGGCGCCGACATCCATCACCTCGTGCTCGATCAGAACATGAGCATCATCGAGGGCTCGCTCGGCATCCTGCCGCGGCGGATCCTCGTGCATGAGGACGACATTCTCCAGGCCCGGCGTCTTCTCACCGACGCCGGTCTGGCGCATGAACTGCGCCCTGATGAGTGACGCTGTCGACATTTCGGAGGACGCCGTGCTCGGCGGCCAATTGCGCCTGCGGCAGCCCACGACGGGCCATCGCGCCGGCCACGACGCAATCCTGCTGGCGGCGGCGACGGCCGCGCGTTCGGGCGATCGCGTGGTCGATCTCGGTGCCGGCGTGGGGACGGCCGGGCTGGCCTTGGCCCGGCGCGTGGGCGGTCTCAGCTTGACGCTGGTCGAGCGCGAGCCGGATCTGGCGCGGCTCGCGCGCGACAACGCACGCGCCAATGCGTTGCCGGCGGAGGTCGTGGCGCTGGACGTCGCCGCGGACGCGGCTGCTTTCGCTGCCGCAGGGCTCGGGCCCGATAGTGTCGACGTCGTGCTGATGAATCCGCCGTTCCACGATGTTGCCCGTCACCGTGCCTCGCCCGACGCCGCGCGCGCGACCGCGCACATGGCAACGGCGACGACGTTGGAGATCTGGACGCATGCCGCGCGGCGGATGCTGAAATCCGGCGGCGTGCTGACCTTGATCTGGCGGGCCGATGGTTTGAGCGAGGTGGTCGCGGCGCTGGCGCGCGGCTTCGGCAGTCTTGCCGTTCAACCGGTTCATGGCCAGGCGGGCAAGCCGGCGATCCGTATCCTGGTCCGGGCCGTTAAGGGAGGGCGGGCGCCGACCCAGATTCTCGCCGGAGTGGTGCTGAATGAGGTGGCAGGTGTGCCGAATGACGAGGCCGTGCGCGTGCTGTCGGGGCAGGGGGCGCTGGCCTTGAGCACCCCCTGAACGGTTGATCGTGGTCGGGCGTTATTGCGTCTGAGCTTCCGACTGGCGTTCGGTTACCGTCGTGAAACGGATCGCAGTCAATAGAGTACCGATCAGCAGCATCAACAGGTAGACCTTCATGTATTCCTCCGCCGCACTCTGCACCTTGTGCTCGCCGTGCAATTGCCCAGGGCATTGCAAGGCTCGTTCCAGCCCTTTGGATGGCAGCGGCGCGATAAAAAATGGTAAATCCGAGGTAACTGAATGGTGGACAATTTGACACAACCCAGCGATGCAGCCGGGCTATTCGATCGGCTGAAGGCGCTGCTTCCGGCGCGGCTGCGCGGCGTCCCGGTGGTGCCGGTCGTCCGTCTGTCCGGCGTGATCGGCGCGGTGACGCCGTTGCGGCCGGGGCTGACGCTCGCGGGCGTCGCCAAGGTGCTGGAGCGGGCGTTCTCGATGCGCAACGCCAAGGCCGTGGCGCTGGTGATCAATTCGCCGGGCGGCTCGCCGGTGCAGTCGCGCCAGATCTACTTGCGCATCCGCCAGCTCGCGGCGGAGAAGAAGCTGCCGGTGCTGGTGTTCGTCGAGGACGTCGCGGCGTCCGGCGGCTACATGATTGCGTGCGCCGGCGACGAGATCTTCTGCGATCCGTCCTCGATCCTCGGCTCGATCGGCGTGGTCGGCGGCTCGTTCGGGCTGCAGGACCTGATCAAGAAGATCGGCATCGAGCGCAGGCTCTATACCGCCGGCGAGCACAAGGCGATGCTCGATCCGTTCCTGCCGGAGAATCCCGACGACGTGGCGCGGCTGAAGAAGATCCAGCGCGAGATCCACGCGCTGTTCATCTCGCTGGTCAAGGAGAGCCGCACCACCCGGCTGAAGGGCGCCGACGATGTGCTGTTCACCGGCGAGTACTGGGCCGGCGACAGCGCCGTCACGCTGGGGCTGGCGGACGCCATCGGCGACCTCCGCGCGGTGCTGCGCGCCCGCTTCGGCGACAAGGTCGCTATGCCCGTGGTGGCGCCCGCCGGCGGCCTGCTGTCCGGGCTGCTCGGACGGCGGGCGGCAGGCGCCGGGAGCCTGGGGATCGGTTGGACCGGGCTAGCGGAGGAGCTGATCTCCGCGGTCGAAACCCGGGCGATCTGGGCTCGTTTCGGGTTCTAGAACCCGGGGGGCGCGCCATTTCGCTCCTCGCAATCCGATTGCGGGGGGAACCGGGATCGGCGACAATGGGAATCGGGGTGGCTCTGTTCATGAACGAGGATCGACCAATGCCGCCGTTCGTTGCTTTCGCGGGTATGCTGGGCGGGCTAGCCGTGGTTCGCTGGGCCTACAAGGCCGCGCAGAAGATCAACCGCGAGCTCGAAGAGGCGCGGCTGTCACGCGTCGCCGAGGCCGCGCGGGCCGCCGAGATCAAGACTCTGCGCCGCGATCCCGTCACCGGCGCCTACCGGCCGGGCTGACACGCTCCGCCGACCTTCGAACGACGGGACGTCGCCGTCGTTTCGAGGGCCCTATTGCCTTGATTCCTGATGGCCCCGCCGATACGGTCCGCGCGCTTTTCCGACGCCTGCGAAAGACCGATACCGACGATGGACTCGCTGCCTCTGCACATGCGCCCCGAACGTTCGTTCCAGGGCTTCATCCTGGCCCTGCAACGGTTCTGGGCCGAGCAGGGCTGCGTGATCCTGCAGCCCTACGACATGGAGATGGGCGCCGGCACCTTCCACCCGGCGACGACCTTGCGCGCGCTCGGGCCGAAGCCGTGGAATGCCGCCTACGTGCAGCCGTCGCGGCGGCCGAAGGACGGCCGCTACGGCGAGAATCCGAACCGGATGCAGCACTACTACCAGTTTCAGGTGATCATGAAGCCGTCGCCACCGAACCTTCAGGAATTGTACCTGAAGTCGCTCGGCGCCATCGGCATCGACGCCGCCGTGCACGACATCCGCTTCGTCGAGGACGATTGGGAGAGCCCGACGCTCGGCGCCTGGGGTCTTGGCTGGGAGTGCTGGTGCGACGGCATGGAAGTGTCGCAGTTCACCTATTTCCAGCAGGTCGCGGGCTTCGAATGCGCGCCGGTCGCGGGCGAGCTCACCTACGGCCTCGAGCGCCTGGCGATGTACGTCCAGGGCGTCGACCGCGTCTATGACCTCAACTTCAACGGCCGCGACGGCGACGCCAAGGTCACCTATGGCGACGTCTTCCTGCAGGCCGAGCGCGAATATTCGCGGCACAATTTCGAGCATGCCGACACCGACATGCTGTTCGAGCAGTTCAAGATGGCCGAGGGCGCCTGCCGCAAATATCTCGACGCCGGTTGGCGTGACGGCAATCGCCGGGAGCACCAGATGGCGCTGCCGGCCTACGACCAGTGCATCAAGGCCAGCCACGTCTTCAACCTGCTCGACGCCCGCGGCGTCATCTCCGTCACCGAACGCCAGAGCTACATCCTGCGCGTCCGCGAGCTCGCCAAGGCCTGCGGCGAGGCCTGGCTGCATACGGAAGCGGGCGGGGCGGGCGCTGGTTAGAACGAACGCGGCTGCATCCGGGGCCTCATGGTTCGAGACGCGCCGCCGGCGGCGCTCCTCACCATGAGGGTCTTTCGGATCTCGCCGCAAAATCAGACCTCGTCCTGAGGAGCCCGCCTTCGCCGGGCGTCTCGAAGGACGGTGGGAGGCAAGCTGCTTTCCACGAGTTTAGCAATTCGCGATGGCCTGTCCCTCCAGGGGAAGGTGGTTCTTCGTGCAGAGAGACTTGAGACATGCCCGACCTTCTCCTCGAACTGTTCTCCGAAGAAATCCCCGCGCGCATGCAGGCCAAGGCGGCCGACGATCTGCGCCGCATGGTCACCGACAAGCTGGTCGCCGAAGGGCTTGTCTATGAAGGCGCCAAGGCGTTCGCGACGCCGCGGCGGCTGGCACTGACCGTGCACGGCATTCCCGCGCGGCAGGCTGACTTGAAAGAGGAGCGCAAGGGTCCGCGCGTCGGCGGCGCTGACGCGGCGATCCAGGGATTTCTGAAAGCAACCGGCCTGTCCTCGATCGAGGAAGCCACGATCCAGCGCGATCTGAAGAAGGGCGATTTCTACGTCGCGCTGATCGAGAAGCCCGGCCGCGCCACGCTCGACGTGCTCGCCGAGATGCTGCCGGTGATCGTGCGCACATTCCCGTGGCCGAAATCGATGCGCTGGGGCAAGCGCTCGGAAAAGCCTGGTGCGCTGAACTGGGTGCGTCCGCTGCACGCGATCACCGCGACCTTCGGCCTGGAGACCGAGGAGCCCGACGTGATCAGCTTCGCCGTCGACGGCATCGAGGCGGGACAGACCACGTTCGGCCACCGCTTCATGGCGCCCGCGCCGATCTCGGTGCGCCGCTTCGAGGATTACGAGGCGAAGCTGCTCGACGCCAAGGTCGTGCTCGATCCCGACCGGCGGAAAGACACCATCGTCACCGACGCCAAGCAGCTCGCGTTTGCGCAAGGCTATGAGCTGGTCGAGGACCCCGTGCTGCTCGATGAGGTCGCGGGCCTGGTCGAATGGCCGGTGGTGCTGATGGGCTCCTTCGATCCGGAGTATCTGAAGGTCCCTGGCGAGGTGATCCGCGCCACCATTCGCAACAACCAGAAATGCTTCGTGGTCCGCGATCCCAAGACCGGAGGTCTCGCGCCAAAATTCATCCTGACCGCCAACATCGAGGCGACCGACGGCGGCAAGACCATCATCGCCGGCAACGAGCGCGTCATCCGCGCCCGCCTGTCGGATGCGAAGTTCTTCTATGAGACCGACCTCAAGACGAAGCTCGAGGACCGGCTGCCGAAGTTCGAGCAGATCGTGTTCCACGAGAAGCTCGGCACCCAGGCCGCGCGCATCGCGCGGATCGAGAAGCTCGCCGCAGAAATCGCGCCGCTGGTGGGGGCCGATGCCGCAAAGACCGCGCGTGCGGCGAAGCTTGCCAAGGCGGACCTGCTGACCGAAGTGGTCGGTGAGTTTCCGGAAGTGCAGGGCCTGATGGGCAAGTACTACGCGCTGGCGCAGGGCGAGGACGCCTCCGTCGCGGCGGCGTGCGAGGAGCACTACAAACCGCAAGGACCCGGCGATCGCGTGCCGACGGATAAGGTCGCGGTGGCCGTGGCGCTTGCCGACAAGCTCGATACGCTGGTCGGCTTCTGGGCCATCGATGAGAAGCCAACGGGCTCGAAGGACCCCTATGCGCTGCGTCGCGCGGCGCTGGGCGTGATCAGACTGATCACCGAGAACGCCTTGCGCGCGTCACTGCTGAAGGTGGCGGCGTCGGCGCTGGCCGGTTTGCACGTGAAGAGCGCGCATGAGCCGGACAAGCTTACCGCCGATCTGCTCTCCTTCTTCGCCGACCGCCTCAAGGTCCAACTGCGCGAGCAGGGCGCACGTCACGATCTCGTCGACGCGGTGTTCGCGCTCGGCGGCCAGGATGACCTGCTGATGGTCGTCCGCCGCGTCGAGGCGCTGGGCAAATTCCTCGACAGCGACGACGGCAAGAACCTGCTTGCCGGCACCAAGCGCGCGTCAAACATCCTCGCCATCGAGGAGAAGAAGGACAAGCGCAAGTTCGAGGGGGCGCCGGATGTTGCGCTCTATAAGCTCGACGAGGAGAAGGCGCTGGCCAAGGCGATCGGCGAGGTCGCGGCGGAAGCGGGGGCTGCCGTCGCCAAGGAGGACTTTGCCGCCGCGATGCGCGCGATGGCGAAGCTGCGCCCGGCGGTGGATGCCTTCTTCGACAAGGTGAAGGTCAACGACGACGACGCAGCGATCCGCGAGAATCGACTCAGGCTGCTGAACGAAATCCGCAGCGCCACGCGCGCGGTTGCGGACTTCTCCAAGATCGAGGGCTGAGGATGGACCGGCTGACGCTCGCCGCCTATGACCGTGAGGCGGCGGCGTTCGCGGCCGACTGGCATGCGCAGCCGGCGTCGGCCGATCTCCACGCCATCGTCAGGCGCTTCTTCGTGTCCGGTGGCCGCACCGCGGACATCGGCTGCGGCAGCGGCCGCGAGGTCGGCTGGCTGAATGCCAACGGGTATCCTGCGGAAGGTTTCGACGCGTCGGAGGGACTGCTGGCTGAAGCCCGCACGCGCTATCCGAACGCGTCGTTCACGCATGCCGAACTGCCTGCCCTCGCCAGCATCGCGGATGCAAGCTTCGACAATTTGCTGTGCGAGACCGTGCTGATGCATCTCGATCGCAGCGACGTGGTGCCGTCGGTGCGGCGGATGCGCGCGATCACGAAGCCCGGTGGCGTCCTGTATTTGAGCTGGCGGGTGACGGAGCAGGCCGATCAGCGCGATGGGCACGGCCGGCTCTATGCGGTGGTCGACCTCGCAACCATCCGCGCGGTCTTTGCAGGAGATACGACGCTGCTCGACGAGCAGGTCGTCAGTAAGTCCTCAGGCAAGATCATTCACCGCATGGTGGTGAAGAAGGCCGGTTGAGTGCAGGCGCGCCGCGCTGCATCCTCTGGCTCGTTATTGCGAGGCGCTCTTGCGCCGAAGCAATCCAGGGGCTTCCGACGGCAGACTGTCTGTGTGGCCCCTGGATCGCGTCGCTGCGCTCGCGATGACGACCAGAAGCGGTATCCCACAAAAGTAAGCCCCGCCCGGCGGGGGGAACCGGGCAGGGCCTTTACATCTGGCCGCTTGCGGGGGCGTTGGCGACCAAATGCAGCTCTATAACTACTCAACCACCTGAATGATCCGCCGGGATCGCGGTTCGACCAGAACAGTTTCGCCGTTGACCACGGTGTAACGGTACGGCGTCGCACCGAAGCGCTGCGGAACGTCGTAATATGTAACACCGGACTCCGGCAGCACGGCGCCAACAACTACGCGATCGGGGATCACATAGTTGGGAACGCGCTCGCGGACGACATATTCGCGAAACTCCGGCCGGCGCTCGACCGTGATCACTGGAGCGTCCTCCTCGACCACGACGCTGCGGCCGACGCCCGTCGTGTAGGATTGCGCCTGTGCGGTCGCCGGAATCACGACTGCGGCCACGAGGGCAGCAAGGGTGAGATGGGTTCGCATGGACGGGACTCCTGAGCTGTTGATCGCTGAGAGAGACCGGCGCGTGCCGGCACCTGCTTCCCAATGCCCGCAACAGATCATCGTTCCGCGCGGCGGACGGTGGAACCGGCGGCGTTTTTGCGGCAGATCCAGCGGTAGGGGAACCGGAACTCGCGCCGTGCGTCTCCTATTCCGCCACGATGGGCCAGGATAAAGTCCGGCCCGATCGAATCGCCCCAGCCTCGTCCTTCAATCATTCAGAGCTCGTCGATGACCCTGACCGTTGCCCATATCTCGCCGATCATGTCCGTGATCGCCGGCGTCCTGATCCTGATCATGCCGCGCCTGCTGAACCTGATCGTTGCGATCTTCCTCATCCTGAACGGCCTGATCGGCATGGGCCTGCTGAAGTGGCTGCACTTCTAGTCCCAAGGTCGGGAACCCCCGAGCTTGCGCCGCAGCGCCCAAAGTGGTGTAAGGCGCGCGATTTCTCCTCCCATTTGCGGATCGAAGCACCTCATGGCCAAAGCGGTAGCGAAGTCTAAGAAAGTTACAGCGAAATCAAAGCCTTCCAAGCCGGGCAAGGCCAAGACCGCAGCACTCGCTCCGCCGCGCAAGGCGCTCAAGACGGCGTCGAAGCCCGTGGCCAAGGCCCCGGCCAAGGTCGCGCCCAGGTCTGCACCGAAAGCGCCAGTGAAAACCGCTCCGAAGAAGCCGGCCAAAACGGCTGCCAGGCCGGTCGCCAAGGCCGCGAAGGCATCGGCGGCGAAGGCCCCGGCCAAGAGCGCGGTCACCGCGATCAAGCCGAACAAGTGGGTCTACACCTTCGGCGACGGCAAGGCCGAAGGTAAGGCCGGCCTGCGCGATCTGCTCGGCGGCAAGGGCGCCAATCTGGCCGAGATGGCCAATCTCGGCCTGCCGGTACCTCCGGGCTTCACCATTCCGACATCGGTCTGCACCTACTTCTACGCCAACGACAAGACCTACCCGAAGGAGCTGCAGTCGCAGGTCGACAAGGCGCTCGACTACATCGGCAAATTGACCGGCAAGAAATTCGGCGATCCGGAGAACCCGCTGCTGGTCTCGGTGCGCTCCGGCGCCCGCGCCTCGATGCCGGGCATGATGGACACCGTGCTCAATCTCGGTCTCAACGACCAGACGGTGGAGGCGCTGGCGTCGCTGTCGGGCGATCGCCGCTTCGCCTTCGACAGCTATCGCCGTTTCATCACGATGTATTCGGATGTCGTGCTCGGCTTCGAGCACCATCATTTCGAGGACATCCTCGACAGCTTCAAGGACGCCCAGGGCTATCAGCTCGACACCGACCTCTCGTCCGAGGATTGGGAGATGCTGGTCGGCAAGTACAAGGACGCCGTCGCCACCGAGACCGGCAAGGACTTCCCGCAGGACCCGCATGACCAGTTGTGGGGCGCCATCGGCGCGGTGTTCTCATCCTGGATGAACGCGCGCGCGGTGACCTATCGCAAGCTGCACGACATCCCGGAATCCTGGGGCACCGCCGTCAACGTCCAGGCCATGGTGTTCGGCAACATGGGCGACACCTCGGCCACCGGCGTCGCCTTCACCCGCAATCCCTCGACTGGCGAGAGCAAGCTCTACGGCGAGTTCCTGATCAATGCGCAGGGCGAGGACGTCGTCGCCGGCATCCGCACCCCGCAGGACATCACCGAGGATGCCCGCGTCGAATCCGGCTCCGACAAGGCGTCGATGGAAGTCGCGATGCCCGACGCGTTCAAGGAGCTGACCCGCATCTACACGCTGCTCGAGCAGCACTACCGTGACATGCAGGACATGGAGTTCACGGTCGAGCGCGGCAAGCTGTGGATGCTGCAGACCCGCAGCGGCAAGCGCACCGCCAAGGCGGCGCTGCGCATCGCCGTCGAGCTCGCCAATGAGGGCCTGATCTCGGAGAACGATGCCGTGCTCCGCGTCGACCCGGCCTCGCTCGATCAGCTCCTGCACCCGACCATCGATCCCGCCGCCAAGCGCGATGTGGTCGCGACCGGCCTGCCGGCCTCGCCGGGCGCGGCCTCGGGCGAGATCGTGTTCTCCTCGGACGAGGCCACCAAGCTGCAGGCCGACGGTCGCAAGGTGATCCTGGTCCGCATCGAGACCTCGCCGGAGGATATCCACGGCATGCATGCCGCCGAGGGCATCCTGACCACGCGCGGCGGCATGACCTCGCACGCCGCCGTCGTCGCGCGCGGCATGGGCAAGCCCTGCGTCTCCGGCTGCGGCACCATCCGCGTCGACTACGGCCGGGGCACGATGAGCATCGGCTCGCGCACCTTCAAGACCGGCGACGTCATCACCATTGACGGCTCCGTCGGCCAGGTGCTGGCCGGCCGCATGCCGATGATCGAGCCGGAGTTGTCCGGCGAGTTCGGCACCCTGATGGGCTGGGCGGACGCCGTGCGCGAGACCGGCGTGCGCGTCAATGCCGACACCCCGGAGGATGCGCGCACCGCCATCAAGTTCGGCGCCGAGGGCATCGGCCTGTGCCGCACCGAGCACATGTTCTTCGAGGAGACGCGCATCCGCACGGTGCGCGAGATGATCCTCTCCGAGGAAGAGCAGGAGCGCCGCGCCGCGCTCGCCAAGCTGCTGCCGATGCAGCGCGCCGACTTCGTCGAGCTGTTCGAGATCATGAAGGGGCTTCCCGTCACGATCCGTCTGCTCGATCCGCCGCTGCACGAGTTCCTGCCGCACACCCAGGCCGAGGTCGAGGAAGTCGCGCGCGCGATGAACACCGATCCGCGTCGCCTGGCCGACCGCGCCCGCGAGCTCTCCGAGTTCAACCCGATGCTCGGCTTCCGCGGCTGCCGCCTGGCGATCGCCTATCCGGAGATCGCGGAGATGCAGGCGCGCGCGATCTTCGAGGCGGCGGTCGAGGCCGAGAAGCGCACCGGCGAGGCCGTCGGCCTCGAGGTGATGGTGCCGCTGATCGCGACCAAGGCCGAGTTCGATCTGGTCAAGGCGCGCATCGACGCGATGGCGCAGGCGGTGATCCGCGAGACCGGCGCCAAGCTGGAGTACCAGGTCGGCACCATGATCGAGCTGCCGCGTGCCGCGCTGATGGCCGGCCAGATCGCGGAAGCCGCCGAGTTCTTCTCGTTCGGCACCAACGATCTGACGCAGACCACCTACGGCATCAGCCGCGACGACGCCGGCAGCTTCCTCGGCGCCTACGTCGCCAAGGGCATCCTCGAGATCGATCCGTTCATCTCGATCGACCGCGAGGGTGTCGGCGAGCTGGTCAAGATCGGCGTCGAGCGCGGCCGCGCCACGCGGCCCACGCTCAAGGTCGGCATCTGCGGCGAGCATGGCGGCGATCCGGCCTCGGTGGCGTTCTGCCACAAGGTCGGCATGAACTACGTCTCGTGCTCGCCCTACCGCGTGCCGATCGCGCGCCTCGCCGCCGCGCAATCCGCGCTCGGCAAGGAGATCGCGAGCCAGGCCTGATCTTGCTGCGATCGATCTGATCTGATGAAGGCCGGCACATGTTGCCGGCCTTTTTCATTGCTGAGGGCTCGTCACCATGGGGCGCACACGTGACGCAAGCTGCACTCCTTCTCCAACACTGCCGTCATTCTGGGGGCGCTCCGGAATGACGAGTGGAGAGAGCAACGGCGCAGGTCCGATGGAACACTCCGCCGCCGTCAATCATGCGCAGATGATTTTCATTCACCGCGTTGGTTGACCGAATGTTCACCGTTCTCGTCGGCGCGCTGTTTACCACACATATCGATCGCAAAACGCTCTGCAACTTCCCCGCTTGCCTGTCTCACGATTGCAACGCGGATTAACTCCTCGGCAACCTAAACCCGATACGAAGAGAGAAGATCGAATTGCACGGAAGCACTGTTGTTCGGTCGATCCAGTAAGCGTTGCGTTGAGCGTACCGATGTTAGTTCTGCGTCCCGGTCCGAAGGGCGCGCGATATGCGTCCTTCGGACTCGGTCTCTGCGTCTTCGCTCTGATGCCGACAGAGACCGGGTATCAAGACATCGCTTCCCTGCTCGCCCGCCAGCCGGGCGTCGCCGAGCGTTGGCAGAAGCGCGTGTTCTCGGCTGCGGCCTCCATTCAGCTCGCCACCTACAGTTTCGGCCGTCCGATCGGAACCTCGGCGCCGCAGGCGGGGAGCATCCGCCTTGCGAGCCTCGATGGGCGCGACCTCGACATCACCGGGTCGACGCCGCGCAATCCGGCGCTGCAGGTTCCGCCGCGCTACCAGGCCTCCGATTTTCCCAAGGTCGATCGCACGCTGAAGGGCGATCGTCTCGTCGTCCGGCCGCCGACGCCGCCGGCGCAGCCGACCGAATCGGCCGCGCCCGTCGAGCCCGCACCCTCCGAGCCCGCACCCACGCCATCGACTCAACCCGATTCGAATTCCTCCGTGTTCGGCGCCAAGACGACGGAAGCGCCGGCGCAGGCGCCGCTCCCGCAGCGCGCTGCACTCGATCCCGAATTGCAGGAGGCGCTGAGCGCGCCGCCGCTCGCGCAATACGACGCGACGAAGTCCGAGATCCAGCCCTCGGGCGAGCTGAAGCCTGCAACCGATCAGATCCTGGTGGACGGCGCCGTCAGCTATGACGGCCTCAACGTCAAGACGTCCAATCTCTATTTCGGCACGTCGTCGCTGGGCGGTGCTGCCGGCACCATGGAGACATGGCTGCCGGGCGAGGCGCCGCTGATCGTGATGCCGGATCCGGACCTCAAGCCGATGGCGGTGCTGTCACAGCCGGCCGACGATGCTGCCAAGGCCGGTGATGGCGGCGAGAGCATCGCGCCGAAAGGCGAGGTCAACGCCGACAATCAGCGCGACAGGACTCCGGCTGAACGCCTGGGGCTCACCGACGAGAAGGCGCGCTTCAAGTCCGAGAAGTGCCTCGCTGAAGCGGTCTATTTCGAATCCCGCGGCGAGGCGGTGCGCGGCCAGATGGCCGTGGCGCAGGTCGTGCTGAACCGGGCGTTCTCCGGCTACTATCCCACCACGGTGTGCGGCGTCGTCTACCAGAACAAATACCGCCACTTCGCCTGCCAGTTCACCTTCGCCTGCGACAACAATCCGGAGGTCATTCGCGAGCCCGAGATGTGGGACCGCGCCAGGAAGATCGCGAAGGCCATGCTCGACGGCCAGATCTGGCTGCCGGAGGTTGGCAAGTCGACCCACTATCATGCCTATTGGGTGCGGCCATCCTGGGTCGCCGAGATGAAGCGGATGTACAAATTCGGCGTCCACACCTTCTACCGGCCGAAGAAGTGGGGCGACGGCAGCGACGCGCCGAGCTGGGGCACGCCACAGCAGACGGCGGCCATTTCGGCCGAGTTGACCGAGGCCGCCAAGAGCGAGGCCGAGATCAATCCGAACTGGACGCGGCGCTAGGCGCTGAGCGAGCGTGGCAGACGCACCGTCGGCCGCGCGCTGAGCTCGTCGGCGATTTCGCGCGCCGCCGTGAGCGTCGTCATCGTCCGCTGCGCAAAGCTCGGATTCTCGGCCGGGCAATCGGCGCGGCAATGCGCGCCGCGGCTCTCGCGCCGGCTCCAGGCCGCGGTGGCGATCAGCAGCGCGGCGCTCGCCATGTTGCGCAGCCTCGGGCTGCCGGCGTCGCGCTCCATCCTGGCAATCGCGGCGATGGCCTCGGCCAGCCGCTCCTCGTCGCGGATGACGCCGAGCTGGCTCGTCATCATCTCGCGCAGCGACACCTCGGCAGCGCCCGCACAGGATCCGGCCGGATCGGCGAACGCAACGTGCTGCAGGGTGGAGGAGGCGGTGAACGTCCGGCCGGAGATGTCGTCGGCAATCCGCTGGGCGAACACCAGCGCGCCGAGCAGCGCGTTGCCGGCGATGTGATTGGCGCCATCCGTTGCCGTCGCGGCGACTTCACCTGCCGCCCAGAGCCCCTCGATCGTGCTGCGGCCCCGCGCGTCGACCGCGATCCCGCCCATGTGGAAATGCGCCGCCGGCGCCACTGGAATCGGCTGGCGGGTCGGATCGAGCCCCGCGGCGGCGCAGGCCCGATGCAGCATCGGATAGCGCTCGGCGACGTCGTCATCGAGCACGTCGCGCGCATCGAGAAAAGCGCCGCGTCCGGCGATGATCTCGGCCATGACGCCGCGGGCCACCGTGTCGCGCGGGGCAAGATCGACCAGCGGATGGCGCGGCAGCATGAAGCGCTGGCCGCGCCGGTTGACCAGGATCGCGCCGGCGCCGCGCAGACTCTCGCTTACAACCGGCGCCGGATCGCGGCCGGTCATCATCGCGGTCGGATGAAACTGCACGAACTCCGGATCGGCAATCACCGCACCGGCGCGCGCGGCGATGGCGAGACCGATGCCGGTGGCGTGCGGCGGATTCGTGGTCGCCGCGAACAGCCGGCCGATGCCGCCGGTGGCCAGCACGATTGCCGGCGCCGCGATCAGCATCGGCGCGGCCGCGTCGTCATCGGTCGGCCGGAGTTGCAGGCCACGCACCGCGCCGTCTTCCGTCAGCAGCGCGTCGGCGACGTGGCCCTCGATGATGCGGATCGATGGCGTCGCGCGCACGGCTTGCGACAGCGCGGTGATGATCGCCTGTCCGGTGAAGTCGCCGCGAACGCTGAGAATCCGTCGCGCGGCGTGCGCAGCCGCACGAGACGTCGCCAGCCTGCCGCCGTGATCACGATCGAATGTCACGCCGAGGCGGACCAGGTCCTCGATCGCGGCCGAAGCATCGCGCGCGAGCGCCAGCGCAGCCGTCGCGTCGACCAGGCCGCCACCCGCAGCGATCATGTCGGCGGCGTGGGTATCGGGGCTGTCGCCGGATGACACCGCTGCCGCGATGTCGGCCTGCATCGTCGTGCCGAACGAGGCCTCGCCCAATGAGGTGGCGGAGATCAGCGTGACCGGCTGCGGGGCGAGCTTCAGCGCGCAGAACAGTCCGGCAACTCCGGCGCCGACGATCACGACGTGGCCGGATGTCTCGATCTGATCGTGGTCCATGTGCTGTCCAAATTCCACATTCCGTGCGCATGTGTACCGCGGTACCTGTTAGTTCTTCTTCAGAGACTTCCTTCGCTCTTTATTGGTGTTTGGCGACAAATAGCCGCCGTTCTGAAGGTCGCTCCCGCGCAGGATGAATCATCGTTTGCGACTCGCGCATCAGGACGCTTCGCGCCGGGACAAACACGCATTAGCGAGTTCCGCCGCCGGAACTGGCTTCGGATGACACCTGCTCATGGCTCGCCGCCGCATCGAAATTTTTCATGGCTGGGTTCCGCTTTTGAGCTTGGGAGTTCAATGCAAATGCATTAACCGGAGAGGCGCGGCAGACAGCGACCGCGGCAGGGGAGGACACTGATGTCGGTACAGGCAGGCGATCTCGGCACGGTGTCCCGCAGCCAGGGCTGGCGCACGCCGGTGGTCATCATCGTGTGCGGCTGCGCGATTGCGCTGCTGAGCTTCGGTCCGCGCTCCAGCCTCGGCTTCTTCGTGCAGCCGATGAGCCGTGAGTTCGCCTGGGGCCGCGACGTGTTCGCCCTTGCAGTGGCGGTGCAGAATTTGTTGTGGGGGCTCGGTCAGCCGCTCGCCGGCGCGATCGCCGATCGTTTCGGCGTGATGCGCGTGATCTGTGTCGGCGCGCTGCTCTATGCCGGCGGTCTGCTGATGATGCGCTATTCCAGCTCGCCGCTGTCGCTGAACATCGGCGCCGGCGTGCTGGTCGGCTTCGGCCTGTCGGGCTGCTCGTTCAACCTCATCCTGTCTGCGTTCAGCAAGCTGCTGCCGCCGGAGCGGCGTGGCATCGCGCTCGGCGCCGGCACCGCGGCCGGCTCGCTCGGCCAGTTCCTGTTCGCTCCCTTTGGCGTCGCGCTGATCGACCAGTTCGGCTGGCAGAGCGCACTGATGGTGTTCGCTTGCCTGATGCTGTTCATCGTGCCGCTGTCGCTTGCCGTGGCGACGCCGCCGGCGGCCGAGGCCAAGCCGTCGGAGGCCGAGCAGCAGTCGTTCACGACCGCGCTGATGGAGGCGTTCGGCCACCGCTCCTACGTGCTGCTGGTGCTCGGCTTCTTCACCTGCGGCTTCCAGCTCGCCTTCATCACCGTGCATTTGCCGGCATTCCTGGTCGATCGAGGCCTGTCGGCGCAGACCGGCGGCTGGGTGATCGCGGCGATCGGGCTGTTCAACATCATCGGCTCGCTCAGCGTCGGCTGGCTGCAGAGCCGGCTGCCGAAGCGCTACATCCTGTCCTTCATCTATTTCGCCCGCGCGCTGGCGACGCTCGCCTTCATCTCGTTCCCTGTGACGCCGTCGACGGCGATCGCGTTCGGCGCGGTGTCGGGGCTCGCCTGGCTGTCCACGGTGCCGCCGACCTCGTCGCTGGTCGCGATCATGTTCGGCACCCGCTGGCTCGCCACGCTCTATGGCTTCGCCTTCGTCAGCCACCAGGTCGGCGGCTTCCTCGGCGTCTGGCTCGGCGGCATCGTGTTCGAGCGCTACGGCTCGTATACGCCGATCTGGTGGCTCTCGATCCTGTTCGGCGTGCTGTCGGCGCTGATCAACCTGCCGATCGTCGAGAAGCCGGTCGCGCGTGCCGTTCCCGCGACCTGAGTTGCGCTGCCGACCCGATCGGCTAAACATGGCGTGAGACGAAGAAAGCGCAGGGAGTGCGGCTGTGGGAACGTTCAAGGCGATCCGGATCGAAAAGGCGGACAAGGGAACGACCGCGGCGCTGACGCAGTTCGATGAAGCTGAATTGATGGACGGTGACGTCACCGTGAAGGTCGAGTGGTCGGCGCTGAACTACAAGGATGGGCTGGCGCTGACCGGCAAGGCGCCGGTGGTGCGCCGCTTCCCGATGATCGCGGGGATCGATTTCGCCGGCACGGTCGAGCAGTCCAGCCATCCGGCCTGGAAGCCGGGCGATGCCGTGATCTGCACCGGCTGGGGCATGGGCGAGACCCATCTCGGCGCCTATGCCGAGAAGGCGCGGGTCAAGGGCGACTGGCTGGTCGGCCTGCCGCAGGGGCTGTCGGCCCGCGACGCGATGGCGATCGGCACCGCCGGCTTCACCGCGATGCTCGCGGTGCTGGCGCTGGAGAAGCACGGGCTGACGCCGGCGAGCGGGCCGGTGGTGGTGACCGGCGCGGCCGGCGGCGTCGGCTCGGTGGCGACGGCGGTGCTCGCCAGGCTCGGCTACCACGTGATCGCCTCGACCGGCCGCCTGGCCGAGGCCGACTATCTCAAGTCGCTCGGCGCCGCCGAGATCATCGACCGCAATGAGCTGTCCGGGCCGGCCAAGCCGCTGGCGAAGGAGCGCTGGGCGGGTGGCATCGACAGCGTCGGCTCCAATACGCTCGCCAACCTGCTGGCGATGACTCAATATGGCGGCGCCATCGCCGCCTGCGGCCTCGCTGCCGGCATGGATTTGCCATCGTCGGTGGCGCCGTTCATTTTGCGCGGCGTGTGCCTCCTCGGCATCGATTCGGTGATGTGCCCGCTGCCGGCGCGCAAGGCGGCCTGGCAGCGCCTCGCGACCGATCTGGATCGCACAAAACTAGCTGAAATCACTCACGAAATTGCCCTGGATCAGGTCGCGTCGCTGGGTCCGCAGATCCTCGCGGGCCAGGTCCGCGGCCGTACGGTGGTAAGAATATCCTGAGGACGTTCAGACTTTTCAAACCATGCTGCTCCATTGTTGCCATGGTTGGTATGGTAAGCATGGGGTAAAGATACCGCCTTACCCGCTGCGTGGGGTTAAGTGGGAGTTTGATGCATGCTCGCGCGTATATTGCTGGGGACCGTGACTGCCGGTGCCGTGATTGCTCCCGCGATCGCGGGTTCGATGACCGCCGACGAGGCCCGCAAATTCGTCGCCGGGAAGGTGTTCGCCTTCACCTGTGTCGACGGCACCCGGGGCGCGGGCCGCATCCTCGACGACATGGGCGCCGCCGGCGCGGTGCAGTTCTCCGGCTCTGGCCCGGTGCGTCACATCCGTCTGCCCGGCAATACCCTGCAGATTCGCGGCCAGAATGTCTGCGCTGCCATCAAGGGCATGCCGTTCGAGCCGTGCTTCAACCTCGACAAGAAGGACGACCGCAGCTTCCGCGGCTCGGTCTCCGGGCTGGGCGCCTTCGCCTATTGCGATTTCCAGCACCAGGGCGGAGCCACCATGCTGATGGCGCGCGCCGTGGCGCGGCCGCGCGCACGCGCTGCTGCGCCCGCGGCTGACGGCTCGCACACCGAAGTCGCGGCGCGGGTCGAGACCCCGCGGGTGGAACGCAGCAAGGTTGAACCCTTGAAGGCAGATGCTGCGAAGGCCGCCAAGGCGGACAGTTCCAAGACTGAGAACATCAAGGCCGAAAACGCGAAGGCTGAGATGACCAAATCCGATAACGCGAAGTCGGATGCGGCGCCGGAGCTGCGTCGCTCGACCGATTAGTTGTTAGTTCACCGATCATTGAAAAACCAGCTCCCTATTAACATAGAGCAATATTTTAAGCTGACCGCACGTTAGTGGTCATTGCGCCGTAGTCGTACGGAATCTTAAATTCATGCCTCGGTAGCGACTCGTGTGCAGTTTGCGACCAGGGGGGTGGCCCATGAGAAAGGGTCGTTATGTCGCTTTATTTCTTCCGGATCAGCCAGGGCCGCTATTCTGGCGCTGCTGACCAGCCTTATGAATTCGCCAACCGGGAAACCGCCTGGAACGAGCTGACGGCTGTCTGCTCCGACCTGATCGGTGGGATCTCGAAGTCGTTGCAGCAGGGGGCCGAGTGGCAGATGGAACTGCTCGACGAAGCCAAGCAACCGGTGTTCCGGATTCGCCTCGTGTCCGAAGCGGTCGGCTGAGGTCCGGCTGTCCGGGTGATTGGGTTGTGGGCCGTCGGAGCCCGGCCCGGTTTGCCGTGGCGCCGATCGCTCGTGCGGGGCATCTTTCGATGAAGTCTGCGTCCACTCCGGGCGGGTCGGCCGCAACCCGGTAGAGTTCGGCCCTGGCTCCGCGTCGTGCCGCGGCCACCTCATCTCCGATAGATACGCACGATGATCAGCGTCGTCGGTAGCTGCGGCGCCTGCCAGTGCGGGTGGCGGCAGTGATCGCCCTTTGCCCGGCGCACCGTTTGAAGCTCCTGCTTCGACGCAATCCTGCAACGGTATCGGGAGACTTGGTCCAGCGCGGGCCGGTTTCGGAGCACCGCGTCGTTGCGCACGATGATCATTTTATGCGGTTTGTCCGTAATCTTACGGTTCCCGCATTAACCTCCGATAAGCCTGTTTCGCGCCCAATGAGTTCCGTCAGCGACGACGTGCGGGTCCGGAATTTTCGGAGTCTGCCGATCTCCTGACCTTCGACCGCGCAGCGCAGCGCAGACCTGAATGTTCGGGCCGTCCTTGGCGCTGGCAGAACGCGGCCGAACCACGCAGTCAGCTGGGGTCCTCCGTGTCAACAATGTCCATCCGTACGAAGATCATATCGGTCATCGCCTTCATGCTCGTCACCATCTGCGGGCTCGGCGCGCTCGCCGTCACCAGCATGCAGTCGATCAATGCCAACACGGTCGACATCGCCCACAACTGGCTGCCGAGCGTGCGCGCGATCGGCGAGCTGCGCGCTAACATCAACCTGCTGCGCATCGCCTTGCGCGCGCATGTGATGTCGGAAACGGCCGAGACCAAGCAGTCCGCGGAGAAGCGCGTCAACGGAATCCTCGAGACGATCAACAAGGACCGCAAGACCTACGAGCCGATGATCACCTCGGCCGAGGAACGTGCGATCTACAACAACTGGGTGCAGTCCTGGGAGAAGTACGTCGTCGCGGTCAAGCAGGTGATGGACGAATCCAACAAGAGCGTCGGCAAGATCCCGCACGAAGCCACCGAAATGCTGGAAAAATCGGCCGCCGCGATCGCGCGCGACGCCGACAAGTATTTCATCCAGGACATCGACTTCAACAACAAGGGCGCCGACAACGCGACGCGGCAGGCGGCCGAGAGCTTCTCGCGGGCGATCTGGCTGGTGGTCTCGATCATTGCCGCGGCCGTCATCGCCGGCATCGCCGTCGGATTCTATCTCGTGCAGAACGTCTCGTCCGGCATCGCCTCGATCATCAAGCCGATGCAGGAGCTCGCCAGGGGCGATCTCGGCGCGGAGGTGACGCATCGCGGCGAACCGACCGAGATCGGCGCCATGGCCGATACGCTGCAGGTGTTCAAGGAGGCGCTGATCGCCAAGAAGGAGGCCGACGAGCTCGCGGCTCACGATGCCGAGGCCAAGATCGAACGCGGCCGCCGCGTCGACAACATCACCCGCCAGTTCGAGGCGACGATCGGCGAGATCGTGCAGACGGTGTCGTCGGCCTCGACCGAGCTCGAGCATTCCGCCGGCGCGCTGTCATCCACCGCGACGCGCTCGCAGGAGATCTCCACGATGGTCGCGGCGGCCTCCGAGGAGGCCTCTACCAACGTGCAGTCGGTTGCCTCCGCCACCGAGGAGCTGTCGTCCTCGATCACCGAGATCAGCCGCCAGGTGCAGGAATCGGCCCGCATGGCCAACGAGGCGGTCGAGCAGGCGCGTACGACCAATGATCGCGTCGGCGAGCTGAGCAAGGCGGCCGCGCGCATCGGCGACGTGGTCGAGCTGATCAACACGATCGCAGGCCAGACCAACCTGCTGGCGCTAAATGCGACCATCGAGGCGGCGCGCGCCGGCGAAGCCGGCCGCGGCTTCGCGGTCGTCGCCTCCGAGGTCAAGGCGCTGGCCGAGCAAACCGCCAAGGCGACCGACGAGATCGGCCAGCAGGTGTCCGGCATCCAGGCGGCGACGCAGGAATCGGTCGGCGCCATCCGGGCGATCTCCACGACCATCGAGCGGCTGTCGGAAATCTCGTCGGCGATCGCGGCGGCCGTGGAAGAGCAGGGTGCCGCCACGCAGGAGATCTCGCGCAACGTCCAGCAGGCATCGGAGGGCACGCAGCAGGTTTCCGTGAATGTCGTCGACGTGCAGCGCGGCGCCACCGAGACTGGTACGGCTTCCACGCACGTGCTGGCCGCGGCGCAATCGCTGGCCTCGGACAGCGACCGGCTGAAGCGTGAGGTGGCGACGTTCCTGGAGTCGGTGCGCGCGGCCTGATCTGTCCGACGAGCGGGATTAGATCGCGTCCCGTAGTCATACGACGTTCAGCATTAACGGAACTTTGCGGTAATCGGCGGCACCCTGCTCCCCAGCAGGTGCCGCTTTTTCGTCTCCACCGCGGCGCGGTCGGTCACCGCGGAAGCCGGCCTCCCTCCAGGCGGCCGACAGCGAGATGCTTTCTCTCGGAGGATCAGGACGTGTCCAGGCTTTCCATTCGTCTGAAGATCATCGCTGTCATCGCCTTCATGCTGGTGGCGATGTCAGGGCTTGGCCTGCTCGCGGTGCGCAGCATGCAGTCGATCAACGTCCGCACCGTCGACATCGCCACAAACTGGCTTCCCAGCGTGCGGGTGCTCGGGGCGCTGCGTGCCGACATCAACGTCTACCGGCTCACACTTCGCGCCCACGTGATGGCGCTGTCGGCGGAGGCCAAGGCGAACGTCGACAAGCGAATGGCGGCCATGCTCGACAACGTCAGGAAGGACATCCGGACCTATGAGCCGCTGATCTCGGACCCCGAGGAGCACAGGCTGTACGAGGCCTGGAAGAAGGCTTGGGAAAAATACACGGTTGAGGCCGACAAGGTCCTCGATGTCTCCCGCAACAGCGTCGGCCGCCTGCCTGATGACATCGAGGGGCTGTTCAGGGGCACCGGCGTTGCGTCGGCCGAGTCCGAGAATCTTCTGATCAAGGCGATCGAGTTGAACGACAAGGGCGCAGCAACGGCAACTCAGGAGGCTGTCGATGGCTACAACAGCGCCTTCTGGATCATGGCAACCATCCTGATCGCGACGATCGCTGCGGGCATCGGCGTCGGCTTCTACCTCGTGCAGGACGTCTCGGCCGGCATCGCCTCGATCATCAGGCCGATGCAGGCGCTCGGGCAGGGCGATCTTTCGGCCGAGGTGCCACACCGCGGCGAGCCGACCGAAATGGGTGCGATGGCCGACACCTTGCAGGTGTTCAAGGAGGCCCTGATCGCCAAGAAGGAGGCCGACGAGCGCGCCGCCGCCGACGCCGAGGCCAAGATCGAGCGCGGCCGCCGCGTCGACAACATCACCCGCCAGTTCGAGACGACGATCGGCGAGATCGTGCAGACGGTGTCGTCGGCCTCGACTGAGCTCGAGCATTCCGCCGGCGCGCTGTCCTCGACGGCGACGCGCTCGCAGGAAATCTCGACCCAGGTCGCGGCGGCCTCGGAAGAAGCCTCGACCAACGTGCAGTCGGTGGCCTCGGCCACCGAGGAGCTGTCGTCGTCGATCACCGAGATCAGCCGCCAGGTGCAGGAATCGGCGCGGATGGCGCAGGAGGCCGTCTCGCAGGCCCGCCAGACCAATGATCGCGTAGGCGAGCTGTCGAAGGCAGCGGCACGCATCGGCGACGTCGTCGAGCTGATCAACTCAATCGCCGGCCAGACCAACCTGCTCGCCTTGAACGCCACCATCGAGGCGGCCCGCGCCGGCGACGCCGGCCGCGGCTTCGCGGTGGTCGCCTCCGAGGTCAAGGCCCTGGCCGAGCAGACCGCCAAGGCGACCGGCGAGATCGGCCAGCAGATCGGCAGCATCCAGGCGGCAACGCAGGAATCGGTCGGCGCCATCCGCGACATCTCCGGCACCATCGAGAAGCTGTCGGAAATCTCCTCGGCGATCGCGGCGGCCGTCGAAGAGCAGGGCGCGGCGACGCAGGAGATCTCGCGCAACGTCCAGCAGGCCGCGCATGGCACGCAGCAGGTGTCGTCCAACGTCGTCGACGTGCAGCGCGGCGCCACCGAGACCGGCTCGGCGTCCTCGCACGTGCTGAGCGCCGCCAAGTCGCTCGCGACCGACAGCGACCGCTTGAAGCGCGAGGTCGCCTCGTTCCTGCAGTCGGTCAGGGCCGCCTGATCGTCACTGCGCCGGCTGAGCCGGCGGCACCTGCTGCTGCCGCCGGAACAGCACTTTCTGGTACAGCCAGCCGATCGCGACCAGCACCAGGCCGAGTCCGATGAACGACAGTGCGCGCCACACGCCCGTCAGAGCCGACATGTCGACCAGGAAGGCCTTCAGGATCGTCAGCGCGATCACGATGGCGGACGCCAGACGCGCGCGCTGCGACTGCTCGACGAGTCCGATCCCGAGCAGCACCACGCCGAAGGCGAGCCAGGCGATCGAATAGGTGTACTGCTCGGCCGCGCTGGTCGGCCCTGCCGTCAGATCGGGGCCGTGATAGATCCGACGGATCTCGAGGCTCACATAGGACAGCGCCAGGATCAGCGCGCCCGCGGCCAGCGTGTTGCCGTAGCCGGGCGGACGGCGGCCTGCGACCGCGTAGGACAGCAGCAGCATCAGCACCGCCGGGAAGGCATAGGCCAGGATCAGGATGTTGAGCAGGCCGCCCTTGATCGCGACATCCGAGATCATCGGATTCTCGAACATCAGCAGACCGAGCACGGTGGCGCCGCCGGCGAATCCGGTGAGGATCACGGCGCCGATGTTGTGCACGATGCTGCCGCTGCGCTCCCGCAGCCGCTCCAGGCCGATCGCCAGCGCCAGCGCGACGCAGACGTCGAGGCCGATCTCGTCGAGCGACGGCACCGCCAGCATGTCGCCGTCATTGACGGCGTGGCGGATCTCCAGGAAGGCGAGCAGGGTCGTGAACAGGATCGCGGCGGCCTCCACCGCCCGTAAGGGGGCGTCGTCGCCGTGGCGGCGCATCAGATAGCTCGCGCCCCAGAACGACGCCGCCGGAACGCCATAGCCCCACAGCAGCCAGTTGACGATCGGCGTGGTGCCGACATCGGCGCCGACGATGCGCGGATCATGGCCGATGCGCAGCACCACGAGACCGGCAAAGACGGCCGCGAGCGTGCGCAGGAACGGGATCGGCCGGCTCTCGTAGATCCAGGCGGTGCCGAGCGACATCAGCGCCAGCGCGATCGTCAGCCAGCCTTTTTCCAGCGCGAAGGTCAGCGCCAGCGCCAGCGCGGCCAGCGTGCCGGTCGCGAACAGCGCGATCGAGACACTGAGGCCGGGACGCTCCTCGCGCCGCGTCAGCGCCTCGGTTGCGACGGCAAACGCGGCGGCGAGCACGACGGCGACGATCGCGAACGGGATCGAGCGGTCGAGATGGGCGATGCGCGCGTAGAGCGCGACCAGCAGCGCCAGCGGCGTGAACACGCCGGCCGCCGACCACACCACCGGCACGGCGGCGTTGTGCGAGCGCCCCTGCGCCAGGAAGCCGGAGCCGCCGAAGCCGAGCGCGAAGATCGCCGCCGTGACCAGATGCGAGGTGACCGATGCGCCGAGCGGGTTCGGTCCCATTCCCGGCAGCGCGCCGCCGGGCAGCACCAGCAGGTCCGGATTGTCGCGCAGCGCCCATTCGGCGAACACGAGGAACACGGTCGCAGCGGCGGCGGCCACCGCGCCGGCTGCGCTCGGCGCGCGCCAGGCGACCGCCAGCGTGGCCGCGACCAGCAGCGTGAAGCCGATCAGCGCCAGGCCGTCATGGAAGCTCGCGAGCACAACCAGCATGGCGCCGAGCAGATAGACGGCGAGCCCCACCGACGAGATCGGCTCGACCTCGTCATTGTCGGCTGCGGGCCCGAACATGAAGCCGCAGACCACGATCAGCGCGGCCAGTGCAAAGCCGGTGACGACATGGAAGACGTGCGGTGCCACCGTCTCGATGCCCGCGTCGAGTCCGGGCAGGGTCCACAGGAACGACAGCCCGATCGTGGTCATCGCGAGCCAGCGCCACAGCCGCACGCGCGCCAGCGCGAACGCGGCTGCGGTGACGATGGCAAGGTAGATGTAGAGCGCCCAGTAGTTCGGCTCGCCGGTCGACACCAGCACCGGCGTCGTGAATGCCGCGACGAGGCCGAGCCCGGCCAGCGCCGGGCCGTGCAGCAGCGCCGCCGCCAGCGTGCCCAGCGCGACCACGCCGAGCAGCACGAAGGCGATCGCGGGCGGCAGGAAGTCGTAGAGTGCGTAGGCCGCGTAGATGGTGGCGAAGGCGACCGCCGTGCCGGCCGCGGTGAGGATCGCCGGGATGTTGGCGATCGGCAGCGCCGCGATCTGCGAGATGCTCTCCCTGCGCCGCGTCCATTCGCCGGCCCCGAGCAGCGCGGCCGCAAACAGCGCGCCGAGCGCGACGCGCACCTCGGGGCCGACCAGGCCGGCCTCGATCGAGTAGCGCACCATGAAGAAGCCGCCGAGCGCCAGGGTCAGCCCACCGATCCACACCACCCAGCGGGTGCCGATGCGCTCCTCGAAGCCGGCCGCGGGCTGCGGCACGGGTGGTGGGGACGCGAGCGGCGGCTGACCGGCCGCTGCGTCGCTCGCCAGCGCCGCGGGCTGGAGAGCAGGCTCGGTCAGCTCCGGCAATGGAGGCGGCATTGGCGGGGCTTCAGCGGGCTCCTGAAGCGGGCTGAGCGGCGGCGCGACCACCGGCGCGGCCGCGATCGGGGGGGCGGCCTCGAGCTTGGCCAGCCGTGCCTGCACCTCGGCCAATCGGTCGGACGTCCGTCGCGCGAAGGCGAGCGCCGCGAACGCCACCAGCAGGGCGATCCAATCCAGGGGCCAATCGAACATCACGCGGGAATCCTGAAATCGATGCCGCCGGGAGGCGTCACGGGTGGAGGGAAGCTGCGAGCCTTTGCGGTCCCCCGCGAATCGGCCAACCGCTCCGCCGGGCCGCACGATGGCCGTCGTTCCCTCTGTGTCAAACCGTGGAACATAAGTTCAAAGCGCACCGGTATGCGGCTACGCAGCGCCGCAACTCAGTCCAGATCGATCCGGAACGGCGCGCTGTCGATCATCATGGCGCCGGGCCCGATCGCGTCCAGCGCGCGCACCATGCGGCCGTTGCGACCCAGCGCCCTGTCGGCCAGGCTGACGATCAGCCGGTTCGGCGAGGCGATCGGCGAGGCCTGGCGGATCGCCCAGGCGATATCGAGCTCATCGCGATTGGGGTTGAGCGCGCAGGCCGCGGCGAAGGCGCTCGCGGTGGAGCGGCTGATGCCGGCATAGCAGTGGATCACCAGCGGCGCCGCACGATCCCAGCCGCGCACGAACTCCAGCACCTGGGCGACGTGGTCCTCGCTCGGCGCCATGAAGCCCGGCAGCTGCTCGGTAATGTCGTCGACCGAGACCCGCAGATGGTTCTCGGGGCGGATCGTCTCCGGCCGCCGCACCTGCTCGACATTGGCCATGATGGTCAGCACGTGGCTGGCGCCGGTCAGGCGCACGGTCTCGGGCAGGGCGGCGAGTGAGCAGACGTGGATCATGGCGAGCCTTTGAACGCCCGATTATACGAATGGGGGCACAAGGGCAAAAGCGCGTTTTGCAAAAGCGCGTTTTGGATGTCTGCCGTCGGGCTGGCGCATGTATGCGCCGACGGCCTTCAGCGCGTGTTCTTGAGCTGCCGCAGCTCCTGGCGAACCAGATGGGCCTTGCCTTCGATCTCGGCGTTCAGCCGCTCGATGTGGTCCACGAGACCGTCGCGCAGACCCTCACGCCGTGCCTGTGATGAATGGACCGGCTGTCGAGCGCCCGTCTCTGCCCACGGACGCCGCAGGATGAGAGCGTACAGCGCCACCATCGCGGCCACCGCGAGCGGCATGCTCAACGCATAGATCTGGCCCATCGTCATCGGAGCCCTCCAAGGACCCATTGCCCCACCAAATGTAGGATCAAACCGGCCATGAAGCAAACCGGGGCCGACACATAGATCAGCGTCGGGTCGGTATTTTGCGGCAGGAAGCCATAGATTTCCTGTCCAATCGGCACGAAAACGCCGACCGAAACGATCGCGGTCGCCAGCGTGTTGGCCCAATTGGCCAGCAGCTTCAGGCGCTCGTTCTGGCGCTCTTCGGGCGTCAGCGGCATCTCAGCACGCCCCCAGCACCGTATTGAAGCGGGTCAGGAACTGCTTCTCGGCCTTGGCCGCGCTCCAGGGCGTCAGATAGTCGGTCACGGTGGCGTCCGGCAGGCCGGGATCGCGGCCGAACAGCTTCTTCGCCTCGCTGTCCGAGAAACCGGCGAGGCGCGTCGCCTCCAGAAAAGCGGCGCCGCGGTCGGCCGCCTTGATCTGGCGCTCGATCTCGGGGGCAATCTCGGCCGGCAGGCCGAAGCGGATGTGGATCGCCCCGAGCAGCCGCTTCTCGACTGATTTGTAGCTGCCGCCGAGCACCGCCTTGAACGGCGAGATCATGTCGCCGATGACGTATTCCGGCGCGTCGTGCAGCAGCGCGGCGAGCCGCAGCTTCGCATCGATGTTGGGCTTGCGCGCGCGCATCACCGTCTCGACCAGCAGCGTGTGCTGCGCGACCGAGAAGATGTGCGCGCCGGTGGTCTGGCCGTTCCAGCGCGCGACGCGCGCGAGCCCATGGGCGATGTCGGCGATCTCGACATCGAGCGGCGAGGGATCGATCAGGTTGAGCCGCCGGCCGGACAGCATGCGCTGCCAGACGCGGTCGTGCCCGCTCGGGGCCTTGTCAGTCGTCATTTGGGAGGCTTGAGGCGCGGGGCGCGGCGCTTGCCGCTGCAGGTCTCGTGGCAGAAGCAGGTGACGAGATGGTCGTTGACCATGCCGGTCGCCTGCATGAAGGCGTAGACGATCGTCGGCCCGACGAACTTGAAGCCGCGCGAGGCGAGCTCCTTGGAGATCTTGATCGACAGCGGTGTCGAGGCCGGTACGCTTGCGGTGGTCTTGAACTGGTTGACCTTGGGCGCGCCGTCCATGAAGCCCCACAGCAGCTTGGAGAAGCCGGGACCCTTGTCCTGGATGTCGAGCCAGGATTTCGCGCTGAGAATCGTGCCTTCGATCTTGGCGCGGTTGCGGACGATGCCGGCATCGCTCATCAGCGCGTGGATCTTCTTGTCGCCGTAGCGCGCGATCTTCTCCGGCTGGAAATCATCGAAGGCGCGGCGGAAATTGTCGCGCTTGCGCAGGATCGTGATCCACGACAGCCCGGCCTGGAAGCCGTCGAGGATCAGCTTCTCATACAGCGCGCGGTCGTCATATTCCGGCACGCCCCATTCGGTGTCGTGATAGGCGACATAGAGCGGATCGCTGCCCGGCCACGGGCAGCGCGTCAGGCCATCGGGATGGACGACAGCAGCGCGACCCATGAGACCGGCTCAGGCGACCGTCTGCTTGGGCGCGCCCTGCAGCGCGTCGGGATCGGCGATGCGCAGAACGAGGCCGCCCGCGGTGAGCGGCGTTCCCGCCTCCAATGCCTCGGCGGCGCGGTCGATGCGCAGCAACGCCATGCCCTTCTGCGCGGCGGCCGAGCCCATCGTGCCGACGGTCTTGTCGCCGGCCAGAATCGGCGTGCCGGGCTCCGGACCCGGCCCGTCGAGCAGCACCTTCGCCGCGCGTGTGCGCGTGGTGCCGCGATGATGCATGCGGCTCACGACCTCCTGGCCGACATAGCAGCCCTTGCCGACGTCGACGCCGTGCAGCCGGTCCATGTTGGTCTCGTGCGGGAAGGCGTCGCCATACATGAAGTCGAGCCCGCCGCGCGGCACGCTGCAGTCGATGCGATGCGCTTCATAGGCGGCGGAATCGACGAGCTCGGCGCCGAGCCGTGCGGCGATCTCCGCCAGCGCCTCCTGCGGCGCAATGACGCGTGCGCCGAGGCTCTCATGACGCGGATCGGCGACGCTCGGCTCCGGCGTGGCGCCGATGGCGCCATCCCAGACCGCGATCACGCCGACCTGGTCGGACAGATTGCTGACCGCAACCTTGGCCCTGAGCTTGTAGAGATTCAGCTTGTCGGTGAGCGCCTGGGCGAGCGCGCGCGGACAGTCGAGCAGGAAGCGCTCGCCGGCGTCGGCCGCCGCCACCTGCGCCACCAGGAAATCGACGATGATCTTGCCCTGCGGCGTCAGCAGCGCGCCGAACCGGGCCTCGCCGGGCGTGAGCTTGGTGACGTCGGTGGTGAAGAGACCGTTGAGGAACTTGCGTGCATCCTCGCCGCTGACCTGGACCACGCCCCGGTCGTCGAGAAACGTCGCCTTCATTCGAAAAACCTCTTGCGACAGGCCGCACTGAAACGTAAGCCGCCCAGGCATAAACCACAAGGCTGAAACGCCGCCGCGCGGTGGCTTCATTCTAAAGATCGAGACTCGCGTGCCGCCGGAGGCCAGCAAATGGGCAGGCGCGCAGCATGATCGAGCTGTCTTGGGGTTGTCAGGAGAATGAAATCCTATGAGGGCTTCATGAGCGCGCGGTTCGACGTCATTCTGAAATCCGGCACCGTGGTCAATCAGGACGGCGAGGGTGTCCGCGACGTCGGTATCTCCGCCGGGCGCATCGTCGAGATCGGCAATCTCGGCGCCGCCTCAGCCGCCGAGATCATCGACTGTACCGGCCTGCACGTGCTGCCCGGCGTGATCGACACCCAGGTGCATTTCCGCGAGCCTGGCCTCACTCACAAGGAGGACCTCGAAACCGGCTCGCGCAGCGCCGTGATGGGCGGCGTCACCGCCGTGTTCGAGATGCCCAACACCAATCCGCTGACGGTGACCGAGGAGGCCTTCACCGCCAAGGTCGAAGCCGGCCGTCATCGCATGCATTGCGACTTCGCCTTCTTCATCGGCGGCACCCGCGAGAACGTCGAGCAATTGCCGGTGCTGGAGCGCGCCGAGGGCTGCGCCGGCGTGAAAGTGTTCGTCGGCTCCTCCACCGGCTCGCTGCTGGTCGAGGACGACGACAGCCTGCGCCGCATCTTCCAGGTGATCCGCCGCCGTGCCGCGTTCCACGCCGAGGACGAGTACCGCCTCAACGAGCGCAAGGACCTGCGCGTCGAGAACGATCCGCGCTCGCACCCCGTCTGGCGCGACGAGGAGGCGGCGCTGCGCGCCACGCAGCGTCTCGTCAATCTCGCGCACGAGACCGGCAAGCGCATTCACGTGCTGCACATCTCCACCAAGGAGGAGATCGTGTACCTGCGCGACCACAAGGACGTCGCCACCGTCGAGGCGACGCCGCACCATCTCACCCTGGCCGCGCCCGAGTGCTACGAGCGGCTCGGCACCTATGCGCAGATGAATCCGCCGGTGCGCTCGGCCGATCATCGCGACGTGATCTGGTGGGGCGTCCATCAGGGCATCGTCGACATCCTCGGCTCCGACCACGCGCCGCACACCGCCGAGGAGAAGTCCAAGACCTATCCGGCCTCGCCCTCCGGCATGACCGGCGTGCAGACCCTGGTGCCCATCATGCTCGACCACGTCAATGCCGGCCGGCTGTCGCTGCAGCGTTTCGTCGACCTCACCAGCGCCGGCCCCGCCCGCATCTACAACATCGCGCGCAAGGGCCGCATCGCCGCCGGCTACGACGCCGATCTCACGATCGTGAACCTCAAGCGCAGCGAGACCATCACCAACGAGTGGGTGGCGTCGAAAGCCGGCTGGACGCCCTATGATGGCCTGCGCGTCACCGGCTGGCCGGTCGGCACCTTCGTCCGCGGCCAACGCGTGATGTGGCAGGGCGAGCTGCTGACGCCGGCCACGGGCGAGCCTGTCAGCTTCATGGAGACGCTGCGGCCGTAACGGCGCTGCGTGCTAGTTTGCTCCGCTATGACGGGCTGCCAGACGCCAGATGCAGCGCCCGCTCCCCTTAAGGGGAGAGGGCGCATAGCCCGGTCGCTGCGTTCGTCCGGGCTGCGAGATTGGCTGAGCTGCGCCGCCCGATCTGATCGTTGGCCCGCGACATCCGAGGCCGTTCAAGCAAACAGCTTGTCGATATCGTCTTGCGAAATCGCCACGCCCACCCGCTTCGGGCCCTCCAGCAAGTCCGGCTCGGTGCTTGGGGCGGCGACCTCGGCGGCGAGCCGGGCCAGTTCCTCTTTTCCCCACATCCGGACCAGCCTGTTGATGTGGTCCTCCATGAACTTCAACGACTTGACTACGCGCGTGATCCGCTGCCCGGTGAGGTCCTGAAACGCGCACGCCTCGAACACCTTGTTCGAGCTGTCGAGGATCTCGTCGCAAACCGCTGCGGCCGTCGGGTCCTTGACCTTCTGCAACTTCGTGACGCTGGTGCCGATCGTCTCCATGCTTTCGAGGATCGCGTTCCCGGCCACCTCCGTATTCTCGACGATCGCGTCGAGGGTGTCCGCCATCGTCGCGAAGTTGTTCTTGCTGTCGCCTTGAAGAGCTGCGAATTCCCGCCGCATGCTGTTGATGTGGGCGAACATCTCGACCAGGAGCGTTTTCAGCATCCTCTCTTCTTCTGGCGCAATCATCCGAAATCCCCGACTCTTCCTTAACGTTTCCTTACTAATTCTTCACGCGACAGCTACGAGCCCCGGTCTGCCCTTCAGGCAAGGGATTTCGGTTCTGCGGGACCAGCTCGCGACACGGCTATCGAGAGTCCCCTTGAGCTCGAAAAGGTACCGCGGTCAGCGAGGTGAAGACTAGCTCCCCATCTTTCCCTGATTTCGTTAAGGGCGCATTTTCATTGACGTCAGAAGCCTTCAAATGGTGAAGGGTTTCGGACGCGACATGGCTGCCAAGGGCTGCCGTTGGGCAGTTCCTCGTCCGCTGTCGGATCCCAGCGCTACGACTGCCTTCGAGCCTGAATGAGCGCGTGGGGCTCGGCCAATGAAGGCGAATGTCCGCCGCCAGGGGCGATGCGGACGTGGGGGAGGAGCTGCGGTACGCCACCGCTGTCCACCTGACCGCCAGGGTCGATCGACATACGCTTGCCGAGCAGCATTTTGGGCGGCACCCGACGGTTCCACCCTCCTGGCAGGCCCCGGCGTCTGCAATCCCCAGGGATCAAGAGGCCGCCCCTTACCCAGACGTCGTTCGGTTCACGGGCCGGCGCACGGCCTCGGCAGCGGTGCTGACGCGGCCAGGCAATTCGACTATCCTTCGAGGCGGACCATCAAGGCGGGACAGAACCGGGTCCAGGGGAGGAGATCGATGAGCACGGTAAGAAGCGCTCTGGCCCAGAAGAGTGGCGCCCTGATCCATGTTCGCTCCGGCGACATGGTCGTCGAAGCCTTGCGCCAGATGCGCGACAACCGGGTGCGCTCGGTGCTGGTCATCGACGACGACGTGCTGGTCGGTATCGTGACCCAGGGTGACTGCGCCATCAAGGTGCTGCTGCCCGGGCTCGATGCGAAGCAGACGCTGGTCGGCCAAGTGATGACGCCCAACCCGGTGACGGTCAGGCCGGACCACCCGCTGGACGGTTGCATGGCCATGATGTCGCAGCGCAGTTTTCGCCATCTGCCAGTGCTGGACGCGGGCAAGGTCGTGGGCGTGATCTCGATCGGAGACGTCGTCAAGAACATCATCCGCGATCTGGAGCACGACGTGGACGACCTGATGGGCTACATCATGAAAGACGGCCCCGGAGGCTGACAGACGAACCACGGTGCCGTCGCGCTCCATGTAGGTGTGTTCGTGGCGCGTTACGGACCTAGTCGCTGGCTCGCGTGCAGGTCTGCTTTTGATGTTCAACCGGAAGTAGGCGTTCGGGACGTCGATCGGCCGCTTGTGACCCAGGCCGGACATGCATGTCGCATGCTCGTGATGCGTAACGCTTCCTTCGAGTATCAATCCACCGCGGACTTTGCAGTTATTATGTCCTGCGGAACTTTGCTTTAATGCCAATTACGAAGTCTTGGCTGCCCAAATAAAGGAAGCGCCGTTTGATACATGTCAATCTTCAGTGCAATTTCTAGTACTATATAAAAAAATAAACATCTTTGGGAGGCATCCGATGTTCAGGGAAAAAATCCATATCGAGCAGCCCGATGTAAACCGTCCGTTTCGCGCTGGAGTGGTTGCCGCTCGTAAACCGCTCGTGCCGTCCAGCCCCCGAGCGCCCGGTGTCGCCAAACATCCAGCAAGCGGAGCTGCGACTCGTCTACCAGCCTCTACCGAAATGCTCCTGTTCCATACGGCCGCCCATGCCGGCCTAAAAACAATGATTATCAATGATGCAAGGGGCTTTGATGACTATCGGCAGTTTTCATCCAAGTTCTTAGCTCAATTCGGCGTCCATGCACCGCCTGGTCTCGAAGTGATCGGCTGTGGCTACAACGTGTTTGGCCCCTACGCCGAGGCATCCTCACTGAAGCGTCGTTTGTTTGACATTGGAAAAATGTCTCCATTGGCGCAGACCCGCATTGGAAACACGACATACAGCCATTGGCCAATTGTTACAATTCACGAGTTATCACAATCGAAAAGAGACACGATCGTTGCCAAGACTAAGGTCGAATACGCACAAAAACTTTCTGAAAAGGCAGGCCTGGAAGCTGGGCTGCTTGGCTTTCATGCGCAGGCTGAAGAGGACTACGAGATATCGACAACGCGAGATATGTATTCAGCGTTCACAAACGTGATCGACACCACACAAGTATTCTCTATACATCTCGATGATCGAAATGATCTACGTAACTATCTGACCGTCGAGGCATTAAACGCGATCGATAACGCAGATGGCCAATGGCCACCTGATCGACTTTTCGAGGAATTCGGCCTTTCGTTCGTGACGGGCGTCATTATGGGTGGGCGTCTGAACCACATGTCTTCCGTGGACACATTCTTCCTTGACTCCCACACCGACCTTGAAGTCACGGCCGAAGCCGACTTTTTAGATCTGGTTGGGGCAGGCGTCAGCGTACAGTCCAGCAAATCATTGTCAATGTATCAAGAACATTCAAGATCTCTGACCGAGACGATCGGCGGCGACGAAACGAAGGGCGGTGGTTCTATTGTCGACGAAGCCTCGTATCAACGCTGGAAAGATTCTATAGCTATCAAGCCCGCCTTCATCGATTTCACATTGATGACAACTAAGAAGCCGCTCACGGCCATCTCTGATCTGGCAGTTGGTGCTCGGCGCGCTGAACTCGAGTCAAATAGGAGGGTGTTTGCAGATAAGGTCTCGAGCCCATTCAAAGAAGGCGGTCTAATGGATGGAGCCGCTAGAGCAGTCAATTACATAGTAACGACTTACACCGGTTCTGGCACGGGCGCGGGCACAGACGCAGGGATTTCGATTATATTGCATGGAATCGACCCGCTCGAAAAATCTCACGAATCACCCAAGATGCTCCATGACGACGGGCGTGATAATCACAACAAGGGTGCCGTCGATTCTATCCAATTCGGACCACTGCCTGATTTAGGTGAACTAACCAAAATTGATGTGATTCACGATGGAAAGGGCAAGAGGGGCGGCTGGTCACTTGAGAAAGTAGAGGTCCTTTGCCGAGAGAACGGAAAGATATACGGGGCTTTCTGCAATAATGCTTGGCTTGAAGGCAACTCTGCCACATTTGACTTGCGTCTAACTTAGTTATTGCGCGCCGCTGAAGACAACTGTTCGATGTCTGCTATTGGCCCTTTTCGGACATTTGTCGTGGGCTGGATAATGTCCGCCTTCGAAGGCCGAGCGGTCTGATTGGGGCGCTGGATTGATCGACCGGTTGTTATGCGCCGTCGTGACTGTGGAGCGCTGAAAGGATTACAAGCTCTGCGCATGGCTATTTTTGTTGTGATTTTCCGATCTGCTCACGCGAGGGGGGAGAGGCGCATTCATGAGTAGGGCGGTCGGGCTATGTTTATTCTTCACGTCGATAGGATGGGGTTGACGGTCGCTGTGCCGGGCCGCCCGTCGGGCGAATCAGTTGCGCGATTTTGTTTGTAACGCCCTCGTTCCTGCTCACCGCAACTATACGAGACGCATGCGACGAAACGGCAATTTTGCGCATCGTCTCAACGTGATCGCGTTCGCAGCACCTTCCGGACGAAAGATTTCACTTTCGTTTTTCCAGAATCCGTGTCACTCCTTCGCCATCCCGCCTCAACGAGAGGGGCGTACGCGCGGTCGTCACGAGACGCGAGGCGGGGAGGCGGTGGACGTGTCGGGTTGCAGCGCGGCTTTGGCTAGCGCGGACGAACAACATCGATGCGGACGACGAAGCCGTGTGGTCCTGGCCTCCCGATGCTGAGGTCAAGCCTGCTGTTCGATGCGAGAGCGTCGGCGCAGGTGATGGGGGCAAGACAGCCGGTCCCCAGGGAGAGCGCGGAGTAAGCGTTAAAACCATCGCGCAGGGAAGGCTGGGCTCATCCGGCTGCACCTGTGGTTCCTGCCCCGTGCATTCTTGTTCGCACGGGGGCCATGGGCGTCAGCCGACGCCCAGCCTTCCCTGCGCCCTCGATTGAACGAGGGACGAACGCCGGTCATCGCTCGGACGCATCGCGCCGCGAGGACGACGAGGCGTGTCTCGAGCTGTTTGAGATGTGAAGACGGATCTCGGCCCGTCCGTGGAGCGGGAGAACCTACTGCGTCGCGCGCGACAGCGAGAACTCGCCGTTGCGGACGCGCTCCGGCAGGCCCTCGACGAAGGTCGCGACCGCGTCCTCGCCATAGGTCGTCACGAGCTCGGCCAGCGCCGCGAACAGGCTGGCCTGCGCCAGGCAGTCGCCGTCGACGCCGTCATGGCGCGCTTCCGCCCAGGCTTCGTTGAGGTAGCTGAGCGCGGCCTGCTTCTGCTCGTGGTCGGGCAGGACGGCGGGGAGGGCGCTGAAGGTGACGGGAAAGCTCATTGAATTCAGTCTGGCGGGGCCGCGAGGCATGTTGATTCCGAACGCGGGCGCGCCGGACCCGTGTGGTTTACCACGCAGGCGGCGGACGCCTAGGCCAGTTCTTTAGGAAAGGTTAACAAGGTTAACGCAATCGGGGATATCCCCGGCCGTCAGTTGGCGTAGCGCGCCGTGAGGTCGCGCGAGATCTTGGACCCCTCGTCGATGTAGCGGCGGATTGCCACCATCGCGGCCGGCGTGCAGGTCCGGTAGGTCTGCTGGAAGCCGTTATAGCCGCGGTTGAAGCCGGCGATCATGCGGGCGCGGCGCTCGCCCGACGGGGTCTCGGCATCGATCAGGGCCTGCATCTGGTTGCGCCATTTGGCGCCTTCATTGCTGCCGCAGATGCCGCGGAGGTAATGCAGGGTTCCGAGGATCTCGGCCAGCCGCTGCAGATCGCCATCGAACGGCGCGGCCGCATCCTGCGCGCGCGCCGGCACGACGGCGCAGGCGGCAACGAGCATGAGGATGGCCAGGAGGCGCTTGGGGATCATGGGGAACACCGACGTCATATGCCTTTGCCCCGTCGCGGACGCAAGGCGCCTACACCAGGGTCCGTGCGGCGGCGATGATCTCCGGCAGCCCGTCGGTCAGCGTCAGGCCCTCCAGCGCATCGGGGCGGCGCCACTGAAAATCGTCCAGTTCCGGGTCGAGCCGGGGCTCTCCGGCCCGCCAGCGCGCCGCAAAGGGAAGGATCACGTAGTGGCCGCCGCCGCCCTGGGCCGGCAGCACCTCGCGCCAGCCGGCCAGCCCGACGATCGCGATCGAGAGGGCGGTTTCCTCCATCACCTCGCGCGCGACGGCCTCGTGCAGGGTCTCGCCGAACTCCACCCGGCCGCCGGGCAGCGTGTAGACGCCCTGGGCGGGGGAACGCGCCCGACGCACCAGCAGGAGCCTGCCGTCGCGGAAGATGGCGGCGCTGACGGCGAGCTGGGGGTGGCGGGGCGGCGTCGGGGCGGTCATGCCAATGGCTCCAGGCGGGGTCTGCACCGTAGCGCGAAGACGACCGCGCCGGCAGCCCGTGCAACTCAGAAGCTCGCCATGATGGCGTCGACGGCGTCGACCTCATCGACTTCGGCCACGGGCTCCGAATCGAATTCGATGTCGCCATTGATGATGCCGCCGGCCTGGGCCACCAGCGGCTTGACCCAGTTGGCGGCCTGCTCGGCGAGCTTGGCCTTGGTCGCGTCCTGCTTGGCATCGCGCATCGCGCTGCCGACCGCGAGCAGGATGTCGGTCATGGTCTTCGTGAGATGATCGAACTTGTCGCGAATCGCCGGGTCGGCCTGCTCATAGGCCTCGATGACGAGATCGCGGGCCTTGAAATTGGTGTGCGTGAAATGTTCTGGATAGGTCAGCGGCGACCACGCCAGAAAATCCTCGGCGCATTCCGGAATATCGGGAATCATCTCAAGCAGCATCACGGCTTCGTTGAAATGATTCAGATAGTCGGTGGCGAGCCCGGTGCGTGGATTGATGTTGGCAGCGCGCAGCATCGCGGCCCGCGCCGGGTCAATGGCGCTGCCCGCCGGTCGTTGGGTCGTGCGATCGGTAGGCACGGAATGGGTCGCCGCTGCGGTCATCCGCTGCAGTGTTGGCAACCCAAGTTAAAAGGTGCTGAACACACGACGATTTGAGTGAGATTATGTGTGGACGCTTCGTGATCACTTCACCACCCGCGGCTCTCAGGCAGATTTTCGGCTACCAGGAACAGCCGAACTTTCCGCCGCGGCACAATATCGCTCCGACGCAGCCGATTCCCGTAGTTCTTCTGGATCAGGACATCAGGCATTTCCGGCTCATGCGCTGGGGATTCATTCCGGCCTGGGTCAAGGATCCCCGTAGTTTCACGCTGCTGATCAACGCGCGTTCGGAGTCCGTACGCGAGAAGCCCGCGTTCAAGAACGCGATACGGCGGCGCCGCGTCCTTGTGCCCGCTGATGGGTATTACGAGTGGCAGGTGATCGACGGCCGCAAGCGGCCGTTCTTCATCCATCGCAGCGACCACGCGCCGCTCGGCTTCGCGGCCCTCGCCGAGACCTGGTGCGGGCCGAACGGCGAGGAGGTCGACACGGTGGCGATCGTCACCGCGGCTGCGAGCCGCGATCTCGCCACGCTGCATCATCGTGTTCCCGTGACGATCAGGCCGGATGATTTTTCGCTGTGGCTCGACTGCCGTTCCGACGATCCCGATGAGGCCATGAGGCTGCTGATCGCGCCTCGCGAGGGCGAGTTCACGTGGTACGAGGTGTCGACGCGCGTCAACACGGTGGCCAACGACGACGAGCAACTGCTGCTGCCGATGACCGCGGAGATGCGCGCCGCCGAGGACGCGCAGCGCAAGCCGGCGAAGAAGGTTGCATCCCGCAAGGTTTCAACTGTGGCCGATGACGGGCAGGGGAGTTTGTTCTGAGGCGGGATATCTCGACAGAGAAGATCGTCATCCCCTAGGGATCCAGTATGCCGTGGCCTCTCGTGCTGAAACGGTTGCCGGTGGAATATTGGGTCCCGCGCTTTCGCGAAGGACGACAGAGCAGCGAGAGCCGCGACCGAGCGTTGGCCGCGCTCAGCCAAAGATCCTCAACGCCGCGTGCTGCAGCAGCATGATGGTCTTGGCATCCTGTATGCGGCCGTCGGCGATCATCGTGAGCGCCGCGTCGATCGACAGTTCCAGCACCTCGATCTCCTCGCCCTCATGCGCGAGCCCGCCGCCGGCGCTGACGCGCATCCCTGGTTCGTATGCGGCGACGAAGAAATGGATCTTCTCGGTGACGACACCCGGGCTCATGAACGCCTCGAACACGAACCTGACGTCGTGCAGCCGGAAGCCGGTCTCCTCCTCGGCTTCGAGGCGGATGCGCTCCTCCGGCGAGGCGTCGTCGAGCAGACCGGCCGCGGCCTCGATCAGGAGATCGTCATGGCCGTTGACGAAGGCGGGATAGCGGAACTGCTTGACCAGGATGACGCTGCGCTGCGCGAGATTGTAGGGCAGGATCGCCGCCGCGTTGCCGCGGTCGAACACGTCGCGGCTCTGCATCTGCCAGGTGCCGTCGTCGCGCCGCCACTCGAACCTGGTCGAGGTCAGCGTGCCGTAATGGTCGGAGAGCACGCGCGTCTCGTGGACGCGGATGCGGTCGGAGATGCTCATGCTGGGCCTCTACTTCATTCCCGGCGTCGGCGGGCGGCCGTCGAGCCATTTCGAGAACACCACGCTGTCCTGCACGGCATAGTCGAGTGCCTGGTAGAACGCCTGCACCCTGGTGTTGTCGCCGCGGACCATCAGCATCAGCTTTGCGATGCCGCGCGCGCGCAGCCAGTCCTCGGCGGCGTCCATGATGGCGCGGCCAAGGTCTCGGCCGCGATGATCGGGATCGACGCTGACGTAGTAGACCCAGCCGCGGTGGCCGTCATGGCCGACCATCGCCGAAGCCGCGATTGCGTCGCCCACGCGGCCCACCAGGATCGTGGAACTGTCACCGCGGCGGGCGAGCGCGATGTCGGCGGCCGGATCGTTCCACGGCCGCGTCAGGCCGCAGCGCTGCCACAGCGCGATGATGGCGGGCACGTCGGCATCGGTGATGTCGGAGATCGCGAGGGCGGGGGGACTGTCCATGTGAGCGTCGAAAGCCTAGAGCACCTTGCCGGGATTCATGATCCCCAGCGGATCGAACTGCGCCTTGATCGCGCGCATCAGCGCGATCGCGGTCGGGTCCTTGACGTCCGGCAGTTCGTCGCGCTTGAGCACGCCGATGCCGTGCTCGGCCGAGATCGAGCCGCCCATCCGCAGCACGATCTCGAACACGACCGCGTTGACCTCGTGCCAGCGCGCGAGATAGTCGGCGGTATTGGCGCCGACGGGCTGGCTGACATTGTAGTGGATGTTGCCGTCGCCGAGATGGCCGAACGGCACCGGGCGTGCGCCGGGCATCAGCTTCACCACGGCGGCGTTGGCCTCCGCAATGAAGGCCGGCACTGCCGCGACCGGCACCGAGATGTCGTGCTTGATCGAGCCGCCCTCCGGCTTCTGCGCCGCGGAGATGTCCTCGCGCAGCTTCCAGAACGCCATGCGCTGGGCGAGGCTGTCGGCGATCGCAGCGTCGTCGACGATGCCGTCTTCGAGGCCTTGCTCCAGGATGGTCTCGAGCGTGGCCCGGGCATCGTCGCGCGACGACGACAGCTCCATCAGTACGAACCAGGGATGGGCGCCCGCGAGCGGCGCGCGGTTGCCGGCGGCGTGGCGGATCGAGAAATCGAGCGCGATCGCGGCGATCAGCTCGAAGCTGGTGAGGCTGCCCGCAGCCTCGCGTTGGGCGATCGCCAGCAGCTTCAGCGCGTCCTCCGGCGATTTGAGCCCGACGAACGCGGTCTCGATCGCGCGCGGCTTCGGGAACAGCTTCAGGCTCGCCGCGGTGATGATGCCGAGCGTGCCTTCGGCGCCGATGAACAGATTGCGCAGGTCGTAGCCGGTGTTGTCTTTCTTGAGCTTGGACAGCGCATTCAGCACCCGCCCGTCGGCCAGCACGACCTCGACCCCGAGCGCCATCTCGCGCGCGACGCCATAGGCGAGCGCGGCGGTGCCGCCGGCGTTGGTCGAGAGATTGCCGCCGATGGTGCAGCTGCCCTCGGCGCCCAGCGACAGCGGAAACAGCCGGTCGACCTCGGCTGCCTTCTGCTGCGCCACCTGCAGCACGACGCCGGCCTCGGCGATCATCGTGTTGGAGGCGGTGTCGACGTCACGAATCTTGTCCATGCGCCTGAGCGACACCACCACCTCGCCATTGTGCGGCGTCTGGCCGCCGACGAGGCCGGTGTTGCCGCCCTGCGGCACCAGCGCGATGCGAAGCTGGCTGGCGAGCTTGCAGATCGCGGCGACCTCGGCGGTCGAGCCGGGGCGCAGCACCAGCGGCGAGCGGCCGTGGAACAGGTTGCGCTCCTCGGTGACGTAAGGCGCGACGTCGGTCTCCGCGGTCAGCGCCTGGCGCTCGCCGACGATGGCGGCGAACTGCGCGATCAGGTCGGGTGGCAGCGGCGGCACGGCAGGCTGGCTGATGTTCATCGTTGGTCGCTTCCAATGTTATCTCGGCGCGGCGGCGCGGCGCAGCCGGTCGTTGATGGCCTCGCCCAGACCGTCATTCGGGATCGGCATCACGGCGATGCTGCGCGCGCCCTTGGCATCGAGGCTGCGAAGATAGCCGAAAAGATGCGTCGCCGCCTCTGCCGGATCGCCGGCGGGGGAGAGGTTGAGGATCGCGGCAGCTTCGCTGGCGCCGGGCAAGGTGACGGGGCCGAAGGCGAGCAGGGCCTCGCCAGGCGCGACATCGCTGGCGTCGAGGCGCACGTGAGCGTGCGGAGCATAGTGCGAGGCCAGCATGCCCGGTGCCAGTGGTTGCTCGGACGTCTCGGTGTCTGCGGCGGGCCGCGCCAGCGCACGGCCGAGCACGGCCTCGATCGCCTCGCTTGGAACTCCGCCCGGGCGCAGCAGCGTCGGCGCATCGAAGCAGCCGACGATGGTCGATTCGACGCCGACCGCGACCGGCCCACCGTCCAGGATGAGGTCGATTCGCCCGGTGAGATCGGCCGCGACATGCGCCGCCGTGGTCGGCGACACGTGGCCGGAGATGTTGGCGGAGGGCGCCACGACGGCGCCGCCGAACGCCGCGAGCAACGCCTGCGCGATCGGATGCGCCGGCACACGGATTGCCACCGTATCGAGGCCGGCGGTGGCGAGGTCGGCCACGGCGCAGCCGTCGCTCTGCGGCAGCACGAGGGTCAGCGGTCCCGGCCAGAACGCGGTGGCCAGACGCTCGGCGGTGGCATTGAAGCGGCCGATGCGCCGTGCCGCCGCGATGTCGGCGACATGGACGATCAACGGATTGAAGGCAGGCCGGCCCTTGGCCTGGTAGAGGCGGGCGATGGCTGCGGCGTTGGCCGCGTCGGCGCCGAGGCCATAGACCGTCTCGGTCGGGAACGCGACCAGTCCGCCGCGCGCGAACGTCGCCGCAGCCTGTGTGATTCCAGCCGCGTCGGCGGGCAGGATCCTGGTCTCGATCGCTGGTGTGTGTGCGGTGGGCATCGATGGTACAAGACGGTGGTGGCTTACGCGCTCGGCTATAGCGGGCGGGGACGTTCGAATGAAGCGCACAATTCGCCTGTCGCATTGCGCCCGCGCCATGGCCGCCCGACAAAGCCTCACGGCCTCAAGCAGTTAACCCCTCCGCCGACGATCGACGATTTCGATGCGATTTCCTGCCTTGTGTCCTTGCGAAGACGGAAACCCGACGCTATAAGCCGGCTTCCCAAGTCGGAGCGTGGCTCAGCCCGGTAGAGCACTGCGTTCGGGACGCAGGGGTCGCAGGTTCGAATCCTGCCGCTCCGACCATTTTTTGAGGCGCTCAGCTTTTTATCTCCCGAGAAGCGCAACGAAACGTACAATGAAATCACGCGGCGCCGCCCTGCACCATTCGGCATATCGGCTGTTCGTGAGCATTTGCCGCCTTCCTCCAAACGCCTCAGCCGCCTCGCCCTGGAAATCCTGATGCTGGGGGCCGTAGGTTTGCTCTAACTGCTCGACGGTCGGGCCGAGCCAACCGGCCGCTTGCCAATGGTCGGTGCCTTGCTGCGTCAGCGACGTCGCGGCCGTGTGGCGCAGGGAGTGACGCACGACGTCATCGCCAAGCCCTGCGTCTTCCAGAATGCCCCATGCCGAGCGGATCTTGCCGGCGAGCGGCTGGCGATCGTGCATGCGGTTGATCGAAGCGGATCTCCTTGCCGGTATCGAAAAGGCCGCTGCGCGCGGCTCTGCAGATCGGCATCCGTCGATCTTACGCCAGCGCACCAGATGCGGCCGCAGCCGATTGGCGATCTTGGCCGGCGGTCCGCCCTTCTTTGTTCTGCGGCCATCGCATGGAGGTCCATCCATGGATGCGTCGTCGTCGGCACCCATTGCGTCCGGCGGATCGTCTCCTCGCGCCGGGGGCTTAGAGCCCAATCAGGATGAAGCGGGCCGCCGGCCGGCGTGCTCGCACCCATCAACGACCTGTTCTTTCGTGTGCGAGGACTTGACGTAGTTCCTTGGTAGACGACAGCGCCTATCCAGCGTCCAATTCCTTCAGCTTCCGGTAAAGCGTGCGCAGGCTGATGCCGAGGGATTTTGCAAGCGCTTCCCGATTGCCGCGATGCGTCAACAGGGCGGTCCGAAGCGCTCGCGCTTCCCGTTCCTTCAATGACAGCGAGCTCTCATCCTCGGCATGCAGCAGCCTTGCTGCCGTTCGCTGCGCATTGTCGCGACCCGTGATGCCCGGCGCTCGCAACGCCAGAGCACGCTCGATCGTTGCGGCTGAGATGACATCGTCATCGCAGAGCAGGGCCGCGCGCTCCAACACGTTGCGCAACTCGCGAACATTGCCCGGAAAAGCGTAGCCCTCGAGCCGTTCGAGTGCCGGGGGGGACAAGGTGAGCTTTCGCTCCGGTGCCACGCGGGCAAGCAGCGCCGCGGCGAGAAGCGGTAGATCGCCGGGGCGGTCGCGCAATGCCGGCAGAAGGATCGGAAAGGTCGACAATCGGTAGTAGAGATCGTTGCGAAAGCGCCCGTCTGCCACCATGCGCTCGAGGTCCCGATGCGTTGCCGAGACCAGTCGCACGTCGGCGCGACGCAGCTCCGTGCTGCCGACCCGGCGATAGGTGCCGCTTTCGAGCAGCCGGAGCAGCTTCACCTGCATCGCAAGGGGGATGTCGCCGACCTCGTCGAGAAACAGAGTGCCGCCGCTGGCGGCTTCGACCAGCCCGCTCTTTGCCGTATGCGCGCCGGTATAGGCGCCCTTTTCGTGACCGAACAATTCGCTCTCGAACAAGGTCTCCGGCATGCTGGCGCAATCGACGACGACCAGCGGGTGCGAGGCGCGCATGCTCGCTTCGTGAACGGCCGCAGCGACGAGCTCCTTGCCGACGCCGGACTCGCCAAGCAGCAAAACGCTCGCGTTCGATGGACCAACCCTCGCGACCAGTTCGAGCATCTGCCGAAACGGCGCAGAACGCCCGATCAACCCTCGCGCCGCCGGCTCTCCCTTGGCAATCCGAAGTGGCTCCATCTTCTCGACAAACCAGGCGTCGTGTCCCAACGTGTCGCGGACTGGCGTCAACTCGATGTTCACGTAGGCTTCGCCAATCGGCGTGTGATGCAGATGCAGCACGCGCTCGCGCTGACCGGTTTTCTGCAGGCGCGCACGCGGACAGCTTTCTCCGGCCTGATCGCAAGGCACGGTGAAATGGTGTGACACTTCATAACAGGTGCGGCCGACGACCGATTCGTTGGGGCTGAAGTGGGCGCGATAGGCCGCGTTTGAAGCGATGATCCGGTACTGCTCGTCGACGAGAATATGCGGCTCCGGAAGGGCTTCGAGATAAGATGCAAGTTCGGGCTTCCGGCGCGTGGCCTCTGGCAGCCGGCCCGGCACTCGCGCTTTCGACGTCATCCTGCTCCGCCGCTCCGTGTCGTTCCTCCGCTGCACTGTGCCACGGACTGCCAAATAATGCCAGAATTGGCATCATGGCACGGGACGCGATGACGGCCGTTTCGGCAACAGATTGAAATAACACAATAATTCATCACGCCGCCCGCTGGCACGGGTCTTGTTAAGCAGTGGCCATGAATGACAGGCGCCTCTTCCGACATCTGGGCGTCGCGATCATCGCCAAACTCGTGCTGCTCCTGGCGCTGTGGTGGGCGTTTGTTCGCGACGCCCGCATCGACGTCGATGCGCCGACCACTGCTGCTCATCTTGCCGGCGTCAATTCCGCGCGGCAGCCGCTGGGCTTGCCAGGAGCTCTCCCATGATTCCCGACCAACTCGTCGATCTGTCGCGGCTACAGTTTGCCGCGACCGCCATGTATCACTTCCTGTTCGTGCCGCTCACGCTCGGCATGGTGTGGCTGCTCGTGATCATGGAAGCCGTGTACGTGATGACCGGCGCCGTGGTCTGGAAAGACATGACCCGTTTCTGGGGCAAGCTGTTCGGGATCAACTTCGCGCTCGGCGTCACCACCGGCATCACGCTCGAATTCCAGTTCGGCACCAACTGGGCCTACTATTCGCACTATGTCGGCGATATATTCGGAGCGCCGCTGGCGATCGAGGGCCTGATGGCCTTCTTCCTCGAAAGCACCTTCATCGGCCTGTTCTTCTTCGGCTGGGATCGCCTGCCAAAGACCCAGCATCTGATGGTGACCTCGCTGATGGCGATCGGCACCAATCTCAGCGCGCTGTGGATTCTCATTGCCAATGGTTGGATGCAGAATCCCGTGGGGGCCGCGTTCAGCTGGCAGACCATGCGCATGGAGATGGTCGATTTCTGGGCCGTCGTCTTCAATCCCGACGCGCAGGCCAAGTTCGTCCATACCGTCTCGGCGGGCTATGTCACCGGCGCGATGTTCGTGCTGTCGATCTCGAGCTGGTACCTCCTGAAGGGCCGCGACATCGAATTTGCCAAGCGCAGCTTCCGGGTCGCCGCCGCGTTCGGGCTGGCCAGCGTCGCGAGCGTCATCGTGCTGGGCGATGAGTCCGGCTACACGGTCGGTGAGGCGCAGCAGACCAAGATGGCCGCGCTGGAGGCGATGTGGGAGACCGAGCCGGCGCCGGCCGGGCTGAAGCTCCTGGCTGGCATCAACGAGAAGGCGGGCCGGAACGATTGGGAGATCGAGATTCCCTGGGTGATGGGCCTGATCGGCACACGCTCCGTCAGCAAGACGATCCCCGGCATCCATGAGATCAAGGAACACAACCGGCGGCGGATCGTCGATGGCATCACGGCGGTCCAGGCGCTGGAAGCGCTGCGCAAGGACCGTCATGACCAGGCTGCACTGGCCACGCTCGAGCAGACCAAGGGCGATCTCGGCTTTGGCCTGTTGTTGAAGCGATACACCGCCGACGTGGCCGAGGCGACGCCAGCGATGATCGATCGTGCGGTCGACGATACCGTGCCGCCGGTGTCGCCGATGTTCTGGAGCTTCCGCGTGATGGTCGGGCTCGGCTTTGCGATGCTTGTCCTGTTTGCGATGGCCTTTCTCAGCACGCTGCGGCTGCAATGTGCGGCGCGGCCATGGATCATGCGTGCCGCCGTGATGCTGCTGCCTGCGCCCTGGATCGCGAGCGAGCTCGGCTGGTTCGTCGCGGAATATGGCCGCCAGCCTTGGACCATCTACGGCGTGCTACCGACCCATCTGTCGGTGTCGACGCTGAGCGTCGCCAGTCTCCACGGCTCGCTCGCCGGCTTCGTTGGCTTCTACACGCTGCTGCTGGTGGTCGAGATGTATCTGATGGTGAAGTTCGCCCGGATCGGCCCGGGCAGCCTCGGCACCGGCCGCTATCAATTCGAACCCAAGCCCGTCTGAAGGACGCCGTCATGCTCGATTATCCCACATTGAAGGTCCTCTGGTGGCTGCTCGTCGGGGTGCTGCTGATCGGCTTCGCCATCATGGATGGTCATGACATGGGCGTCGGCACTTTTCTGCCATTCGTCGGCCGCACCGACACTGAGCGCCGCGTCGTCATCAATACGGTCGGCCCGCATTGGGACGGAAACCAGGTCTGGTTCATCACCGCCGGCGGCGCGATCTTCGCCGCGTGGCCCGTGGTGTATGCAACGGCGTTCAGCGGATTCTACTGGGCGATGCTCGCCGTGCTCTGGGCCTTGTTCTTTCGCCCCGTTGGATTCGACTACCGCAGCAAGATCCACAACGTCACCTGGCGGCGGACCTGGGACTGGGGCCTGTTCATCGGCGGGGCGGTACCGCCTTTGATCTTCGGCGTCGCGTTCGGCAATCTGCTCCAGGGCGTTCCGTTTCACTTCGATCGCTACCTGGTCTCGACCTATAGCGGCAGTTTCTGGCAGCTCCTCAATCCGTTCGCGCTGCTTGCGGGCGTGGTCTCGAGCGCCATGATCACGCTGCACGGTGGCGTCTACCTGGCGCATCGCACCGAAGGCGCCATCCAGGCCCGCGCCGTCCGTGGTGCGCTCGGAGCCGCGTCGATCATGGTGATCGCCTTCATCGGTGCCGGGCTCTGGCTGCGCTTCGGCGGCTTCCAGGGCTACGCCATCACGTCGGTGCTCGATCCGGCCGCGCTTCCAGATCCGCTCGCCAAGACCGTGGTCCGCAGCGCCGACGCGTGGTGGGGCAACTATGGCCGATGGCCCGTGCTGTGGGCGCTGCCGCTGCTCGGTATCGCGGGCGCGCTGCTGGCGGGCGCACTCGCCGCCGCAGATCGCACCCTCGCAGCCTTCGTGTCGTCATCACTTGCCATTGCGGGCGTCATCGGCACGGCCGGGGCCAGCATGTTTCCCTTCGTCATGCCGTCCTCCGCGGTTCCGGATGCCAGCCTCACGGTGTGGGACAGCGTCTCCAGCCACCTCACATTGGGGCTGATGTTCTGGGCCACGATGGTCTTGATGCCCTTGATCATCGTCTACACCGGCTGGGCCTATCGCGTCATGCACGGCAAGGTCACGGAAGCCCAGATCCACGCCAACGAACATTCCGCATACTGACGGCGGTCCGATCCCCACGCCGCCGGAGCGGCCAACTCGAAGAGCTTAGTCATGTGGTATTTCGCCTGGATTCTCGGCGTCGGCTTCGCCGTCTTGCTTGCCATCATGAACGCGATGTGGGGCGAGACCGAGGAGGTGCGCAAGGCCGGCAACCGGACGGGGGAATGAACATGGCGCCAGTAGCCACGTCTCAGGCGCGCATCCATCTGCCGTGCCTCGTGGCCGCGCTGGTGATCATGCTCGCGAGCACGCTCTATCCGCCGTTCCTGGCGAACGCCGCAGGGCGCGCCGACCACCTGTCGGCCGGTCTGGCATTCTGGGCCATGAGCGCAGGCTTCGTCCGCGGCGTCGGCTTCGTGCCGCACGCGATCTTGCCGCGATGGCTGTTCTCCGGATCCGTATGTCTGCTGGCTCTGCTGGCCTTGACGGGACTGAAAGTCCTCACGTGATCACGCAAAGGCTGAGTGCGCGCTTTCGCAAAAACCATCAGCTCCAGCGTCGCAGCGAAGCCGATAGCCGGGCAAATCTCAGTCTGTCACGAGACTGACTTCGACTATGGAACAGGCCATTTTGTTCTCCGAGGATCAGCTCAGCCAGCAACGTCTTGGCATTCTCGTCCTCTACGGCCAGGCATGATGGATTTCGTCATTTGGATGTCCATTTCGACTAGCCTTGCCTAGAAAAGGGAGTGCGTCTCATCCTTGACTGGAGTCAAAGATGAGACGCATGCGTGCGATCGATTCCGTGGACCAGGAGAGCGCGATCAGGAAGGCCGGTGCGCGACCATTCCGATCAGCGCAGAGCGGCCATGATGGCCGCTGCCTTCGCTGAGCTCGGTCTCGTATTCGCGCAGTTCGATGATCTCCAGCTCATGGAACGCCTCTCGGAGCATGGCTTCCGTATAGAGGTGCGAGACGGCGGAAGGGCCGCCCGTCTTGTATTCCAACTGCCTGGGCGTATAGCCCTGCAGGATCAGAGTCCCGCCCGGCTTCAGGCTTGCGATCATGCGCGCGAACAGCCGCTTCCTCAAATCCGGGGCGGCGAACTGCACGAAAATCGCCGCGATGCCGTCATACGCCGCACTTGGCCACGCGAAGCCGTCGCAATCGGCAAGCTGGTAATTCACGCTCACTCCGGCTGATGCGGCAAGCTTGCTCGCTTTCGCCAGACCCACTTCCGAGATGTCGAAGGCGTCGACCTGGAATCCCCGCCGGGCGAGCCAGACGCTGTTGCGGCCTTCTCCGTCGGCGACGCAGAGAATACGACCGCGGTGCGGGAACGCGCCGGCATGGCGGCGCAGCCATTGATTGGGGTCGGTTCCGAAAACGAAATCATCGCTTTCGAACCGTCGGTTCCAGCGGCCGGCGTCGGCGTCTGGCGGTACGTTCGTGACCATCGGCAATCCCACTTTGAAGATGACAAGCGTGTTTGTTGGCAGACGCAGGGAGCTTGCGAACTCCCTCGGTATCAGCTTGCGAACCCTTGATCGCAAGCTAGGCGAACTGAAAGCCGGATCGTAGTTCTCCATCAGCTCGTCAGACATGGCGGGCGCGTGAGCAGGACACGCTCGCTCCGGCGTCTCGATACCGTCTCGCACGAACCGCGCCGGGACAGGCGCGACCGCCTGTTTGTTATCGCCTCGCCAAAGTGATAGCAACACGGGGCGGCCATCGACACGACGCAGTGGCCGCCTGGATGTAACCGACCGAATCGGGCGATTGGGGAATATGCGGACGAACATGGCAACCAAGCGTGCACGCAGCAGGTCTTCGCTCGAGCCTGACGCGTTGCTCGAGAAGGCTCACAAGGCAAGCGAATTCCTCAAGGCGCTGTCGCACGAAGCGCGGCTTGCCATTCTGTGTCTGCTGCTGGACGGAGAGAAATCCGTCAGCAGCATCGAGGACTCGCTGCAGCTCCGCCAGCCGACGATATCGCAGCAACTTGCCCGGCTGCGCGCGGACGATCTCGTCAAGGTACGTCGGGACGGCAGAAACGTGTATTATTCGGTTGCGCGGCCGGAAGTGATCGAGGTCATGTCCGCCCTTTATCGCGCCTTCTGCTAGGTGGTGCTGATGGTGCTCGCCGCCTGCCGGAGCTCTTCCGTCAGGCGGAGCCGGGGACGGCCGCGACCGTGTTTTCAGCGGTCACTCGATCGATGAACCCGGCCGCTGCGGCTATCACCGCCGAGGTCGCCTGCTGGTGGGGCGCGTGCCCACAGCCTTCCAGCACGCAGGTCTCGATCCGGGCCGGCACGAGGGCGCGGAGTGTCTCAAGCTGCGCATGCGTGAAGAACTCGTCTTCGCTGCCCTGAACAGCGAGCACCGGGGCGCGAACCCGTCCAACGTAGGGCTTGATACCCCAGTCGCGCGCTTCTTCTCCGGTCCAGGCATCGACCAGCCGGCCAAAAAGATGGTCGGTTCTGCTGCCATGATACCGTGCGAGCCGCGCCCTCAGGTCACCGTGCTCGAAGTCCCTGATCTGGGCGGCGATGCCGTCAACGGTCCGCTGTTCGCGGAAGAGGTGAGGGGCGATCGCGACGACCCCGCTGACCTCATCGGGAAACGCGCCGGCAAACGTCAACGCGATCGCAGCACCGTCGGAGTGTCCGACCAGGATCGGACGCCGCGCTCCGGTCGTCCGTAGTACTTCGGGCAGGGCATCCAGAGCCTCGGCGAGCAGATATTGCCGCGAATGGGGCAGCTCGAGCGGCTCCGAGTCACCGGAGCCCCAGCGGTCGAACACCAGGACGGAGGAGCCGGTCGCAGCCGCAAGCCGCTCGGGGAAATCGCGCCACAGCCGGGCGCAGCCCAAGGCGTCATGCAGCAGGACGAGCGGCGGACGTTCCGGTCGCGTCGCCGCGAGCCAATGGCCGCGAAGCCTCCGGCCGGCCGCAACGAAGCTGAGCTGCCGCGCTGCCGCGACGACAACATCGCGAATGTCCGGCGGGCCGAGATTGACGAAGTCGGCCGACGTGCGCGAGAAGAAGTTCTCGACGATCGATCCGGCATCGGCCAGTTCGGCGCCGCGCAGCGCCGCCTCGAGATCAAAGATGACGCGTGGCGGCGTGACGAAGAAATCGCCGGTGATCAGAGCTTCGCGAATCCGTCCGCGGTCCGGCCCCTCGAGGCGGATATCGGCGCGCAGGCTGCCGCCACGCCGCGTCAGAGTGGCACTGACCAGCGAGCCGTCCACCTCGGGAGCGTCGACCATCTCGACGAAGTCGTCACTGCCGATCTCGTCGCGATACAGCTGCTCGGCGAGTTCTTCTTCGAACATCGACACCTGGCCCCATTGCGGGACAATGCCGAGGCCTTCGGCCAAGCCGTCGAGCAGGGCTTGCTGGATGGTGGCCAGATCAGGAAGGTGGTCGCCGAGGATCTCGCGCATGCTGACGACGCGCTGGCGGGCCGAAGCGAGGTCGCGCTTGGCGAGCTTTTCCACCGGCACTTTGAGCGCAGCGATCATCTGCTCGGGATCGAAGTCGATCAGCAGAGTTCCCTGATAGAACAGCGTATCGCCGTCGAAGAAGCCACCGGTGCCGCTGATCTTGCGGCCGTCGACATCGATGTCGTTGCGCGGGCGGTAGCGCGCGGGGACGCCGAGCTTGTTGAGCCCGAGTGCGACGCTTTCGCAGATCCGGCGTGTCGTTTCGGTGAGATCCATGGCGCCGAGGCTGGAGCGGCCGAACACGAGCTCCCATCCGATCTGACCCTCGTCGAGATAGAGGCCGCCGCCTCCCGTGATCCGCCGGCCGATCTCGATTCCCTTGCTCCGGCAATAGTCGAGCCGGACCTCATGGCTCAGGATCTGATGCATACCGACGAGCGCCGACGGACGAAACCGCAGGAAGCGGATGGTATCGGGAATCCGCCGTGCCTTGTGAGCGTCGATGAGCGCCTGGTCGAAGGCGATGTTGGCGCGTCCGCCCCGAATCCCGGTGTCGATGACCCGAAATGACTTGGCGCTGCTGGCCATCGCATCTTCCTCCCGGTTATTTGGGTAGTCCGCGCCGGAGTTGGCTGCGCACGTGGCGAATGTCGCGGCGATCGGGCTTGAACGGGTAGGACGCAATGTCGCGCGGCGGCGAGTCGCCGTAAGGGCGGTCGCAGGCGGACACGTCAGCGGCCTCCTTGCCCGGGCAGCCGGACGTGCGGAAGGCCACGCCCGCGTCGATGATCGCGTCAACTTCGTCCTGCGGCAGACCAAAATCGACGAGTTGACCGCGTTCGTCGAAACGCATGCGCTGCAGGGAATGGCTTCGATAGTCGATGAGATAGCGGGCGAGCTGTATGCGTCGCCATTGCGGGCGCGGCGCCGGCGGGAGATGATCCATCAACGAGCCTTGTTCGGGAAAGAACGCGAACAGGTGGCTGTGGCCGCCGAGGTCGCGAATTCTCTGCACCTGCGAGAGAACGTCGTGGTCGCTCTCGCCCATCCCAACGATGAGATGGGCGCCGAAACGTTCCGGGCCGAATATCTCGGCGGCGGCCAGCAGGATCTCCCAATATTTGTCCCAGCTGTGCGGCGATTGAACGCCGTGGCCGCGGGTGCGGTCGAAGATGACCGGGTTGGCTGCATCGAGCGCGACCGTGAATATCTCGGCGCCGAGATCCTTGAGCTCCTGCACATCCAGTCGGGTCATCGTCGTCGGATTGGACAGGATGGAAACGGGTACGTGCCTGATGCGTTCAACCCATTTCCGCAGGACGATGCGGGTGTCCTGGTCCGACCGCGGATGCGTGATCATGCTGATGCACATCCGATGGAAGCGCCCGCCGTCGCCGCCCGATGCGACGATGTCGATCACCTGGTCGTAAGGCACCGCAGGCCAGTCGACACGAATAAAGTTGCGGTCGGCATAGTCGCGCTCCGCTTCGCGATGGCGCGCAAGCCCGCAATAAGCGCAGTTGGCGCGGCAGCCCTCCGGATAGGTCAGCAGCAGGTTCAGGCAACGGGTGCAACTGGTGCGATGCATGTAGCCGTTCATGATGCCGAGGGTGATCGCTGCTGCCGTCGACATTTGCACGTAGTCGGGTGATCGCATGTTCGGCGTCAGAACGTTGTCGTTCGGCAGGTAAACGCCTTCCGGCCGCGCGTCCTGCGCTTTCACGCGCCCGCCGTTGCGTGCTTCCGCCGGCACGTCGCCGGGCGCGCGCGGCCGCATGGCTTCGGCCGCGTTGAAGGCGCGCGTCTCCCCGGTGAGGAAATCCGGCACCGGATGCGTCGGTCCTTCGAGACAGCTCATGACTTCCTCTCCTGATCCTGCATTTTCACGCCCAATAGTTCGGCGAACTGATCCACCCCTCGGCGAGCGCAGCCGCGTCGGGGCGACGGCCGTCGCCGTATTGCGCCAGAACTTGCCGTCGTCGCCGTGATGCCCGGCTCAAGGCCGCATCGAAAATGTCGCTGAGCTCTTCGTCATAATCATTGAGGGCGCCGCTGCGGCCGGACAGCATGTCTGCCGCGGCTTGCCCGGCGAGTGCGCCCGATTGCACGGCGGAGGCGATGCCGGCGCCGGTCACGGGGTTGGTCAGGCCCGCCGCATCGCCGGCCAGCAACACCTGGGTTGCGCCAAGCCGGCCTGTCGAACCCACCCTGCCGCCCACGGGTATCGCCCCGCCCGTCAACGCGAACGGGCGCGTTCCGATGCGGCGCGATGCCGACAGCGCGCCAAAGAGCGCGGCGAGCATCGGTTTCAGCCGACGCCGGTCCTCCATCATGACGCCAACGCCGATATTGGCCACGGCGCCCTTGGGAAACAGCCAGCCATAGCCGCCGCGATAGTCGGCGCTCAGGAAGATATCCGTGGCATCGTGCGGCACGATCAGCGGCGCGGTCAGTTGCCTCGTATCGACGAGCGCGCGAATGGTCTGGCCGATGGCCGCGCCGACCCGCGAGCGAGGGCCGTCGCAGCCGATCAGGACGCGCGGCTTCATGGCAAGACCATCGGACGTATGAATTGTGCCGTCGATGTCGATGGCAACCACGGAGGTGCCGTATCGGCACGCGGCTCCCGCATTCGCCGCCTCATCAGCGAGCATTCGATCGAAGGCGGCGCGATCGATCATCCAGCCGCGGAAATCCGGCGTTTCCTCGCAATCTGTCGCCTCGGTGAAGGTCAGCATGCGCGTGATCTTCTGTTGGGCGACGGCCGTGATGTTCCGAACGTCCCGCTCGATCATGGCGGGCACGAACTCGGCACACTGGACCGGGCGACCCGCCTCGAGCCGGCGATCCACGGCGACGACGCGGTAGCCGGCCTTCGCGGCAACTGCGGCCGCACGACTCCCAGCCGGTCCAAGCCCGACGACGACGATATCCGTTGCCTCGGCGTTCATCGTGCACCTCAGGCTGCGCAAGCCCGCCGTCCGGCGAGGCCGTCAAGCGCGATCGAGCAGCAGGCATGCTCCTGCTCGACCGGGCGACCGATGGCGCGGGCAAGAGCTACGATGCCGTCCGCGGGATAGGCGATGCCATCAAATCCGGCCATGACGGCGTATGCGTCGGTCATCAGCTTGTGGCGGCCCGCGGGGCGGATACAGCCAAGCTGAACCGGCGCGTGACTGATGCGTTGCCGCGCGGCGACCAGCACCTTTGCCACGTCGTCGGTGGATATCGTGGCGAAGGGCCGATCCGGCGGCGCATAGATCGGGGTCACCACCACCAGGATCAACGCGGCGACCGGATGGCGCGAAACGATGTCCAGCGCGGTCTCCTCGCCGAGCAGCCGGCCATAGTGCAGACCGATGACGATGTGTGGCACGACCTGCATCTTGGTGCCCGAGAGCGCGGCGAGCGTCGCCTCGAAATCCGCGACGGGACGGTCGAGGTGATAGACGTCGCGGATCGTCTGCTGCGAGCCGATCACGTCGAGCATCGCGACGTCGACCCCGGCCGCTTCCATGGATCGGGCGCGCCGTTCGTCGAGCAACGCGGAATGGATGGCGATGCGCAGATGGGGAAAGTCGCGCTTGAGCCTTTCGATGGTCGGATAGAAGCGGTCGTACGGAACCTCGTTGCGGCGGTTGGATCCGCCCGAGAGCAGGAACCCGCCCAGATCCTTGAGCAGAACGAGATCGCGCACCTTGCGGTCGAGCTCGTCCGGTGTCGTTGCCGCGATCATCGGTTCGAGGATCTTCGCCTGACAATGATCGCAATTCAGCGCGCAAGCGCCGCCGGTGATGGAAAAGGCGGGAAAACTCGCTTTGCCGCAGCCCCTGAGCTCCTCGCTGGCATAGGCGCGGAACGTCGGCGTGTAGAACCGCATCGGTCCGAGCGCGCGCTCGCGGGCTGCCGCCTCGAGTGCATCGACGAGCCCACGGTCAAAACGCAGGTCGTCGAGCGGTTCGATCTCCTGCAGCTTCTCATACCATGCCATTGCGTTCCTCGCTTTTCATATGCGAAAAAACATATATATTTCAGGTCTGCCGTCGGCTTCGGCCGTCATTGATGCTTCACTCAGTTGTCGCGGTTCGCCATGAAGACACTCTGCGTCTTGCAGCATTTCGAGGCGGACTATCTCGGCTCGATGGAAGATCAATTCGAAGGACGCAACGTCGGCTTTCGCTATTGCCGGCCGTTCGCGGCCGGAGGATCGATACCTGCGACGGCGGGGGACTTTGACGGCCTCATTGTTCTTGGCGCCGGACCGCTCGGAGTCGTCAGCGGCAACCTGCTTCCGAGCCTCGGGCCGGAGTTGCGGTTGGTACGGGATTTCCTGGCGCGCGGCTTGCCCGTCATCGGCATCGGAGCCGGCAGCTGCATACTTGCGACCGCGTGCGGCGGCGGCACTCAGGAAGCTCCGCTCCGCTTCGTCGTGGAGACGGCCCGACGGGTCGATCCCACTGCGCTCGGCGGTCATCTGCCGCGATCCTTTCCCGTGGCGATCTACATGCGCGATCGCCCGGTGCTGCCGGCCGATGCAAGTGTTCTCGCGATCGACTCTGCGGGGGAGCCGGCGGTGTTTCAGCTCCGTGATAACTGCTTCGGGTTCCTCGGCCATCCCGGAATCAAATCGGCCATGATCGAGGATCTGATCATGGCATTCGACGAATGTCCTGATCGCACGGCGGAAACGCTCGCCGAGTTGCGCGTGGTGCAGCGCGAGATCGCTGCGGCGCTCGGACCGCTGATGATTGGTTTGATCGAGTCGACGCATTTGATGCGGCCGCTCCCGTAGGACCGTTCTCCCGAGCAACGAATTATTTTCTTCACCCTATAGATGTCATTCAAAAAATGGAATATGTTTTGTGCGTTCGTCCGACGGATTGGATGAAATCGATGTCAGCTTGTTGTCCACCTGGGACTTCGGTTCCTGGGCTTGTTGATCTTCATCAACTCCAAGGCGATGCGCCTCGAGATAACTTGTCGTGCACGCTCCTGTGTCGATGTGCGCTACGCACGTTCAATAGCAGACGATCGGGGAGGACATCGTAGGAATGGCGAAAAAGCTCATCATCATCATGGTCAATACCGATCCTCGCAACGGCGAGGAGCTCGGCGCGCCGTTCTTCCAGGCCACTGTTGCCGCGGCGATGGACTACGAGGTCGATGTCGTCTGTACCGCGACGGCGGGGCAGCTCATGAAAAAGGGCGTGGCCGAGAAGCTCGTGGTCAAGCCCGGATCTCCGAAAACCGTCTATGACTTCATCAAGGACGCGCACGGAGCTGGAGTGAAGTTCTATTGCTGCTCTCCGAACCTCGATCTCTTCGACATGACCGAGCAGGATCTGATCCCTGAATGCGAGGGCATCGTCGGGGGTGCAAAGGTCATCGAAGAGGTGATGGAAAACGATAACGCCAAGGTGCTGACCTACTGAGGAGAGCCGCCAGATGACGAGCGGAGCTTCAATGGAGCTGACCTCTATCGGCGACCCGGTCTCCGAGGCGCCGGTTGTTCCCTATGAGAAGCTGGAAGAGGTATTCGACGACATTCGCTCGCACGTCCTCTACGATCATGAGCTGCACGGCTGTCTCAATTGCGGCATCTGCACCGCGACCTGTCCCTCGGCGCACTACTACGATTATTCACCCCGCGAGATCGTCCAGCTGCTGTGGACCGAAAATCTCGAGGGCATCTACGACGCGATGCAGGAGAAGATCTGGTCCTGCGCGCAGTGCTACACCTGTGCCGCCCGCTGTCCGTTCGAGAATTCACCGGGCGGGCTCGTCATGATCATGCGCGAGGTCGCGATCAAGCATGGCATGCAGTCGGCGAAAGATGTGCTGCGACCGTTCTCGCGGGTGCTTCTGAAGGTCATTTCCACGGGAAATCAGCTCGCGCCCAACATGATCACGCGCGATGCGTTTCCCGACTGGGGCCCGAACGTCGCCAAGGTCGATGCTCCGCTCAATATCCTGCGCAAGGCCATTCCAGTCCCAACCATGCACACCATGGACACGGCCTGGGAGGTCAACCTGAAGACGTCCGTCGAGCTCTACACCATTTGGGAGGCGACCGGCGTGCTCGATCAGCTCGAGACGATCGACGAGAATCTGTTCGACGTCGTCAGCGACGTGATGGATGAGAAGCGCGAGGAATACAACGAGTGGCTTGAAGAGCAGCAGGAAGAATAGGCCGCTGAGACGACCACAATAGACGGCGAGATCAATCGCCGCGGTGGACGACGGAGGAAGCGATGGACGAAAAGCGCAGTGACAGTCAGTCGGCTTACGCCGGCTTTGGCGCGGAGTGGCGCCCTTCCAACCTGACGCCGAGCGAGGCGCAGACGGCGACGGCCTGGGTGGAAACCCGGATCGACCGTCGCTCCATGCTGACCAACAAGGAGCGTGTCCACGACATCCGCGACGCGATGTGGGAGTTGGAGAAGGACGGCGAAATCGTCGTTCATCGGATCGACGAGCGCCACGAGCCGGTGGTGGCGCGCACACTGTACGGCTGGGACAAGCGCATTCCCACCACCAACCTCTGGCAGCACAAATCCTGCGGACAGTGCGGCAATATCCCCGGCTATCCGTCGAGCGTGATGTGGCTGATGAACCAGCTCGGCGTGCGCTATCTCGACGAGACCGATCAGACCTCTTGCACCGCCTGGAATTATCACGGCTCCGGGGTCGGCAATGTCGTCAGTCTGGCCGCCGTCTTCCTGCGCAACTTCCACCAGGCATACATGTCGGCCAAGGCGCAGGGCCTGCCGGTCGGAACCTACTTCCCGCTGATCCACTGCGGCACGTCGTTCGGCAATTACAAGGAGATGCGCATCTTCTTGATGCATTCGGCTGAACTGCGCGAGCAGGTGAAGAAGATTCTCGGCAAGCTGGGTCGTCTGGTCGACGGCAAGCTGCTGATCCCCGAAGAGATCGTGCACTATTCCGAGTGGCTGCACGTCATGCGCCACCGCATCCGGGAGCGGCAGGTCATCGACGTGAGCAGCCTTCGTGCCACCGTTCATCCGGCCTGTCACGTCTACAAGATGGTTCCGGAAGACGTGATCTATGACGACACCGTCATGGACGGCAACCGCGTGGCGGTATCGACCGGCCTGATGCAGGCGCTGGGTGCACAGGTCGTCGACTACTCGACCTGGTACGACTGCTGCGGCTTCGGCTTTCGTCATATCATCGGCGAACGTGAGTTCACGCGCTCCTTCGCCATCGATCGCAAGATCAGGGTCGCGGTCGAGGAGGCGCGGGCGGACGTCATGATCGGCCACGACACGGGTTGCATCACCACACTCGACAAGAACCAGTGGATCGGCAAGGCCGTCGACAAGGTCTATGCGCTGCCGATCATGGCCGATTGCCAGTTCGCGGCGCTCGCCCTCGGCGCGCATCCCTACAAGCTCGCACAGCTTCACTGGCACGCCTCGCCGTTCGAGGGGCTGCTCGAGAAGCTCGGCATCGACTGGCAGAAAGCCAAAGCCGAGTTCGAGGCCTATCTCGGTGAGGTCAAGGCCGGCCGCATCGAGACGCTTTACGACCCCAAACGCGCGATTACGTCGGGCCCAGGCTATGTCAAGCCGACGGCGACCCTGCCAGGAGCCGCATCATGACCCGTCCCGTTCTCATCGTTGGCGGCGGGCCGTCGGGGCTTTCCGCCGCACATGCGCTGGCCGCGGCCGGCCAGCGCGTCGTTCTCGTCGAAAAGGCGGAGCAGCTCGGCGGTGCGCCGATCCAGTCAGGCTACGCCAGGCTGGTGCCGTCCGGCGAATGGGCCAAGGACGCCATCGGTGGCATGGTGCGCCGGGTCGAAACCGACAGCCGTGTCGAGATCCGAAGGCGCGTCACGGTGAAAGCCTTTTCGGGCAGCCCAGGCGACTTCCGCGTGACGCTGTCGGATGGCGCGGTGCTGGAGGCGGGGGCGGCGATCCTGTGCACCGGCTTCACGCATTTCGATTCCGTCAATAAGCCGGAATGGGGTTTCGGCACCTACCCTGATGTGGTTACGACGACCCAGGTCGAGCAGATGCTCTCCTCCGGCAGGGGCGTGCGCTGTCCGTCCGACGGGCGCGAGCCGGAACGAGTTGCGATCCTGCTATGCGTCGGCTCGCGCGACCGCCAGATCGGTCGCGAGTGGTGTTCGAAGATCTGCTGCACGGTCTCCGCCAACATCGCCATGGAGATCCGCGAGGCGATGCCACGGTGCAACGTGTATGTCTACTACATGGATATCCGCACCTTCGGCCTCTACGAGGATCTCTACTACTGGGAAAGCCAGGAGAAGCACCGCGTCAAATACATCAAGGCGCGGATCGCCGAAGTGACGTCAGACGGCAGGCGGTTGATCGTGAAGGGCGAGGACACGCTGGTGAAACGGCCGATCTCGATCCCGTTCGACATGGTGGTGCACGCCATCGGCATGGATCCCAATGTCGACAACATGACGTTGTCGGCGGTGTTCGACGTCAAACTGCAGAAGCACGGCCATATCGAGAAGGCGTCGGTCTATTCCAACACATCGGCGACCTCGCGGCCCGGCGTCTTCGTCGCCGGCGCGGCCACCGGGCCCGAGACCATCGACGATTCCATCGCACAGGGCCAATCGGCAGCGATGGCCGCGCTGGCCCTGGTCCGCGGCGCCATGATGGAAGCGGCCGAGTGATGTGGCCGATCACCAACCATAGAGGCAAGGCGGTGGTCGAGCCGACGCGGCCGGTGCTCGATCTGTCCGGCCCCAGGCTGCGGCGGGCGTTCGAGAGCCTCGTGGAATCCGCCGACGACAGCGGTGGCGTCGAGCGCTATGTCGGAGCGCTCGCGCTCAAGGCCTCGCTGTTCGAGGAGGTGTTGGGCAAGGGGCGGGTCAGCGAGCTGACGGAGGCCGAATTCTGCGACCTTGCCACGTTCATCACGCTGGTGCGCCGGCGTGTGGGGGCGTGGCTCGGCCGCAACGGGTTTGCGGCGCTGCGCAGCAGGCTCGAGGCGCTGCTGCACGGATGGTCCGACCTCGGCACAACCGACCAGCGCGTCGCCGCGTTCGTCACGAGCTTTCCGGCCGATCGCGAGCACCGCTGGTCGCGCGATCTTGCCGCCGAGGTCCTTCATTTCACCGCGCCGGACCACTATCCGCTGATGACGCGCTGGATGTGGGACGCCAGGGTCAATACCGGCGTATTGCGCGAGATATGGTACGACGAGGCTGCCGAGACCGGCACGATCGCCGTCGGCGACGGCTTCGCCACTTTCACGATGCTACGCGAGGAGCTCGAAGGTTTCCTGCAGGCGAACGGTGTCTTCCGCGATCTGGCCTTCTACGTCGATCTGCTCTGCGCCCACACCTATGCAAGCTATATCAATGACAAGGGCGGCCAGTTCCTGCACGCGGACTTCTGCGGCGGCTTCAAGGCGGACGCGATGGCGCATACTCGCCGTCTCCTGGGACTCGATGCGGTCGATACCGAGTCGGGGCGCACCCGCCTGAAGCTGATCGATGGCAGGGCCCATGTGCTCGGGCAGCCTCGCCTGCTGAGCGAATGAGGGAACATCCATGCCGATTCACGAAAAATCGCTGATCCGGCCAGAGAATCTCGTCACGCATGAGCACCTGGAAATTGATGGCGTCGATGTCTCCGGGCACTGGAGCACGTTCATCACCTCACGCGCCATTACCGACTACAACGAGCAGATGCAGGAGGAGATCGCGGCGCTCCCGGGAGGCGAGTTCATCCACCGCTGCTGGCAATGCGGCTCATGCACCAATGCCTGCACGATCAACGCCGTGAATCCCGACTTCAACCCGCGCTATTGGATCTACCTGATCCGAATGGGCTTCGAAAGCGAGTTGCTGCGCGACAAGGACATCATCTGGCAGTGCGTCTCCTGCAACAAATGCACCTATGCCTGTCCTCGCGACGTCAGTCCCGAAGGCGTGATGAAGGCCACGGCACATTGGCTGGAGCTGAAGGGCCATACCGAGAAGAAGCCGTCCACCGCGTTCGATGAGGTCTTCTCCGAGCAGGTCTTCGCCACCGGCAAGATCGAGGAGGGCCGCGTGCTGCGCCGGTTCTTCGCGCGGACCGGGCAGTCCCTGTCGCAGGGGTGGCTCGTCGAACTGATACGCAGTCTCGCCAGCCGATTGCCGGTGGGCCTCCTGGTGAAGTTGGGACTTGCCAGCGTGGTCCGTCCCCGCACGCGCGGATGGGGGGGCGCCAGCCTCGCGATCGACGAGTATGTCCGTGAGTGTGAAGCAGCGGCCCGCAAGGCGCTTCGGTTGGACGTTCAGGGAGCTGAGTGATGAGCGACAAACACAAGCGGGTCGCCTACTATCCGGGGTGCGCGCTCGAAGGAACCGGGCACGCCTACAACCGCTCCACCCGGGAGGTCGGCAAGGCACTCGGCCTCGATCTGGTCGAGCTCAGGAACTGGAACTGCTGCGGCGCCATGGAGGTCAAGAACATCGATCCCAAGCTGCAGACCTATCTGTCGGCCCGCAACCTCTCGATCGCGGATGCGATGGGGTTCGATACGGTGATGGCGCCTTGCAACGGCTGCTATCACAATCTCAAGAAGGCCGAATACGACCTCGCCAAGGATCCCGCGTCGCGTGAAGTGACGGACCGATTGTCGCGCAAGGCCGGCCACGCGACCTACGAAGCGGGCAAGGTCACGACCATTCACGCGCTCGACTGGATCAAGGAATCCGTCGGCGAACAGGGCCTCAAGACACGCGTGAAGAACTCGCTCAAGGGCCTGAAGGTTGCCAACTACTACGGTTGCATGTACACGCGGCCGCGTCACATCTTTCCGGAAAAGGATAAGGGGCCCGGCTCGGAATCGACCTCGAAGCCCCATTTCATGGACGACCTGCTGGCTGCGGCGGGGGCCGAGAACGTCGAGTACCCGCTCAAGACGGCATGCTGTGGCGGCGCTCACACGCTGTCCGACAGCGACACCTCGACCAAGCTCGTTCTCAACCTGCTCACGACGGCCGAGGCCTGCGGCGCGGACGTGATCGCCACCGAATGCCCGACCTGCCACACCGGGCTCGAAATGCATCAGGTGCGCGCGGAAAAGGTCTTCGGCCGCAAGACCAGCGTCAAGATCCTGTACTTCACCCAGCTCCTCGGCATGGCGCTCGGGCTGTCGGCGCGCAAGGTCGGCGTGCAGGAGAATTTCTCGGATTCGACCGGTCTGTTGCGTGCGCGAGGGCTCGGGTGATGGCGGATATCGGTATCACGAGCCTCGACGACGTCGCGGAGCGGCTGGACGGCATGTTGGCCGCGTCCGATGCTGCACTCGGGGCGGCCGCCGCGCCGCTCGCCGAGGAGTTGCTGCAGCTCGGCGAAACGATTCTCGAAACATGGCTCGCTGCGCACGGCGAGATCCCGACCGATCGCCAGGTCGAGACGTTTCGCCTGCTGGCGCTGCATCGGCAGGGCGCGCGCGGCGATGCAAGCTTCAACGCCTGCCGCGAAACCTGCCGCGAGCTCGTCTATCACTACAATCTGGTGCGCCTCGAGCCAGGCCACGCGCAGGTCGCCCGGCGGCTGCGGCTGGGCGCCATGGTCGCGCGGCATCTCATGCTGTTCATCGGAGGCAAGCTGGAGGTGGCCGGGCTCGGCGAATTCTGCTGCGCGTCCCGGCCGCTACGTCAACCCGATGCATCGACGCAAGCCAACGAAACCATTTGAGACAAGGAGAAGACGATGCCCATCGTCCGCGGCTGCAACCTTCCCGACGACCTCCTCTATGACGTCGAAAACAACATCTGGTATCGCGAGAACGCCGACGGCACCGTGACGCTCGGGATGACCGCTGTGGCAGCGGCCATGGCCGGTCAGCTTGTCGCCTTCACACCAAAGAAGGCCGGCCGGTCGGTCGATGCGGGCAAGTCCTGCGCCACGATCGAATCCGGCAAGTGGGTCGGCCCGGCAAAGGTCGCCTTCAGTGCGGAAATCGTCGAGGTCAACGATGCAATGAGCGCAGCGCCCAAGCTGGCCAACACCGACCCATATGGCGACGGATGGATGGTCAAGGTGCGCCCGAAGGACTGGGCTGCTGCCAAGGCCGGCCTCGTGCCGGGCACGGCGGCCGCCGCCCCTTACGAAGCGAAGATGGCTGCCGAGAATTTCGCTGGCTGCGCGTAAGGAAGTGGACAGGCTGTGACTGAGACCGCCGCAATCAGGACATCGATGATAAGTCGCGGCCTCGCGGCCTTCATGTCGCTGCCGACCTACTTCCCGGGCGTCCTGGCCAGTTTGATCATCGCGATCGCGGCAACCTTCCTGTCCGAGCACTATGGCGGGCCGGTCATGCTGTTCGCCTTGCTGCTTGGGATGGCCTTCTATTTCCTGTCGCAGGAGGGGCGCTGCGTTGCCGGCATCGAACTCGCCTCAAAGCGCATCCTGCGCGTCGCCGTCGGCCTGCTCGGGGCGCAGATCACGATTGCCGAGATCATGAAGCTCGGCCCGACGCCCGTGATCACGGTCGTCGGCGCGGTGATCCTGACCATCCTGTTCGGCGCGCTGGCCTCCCGCGCCATGGGGTTGAGCCGGCCGTTCGGAATCCTCACCTCCGGGGCCGTGGCGATTTGCGGAGCGTCGGCGGCGCTGGCGATCTCGTCGGTGTTGCCCAAGGGGGAGCACCACGAACGCGACACGGTCTTTACCGTGATCGGCGTGACGGCGCTCAGCACGATCGCGATGATCGTCTATCCGCTGGTGATCGCAGGATTCCATCTCGATCACGCTGCCGTCGGCATGTTTCTTGGCGGTACCATTCACGACGTGGCGCAGGTGGTTGGCGCCGGCTTCAGCGTGTCGGAGGAGACCGGAAACGTCGCGACCTTCACCAAGCTGCTCCGGGTTGCCATGCTGCTGCCTGTCGTCGTGATGCTGTCCTACGTGTTCCGCGCCCATCGCGTCGGCAAGGCCGGGCGCCAACTGCCGGGGTTCCTGGTGGTGTTCGCCGTTCTGGTGATGCTCAACAGCGCCGGCGTCATTCCCGCATTCCTGCTTGCCGTCATCAAGGACATTTCAAGGTGGTGCCTCGTGACGGCGATCGCAGCGCTCGGGATGAAGACGTCGCTCAAGGCGATGGCCGATGTCGGCGGCCGGGCGATCGCGCTGATCGTCGCCGAGACGCTGTTCCTCGCAGTCCTCGTGCTGATGGTCGTGCGTTGGAAAGCAGGAATCCAATAGCAGGAATCCAATGACGCGCGCGGTTGCGCCTGCGAGAGACCAAACGGAGAGATGCAATGGCCGAAGACAACAATACCAAGCGCATGTCGATGATTGTCACCAAGGGGACGCTGGATTGGGCCTATCCGCCCTTCATCCTGGCCACGACAGCGGCGGCCATGGGCCTCGACGTGACCATGTTCTTCACCTTCTACGGCTTGACGCTGCTCAAGAAGAATCTCGACCTGAAAATCTCTACGCTCGGCAATCCGGCCATGGAGATGCCGATGTTTGGAATGCACATCGGTATGCCGAATCTCGTATCGGCCATCCCCGGCGTCGACGCGGCGGCGACGACGATGATGAAAAACCTGATCAAGAAGAAGGGGGTCGCATCGATAGAGGAGTTGCGCACGATGGCCATCGAAGCCGACGTCAAGATGATCGCCTGCCAGATGACCATGGATCTGTTCGAGTACACCAAGGACGACATGATCGAGGGGCCGGTGCTCGGGGGCGCTGCGACCTACATCGAGACGGCGACCAAGAGCGACATCAACCTGTTCATTTGAACGTGTCACGGACCCAGCACCAGAAATGACGGAGAGACAGGATGGCTGACCAGGTTCTCGATGCCAAGGGATTGAACTGCCCGCTGCCGATCTTGCGCGCGAAGAAGGCGCTCAAGGACGTGCCGATCGGTGGCACGCTCCAAGTGCTCGCCACCGATCCCGGCGCTGTGAAAGACTTCGAGGCGTTTTGTCGCACGACCGGAAATGATCTCTTGGAATCCAAGTCGGAAGGCAAGCAGTTCGAGTTCCTGATCAGGCGAACGTCCTGACGCTGCGCAATCTCTGCCACGCCGAAGTGCCTTTCCTCATGATCGAGACCGGGGCCGCAACAAGGCGGGGGCGCCGACGCAGTCTACGTTGCCCCGCGGCCCGCGTTGCGCCGCCGTTCGCCCACGACGCAAGGCGCACGACTGTGAGCCGTCACCCTTGCGTCTTTGCCGGGGCGTCCTCGATCAGGTGATCCGCAATGATCTCCACCAGGCTCGCGAGGCCACCTTCCCATTTCCAGTGGGCCTTGCTCTCGTCCATGGTCAGCCGGCAGTTTGAGCATGCCGAGACCATCGTCTTCGCGCCGGTCTTCTCCACCTGATCCATTTTGATCTTGAAGACCTTGTGGCGAAGATCGGCTGCGCGCGCGATCGCCTGCACGCCGCCGCCGCCACCGCAGCACCAGTTGAGATCTCCGGTCGGGGTCATCTCGCGGAAGTCCTTCGCGAAATCCTGCAGGAGGAATCGCGCATCCTCGGTCGCGCCGCCGCGACGGGAGATCTGGCAAGGATCGTGATAGGTGATCGACTCCTCGATCGGTTTCAGCTTCAGCCTGCCGTCGCGCTTGAGCTGCGCCATGAATTCCGAAATGTGCACGACTGCGAAGGGCAGGGGGCGGCCGAGCACATTGGCGCCCGACCAGCGCAGTACACCGAACGCGTGGCCGCACTCCGGAATCACGACCGTCTTGGCTCCGACCGCCTCGGCGGCCTCGGTGATCCGCTGAACCATGATCCGGGCGACGTCTGCCTTGCCGGCCAGATAGCCAAAATTCGTGGCTTCATAGCCCTTGGTGCTCAGCGTCCAGTCGACGCCCGCGTGGTTGAGCAGCTTGGCCATGGCCACCACGGAATCGGGGTATTTCATCGTTTCGACGGACGAGAGCGTCAGCAGAATGTCGGCCTTGTCCTTGTCGAGCGCGATGGGCACGTCGTGCTCATCTTCGAGCCATTCGATGCGATCGCGCAGCTTGTCGGCTGTCACGCCCAGCGGGCTTCCATGGTCGCGCGAATTGTCGGCGGCCTGCAGAAGGTCCTTCGGCCCAAGTCCTGCCTTGACGAAGGCCTGCCGCGCGCCGCCCACGATGGAAGCGATGTCGATCCCCATCGGACAGATCGTGGTGCATCGACCGCACATGGTGCAGGTATCGAACAGCAGTTCCTCCCATTCCTTGAGGTCCTCTTCCGTGATGCGGGGAGCGAAGAGGGAGAGCGGGAATTTCTGCCGGCGATAGGCCTTGGCCATCGGAAACAGCTTGTAGGCGGGCGTATGCCGTGGATCTCCGGAGGCCTGATAAAAGTGGCAGGCTTCGGCGCAGTTCCCGCAATGGACGCAGGCCTCGAGATAGCTGACCAGATGTTCCTCGGTCCGCGCCAGGAACGTTCTGCTGGCTGCTTCGACGTCGATTTCGCCGCCCATCGCCTTACCTCACCCGCAATTGTATCAGCTCTTCGCCGTCGGGATCGATCACATGCACCGCGCACGCAATGCACGGATCGAAGCTGTGGATCGTGCGCTGGATCTCGAGCGGCTGCCGAGGATCGTGGAGCGTGTGGCGATCCATCAATGCCGCTTCGTAAGGTCCGGGCTGGCCCTTGGAATCGCGCGGCCCCGCGTTCCAGGTCGAGGGCACCACGGCCTGATAATTATCGATGCGCTTGTTCTTGATCACCACCCAATGCGCCAGCGCCCCGCGCGGCGCTTCCATGAAGCCGACGCCCTTGGCTTCGGTCGGCCAGGTCGAGGGATCCCACTTGTTCGAATTGTGAACGTTCAGATCACCCGCGCGGATGTTGGAAAGAAGACGGTCGTACCAGGTCGACATCTGGTCGACGACGATCTTGCTTTCCAGCGCGCGCGCCGCTGTGCGTCCCATGGTCGAGAACATCGCCGTCAGCGGCAGGTCGAGCTTGCCCAGCGCGTAATCGGCCAGTTCGCGCGTCGGCTCGTGACCTTTGGCATGGAGCATCAGCACGCGCGCGAGCGGACCGACCTCCATGACATGGCCCTTCCAGCGCGGCGCCTTGAGCCAGGAATAGCTCGCGCCGACATCGAGCTGCTCGAAGGGGGGCTTGGGACCGGTGTAATGCAGATTGGTCTCACCCTCGTAGGGATGCAGGCCCTTGTCCTTGCCGCTTGCATAGTCGTACCAGGAATGGGAGACGAACTCCTGGATTTCCTCCGAATTGTTCATGTCGACGGGATGGATCGTGGTCAGGTCGCGATTGAGGATCGCGCCCGCCGGGATCAGCCAACTGGCCGGGTCGTCCATGCCCTTTTCGGGGAAGTCGCCGTAGGTCAGGAAGTTGCCCACGCCTTCGCCGCGCGCGAACCAGTCCTTGTAGAAGGACGCGATGGCCAGCGTGTCCGGCAGATAGACCTGCTCGACAAAATCCTTCATTCGGCCGATCACGGTCTTCACCGTCTGCAGGCCGTCGATGCCGATGGCGGTGCCGCCGGTGTTCAGGCTGATCGCTGACGGAGCGCCGCCGACCAGGAAATTGGGATGCGGATTCTTGCCGCCGAAGACGGTGTGGAGCTGCACCACCTCGCGCTGCCAGGCGAGCGCTTCCAAATAGTGCGCGACCGCCATCAGGTTTGCTTCGGCCGGCAGCTTGAATCCGGGATGTCCCCAGAATCCACCTGCAAAGATGCCGAGCTGGCCGCCTTCGACGAAGGCTTTCAGTCTCTTCTGCGTGTCCGCGAAATAGCCCGGGCTCGACTTCGGGAAGCTCGAGATCGATTGCGCCAGTTGCGACGTTGCCGCCGGATCGGCCTTCAACGCCGACACCACGTCGACCCAGTCGAGCGCATGCAGATGATAGAAGTGCATGACATGGTCATGCACATATTGTGCGGCAATCATCAGGTTGCGGATGAGTTGCGCGTTCGGCGGAATGGTGTATCCCAGCGCATTCTCCACGGCGCGGACGCTGGCGATGCCGTGGACCAGCGTGCACACGCCGCATATGCGCTGAGCGAAAGCCCAGGCCTCGCGCGGATCGCGTCCTTTCAGGATCAGTTCGATGCCGCGCACCATCGTGCCGGAACTGTACGCACCGGTGATGGCGCCATGGGGATCTGTTTCCGCCTCGATCCGCAGATGCCCTTCAATGCGCGTGATGGGATCGACGACGATGCGCTGGTTCATATCTCGACTCCCCGGCGGCTGTAGAAGATCCCGGTCTCGCTCCTGGTCAGGAAGACGAGGAAGGCATGCATGAGTTTTCCGAACGGGAACCAGATCAGGAACAGGCACACGGTCAGGAGGTGCACGGACAAGAGCGTCTCGTACGGCGTCCATAGGTGGCTCACCGCGATCAGCCCCGTCACGACCGGAAGGAACGTCACCAGCCAGTTGAAGTAGTCGTCAAGCGTCGAAAGCAGTCTTAAGACCGGATTCGTCATCCGTCGCGCCAGCGCAGCCAGGAGCGACGCCAGCGTGACCACCGAGGCGGCCGAGATCACGCCGGTGGGCAGATTCGGCCATGAAAAGCCGAACAATCCACGCAGGAAGAGAATGTGCTGCGCCAGTCCGAACACGATGATGGCAAGGCCGACGTGAAAAACATAGCCGTTCACCGTGCTGAACAACGAGGCGCGCAGATAGGTGTTCGCGGGCCATAGGTGACGCACGAAGCCACGGAACGCGCCAACCACGGCATGCGGTGCATCAGCTCGCCTCGCCGATCTGTCGCTGGTCCAGGGCAGGAGCAGCAGCGACGCGAGCCGCCACAACACGCCGCCCACGAATATCGCGATTGCGATCTCGATCGCGGGTCCGCGCACGAAATCCAGCAGGCTCATGGCTGGGCCTCCCTCTCTGCTCGTTGTTTGCGTCGCCGCGCCAGCCATGCGCTGGCAATCCCGACCGCCGCGCCCGCAGCCGCGGCGCCGCCGATGATCTCCGGATCATTCAACGTGTTTGAAGAAAGTGGCTGGTAGAAGCTGCCACGATCCCAGAAATTCGGTTCGGAACAGCCCAGACAGCCGTGTCCCGACTGGATCGGGAAAGAGACGCCACCATTCCATTTCATGGTCGCGCACGCATTGTAAGTCACGGGCCCCTTGCAACCGACTTCATAGAGGCACCAGCCCTTGCGCGCTCCCTCATCGTCGAACTGCTTGGCGAACTGCCCCTTGTCGTAGAACGGCCGGCGATAGCAGCGGTCATGGATCGTATCGCCGAAAAACGCTTTCGGTCTGCCCTTGTCGTCGAGATCGGGAAGCTTGTTGAACGTCACGAGATAGGCAACCGTGCCGGCGATGGCTTCCGGAATGGGCGGGCAACCGGAGACATTGATCACCGGTTTGTCGGTGATGATGTCGCTGACGGCAACCGCGCCGGTGGGGTTGGGATTTGCGTGGGGAATGCCACCGAAGGCCGCGCAGGTCCCGACGGAGATCACCGCGGCTGCATCTGCGGCCGTCTCCTTCAGCACCTCGAGGTTGGTCTTGCCGGCGTTGGTGGAGTAGACCCCGCCATCTCTCATCGAAACGGAGCCGTCGACCACGACGACATATTTGCCCTTGTTCTCCTTCATTGCAGCCAGGCGCGCCGCTTCCGCGGCAGTACCCGACACTGCCATGAGCGTTTCGTGATAGTCGAGCGAGATGAGATTGAAGATCATGTCCTCGATGGTTGGACCGAACGAACGCGTCAGCGATTCCGTGCAGCCCGTGCATTCCTGAAACGAGAGCCAGATCACGGATTGGCGGCGCGTATTCGCCAACGCCTCCGCCATGCCCTTCGCGGCCATCGGGGGCAACGCCAGAAGGCTGGCAAGATAGCTCGTATATTTCAGCAGGGCGCGGCGGGAGACGCCGCTGCGCGTCAAGAGCTCGCCGATCGTCTCGGTTTCATGCATCTTCGGTATCCTCTGAAGAGACGCGGTCGATCAGGTCTTCAGCCAGTCTGTTGCTGGCCGCAGCGATGTCGGCCGCATGGCTTGTCAGGATCTCCGGGGACGCCGTGATTTCAATGCGTTCGGCGGCGAGCTTGTCCCCGGCGCCGAAATGGCGAACCCACCACACGCCGGCATAGCGCGTCTCCCAGATTTCACTGGTGCCGGCTGCGGTCAAAACGGCCTCCAGGTCACCATGGCCCAACCGCTCTTCCAACTCGCTGCGGTCCGCAGCCGTGAGAGGCAGGCTGCACAGATCGATCGCCGCGCATGCGCCGGTCTTGGCAAGCACATCGAGGTGATGGGCGATCTCGCGGAGCAGGCTGTCGGTCATCCCCGTGCGGAATCCTGCCGCGGCATCCGCTTCAACTGTCATGGTGCCACCTGCTGAGCAGTGCTTTGATCTGCTGACACGCGGAGGGAATGGCCGCGCCAACCGCGGGCGTCAGCGACAGGCCCCATTGGGTGGATTCAGGTTGAATTGCGACCAGCGCCCGGCGCGCCGGCTCGCAGCCGGCCAGCCGCGCCGCCGACATCAGGTCGGCAAGCGCGACCTCATGAGCCGTCCGCTTCTTGCCCGTGAGCTGCCGGTCCATCTCCGGACCTTGAAAGATCTTGACGGTGCCGGGCTTCGCGCCCAGTTCCACGGCGTCGACGGCGATCAGCGAGCCGAAATCTTCGATCTCCGAAAACAGGGACAGCCCGAGCGTCCCGCCATCCCGCAGAGCAACACAAGGCGGTATCTCGCCCGCACATTCAAGCGCATCGAGGGCCCGAATGACGTGCACACCAATGCCGTCATCGCTCAGCAGGATATTGCCGAGTCCGAGCACCAGCGTGGTGGTCGCCGCGACATTGGTCCGCATGGAAATCCCCGCGAGATCAGACGCCACATATTCTATGCAGCGAATATGATTCCCTTATCTTGATCCACGTCAAATCGAGTTCGTCGATCGGGCTATGATTTCAGACTCAAGTATTTGCGGGTGGAACCGAGATGTGCCTTGGCATCCCGATGCGGGTCGTGGAGAGTGACGGAGTCATGGCGCGATGCGAGGCCAAAGGCATCGAGCGCACGGTGAGTCTGTTTTTGCTACAGCATGAAGCTATCGAGCCCGGCGATCACGTCGTGGTTCATGTCGGTTACGCCATCCGGAAGATGTCGGAAGCCGAAGCGTCGGGTGCATGGGATCTCCTCGACGAAATGCTTGCGGCGGAAGACGCAATGCACGGCAATACATGAGCTCGCCGGCTGTGGAATATCTCCACGGCGCTGGTGGCACGGTTCAGCGCATCCGCTTCGGGCTGGGGATGCCACCTTCCGGCATATCGCTTACCAAAAAAAGAAAATTTTCGACGTCCCGAGATCGATCTGACCCGCACACCCGATGTTCCCTAACGGAGGCCTGATTTGACCGGCGGCTGATAAATGCCGTTTCTATGGGTTGCGTTTGCGTTATAGTTCAATTCTTGAATGTGATGCAAGACAAGCAAGAAGGAGGTTCAATGCGATTGGTTGTCTTCCTCGCGGTGTTGATACCACTGGGCCTATCTGTGGCACATGCCAAAGGGGCTCCACATAAGCCGATAAAGGCGGAGCCTATTGGTAGATGCGAGTATACTTCGATTTGTGGCACGGGTTGCAGATTTTGCCCCACACATGGCGCTTGCCGTTGCAGCAATTGTTGCCTCGCGAAATCAAGACATAATAGATAGTAGATCTAATAATCAATTTTGCGGATTGCTTGGTGAACGTCGAGCCATGTCATGCTATAGGGCAACCGTTTTAGTTGGTGGCCTCACCATTTCATTCGCGATCTCGTTTCGGCCTAATGCAATTTGGATCATGGCTGAGACCATCGGCGGCGCCGCGCTTGGGACCTGTTCGGCGTCACCGTCCGCACGATTACCGATCTGGCGAAGCGTGGCATCACTGCGTGCGCCGTGCGCTGCTACGAGCTGACGGCCAGCTTCGCGGCTATTGCGAACATTTGCTGAAGCTGGCGACGGACGCGGCGGCGGTCAAGCGATCTGCATCGGCGACGGTAGAGCGGGCTCGCCTGGCGCGTGAGCAGGCCGGCCACCGGTTGACCACCGAACCCCTGTGAACAGACGGCGAAAATGGTCATCAATCACGAGCAAACTTCATTTTCCCTATTGGCCTTTTCGTTCGCTATTTGCGTTCGGGACGCTGGGGGCGCAGGCTCGAATCCTGCCGTTCCGGCCATTCTTCGCGTGACATCTCACGCGTTTCCCGATTTCACCTTGCGTCTGCGACGTTGACCCGGCGTGGTTCGATATGGCGAGGTAGTCCCGATATGACAGCGCGAGATCAACGCAAGGCGCGGCCCACCGGGCAGACGGCATGGCGTCACGCCAATGTCGGCCGGCTGCTCAACAATGCGGTGCGCCGGTTCGAATCCCGGGTTCTCCAATTGATGGCGGAGAGCGGTCACGGCGAGACGCGGATCGCCCATGTCAGCCTCACCCGCAACCTCGACGTCGAGGGCACGCGGCTGACCGAGCTCGCGCGGCGGGCCTCGATGAGCAAGCAGGCGATGGGCGAACTGGTCGATCAATGCGCCGAGCTGGGGCTGGTGTCGCGCGAGGCCGATCCGAGCGACCGGCGCGCGCGCCTCGTCCGCTTCACGCCGGCCGGACTGACATGGCTGGAGGCGTTTGGCGATGCCGTGGATGTGGCGGAAGCCGAGATGCGCAAGGAGCTCGGCAAGGCCGCGATGGACGCGATTCTGCAGGGATTGTCGGCCTATGGCGCCCGCTTCGACGCGCTCGACGACACCAGATAGTCAGGCGGCTTGACTAATTCGCGGGGCGCGCTAGCATTCCTCCATTGCGAGGAGGAGCGCCGTGATCGAACGTCTGAGCGCCTCGGTGCTGATCGTGGGCGGCGGTCCGTGCGGGCTGATGCTGGCCAACGAGCTTGGCCGCCGCGGCGTGTCCGCAATCCTGGTCGACGAGAAGCCGGGAACGGCGTTCAACCCGCAGGCCAACGCGACGCAGGCGCGGACGATGGAGCATTTCCGCCGGCTTGGCTTCGCCGACGAGGTCCGGCGCGCCGGCCTGCCCGCGGACTACCCGACCGACGTCGCTTATTTCACGCGCTACACGGCGCATGAGCTGGCACGTTTTCAATTGCCGTCCGCGGCGCGCGCGACGGAACTGGTGAAGGGCCTGTCCGGCTCATGGAGCGCGGCCGAGCTGCCGCACCGGGTGTCGCAGAAATTCGTCGAAGAAATCCTGCGCCGGCATGCCGCGCGCCTTGCGGGCATTCAGTTGCACTACGGGCACCGGTTGATCGGCCATGCCGTTACCGACGGCGGCATTGCCGCCGAGGTCGAGCGTGTCAGCGACGGCGCGCGCCTCAAGATCGCGGCTGATTTCCTGATCGGGGCCGACGGTCCGCGCTCCCAAGTGCGACAGTCGCTCGGGATCACCTATAGCGGAACGACGGGCGTGCAGCGCGATTTCATGGGCGGCCGCATGCTCGCGGTCTATCTGCGCTCGCCGGAGTTCTACGCCAGCGTCCCGCATGCGCGGGCCTGGATGTATGTCTGCTTCAACCGCGACCGCCGCGCCTTCATGGCCGCGGTGAACGGACGCGACGAGTTCGCTTTCCACACCCAGCTTCGGCCCGGCGAGAACGAAAGCGCTGTCACCGCCGACGATGCGCGGGCAGCGTTCCAGCGCGCCTGCGGTGCGCCCATTCCCTGCGAGGTGCTTTCGCATCTCACCTGGACCGCGGGGCATGCGCTGGTCGCCGAGAGCATGCAGCGCGGCCGGGTCTTCCTTGGCGGCGATGCGGCGCATCTGTTCACGCCGACCGGCGGGCTCGGCTACAACACCGCGATCGAGGACGCGGTCAATCTCGGCTGGAAGATCGCGAGCGTCGTCAAGGGAGCGAGCCCCGTCTCGCTGCTCGACAGCTACGAGGCCGAGCGCCGTCCGGTGGCGCTGCGCAACACCGACTACGCGCGCGGCTTTGCGGATTCGCTCGGCCTGTTTGCCGCGGTGCCCGAGATCGAGGACGCGACCGCGGCCGGCGACGAGGCACGGCGCGTCGCCAGCGCCTATCTCGATCAGCATGCGCGCGCCGAGTTCAACATCCCCGGCGTCACCTTCGGCGGCCGCTATGATGGCTCACCGATCATCATCCCCGATGGCACCCGGCCGCCGCCGGATGCGGCCAACGCCTACGTGCCGAGCGCCTGTCCCGGCGGCCGCGCGCCGCACGCCTGGCTGGAGCAAGGTATCTCGCTGTACGACCGCTTCGGCTTCGAATGGACGCTGTTGCGGTGTGAGGGCAGCGACCTCGATGAGGATCAACTACGTGAGGCCATGGGGCCGCTGCGTGTCGACGTCGAGATCGTCACCTTGCCGCGGGCCCTGCGCGATCTCTACGAGGCCGACCTCGCTTTGATCCGTCCCGATCAGATCGTGGCCTGGCGCGGGAGCGCGGCGCAGGCCGGCCTGCTTCGAGGCGTGCTGGCTCGGGCGCTCGGCGGGGATGCACGCACTCACTGAGCGCTGCATGGCGCGGGTCCGAAACCGAGAAGTCGCGGACGTTGTGCTGCAGGGACGGTTGTGCCGCAGCATTTGGAACCCGCCGCGTCGTTGCGCGCGGAAGCATTCTGCAGGGTTGCCGCGCGGGGCTTAGGAACGATCGTCGGGTAAGGCTCTTGCCGTCGCGACGATCAGGAGTCGAACCCCTCGGAGATCAACGATGAGCAGGATGATCCACAACCATCAGACGAGAGCAATCCGAATTGCCCTGGCCGCCTCTGCCGTGACCGTGTTGGTGGCCGGCGGCGCGGTCGCCGCTCCGAAGGGCCGGTCGCCCGCCAAGGATCAGCATTTCATGACCGAGGCGATCGAGGGCGACATGTCCGAGGTGAACATGGGCAAGCTGGCGCAGCAGAAGGGGCAGAGCGATCAGGTCAAGCAGTTCGGGCAGGCCTTGCAGCAGGACCATAGCGAGCATCTGCAGAAGGCGCAGCAGCTTGCGAGCCAGAACGGGATGAAGGTGCCGTCCGAGCCGAGCAGGAAGCAGAAGGCCATCTACAACCGGTTGGAAGGCATGTCCGGCGGTCGGTTCGACCAGGCGTTTGCGCAGGCGATGGTTCGCGATCACCAGGAGGATATCAAGAAGTATCAGAAGCAGGCGGCGGCAAACTCACCGCTGTCGGACTTCGCCCAGCAGACCGTGCCGGTGCTGCAGAAACACCTCGACATGGCGAAATCCTTGGCGAAATGACATGCGCCAGAGCGATCACGATGCCTCCGCCTTGTCGAGGCGTCGTGATCGCCAAAGAACGCGCTATCTGAAGAACGCGTTGCAGATCACGACGCCAATGCACGCCGGCCGAGACGCTGGCGAAGCAGCATCGCAAGAGGGCCGAGCCAGGACCGGCGGAAAATCGCACGTCGGCACCGCGCGTTCGGCATTGGAGTGCCGTCCGCCCGAGCATTGCCCGACCTTCGTCCGGCTGCTAGCATTCTCCCGTGAGGCACGGGCAAACGAAAGACGATGACCGACGTGATGACCGAATCGGAAAAGGCGCAGCAGATCGTGGCTGCGCTGAGGGCGGCGAAGGCGAGCCCGCCGGAAGCGGCACTGCAGACGTTGAACGGCCTGATGGGCCTCGTCCGCAGCCCGAGCGCGGAGCAGCCGCTCGAGGTGGAGGAGGCGCGCTCGGCGGCCTTCATGTCGATCTGCGAGGTCGGCAAGGCACTGCATCGGGGGCTGCCGACGGAGGCCCTGTGGCCGACGGCGCTGTCGGCCAGCGAGCGCTGGCTGGCGCTCGCCAAGTGAGAAAGGGCGAGTGAGAAAGAACCAGACCATGAGGTGGCGCGCAATGGCGCCGGGCGATCTTGCTGATGTCGATGAGATCGCCGCCCGCGTGCACCCGAACTATCCCGAGGACAAGAGTGTTTTCGCGGAGCGCCTGCGTCTCCATCCTGATGGCTGCCGCGTGCTGCGTGGGACGGGCGCGGGCATCGCCGGCTATGTGCTCAGCCATCCCTGGCATCTCGGCCGGCCCCCGGCCTTGAACCTGCTGATCGGCAGCATTCCGCCGGCTGCGGCGACCTACTACATCCACGATCTCGCCTTGCTGCCCGAGGCCCGCGGCAGCGGCTCGGCGACCGTGATCGTCGAGGAGCTGATCCGACACGCGCGTGCGCTCGGCCTGAAGTCGCTGTCCTTGATCGCCGTCAACGGCTCGACGCCATTCTGGGAGAGGCAAGGATTTGCGGTCGACAAGACAGCCGCTGCCGATCCGACCGGCAGCTATGGCAGCGACGCGAACCTGATGATCCTGCGGCTCGCCTGAATTGCACGCGCTTCGTTCGCGGCGGCGGTCCAACGCGAAGCGGCCCGGCGATGGGCCGGGCCGCTCGCTGGTCTTGATGTGCTCTATTCCGGCATCGACATTGGCCGCCGCCACATGTCGCGCCGCCGGCTGAAGCGGTTGGCGTGCAGCATCCATCCGGTGACAGGCTTGCCGTCGCGGTGACGGCCACCGCTCTCCGCAGCCGCCCAGGCGGCGACGGCGCCGAGCAGCAGCGCGGTGGCAACCGAGAACGCCAGGATGACAGTGCCGGCGCGGGTATGCGAGATCGCGCTCTTGGCTTCTGCGATCACGCTGTCCACCCGCCGCTCCGCATCGGGCGCAGCAAGACCCGTCGTGCCGGTGACGAGCTGCACGAGATAGCTGCGATCGTCCGGGCTGACGCCATTGTGGCTCGACGCCGTGAGCAGGATGCGGCCGGCCTCGCTGCGCGCGGGGGCGAGATCCGGGCTGGGTACCCGCCGGGGCGCGCGGAACAGATGGTCGAGCTCATAGCTCAGGATCGACGGTTCATTGGCCGTCGCCGGCGTAGTCAGCGGATGGGTCCGTGTCGCCGCGGACGCGCCGAGTACGGCCAGGGTGGCGCCGAGCACGACCGCCAGCGCCCAGGCTGTGACGCCGTGCAGGCCGTCCCGCTTCTCGGTCTCCTCGCTTTCGGCGAGCCCGTGCGGTGCGCGCAAGCGGCCCGCCATGTAGCCGCCGCAGCCGAAGCTGATCAGCGCCTGCAGCACCAGATAGAGTCCGGACAGGAGCCAGAGCGCCACCGAGGCGTCGCGCCATGTCGGCGCGGTGGAGCTGACACCGAGACCGACCGACATGGCAAAGCTGATCAGGATCGAAGAGACCGCCGCCGCGGTCAAAGCTCCCGCAACGACCGGCGTCCATTGCAGGGTCCAGCTATCGGCCGTCGCGCTTGAAACGGGTGAGGCGACGACCGGCGCAGTTTCCATGGCCATGATCGTCGTCTCAACGCAGGCCGAAGAACGATAGAACGGCCATGATGACCACGATCAGCCCCACGAGATAAATCAGTCCGTCCATGATGATCCTCCTCCGATTGGACATTGGTCGCCGTATAAGCGACGGCGAGCCGCAATGTTCCGTGCGCCGGGCGGCGGAGGAGGAGAGCACGCGCGACTGCCGGCGCCGGAGTAAGGCTTGCCACAACGGCTAACGGATCATCGTGCCGTTGCGCGACGCAATAGAACAGGGCCGGGGGAGCACGGGGGCCTGACATCCCGCCGCTAGCCATCTCTCAATCGATGGCGCTGATCGTGCACCGCGCAAGAGGCTGACGCAACGGTCCACGCTCAATAGCGTCGGTCGTAGCCGCGCTGCCGGGCATAGGCGTAGGCGGGGTTGATGCCGCAGCCGGCATCGGTGCCGGAGGCGGAAGCCAGGCACTGGCGATAGGTGGAGAATTGGCAGTTGCCCGGATAGCCCCAGATCCTGCCTTGCAGGCAGTAGCGGTCCTGGGCGGCGGATGCGGGCGAGATCGCGGCAAAGCTCGCGAGGACGGCGGTGGCGGACAGCGAGGCAAATAACAGGCGGCGCATGCGTTTATCCTTGCGTTGAAAAGTCCCGTTGCAACGCGAGGGTGCGCAGGCCCGTTCCTCGCGCGCAACATAACTGTTTTGTGTCGGCGCCGCAGCGACGCGTTCACAGGCCGGCGAAATTGTCTGGATGTTGGCGCCCGAGTTGGCCTCTTGAAGGTCTGAGGCAGCCCCACCGTTGCGGAGCCTGGCAACGCGAGTCATGACGTGATGCCGGAACATTCGTCCACCGCACCGGTTGCTTTTTGGCCGCTGGTGATGGACCGATCCCATGTTTCGCCGATCCAAGACGTCAGACGCCGCCCATCGCGACTCTTTGAGCGTTTTCGCGGGCCGCCCGCGCACACCTGGCACCGGCGGGATGCTGGCTCTGCTCGGGTTCGCGTTCCTGATCCACTATTTCGATCAGCGGCCCGAACAGGCGGAGCGCTCGCGAGGCGCGAGCCGGGCCGGCGCTGGACACGGCCGGCTGGCGCGTTCGCCCGCGGAGATTCCCGCGCGCGGCTGGAAGGACGTCCTGCTCCGGGTCTATGAGAATGTCACCGAGCACAGGATCATTGCGCTCGCCGCAGGCATGACCTTCTACACCCTGCTGGCGATCTTTCCGGCGCTGGCCGCGCTGGTGGCAATCTACGGCCTGTTCTCCGATCCGGCCAAAATCACCGGACATCTGGAACAGTTGCAGGGCTTGATGCCCGGCGGCGCCATCGACATTGCGCGCGACCAGTTGACGCGCGTTTCCGCCAACGGCCGTCAGGCGCTCGGCATCACCTTCCTCGTCAGCCTCGCGATCTCGCTGTGGAGCGCCAATGCGGCGATGAAGTCGCTCTTCGACACGCTCAACATCGTTTATCGCGAACCCGAGAGGCGTGGCTTCATCAAGCTGAACGCGATTTCGCTGCTGTTCACCGGCGGCGCGATCCTGTTCGCGCTGCTCGCCATCGGTGCCGTCGTCGTGCTCCCGGTGCTGCTGAACTATCTCGGCATGTCCGGGGCCGGCGATCTGGTGCTGCGGATCGGCCGCTGGCCCGCGATCTTCATCTGCGTCGCGCTCGGACTGGCCCTGATTTACCGCTACGGGCCGGACCGCGAGGAGCCCAAATGGCGCTGGATCAGTTGGGGCAGCGCGCTGGCGGCGGCGCTGTGGCTCGCGGGCTCGGCGCTGTTTTCCTGGTATGCGGCCAATTTCGGCAGCTTCAACGCGACCTACGGCTCGCTCGGCGCCGCCATCGGCTTCATGACCTGGATCTGGATCTCCGCCATCGTGATCCTGATCGGTGCCGAGCTCGATGCCGAATTGGAGCATCAGACCCTGCGCGACACCACCACCGGCGTCGCACAGCCGCTCGGCACCCGCGGCGCCGCGATGGCTGACACGGTGGGCCGGGCGAGCTGATCGGCCGTCGGCTGAGAAGACGGGTGCGATCGGCGTCAGCCGTGCATGGCGCCCGCGCCACGATCCTGTAGAACCGCCCGCTGCCTGGGATGGAACTATGGAACTGGGGAACCCGAGGCGGATCGACTGTGTTCCTATCCGGTCGTCGCGAATCCCCGAGTTATCGGTTTCGCTGCCGCGTCGTCTCGATTGTCATAACGGAGCTTTTGCATGACGGAGCAGCCTGTTCGCGGAGGCGACGAGGGCGGGCCCACGGATCTGCCACGCATTTCGACCGGAAGCGAAGGCCTCGACGACATTCTCGGCGGCGGCTTCGATCCCAATCGCCTGTATCTGTATGAAGGCCGGCCCGGCACCGGGAAAACCACCATCGCGCTGCAGTTCCTGCTCAAGGGCGTGAGCTGCGGCGAGCGCGTGCTCTACATCACCCTGTCGGAGACCCGGCGCGAGCTCGAGCTGGTGGCGCGGCGGCACGGCTGGTCGCTGGCCGGCGTCGACATCTTCGAGCTGGTGCCGCCGGAAACGACGCTCGACCCCGAGCGTGAGCTCACTGTCTTTCATCCGGCCGAGGTCGAGCTCAGCGAGACCACCAGCCTGATGTTCAACGAGGTCGAGCGGATTAATCCGAGCCGCGTCGTGATCGACAGCCTGTCGGAGCTTCGCCTGCTGGCCCAGAGCCCGCTGCGCTACCGCCGCCAGGTGCTGGCGTTGAAGCACTTCTTCGCCAAGCGCAGCTGTACCGTCGTCCTGCTCGATGATCTGTCGTCGGCCCAGGACGACCTGCAGCTGCACTCGGTTGCGCATGGCGTCGTGATGCTGGAGCAGCTCGCGATCGACTACGGCGCGGAGCGCCGCCGGCTGCGCGTGATCAAGATGCGCGGCATCGCGTTCCGCGGCGGCTACCATGACTTCACCATTGCGTCCGGCGGGCTCAAGATCTTTCCGCGCCTCGTCGCCGCGGAGCATCACCGGACGTTCGCGGGCGATGTCACGCCGAGCGGCAATGCCGAACTCGATCAGCTCCTCGGCGGCGGACTGGAGCGCGGTACCAACGCGCTGCTCATCGGTGCCGCCGGCGTCGGCAAATCCTCGGTCGCGCTGATCTATGCGATCGCGGCGGCCCAGCGCGGCGAGCATGCCGTATTCTTTGCCTTCGACGAGGGCCGCGGCACCGTCGAAGCCCGCGCGCGGACGCTCGGCATACCGCTCGGTGAACTCATCGAGTCCGGGCGCATCCGCTTTCAGCAGGTCGATCCGGCCGAGTTGTCGCCGGGCGAGTTCGGCGCCATCGTCCGGCAGAGCGTCGAGCAGGACAATGCCCGCGTCATCATCATCGACAGCCTCAACGGCTATCTCAACGCGATGCCGGACGAGCGGTTTCTGATCCTGCAGATGCACGAACTCTTGACCTATCTGGCCCAGCAGGGCGTGCTGACGATCCTGGTGCTCGCGCAGCATGGCATGGTCGGGCCGATGGATACGCCGCTGGACATCAGCTATCTCAGCGATGCCGTCCTGATGCTGCGCTATTTCGAGGTCGGCGGCGCGGTTCGGCGCGCCTTGTCGGTGGTCAAGAAGCGCAGCGGCCACCACGAGCACAGCATTCGCGAATTTCGCCTGAGCAGCGCGGGCATCAGCCTCGGTCCGCCGCTCAAGAATTTCAGCGGCATCTTCTCCGGCAATCCGCACTTCACCGGGACGGATTTCCCCGACATGGACATGCGGGATGAGCATTGAGCAAGATCACCGTGTCCTCGTCTTCGCGCCGATCGGGCGGGACGGACCGGCATCGGCGGAGCTGCTCCGCAGCGCAAGTATCGAGGCGGCGGTCTGCTCGGACCTGGCGCATCTGCTCCGTGAGATGAGCGCAGGCGTCGGCGCGGTCTTCGTTGCCGAGGAGGGGCTGTTTGCTCAGGACACCGCTCCCCTCACGCAATGGGTCGAACGCCAGCCGGCCTGGTCCGACCTGCCCTTCATTGTGCTCACCAGCCACCGCGAGCAGCGCGCCGTCGTCATCTGGCGGCGCAACCTCGTGAGTGCGCTGCGCAACGTCTCGCTGCTCGAACGGCCGATCCAGCCGATCACGCTCACCAGCGCGGTTCAATCGGCGCTGCGGGCGCGGCGCCGCCAATACCAGATCCGCGCGCTGATCCAGGCGCGCGAGCAGGCGGCGCAGCAGCTCGAGCAGCTCGTCGTCGAGCGGACCCGGGCGCTCGCGGAATCGAACGAGCATCTTCGCATCGAGATGGCCGAGCGCGCACGGGTCGAGGAGACGCTGCGCCAGGCGCAGAAGATCGAGGCCATCGGCCGCCTGACCGGCGGCGTGGCGCACGACTTCAACAACCTGCTGATGGTGATCTCCGGCGGCCTCGACATGCTCGACCGCCAGGGCGATCCGGCGCGGCGCCGCCGCCTGATGGACGGCATGATCCAGGCGGCGCAGCGCGGCGCCAGCCTGACCCGGCAGTTGCTGGCGTTCTCGCGCCGGCAGGAGCTGCGGCCCGAGCCGGTCGACATTGCCCGCCAGATCGGCGGCATGCGCGAGCTGCTCGACCGCAGCCTGCGCGGCGACGTGCACGTCGAGTTCGACTTCCCCGACGCGCTGTGGCCCGTCGAGGTCGATCCGGGCGAGCTCGAGCTCGTGGTGCTCAATCTCGCCGTCAATGCCCGCGACGCGATGCCGGCCGGCGGCACGATCCTGGTCCGGGCCGAGAACCTGCGAAACCTGCAGGACGACGAATTGGCCGGCGACTATGTCCGCCTCTCGGTGATCGACACCGGCACCGGCATGACGGAGGACGTCCGGGTGCGGGTGTTCGAGCCGTTCTTCACCACCAAGGATGTCGGCAAGGGCTCAGGGCTCGGACTCGCCCAGGTCTACGGCTTCGTCACCCAGTCGCGCGGCACCGTCCGCATCGACTCGGAGGTGGGCAAGGGCACGACGATTGCGCTGTACCTTCCGCGATCCGCGCAGGCGGCGTCCAGGCAGCAGCACCATCTCCTCGACCTGCAGCGGCCGCGGGCGCGCCAGCATGATGAGGGCCGCATTCTCCTGGTCGAGGACGACGACGAGGTCGCGGCCCTGGTCGGCGAGATGCTGCGCCAGCTCGGCTATGAGGTGACCCGCGCCTCCAGCGCCGCGGCCGCGCTCGGCGCGCTCGCCGACGGACGCACGGTCGACCTCGTGTTCTCCGACGTCATGATGCCGGGGGGCATGAATGGTGTCGAGCTGGCACGCGAGATTCAGAAGCGGCGCGGCGACATGCCGATCCTGCTGACCAGCGGCTATTCCGGCGCTGCCGTTCACGCCGCCAAGGAGGCCGGCGTCCGCATCCTGTCGAAACCGTATCGCATCGATGAGCTGGCCGCCGCGCTCGACGCGGTGAAGATGGGCCACGTTTGGACGCAGGCCCGCATTTCCTCATAGGGAGCTGGGAGCGCTGATAGCGAGCTGCGGCCTTGGACCTTTCACAGCCGTCAACCGCGCTCGATCAGCACCGAAACTGCGACATGCCCGATCTGGCCGTCATCGGAGCTGACCTCGAGGCAGACGTTCGTCGAGGAGGGATGGAGTCGCTCGCGCGCGATTGCACAGTGGGAGCACGATCATCCCTCTGCCGCCGGCTCGAAGCGGGGAAGCCCGCGATCATCGAAAACGGCTGAATGCGGGTTTGTTCCTCGCGGATCAGATTTTTTTTGCCGGCAGCCAGTCGCGACCGAACCGGTTGCTCACCGCCGGTCGTCCATCCAGTTGACAGATCCGCAGGCGGTACAATTGAACAGACGCGCCGCTTCGCCGGTTCGCGGGTTCAGGATGCTCTGAACCGCGCGCGCCGGTTGGCCGCAGCTGCGGCAGCGCGCCGGCTCGGTCCGGCCGCTGCGGGAGTCACTGCTCTGATCCGACACGTCTGTCATGGCCGCCCCGAAACGGACGGGAGCAGACGGTGGATCAGGTCGAGCGCGCACGCCGGTCTGAGACGGGAGCGGGGGCGCCCGAAGCTGGCCTTGTCCAGTCGATCCGCGGTTCGCTGCACCCGGCCGCGCTGCGATGACCTGCCGACAAAATAGATGGCGTCGGTGTCGGGCCGCCGAGCCTTGCATCGTCCTCTGCGAAGGATACGGAGGACTCCAGACATGACCCCCAGAATAGTCACCGCGGACGAATGGACCGAAGCTCATCGCGCCCACCTCACCCAGGAGAAGGCCTTCATCAGGCAGCGCGATGCGCTGGCTGCCGCCCGCCGGGCGCTGCCGTGGGTCCGGGTCGAGAAGGACTATGTCTTCCAGGCGGCGGATGGACCCGTGAGCCTGGCTGACCTGTTTCAGGGACGGAGCCAGCTGATCGTCTATCATTTCATGATGGCGCCGGGCGATCCGCACCGCTGTCCCGGCTGCTCGTTCCTGTGCGACCACATCGACGGCGCCAACCAGCACCTCCGCCATCACGACGTCAGCCTGGTCGCCGTCTCGCGTGCGCCGCTCGCCGAGATCGCCCCGTTCAAGGCGCGCATGGGCTGGGCGTTCGACTGGGTGTCATCCGAGGGCGGTGATTTCAATTTCGACTTTCAGGTCTCGTTCTCGGACGAGCAGATCGTGACGGGCCAGGCCGTCTACAATTTCGCCCCCTTGACGCGCAGGTCGCCCGAGCTCCCGGGGCTGACCGTGTTCACCAAGGACGATGCCGGCACCATCTTCTGCACCTTCCAGGTCCGCTCCCGCGGCGGCGATCCGCTGATCGGCGCCTATCACTATCTCGATCTCACGCCCAAGGGTCGCAACGAGACCGGCCGCGGCAATCTCTCCGATTGGGTGCGCCTGCACGATGAATATGAGGAAACCGGCGCGCGAGACTGTCATTGCGGCCGGTAGATCGAAACGGGCGGGGCGGATCGGCGCAGCGTGATCCGCCGCGCCGTCACACCGACGGCGACGGCACGATCTCGCTGCAGGAATTCCAGGCGACGCATGAGCGCATCTTCAAGGCCATGGACAGCAACAAGGACGGCAAGTTGACCCCGGAAGAGATGCAGGCGTTCATGCACGGGCCGCAATGACCGGCGTCAAAACGGCGTGATGGCCTGGCCTGCGCCGCCGCGAGTCCGGCACGGGCGGCCATTTCGCTGATCTCGATCAAGTGCACGCCGCACGGACGCGCAACAGTGCCGCCGGGAGATCCCATGGCCGCGCGCGACGAACCGTGTTGACGCGGCGGCAGACCAGCCGGAAAGAGGCGAGCATGAGCTACTATTTTGCCAAAGCGGTGAATCTATCGTTCGAAGCAGCGATCGAGCGGGTGACCGCGGAGCTGAAGGCACGCGGCTTTGGCGTTCTGACCCGCATCGATGTGCAGGCGACGCTGCGCGAGAAGATCGGCGCCGACTTTCGGCCCTACACCATTCTGGGCGCCTGCAATCCGAAGCTGGCGCATGAGGCATTGCAGGCGGAGAGCCGGATCGGCACCATGCTTCCCTGCAACGTCATCGTCCAGGAGATCGGCGGGAAGGTCGAGGTCGCGGCCGTGAATCCCGTCGCCTCGATGCAGGCCATCGAGAACCTGGCGCTTGCGACGCTCGCCACAAAGGTCTCCGACGCCCTGAAGGCGGTGGTCGAGGCGGTCTAGCGCCGCTGTTCAACGGGACCGCCGCTGATCGAGGCTCGCCAGCCCAGGTGCATGACGACATCAGCGCGGATGGAGCGCGGCGATCGCCCGCGCGCATCAGGCATTCTTGCAGTGGCGGTTACTCCCGGTGCCGAAGTGCTGCGAGCTGGTGCGGCTGCTCGGGAAGGAGCTGCGCGCCAACAACAAGGCGGCGCTCGGCCACCTGGTCCCGCAGCCGCTGTCTGCCGCAGCAGGGCTGCGGCGGGCATGCGATCGACCGACTTGACCCCCCACGATCTCCACGCCACGCGCCCCGATTGACGACGCTTCAGGGGCCGCAGCGTAGCTTCCGCGCGCCGTCCTTGTATGTCGGGCGTCATGTAACAGCGGTAGAACTACGGAAAAGCCGGAGTTTCTCAACGCGCTTTAACGAGACTGGAACAAGTTGCATCAATTTTGCGCAGACATGTCGCCGGGCGCGCGGGGACGATCGTCATCGCCGCCGACCATCTGCAAACGAACTATTCATCTGGAGGTTACCTTGTTGTTTCGATCGAACAGCCGCTCGGACGCGGAAGCACAGCTTGCAGCAATCAGTCGCGCGATGGCGGTGATCGAATTCCAGCTCGACGGCACGATCATCACCGCGAACAAGAACTTCCTGAACGCACTCGGCTATCAGCTGGAGGAAATCCAGGGCAGGCATCACAGCATGTTCGTGGAGCCGTCCGAACGCGACAGTGCCGCCTACCGCGAGTTCTGGGCGGCGCTGAGCCGCGGCGAGCTCAAGGCCGCCGAGTTCAAGCGCATCGGCAAGGGCGGTCGCGAAATCTGGATCGAGGCGTCCTATAATCCCGTCCTCGACAGCGCCGGCAAGCCCGTGAAGGTCGTCAAGTTCGCGACCGACATCACGGAGAAGAAGCTGCGCAGCATGGCCGATGGCTCCAAGCTTGCCGCCATCGACCGCGCGCAGGCCATGATCGAGTTCAAGCTCGACGGCACCATCGTCGGTGCCAACAAGAATTTCCTGGATGCGCTGGGCTATCGCCTCGACGAGATCCAGGGCAAGCATCACAGCATGTTCGTCGAACCCGCGCTGCGCGACAGCCAAGCCTATCGCGAGTTCTGGGCTGCGCTCAATCGCGGCGAATACCAGGGCGGCGAGTACAAGCGCATCGGCAAGGGCGGCAAGGAGGTATGGATCCTCGCCACCTACAATCCGGTGCTCGATGCGGCGGGCAGGCCGATCGGGGTCGTGAAGTTCGCGACCGACGTCACCGCGCAGAAGCTGAAGAACGCCGACCTCGCCGGGCAGATCGAGGCCATCGGCAAGTCGCAGGCGGTGATCGAGTTCAACATGGACGGCACGGTCATCACCGCGAACGACAACTTCCTGCGCGCGCTCGGCTACACGCTGGCCGAGATCCAGGGCAAGCATCACAGCATGTTCGTCGAACCATCCGAGCGGGAGAGCGGCGCCTACCGCGATTTCTGGGCGAGCCTGAACCGCGGCCAGTATCAGTCGGCCGAGTACAAGCGCATCGGCAAGGGCGGCCGTGAGGTCTATATCCAGGCCTCCTACAATCCGATCCTCGACCTCAACGGCAAGCCGTTCAAGGTGGTCAAATACGCCACCGACGTCACCCGGCAGGTCTTCGTTCGCATGGGCAACGAGCGTGTGCGCGCCATGATGGAATCGGTGGCGGCGGGCGCGGAGGAGCTCAACGCGTCCGTGCGCGAGATTTCCGAAGCCATGACGAAATCGCGCGAGACCGCCATGGGCGCGGTGGACCGTGTCACCTCGGCCGACGCGCAGGCGCAGCGGCTCTCGGATGCCGCTCAGTCGATGAGTGGCATCGTCGAGATGATCCACAACATCACCGGCCAGATCAATCTGCTGGCGCTGAACGCCACCATCGAGTCCGCCCGGGCCGGCGAAGCGGGCAGGGGCTTTGCCGTCGTTGCATCCGAGGTCAAGAACCTGGCAACCCAGGCGAAGACCGCCACCGACAAGATCGCGACCGAGATCGACAGCCTCAACAATATCTCCGGGGGCGTCGTCACGTCCCTGAGTTCGATCAAGCAGGCGATCCAGAACGTCAGCGAGTATGTGACGTCGACGGCGGCCGCCGTCGAGGAGCAGAGCACGGTGACGAGCGAGATGTCGTCGAGCATGGCGCGTGCCGCGGCCGAGGCTCAGGCCCTGGCCGAACGCGCGGCGGCTTGAGGCCGGACCGGAAAGCGCCGAGCGCGCGGTGGCTTGTCAATCCAGGCCGCCGCGCGGTTGCAGGCAATGCCGCCGCCCCGCGCGTCGTGCGCCTGTCGTCTTCGCCGAATTCCACCTTTCTCATCGGGGCGATCCGTGGCTGATATCCTCGCATTTCCCGCCCGGGCCTCGTTGCGGATCATCGGCGCGAAAGCAGAACGGCTGAGCGATGCGGTGGTCACCAGCGAGATCGGACGGCTGCGGCGCGAATTGGAGGCTTGGCGAAGCGCGGTCGACAATCTGGACCGGTGCATCAGGTCGGATCCGGCCCTCGCATCGCTTGCGGCCGAGTGCGACAAGATCCGCGACCTGATCTCCGTCACCGCGGCCAAGCTCGAAACATTGCCGTAGAGCCTTGCCGGCCGAGCAGTCGTGGTCAGGCCGGGATCGGCTGCTCCGGGCAGTTCGTCAGCCGGGCCGGCGTGCCCACGGCCGTGCAGCCAGCCGGCACATCGGACGTAACGAGTGCTCCGGCGCCGATCTTGGCAAAATCACCGATCGCGACGTCGCCCAGCACGGTCGCGCCCGAGGAGAGCAGCACGCCGCGGCCGATCCGCGGGGCGCGGCCGGGCAGCGCGTCGTGTCGTCCGATCGTGACGTTCTGCAGGATGGTGACGTCGTCGCCGATGCTGCTGTGGGCGCCGATGACGATGCCGGTGGCATGATCGAGAAACATCCCGGTGCCGAGCCGCGCCGAGGGATGGATGCTCACCTGCAGCGACGTTGACGTGTCCGCCTGCAGCAGTAGCGCCAGGTCGGGCTGCCCGTTGCTCCAGAGCCAGTGCGCGACGCGATGCGCCTGCAGTGCGACGTAGCCTTTGTAGTTCAGCAGGGGCGGCAGCAGCGCCGTCGTCGCTGGATCCTGCGTCGCGATCGCACCGAGGTCGTGACCCGCCGCCTCGACGAGCTCAGGCGCGGCGGCATACGCCTCGCGCGCGACCGCGGCAAACCGGGCGCGCGCGGCATCGCCGCTGCCGATGCGGACGCCAATCTGCTGCGCGACGGCACTGCCGAGATCAGAATGGTCGAGGATTGCAGCCGACAGGATGCGGCTGAACACGGGATCGGCCGCAGCGATGCGCCGGGCCTCGTGCTGGAGCGACGGCCAGAGCTCGGGACTGGATGGGGGCGTGTCGGCCATGGCAGAGCCTGCTCGATGACAGGTGACGGCGGCAATATAGCCTGACCTGCGCGCTGCTGAAACCTGGACGATGCCTCGCGGGCGTTGTCAGCCGATGTGGCCGGCGACATTCCGCCGAAAGCTCGCGGCCCGTTCAGTTCTGCGCCGTCCGCGCCGCCGCGGCGGCGACGCCCGCACCGATCAGAAGGGTGCCGCCCGCCTTGTTGAAGATGCTGATCACCTTCTCGCTCCGTACGAGCGCGCGGGCGCGCGAGGCGATCAGCGCATAGCCGACGGCGTTGGCGAAGGCGAGCACGACGAAGGTCGATTCGAACACGACCATCTGCGTGAGGAAGCTGCCGTTCGGACTGAGAAACTGCGGCAGAAACGCGACGAAGAAGGTGATGCTCTTCGGGTTCAGCGCCGTGACGATCCAGGCGTGACCGAGCATCTTCAGCGCCGAGGTTCGGTCGGTCCGCGGCACGGCGTTGAGCGCGCCGCCGGCCTGCCACAGCTTGATCCCGAGCCAGACGAGATAGGCCGCGCCGATCCATTTCAGCACGGTGAACAGCAGCGCCGAGGTCGCCAGCAGTGCGCCGACGCCCAGCATGGACAAGGTCATGGCGGTGAAGTCGCCCAGCGCGACGCCGACGGCCGTCGGCAGCGCGGTTCGCCATCCCTGGCCCAGCGCATAGGAGACCACCAGCAGAACCGTCGGCCCCGGGATCACCAGGAGGATGATGGACGTTCCGGCAAATGCGAACCAGGTCTCGATCGTCATGCTGATTGTCTCTCGCGAGGACACATGCGACGTTGGTATATCGAGGCGGAAAGGGCCGCAATGATCTTTGTTGCGAGACCCGCTTCAACAGTTCTCCTCGACGATCACGAACGCAAGACGTGTCATGCACGACCTTCGGTCGCTGCGGCGCTCCAATAATTCGTTCGCTTTATAAGAAATTTTACTCTACTGCGTCCATCCTGCTTCGCCACAAGGGCGTATCGCGATCGTCACGACACTTGAGGCGGGGAGGCGATGGTCCTACTCACGCCCAGGCCGGAGATATCGCAGCAGCGCGGGTTCGTTCACGCCGGAACCGTCAGCGCCATCGCGGACACGGCTGCAGGCTATGCGGCGCTCAGCATGATGCCCGCGGACCGCGCAGTTCTAACCACCGAGTTCAAGATCGATCTGGTGGCTCCAGCCGTGGGCCAGCGCATCGTCGCCGAGGGCAGGGTTGTCAAATCAGGCCGGACGCTGACGCTCGCCCAGAGCGAGGTTTTCGCCGAGAGCGGCGGCGAACGGCGGCTCGTTGCTCTCCTGACGGCAACCCTCATGGCTATTGAGGGGCGAGACGAGAACTGTGCTCGCAAGATCAGTAGCGCGCGATGGTGCCGGCAATCTCCTGGCCTGAGGAGTATGACGAGATCAAGCGCCAAACCGTCGTGCATGGAGTGTTGGGATGACAACTGAGACCGCGGAGTCCCGCAATCATATGGAACGCCTTTGCGTTCTAACCATTGAGCTGGATCAAAGATAGGGTAGCAATACTAGTGCACGCTAAAATTGAATAGTGACCTGAGTTGTCAGGGAGGCTCCTGCATGGACTTTTCCCTCAAGTCATTTAGCAAACACTGCCGGCTCGCAATAGCGACCCTGGCCTTCGTCGCGCTGCAGTTCCTCCAGCAGCCTGCGGCTCGGGCAGATTCGGGCGAGTATGCTCGCGTTGGCGGGTGGTCAATCAGATACGACGAGACCGAAGAGATAAACGCCTGCTACGCTGGAATCGCCTTTGCAGACAGTACAACCTTATTAGTAACGTTGGCTGTGAGTGATAAAGAATCCGCTTGGTCCCTGGCGTTTGCGAATCCTAAATGGGACGGGGCGCTGGGAAAGCGAAACAAGATCCATCTTTTCATAACGACTACGAGTGAATGGGAGGGAAATTTCGAGGTTTCCGAGAGAGTCATAATGGTTAAGCAACTCAGTGAGGAATTTGTCCAGAGTGTTGCTGATGCGCGGTCAATCTCAATAAAGAACGAAAGTAAGCAGTCAATCGCAATCGTAAGTATGCAGGACTCTGCCAACGCGATCAATGCGATTCGGCGGTGCGTGCATGATCATCCACGAAAGAGCGCCCCGACCAGTGGGTGGTCGCTAGGATACGATCAACAAGCAGACATCTGTATTGCAAAGGCGACGTTCACGGATGGAACGGCCGTTGGCCTGGGATTCGTTCAGGCTGCTCGAGAGGATGAAAGAGGATTTGGGCTGTTAGTGATCAATCCAAAGTGGAGGGATCTGACCGCGAACAAGACCCAGATTCGTCTTCGCCTTGTCACGACGAGGGAGTTCGACGCGACTTTTGACGTCTCAGATGGTGTCCTGAGCGTCGGTCCGCTCAAGGACGAGTTCATGGCAAGTGTGATTACGGCGGGCTTTCTGGGGATTCGGACTGATGCCGGGCAAAGTCTTGCTCTGCTCAACATGCAAGACGCCATCAGTATAGTGAGGTCGATCAAGCAGTGCGTAGAAGATCATCGGTCGCGAGCCAAGCCAAGCGAAGTTTCCGTGATAACGGGAACGGGATTTTTTGTCGCCCGCGGAGTGATCGTTACGGCCAATCACGTTGTGAGCGGCTGCACGAGCCCGATCAAGGTTCGCTATGCCGACAGAGCAGAGTATGCGGCTACGGTGTACGGTCAGGATGACGCGAATGATCTGGCTTTACTGAGGACCGATATGGGCAATGCCGCTGTTGCTTCGTTCAGCCTCCAGGCGCGTCTTGGAGACAGGGTTGCTGCATTCGGATTTCCGCTTGCAGGCTTGCTCCCGAGCGTTGGCAATTTCACGACTGGGGACGTTACGGCGTTGACCGGCCTAGGGAACGATACGCGGTTCTTGCAGACCTCCGCTCCCGTGCAAAGCGGCAATAGCGGTGGACCGTTGCTCGACATGTCGGGGCGTGTCGTCGGAATCGTGGATAGCAAATTGAATGCATTGGCCATGATGAAGGCTGGCAGGGACATTCCAGAATTAATAAACTTCGCGATTGTATCGCAGATTGTCGTCAATTTCCTCAATCGTCGGGGAGTCTCTCCGGAGATCTCGGCAGCGACGAAAAGTGCTCAGGAGTTGTCATCGGCAGACGTCGCAGAGATTGGTCAGAAGATCAGCGTTCAAGTGTTTTGTTTAGGTAGAGCGGATGTCTCAGGTTCGGAAAAATAGGGGTGCACCATGCGATCTACAGGACAGTGTTTCGCTGTGGCAGTTGCAACGGTTGCGATGGCAGCCGCTTGTTGGGCTCAAGATGCGGGCAAGTCCGATTTTGCCATGTCATGTGCTCCTTGCCATGGAGCCGATGGTAAGGGGGGTGGACCGGTGAGCACGCAGCTGAAATCGGTTCCGTCCGATCTTACGGCGATTGCCAAGAAGAATAATGGAGTGTTTCCTGTTAGTAGTACCTACGAAGTGATCGATGGCAGGCAGGCAATCCTGGCGCATGGTACGCGAGATATGCCCATTTGGGGGTATCGGTATCGGCCAAGTCAAGCGACGCAGTTGAGCTCTGGAGCCGATGCATCGTCATTTGATCCGGACAGTATTGCGAGAGCGCGAATTCTTGCCATAATAGACTATCTTAATCGGATTCAGGAAAAGTAGAAGTTGCCGACTGGGCAACTATGCCGCTCACTTTGTCGATTGGGGTGGGGCGGGCCACGATCTGTGACGGCAGGAAGTGGACTTCAGGAAACGCTGCAGGCTTCCGATTTTACAGATAGTGGCTATGTCCTTCGCGGGATGGGATGTGGCAGCTGTATGGCGTTGCTCGCAGCTGGCGGTGTGGAGCAATCTCTGACCGCCGAGAAGAAAAATCTTTCGCTTTTCCGGAAAATGTGCTCTACTGCGTCCATCCTGCTTCGCCACGAGGGGCGTATCGCGATCGTCACGACACGTGAGGCGGGGAGGCGATGGCCGCTTGCCTGCCGCAGCGTGCTTGCACGCGGACGAACGGCAGCTTGCGGACGTGAAGTCGTGTGGTCCTGGCGCCGCGACGCTGGCGCCAAGCTTTCGGGCGATGATCCCGGGGGCGACGGTGGCTAAAGAGCCGTACACCGGGGAGATCACGATATAAGCGTGAAGACCATCGCGCGGGGAATGCCGGGATGTCTCGGCTGAACCTGTGGTTCCTGCCGCCTGCATTTTTTTCGCAGGCGGGCCATGGGGGCGGCCAGCTCCCGGCATTCCCTGCGCCCTCGTGTTTCGCGAGGGTTCGTCGATCCCATCAGCCCGGGCGCGCCGCGTCGCGGGATCGCACCGATGCGCGACTCATGGCCCATCCGGAGGGCGCGACGCGGGCAACGAGCGTGAGAGATAACGACTCGCGGGAGCGGATAGGCGATCGGCTCCAGTGGCGGTTTGCCCAGCGCGCGGGTGCTCGCGCCGCAGCCGGATTTGATCTACACGGGGGCGTTTACGATGGACCATTCATGACGTCTCGCGTGCACCGGCGCAAGGGACAATCCGGAGTTGCATATGTCGCCCAGCCAAGCATCGCCCCTGACACTCGTTGCGGAAACGGCCGAGATCCTGACCTCGCTCGGCGTTGCGCCGGAGCGGCTGCGCGGCGGGACGCGCGCCGCCCGTTCGCCCGTGACCGGCGAGGTGCTGGCCCATGTGCATGACGACAGCAGGGCGGATGCGACCGCGGTGATTGCGCGCGCGCATGCCGCGTTCCTGCAGTGGCGACTCAGGCCGGCGCCGAAGCGCGGCGAACTGGTGCGGCTGTTCGGCGAGGAGCTGCGCGCCCACAAGGCCGCGCTCGGCCGCCTGGTCTCGATCGAGGCCGGCAAGATCGTCTCCGAGGGGCTCGGCGAGGTCCAGGAGATGATCGACATCTGCGACTTCGCCGTCGGCCTGTCGCGCCAGCTATATGGCCTGACCATCGCCACCGAGCGCGCCGAGCACCGGATGATGGAGACCTGGCATCCCCTGGGGGTCACCGGCGTGATCTCGGCGTTCAACTTTCCGGTGGCGGTGTGGGCCTGGAATGCGGCGGTTGCGCTGGTGTGCGGCAACAGCGTCGTCTGGAAGCCGTCGGAGAAGACGCCGCTGACCGCGCTCGCGACCGACGCGCTGCTGGCGCGCGCGCTGCAGCGTTATCGCCGCGAGGGCGGCGAGGCCCCGGAGGGGCTCGCCGGCCTGCTGCTCGGCGGCCGCGCGGTGGGCGAGATGCTGGTCGACGATGCCAGGGTGCCGCTGGTGTCGGCGACCGGATCGACGGCCATGGGGCGCGTCGTCGGCGCCTGCCTTGCCGGCCGCTTTGCCCGCGCCATCCTCGAGCTCGGCGGCAACAATGCCGCGATCGTCACGCCCACCGCCGACCTCGATCTCACCTTGCGCGCGGTGGCGTTCGCGGCGATGGGCACCGCGGGCCAGCGCTGCACCAGCCTGCGCCGCCTGTTCGTGCATGCCGACGTCTACGCCCAGCTCGTGCCGCGGCTGAAGCAGGCCTATGCCTCGGTGGCAATCGGCAATCCGCTGGAGCAGGGCACGCTGATCGGCCCGCTGATCGACCGCGGCGCCTATGACGCCATGCAGGATGCGCTGAGCGCCGCGCGGGATCACGGCGGCCGTGTGTTCGGCGGCGAGCGCGTCGCGGTCGGCGGCTGCGCGGAGGCCTACTACGTGCGGCCGGCGCTGGTCGAGATCGACGCGCAATCCGGTCCGGTCGAGCGCGAGACGTTCGCGCCGATCCTGTACGTGATGCCGTATCGCGATCTCGATGCCGCGATCGCGCTGCACAATGCGGTGCCGCAGGGGTTGTCGTCGTCGATCTTCACCAATGATCTGCGCGAGGCCGAACTGTTCGTATCGTCGCGCGGCTCCGATTGCGGCATCGCCAACGTCAATATCGGCCCCTCGGGCGCCGAGATCGGCGGCGCGTTCGGCGGTGAGAAGGAGACCGGCGGCGGCCGCGAGTCCGGCTCGGATTCATGGAAGGCCTATATGCGCCGGGCCACCAACACCGTGAACTACGGCCGCAGCCTGCCGCTGGCGCAGGGCGTCAGGTTCGACCTCGGCTGATCGACGCGATGGGTCTTCCTCATCGGCGGAACCGCTTCGATGTGTCGTGCGTTGCGCGCTGACAAGGAGATGCACCATGGCAGTGAAGAAGAAGACATCCACCGCGAAGTCAGCTACCGCAACATCCGGGCGCGGACGCAAGCAGGATCGCGCCCGTGTCGCGGGCGGACAGGACTACGAAGTCCGCTACGAAGCCAAGAAGAGCGGCCGCTCGGCGTCCGCGGTGAAGAAGGCGGTCAAGAAGGTCGGCAACAGCCGCAACAAGGTCGAGCGCAAGCTGACGCGCAAGTGACGTCAATGCTGCTTCGGCCGCTGCGGCGGCCGAAGCGATCCCCTCGCCCAGCCGAGCGCCTTGGGCGAGTGCAGCGGATCGGGCCCGTCGCAGGTTGGACAAACAAGCTGGCGACGTTCGCCCTTGCCCTCGCGCACCGCGAGCGCGCGACCGCAGGTCGGGCACGGCTTGCGCAGCAGCCATGGGACCGGATGCTTCGGCATGATGGCGTCTCCCGGTGGAGGCCTCAGGCTAGGGCATCTTGGGGTAGCCGCGGAATCACTTATTTGAATCGCGGCGGATCTTCCGGCTCTCCGTGCCGTGAACAATCAGGACAGGTGTCGCCGGTCGCAGCCAGGACGTCCTCGATGGCCGCGAGCGCGTCCGAACTGCACAGCCCGGGTGGTGGATCGTCGCGTGCGACGCAAAGCGCCCGCGCCAGCGCTTCCGGGTCGCCGCGTTCGCGTATCCAGCCGTGCCGTTCGCATTCGACGATCGCGCCGGCCTCGCGCAGGGTGGCGACCGCCCAGCGCTCGAGACGCTGGCTCGCGGAGCGGTGTGTGACGGCAGTCGGCATCGGCCATTCTCTCCCGCCGGGAGAATCCATGAATCGGCGGGCGTTTCCAGGCCCGGCCTGCAGAGCAGGGATTCCAAAATGGAGGGACTGGCTGGCCGCGGATTATTCGGCGGCCCGGCTTGAGATCGCCGCGGCCTGGGGCCATCCTTGATGGAGCTCGCGTGAAACGGATGCAGGCAGGAATGCAGATCAGGGCCAACGAGGATTTGCTGCTCATCATCGATGTGCAGAACGATTTTTGTCCCGGCGGTGCGCTCGCCGTGGCCGACGGCGATGCCGTGGTGCCGGTGATCAACCGGCTGAGCCGGATGTTCGATCACGTCGTCCTGACCCAGGACTGGCACCCGGCGGGACACAGCTCGTTCGCCTCGAGCCACCCGGGCAAGGCGCCGTTCGAAAGCGTCACGATGCCCTACGGGCCGCAGACCCTGTGGCCGGACCACTGCATCCAGGGCACGCCGGGCGCCGCCTTCCATGCCGAGCTTGCGACCGACAAGGCGCAGCTCATCATCCGCAAGGGCTTTCGCGCCGCGATCGATTCCTACTCGGCGTTCTTCGAGAACGACAAGACCACGCCCACGGGCCTCGCCGGATACCTGCGCGAGCGCGGCCTGAAGCGGGTTTTCCTGGTCGGTCTCGCCACCGATTTCTGCGTGCATTATTCGGCGGTCGATGCGCGGCGGCTCGGCTTTGCGGCCATCGTCGTCGACAACGCCTGCCGGGGCATCGACCTCGGCGGCTCGATGGCGGCGGCCAAGGCGCAGGGCGCGGAGGCCGGGGTCGAGCGGATCGCCGAGCTGGCGTGATGATCGTGGACTACGCCGCCGCGCCGATGGTCGGCTCGGCGATGGCGCCGGCGACGCGGACGCGGACGCGGAGCGCGTTGCCGGGGAGGTAGGCGATCGGCATGTCCTCGACGTCGACCGTCTTGAGCGTGTCGCGGTCGGCGCCGGCCTGCACGGCGCGCACCTCGGCGATGGCCCGCGCCGCCGCGATGGCCTCGTCGCGGGTCATGTCGCGGAAGACCTGGTCGGCCTCGCCGGAGACCTGGGCGATGGCGGCGCCGACCGCATTGGCGCAGTCGCCATGGTCGACGCGGACGATGGTGGAGATGCCGGCGAGGCGCTCCGGCACCAGGAAGGCGCCGCCGCCGACCGCGAGCAGCGGCACGTCGCCCGCCTCGGTCTTCATGCGGTCGATGTCGCCTTCGAGCTTGCGGTGGGCGTCGGCGAGCGCGGCGTCGATCAGGCTTTTCGGCAGATGCGCGACGCGCGATCTGTCGCCGATGTCGATCAGCCCCGCTGCGACCGCGATGTCGGTCGCGGTGAGCTGGTCGCCGCCGAACACCAGCGCGTCGGATGTCAGCCGGTATCCGACGCTGAGCGGGCCGACACGGACCGGATCCTGCGTGACATGGCTGCCGCCGCCGAGCCCGATCGAGAGCAGATCGGGCATGCGAAACAGCGTGCGGACGCCGCCGACCTCGACGACGGCGTTGGCCTCGCGCGGAAAGCCGTGGCGCAGCTGGCCGATGTCGCTGGTGGTGCCGCCGACGTCGACGACCATGGCGTCGTCGAGGCCGGACAGATACGCGGCGCCCCGCATGGAGTTGGTGGCGCCGGAGGCGAAGCTCATGACCGGGAAGGCGGTCGCGATCTCCGCCTGCATCACGGTGCCGTCGTTCTGCGTCAGGAACAGCGGCGCATCGATGCCGGACTCCGCGATCGCCTTGCGGAAGGCGGCGACCGTCGTGACCGCGAGGTCATGGAGCGCGGCGTTGAGCAAAGCGGCGTTCTCGCGCTCGAGCAGTCCGATGCGGCCGAGGTCGTGCGAGAGCGTGACGGCCACATCAGGACAGATCTCGGCCAGGATCTCGCGCGCCGTGTTCTCGCAGCTCGGATCGAGCGGTGAGAACGACGAGGCGACCGCGACCGCGCGCAGGCCCTTGGCCTTGATCGCGCGCGCGGCGGCCCTCAGGCCGTCGGTGTCGAGCGGCATGAACGGGCGGCCATCATAATCGTGGCCGCCTTCGAGCATGAAGGTCTCGCCGTTGACCAGGGCGGCGAGGTCGCCCGGCCAGTCGCAGAACGGCGGTAGCGAGGCGGAGGCCGGCATTCCGATGCGGATCGCGCCGATCTTCTGCAGGTGCCGCCGCTGCACCACCGCATTGATGAAATGCGTGGTGCCGATCACGACCGCATCGACCGGTACGGCCGCTGCGGGATTTTCTCGCAGCGCCTTCAGCGCCGCGAGGATGCCGGAGGTCACGTCGGCGGTGGTCGCAGCCTTGACGGAGTGAACGACCTGGTCGTCGGCAATCAGGACGGCGTCGGTGTTGGTGCCACCGACGTCAATGCCAATCCGCTTCATTCACTATGCTCCAGGGGGCGCAAACAGCGACCGGAAATCGAGGTCGTAACCGAAGGCGCGGGGGCCGACGAATTCGAGTCCGCGCAGGCTCGTCAGCACGGCAGGCGCCGGCAGCGCGATCACGGTGACGCGCTGGCCGTAGCGCACCGTCTCCGTGCCGATGCCGTGGCCGTTGACGCTGTCGAGCACGCAGATCAGGTCCGGCGACATCGCGATGGCTTCGCCATCGCGCCAGGCCACGATCCACTCGTTCTGGAACGACAGTTTCAGCCGCGTGCCGCGGTCATCGTCGCTGCCCTCCACGACGGCAGAGCCGCGCAAGAAACCTTCGGTGGTGCGGCGCTCGACGTCGACGATCTTGCCGCTGAACAGCCGCTGGCCACCCTCGCAATCGAGGATCGCGGCGATCGGATCCTGGTGGCTGCGGTTGGCGGCCTCGACCGCGCGGCCGATCGTGATGGCCTTGGTGGTCGTGAAATGGATGCCCCAGTCCTTGACCTCGCGGCCCGTGCGCGGCGCCTTGCTGGTCGAGGCGATCGAGCCCATCTCGACGCAGATCTTGCGGCTGGCGCGCTCCATCCACTTCCAGCTCGGCACCTTCGTCACCACGGCCTCGATGCCGCGCGGATCGTAGAGCGTGCAGGGATACGGCTTGAGGTCGCCGATCGCAACCGACGTCATCTGCGCCTCGGGAAAGGCGCGGCCCATGCAGTCGGCGTCGACTACGGGGATGTTCAGATGTGCTGCCGCCATCAGCGCCTGCATGCCATTGCCGCCGCCGATCTCGACCGACATCACGGCGCGAAATGTGATGCCGTTGAGCTCCTCCTGCATGCGCACCGCACGCGCAATGCTGCGGCTGTCGGCGAGCCGTTCCTGCCCGACCAAGGGGGCGCCCATGTTGGAGACCACGGCGACCCAGTCGTCGTCGGCAAGATCGAGCGGCGACATCATCTGCACGCGATGTCCCTCGGCATAGAGCCGACGCAGGTTGAGCAGGCCGAGATAGGGACTGCCGCCGCCGCCGGTGCCGAGGATCCAGGCGCCGACCGCGAGCGCCTCGATGTCGTCGAGACTGATCGTCTTCAATTCCACCCCGCTCACGACAACAGTTCCTCGACAATGCGGGCGGCTGCGGCGATCGACAGGATCACGGGCCCGGAATAATGGCGGCGGACGCGGGCCTTGTTGGCGCTGGTGTAGCTCATGCAGTCGAGCACGACGAGGTCGGGCTGCTTGGCCGCCATCGCGCGCGCCGCGGCGTCGACGGCTGCGTCATCGGAGCCCGGTTGCAGCGTGACGCCGACCACCTCGACGTGATCACGCTGCCATTTGCCGGCGATCAGCGCGGTCTGCTCGGCCAGCGGCGAGAACACGCCGAGCCGGCCCCTCGGCAGCACGGCTTCCACCATCTTGTGCAGCACTGCCGAGGGCAGGATCACGAGCCCTTCTGGCACGAGGTTGGGAAACTTGCCCGTACAGGCCAGCATCGCGACGTCGATGCCGTCGTGCCGAAATTTCGCGAGCTGTGCATTGGCCCGGCCCTCGACCGCCTTCTTGCTGATGCGCACGTTGTCACCGTTGGGCAGCAAGGTGAACAGCGCATCGGCGCCGTCGACCGGCGGGATGCGATCGATCTCGCCGCGGCTCATGCCGTCGAGCGCGCCGCGCAATTCGATGGTCGTGCCGTGAGACAGCACGGCTGCGATCTCGGCTTCCATCGCGGGGCGCGGGCTCTGGCCGATGACGACGACGCCCATGCGCCGTTGCGAAGGGCGATCCGCCACATCGAGGGAAGGGGACGGGAGTATGACGTTCACAATATCAATCCTCGAGAATGACGAGATCGGTCGGCCGCCAGCCGAGCGCGACGGCTTGGCCGGGTGCGTGGAGTGGACCGGCTCCTGAATTCGGCTGCTGAGCCAGCACCCGCTCGCCACCGTCCAGGACGATGCGGTAGAGGACGGCACCGCCAAGGAAGTTCGTGCTCTCGACCGTACCGCGTGCGGACGTGCCCTTGCTCTCGGCATCGACCGGGCCGGCTGGCGACACCATGATCTTCTCCGGCCGCAAGGCGACCGACAGAACCTCGCCACCGGCCGTTGCGGACACATCCGGCAGGGCCAGCACCAGGCCGTTGCCGACCGCGATTCCGGTCCCGTGGTCCAGCGTCACGCGCTGGCCGCGGAAGATATTGGTGTCGCCGATGAAGTCGGCGACGAAGCGGGTTCGCGGCTGGTCGTAAATCTCGACCGGTGTGCCGATCTGCTCGACGCGGCCGGCGTTCATCACCGCGATGCGGTCGGACATCGCCAGCGCCTCCTCCTGGTCGTGGGTGACGAAGACGAGGGTGAGGCCGAGAGTCTTCTGCAGTTGCTTGAGCTCGAACTGCATCTGCTGGCGCAGCTTCTTGTCGAGCGCGCCGAGCGGCTCGTCACAGAGCAGCACGCGCGGTGAGATGACGATGGCGCGGGCGAGCGCGACGCGCTGCTGCTGGCCGCCCGACAATTGTGCCGGCCTGCGGTCCTCCATGCCGGACAGCTCGACCATCGCCAGCGCGGCCGTGACCTTGGACGCGATCGTGGCCTTGTCGGTCTTGCGCATGCGCAGGCCGAAGGCGACGTTCTCCGCCACCGTCCGGTGCGGAAACAGCGCATAGTTCTGGAACACCATCGCCATGTCGCGCCTGTGCGCGGGGACATGGGTGATGTCGGCGCCGTCGACGCGGATCTCGCCGGTGCTGGGGCTGTCGAAGCCCGCGATCATGCGCAGCGTGGTGGTCTTGCCGCAGCCGGACGGGCCGAGCAGCGAGAAGAACTCGCCCGGACGGATGTCCATGGCGACCGCGTCGACGGCGCGTACGCCGCCGTCATAGACCTTGCTGACGCTGGCGATCTCGATGCTTGCGCTCATGCGCGGAAGATCCGGTTGACCCGGCTGTCGATCACGTCCTTCTGCGCGTTGTACCACTTCCAGTCGACCTGGATCAGCTTGCTGACCTTTTCCGGAGTGGTCAGCAGCTTGGCGTCGTACTTGGCGTCGAGCTTCACCTTCTTGTTGGCCGGCGAGTACCAGACGGTCTCGGCGAGGCGCTTTTGGACCTCGGGGCGCAGCATGTAGTTCACATAGGCGTTGGCGAGCTCCTTCATCTTGCTGCCGGGTGTGATGCTCAGAACCTGCTCCAGCGACAGCACGCCCTCGCTCGGGGTGACGAAGTCGATCGGCTGGTTTTGTCCGTCATAGCGGTAGATGCCGGAGTCGTGGATCACGCCGAGGCCGACCTCGCCGGACAGGAACAGCTTCTCCATCGCGCCGGTGAAGTCGACGAGCTTGATCGGCTTCAGCTTCTCGAGCGCCGCATAGGCCGCGTCGAGATCGGTCTGCCCCCTTCCGTAGAGAGTGCCGCACATCATCAGGAAAGCCTGTCCCAGGCTGTTGACAGGGATCACATAGCCGCCGCGCACGCCGTTGTACTTCGCGTCCCACAGCTCCTTCCAGGACGTGACGTTGGCGTAGCCCTTGTCGGTGCGCATGCCCAAGCCAATGGCGCTGGTGAAGATGCAGACACCGACGATCTTGTCGCTGACCGCGTAGGGGTAGACGTCGGCCATGTTCGGCACCAGCTTGGGGTCGACCTTCGGCTCGACGAGGCCCATCTCGACCGCTGCCCACTGCTCGTTGGAGTTGGTGTGCAGCACGTCGTAGATCGGCGCCGAGCGCGAGCTCGCCTGCAGCTTCGGCAGGAACGGCAGCGCAGTGTCGGTCCTGAGCTTGCACTTGAACTCGCTTTCGAAGGCGGGGCCGATCTCGGCCTTCATGACGTCGCCCCATTTGCCGCCCCAGCCGGTGATGTTCAGCACGGGCTCCTCGGCGCGCGCGACGTAAGGCGCCGCGACGACGCCTGCACCAAGCGCAGCAGCCGAAGTCAGCAGGCGCCGGCGGCTCATGGGGAAGCGACGCGATGAGTCGGTCATGTCCGGAATCTCCCTTAGAGTTTGACGTAGGAGCGCAGGCCAACGGTGCGGTCGAGCGCGATGACGACGATGAAGGCGAGCAGGATCGAGATCACCGAGGCGGCGCCGATGGTGCCGTCCAGATCGAATTTGAGGTAGTTGAACAGCGTGATCGGCAAGGTCTCGCTGCCGGGCGCGACCAGGAACAGCGACACCGGGAATTGGTCGAACGAGACGATGAAAGCAAAGATCGCGCCTGCCAGTACGCCGGGCTTCACCAGCGGCAGCGTGATCTCGAAGAAGGTCCGGGTGGGGCTGGCGCCGAGATTCTGCGCGGCTTCCTCCAGCCTGACATCGAAATTATGCAACACGGCGAGGGTGGTGCGCACGACGTAGGGAATCGTCACCAGCGTATGGCCGGCGACAAGGCCCCACAACGGGCGCCCGACATCGAGCAGCACATAGGACTGGAACAGTGCAAGACCGGTCAGGATCGCAGGCAGCATCAGCGGCGACAGCATGGTCGCCACGATCAGGCGAGAGCCCGGCAGGTTGCCGCGCGCGACCGCCAGCGCGGCCGACGCGCCGAGCACGGTTGCCGCGACCGTGGTCATCGCTGCGACCTCGATGCTCAAGAGCAGCGCGTGCATGAAGTCGCGCGAGGCGAAGAATTTCTCGAACCAGCGCAAGGAGACGCCGACCGGTGGAAACTGGATGAAGGGCGTCGGATTCAGCGCGAACACGATCACGATCGCGATCGGCGCCAGGAGGAAGGCGAGGATGGCGCTGTTGGCGGCGAGATAGAGCCTGCGGCCCCACCGGAGCGGCGTCGTGCTGCGACGGGCAGGTGCCGCCCCCAGATCGATCGGCGCAGCAAGCGGCGGCTGCGATCCTGGAGCAAGGCTCGTCATCTGCGCCCTCATTGCAGCTCGCGCTGGCCCGAGACGAGGCCGAGCACGTGATTATACGCGATGACGAGCGAGAGCGAAATGACGAGCAGCACCATGCCGAGCGCAGCCGCGAAGCCGACGTTGAAGTTGGCGGAGATCTGCTGGTAGATCAGGATCGGCAGGGTCATGACCTGGAAGCCGCCGAGCAGGATCGGGGTCACATAGGCGCTGATCGCGAGCGCGAACACGAGCAGCGACCCGGCGAGGATGCCGGGCAGGCTGAGCGGCAGGGTGACTTCGAGAAAAGCGCGCCACGGGCTGGCGCCGAGATTCTCCGCCGCCTGCTCCAGCCGTTCGTCGATGCGGCCGATCACGCCGGTCAGCGTCAGCACCATGAACGGCACATAGATGTGGACGAGGCCGATGACGATGCCGGTCTCATTGTACATCAGCTGCAACGGCCTGGTGACCAGCCCGAGCGAGGTCAGGATCTGGTTGATGACACCCTTGTCGGACAGCAGCGTCATCCAGGCGAAGGTACGCACCACGATGCCGGTCAGCATCGGCGCCAGCACGGCCATCAGCAGCAGCGCGTGGCCGGTGCGGCTCTTGATCCGCGCCATCCAATGCGCGAGCGGATAGCCGATCATGAGCGCGGCCAGGGTCGTCCAGAGGCCGATCCGGATCGTGGTCCAGATCACCTCGAGATAGTAGCCGTCATCGCCCATGCGGGCATAGTGCCTGGCGGTGAGGGCGACGTTCGGCATGACCACGGGGTTGCCGGTCAGGACGCTCATCACCGCCATCAATCCGATCGGCAGGAAGAAGAACAGCGCAAAAAGCAGCGCGCTCGGCAGGATCAACAGCGCCAGGCTGTTGACGCGCGGCGCGCTGCTGCTCGTCATCAGGAGGCCAGTCCGGCCAATTGCTCGATGGTCTGGCCAAGCGGATCGCCGGTCATGCGCCGCAGCTTTGCGGCCATGCTGCCGAGCTCGCGACGGACATTGGCACGCTCGATCTCGGTGGTGGCCTGGACCGAGTAGGAGACGGCGATGCCGATCAGCTCACCGCTCTCGCCGCTCGCCAGCGCAAAGCCCTGCGAGCCGACGCCCTCGATGGCCTCGTCGGCGGCGTCCGAGATGCCGGTCCGGCGGATCTCGTTCAGCCGCGCCATCAGCTCGGTGAAGTTCTGAGGCGAGTTGGCCGGGACCTTCGGGTAGTCGAGCGGCACGCGCGCCCGGATCTCCTGGTCCGACAGACGCGCCAGCATGGCGCGGCCGTTCGAGGTGATGATGGCCGGCGTGCGCTGGCCCGGCGGGTTGACGACGCGCAGCGGATTGGAGCCGGGCACGATGCGCAGCACCACCTGCTGATAGCCGTCGAGCACGGCGATGTAGCCGGTGTGTCCGGTGCGCGCGCAGACATCACGCAGCTCGCGCTCGGCGGTGGCGATCAGGTCGTCATGGGCCCGGTGCAGCCGCCCGAGCTCGAAGGTGAGCAGGCCCGGCCGGTAGCGGCGGCTGTGCGGATCCTGCTCGAGCAGGCCGCAATCGCGCAGCGAGCGGAGCAGGCGTGAGGTCGAGCTCTTCGGCTTGCCGGTCAGGACCTGGACGTCGGCAAAGGAGAGGTCGGGCCGCGCGGTCGAGAAGCAGCGCAGGATGTCGATGGCGTTGGTCAGGGCGCTCATGATGATACCGTTTGTTCCATTTTTTGGAACGTAGTCCCGAATTCTAGAAGCGGCAGGGCGACTGCCGCAAGGCGAAATTACTGGCAAGCAGGTGCCCGAATGCGCGTCAGGGTGGTGGGCGGGGCGCCGGGCGCGGAAGGAGCATGCTCGGCCTCACTGCACCGCGGCCGACCTGATGCGACCGATGACGGCGTCCACGTCCGTCCAGGCCGGCTTGTCCGGGGCGAATTGCTGACGGAGATAGGAGACGAGTTCGGCGAGCTGGACGTCGCTGAGATGGTCCTTGAACGCCGGCATGTAGCCGAGATCGGACGAGGCCGGCTTCATGATCCCGTGCAGGATCACCTGGATCAGGTTGTCGGGTGTGGCGCTGTGCAGGTTGCTGTTCAGCGCCAGCGAGGGCCGGCTGCCGAACAGCGGCAGGCCGCCGATCTCGTGACAGACCGCGCAGGCGCCGAGATAGAGCCGGGCGGCCGGAGATGCCGCCGAGGTCACCCTGGTGCGCGCCTCCAACTCCGCTGCCGTCGCCTCCAGCTTCGCTGCCTCGGGCGAGGGCGTCTGGAAGGAGGCGAGATAGACCGCCATGGCCCGAATGTCCGCGTCGGGCAGCGTCGCGAGATCCTTCACGATCGGCGCCATCGGACCGGCGGCCACGCCATGGAGGCGCGACTGACCGGAGCGGAGATAGGTGTAGAACTCGTCCTCGGTCCACGGGATCGGGGCAGTCGAGAGCGCGGTCAGCGCGGGGGCTTCCCAGCCCTCCGCGAAGCCGCCAGCCAGATATGCGTTGCGCTGCTCGGCACCGAGCGCATTGCGCGGCGAATGACAGGCGCTGCAATGGCCGAGGCTTTCGACGAGATAGAAGCCGCGATTCCACTGCTCCGATTGGGTTGGATCAGGCCTGAACGGCTGGGTGTCATGAAACAGCGCGTTCCATCCGGCGATCAGCGGCCGCAGGTTGAACGGGAAGCGCAGCGCGTTGTCGGGCGCCTGCTGTCTCACCGGCGCCTCTGCCATCAGGTAGGCGTAGAGCGCCTGCAGGTCGGCCTCATCGGTTCGCGCGAAATGCGTGTAGGGAAACGCCGGATAGAGCTGCCGGCCGTCGCGATGCACGCCCTCGCGCATGGCGCGCTCGAAGGCGGGATAGGACCAGGCGCCGATGCCGGTCTCGACGTCGGGCGTGATGTTGGTGCTGAACAGCGTGCCGAACGGCGTCTCCAGCGCACGGCCGCCGGCATTGATCAGGCCGCCATCCGCGGTGTGACAAACCGCGCAATTGCCGAGCGCCGCGAGCGCCTCGCCGCGCGCGATCGTCGCGGCGGAATAGACCGAGGGATCGGGGCGTGTGATCGGTGCGATGGCACGCCAGGGCAACACGGCGGTGGCGACGCCGATCGCCGCGGCGCAGGCCGCGACGGCGCTGGCGATCACGCCGCCCCGCCTGGCAAAGGGCTTGAGCCATGTCGTCGCCGGTCTTTCGGGGGCGGGCAGCGACTGCGGCGCTGGCGTCTCGACCTGTTCGCCGCGCAGCCCTTTCAGAATGCGCTCCGGCGTGAATGGCGGCTCGCGGAAGCGGACGCCGGTGGCGTCGTAGATCGCATTGGCGATCGCAGCGGCGCTCGGCACGGACGCGGACTCGCCGACGCCGAGCGGCGGCTGATCCGGTCTCGGCAGCATCAGCACGTCGATCTCAGGCAAATCGGGGAAGGTGATGATCGGATACGCACCCCATTCCCGTGCCGCGACCTTGCCGCGCGAAAACGGAATCTCCTCCATCAGCGCCCGGCTGGTGGATTGGATGACGTTGCCTTCGATCTGGTGGCGTACGCCGTCCGGATTGATCATCAGGCCGGAGTCCTGGCCTGCGATGACCCGCGTGACGCTGACGTCGCCGGTCGTCGTATTCACCGCGACATCGGCGATCCACGCCGACCAAGCCGCGCCGTAGCCGGGAAACTTGCTGTGGACGTAGAGCGCATAGGCGAAGCCGCGGCCATGGACGACGCCGTTCTCGGGCGTCTTCTCTTCCCTCACGGGGCGCGGCGTCCAGCCGGCGCGTTCGGCCACGGCGTTCACGAGATCACGCGCGCGCTCGTCCTTCAGATAGCGCAGCCGGTATTCGATCGGGTCGACGCCAGCCTCCGCCGCGAGCTCGTCGATATAGGACTCATGCGCGAAGGTGTTGGGCAGCGCCGAGACGCCGCGGATCCAGGACGCACGCACGATCGGCGGCATGTCATGCGCAGTGACGCGCATGTGGTCGTAGTCGTAAGGCGGGATCGCGGTGCGATCGCCCATCTCGAACACCGCAGGCTCCGGCGCGATGCGGCCGGTCAGCAGCAGCGCCAGCGTCGGCGCGCCGTTCGACGGATAGCGCGTGGCGAACTCATAGGCCGCAACCGAGCCATCGGCATTGAGGCCGCCATTGACGTCCATCAGCTGTGCGGTGCCCTTGGGCTCCCACAGATGCTCCTGCTCGCGCGACAATTGCACCCGCACCGGACGGCCGACCGCGCGCGATAGCAGCAGCGCATCGGCGGTGACATCGTCGGCGCAGTTGCGGCCATAGCAGCCGGCGGCCTCCAGCCGGATCAGCTCGATGTGATCCTCGGGACAGTCGATCAGCTTGGCGAGATCGCCGCGCAGGATGTGCGGATTCTGCGTGCCGGAATAAATGCGGGTCTGCCCGTCGCGATAGTCGGCCACCGCGCAGGACGGCCCGATCGAGCCGTGCATCTGGTAGGGCCAGAGATAGGTCCGCCGCATCGGCTTGGCGGCGCCGGCGATGGCGGCATCGACATCGCCCTTGTCGAGCAGCCGACGCGGCTCGGACGGATTGGCGCGCAGCGCGTTCTCGACATCGTCGAGGTCGCGCAAGCTCGGCACCGGCTTCCAATTCGCCTGGAGCCGCTCGGCGGCGAGGATCGCGTTCTCCTCGCGCTCGGCGACGACGCCGATGAAGTCGCCGATGACGACGACGTCAACCAGGCCCGGTACGTCGCGCACCGACTCCCTGTCGACGCCAAGAAGGCTGGTGCCGATGAAGGGGCCGGCATCGACACCGGCATAGGGTGGACGCACGACGCGGCCATGCAGCATGCCGGGGACGCGAACGTCATGGACATAAGTGAGTTCACCGGCCGCCTTTGCCGGCAGATCGACGCGCGGCACCGACCGGCCGACGACCTGATAGTCGTTCACCGACTTGACGACGATATCGTCGGCGAGGGCGAGGCGGAACGTCTCATCGCCGATCAGCTCGCCATAGCTGAGGACGCGGTTGTCGGGACCGCGGACCAGTCCGTCCTCGACCCTCAAATCCACGACGTCGAGGTCGAGTTGCGCTGCCGCCCGCGCCAGGAGGAAGGCGCGGGCCTGCGCCGCAGCCTTGCGCAGCGGCACGGCGGTGATCTGAATTGTCTCGCTGGCGATGGTTGCGCCCTGATTCGGCACGACCGCGGTGTCCCCGAGCACGACCACGACACGGGCGAAGGAGACATCCAGCTCTTCCGCGACGATCTGTCCCAGCGCGGTTCGGATGCCGGTGCCGAGATCGACGTGGCCGTTGAAGGCGGAGACCTCGCCTGCGGCCGTGATCCGGATGAAGGTTTCGAACCGGCCATCGTTGCCGGCGATGGGACGTTCGACAACCAGCCAGCCGCGAGGCGTGTCGGCGTCCTTGGTGAGGCGATCGTTCATCAGTCCAGCGCCTCGAGCGTGTGGCCGGCCGCGCGCATCGCCGCGCGGAGGATCTCGACATGGGCACCGCAGCGGCAGAGATTGTAGCGCAGCGCCTGCTTGATCTCGTCGCGTGACGGATCGGGCTTGATCGCCAGCAGCGCCTTGGTCGTCATGATCATGCCGTTGAGGCAGTAGCCGCATTGCGCGGCCTGCTCGGCGATGAAGGCCTGCTGCACCGGATCGGGCGCCTCGCGCGAGCCCAGCCCTTCAAGCGTGGTGACGTCGCGGCCGATGCAGCCTTCCACCGGAATGACGCAGGAGCGGGCGGCACGGCCGTCGATCAGCACGGTGCAGGCGCCGCATTCACCGAGGCCGCAGCCGTATTTCGGACCGTTCAGAGCGAGGTCGTTGCGCAGCACATGAAGCAGGGGCGTGTCCGGCGCGGCCGCAACGTCATGCGCCCGTCCGTTCACGGTCAGCCGAATCGTTGCTGGCGTCATGCCCTTCTGCCGTCCGCTGTGCTATCGTTAACGAGGATGCGATGGTGATCGCTCCGAGCGTATCGTTTGTGTACTAACATGCAAGTGCCACGTTTTGCGCTGCAGCGTGTGCACGATTTGTCGTCATTGTGCAGGGCAAACTGATCGTTTATCCGGCAATCGTGCTTTTCGTTCGCGGTGGCGCTTGACAGTCGGCGGAGGGGCGCGACATCATTCGTATACGAACGAATTGCCGCGGCGTGCGGACGGTTGCCGTCAACTCCGCTTCAAGATGGGCTTCTCTGCATGGTGACTGAGACGGCGAGCGAGGGTGCAGGGGACAAGATCCGCTGCGATGCCTGTCCGGTGATGTGCTACATCAAGCCGGGCGCGGCTGGCGCCTGCGACCGCTATGCCAATCAGGACGGTGTGCTGGTGCGCGTCGATCCGCATATCCTGCTGGAGCGCACGGTGTCGCATGGCGGCAAGCTGGTGCCGTTCCAGGCGAGCGGCGACTGGGACGGCAAGATCGTGCATCAGCCGGAGCTGTTCGTCACCGCGATCGGCGCCGGCACCACCTATCCCGACTACAAGCCCGCGCCGTTCATCGTGTCCTCGCAGGTCGAGGGCGTCGACATGGTCACGGTCGTAACCGAGGGCATCTTCAGCTATTGCGGCGTCAAGGTGAAGATCGACACCGATCGCTATCTCGGCCCGGAAGCGGCGACGGTGCGGGTCGACGGCGAAGCGGTCGGTCACGTCACGACCAGCGAATACGGCTCGCAGATGCTCTCGCTCGGCGGCGTGCATCATCTCACCGGCGGCTCCAAGAAGGAGGGGCGCGTCACCTGCGACGCGCTGATGGACCTCAGCAACCGCAAGGCCGTCGAGCTCGTCGTCGACGGCGGTTCCAGCGTGATCGTGCAGGCGGGGCAGCCGCCTGTTGTCAACGGCGTCAAGGAAGAGCGCATGCGCGTCGGCTGCGGCTCGGCCACGATCGGCATGTTCGCCAAGCAATGGCAGGGCAAGGTCGACGAGGTCGTCGTGGTCGATGATCACATCACCGGCGTGCTGTCGGAGCACCAGGCCGGCAAGCTGCTCGACATTGCCGCGACCGGCATCAAGATGAAGGGACGGCGCTCCACGCCGGGCCGCTACTTCCAGGTGGCGCAGCCCGGAACCGGCTGGGGCGGCACCGACATCTCCGATCCGCTGTCGATTCTCGGGCCGTTCGATGCGAAGACGGCGAAGCCTGGCACGACGCTGCTGATGGTGTCCACGACCGGCGAACATGCCGCCTACTACGTGCTCGACGAGTCGCTCAAGCCGGTGCAGCGTGAGATGCCGCCGGAGCTGCAGTTCTCGGTCGAGCGCATCCAGGAGAACTGCGAGCCGGCACTGTGCACCGTGCTGTTCATGGCCGGTGCCGGCGGCTCGCTGCGCGCGGGCGTCACCGACAATCCGGTGCGGCTGACGCGGTCGGTCAAGGATACGCTGACGCGGGTCACGAGCGGCGGTGCGCCGGTCTATGTCTGGCCGGGCGGCGGCATCACCTACATGGTCGACGTGACCCAGATGCCGGCCGGCGCCTTCGGCTATGTGCCGACGCCGGCGATCGTCGCACCGATCGAGTTCACGTTGAGGCTATCGGACTACGCGGCGCTCGGTGGGCACATGGACTACGTCCAGCCGCTCACGTCGCTCAAGGATGTCAGCAAGGACATTCGCCAGCTGCCGTGGCCGAGGCCGGGCGCATGACCCGGCAGCCACAGATCGCCTTGTTGCCCGAGCGGCGGCTGCATCTGCAGGACGGCCCGATCGATCTGATCATCGGCGCCGACGCCGCCGATGGCGATGTTCGCGCGGCCTATCGTGCGGCGGCCGAGCGTTTCACGGGTCTCTTGGACGAGCTGTGTGCGGAACTGTCCGATCTGCGCAAGGGAGCCGATCACGATCGTTGCCCATTGAAAGGCGTCGTTGCGCGGCGGATGCATGCGGCCGTGTCGCCGTTCGCGCGCGAGATGTTCATCACGCCGATGGCCGCGGTCGCGGGCAGCGTCGCCGAGGAGATTCTCGGCGCCATGCGCGGCGCGGCGAAGCTGACGCGGGCCTATGTCAACAATGGCGGTGACATCGCACTCCATCTGCGGGATGCCGCCACGTTCAGCGTCGGGCTGATGGACCGTCCCGACGGCGCAGGCGTGATGCGCAGGATGACGCTTCGTGCTGCCGATGCGATCGGCGGCGTCGCCACATCGGGCCGCCACGGCCGCAGCTTCTCGCTGGGCATTGCCGACGCGGTGACGGTGCTCGCGCGCAGCGCGGCGCAGGCCGATGCGGCGGCGACGGTGATCGGCAACGCCGTTGACCTTCCGGGTCATCCGGCCGTGCTTCGCCGACCCGCCTGCGAGCTGCAGCCGGACAGCGATCTCGGTGACCGCCTCGTCACATGCGAGGTCGGAGATCTCGGTGATGCCGAGATTGCCCAAGCGCTGGCCGTGGGCGAGCATCGTGCGCAGTCGCTGCTCTCGGCCGGCCTGATCGAAGGCGCCGTACTGCAGCTCCGCGGCAACATTCGCGTTGTCGGTCCGCGCGCGATCGAGATCGTTCGTCGGTCGCAGTTGCGGGCGGCGGCGGCGTGAGGTTTGATGCATGATGTGCAGGAACACGAAGGGTCGACGATGAGCGCCGTCATCAGAAAGATCGTGACCGTGGTCGAGGAAGTCCATCAGGAGATGGGCCGGACCGTGTCGCCGCCGACGCGGCGCGCGGCGGCAGTGGCGGTGATCGAGAATCCGTTTGCCGGCCGCTATGTCGAGGACCTCACGCCGCTGATCGCGATCGGCGAGGAGCTCGGCGAGATGCTCGCCAAGCGCGCCGTGGCCGCGCTCGGCATCGAGGGGCCGGCGGCGCACAGCTACGGCAAGGCCGCGGCCGTCGGCAGCGACGGCGAGCTGGAGCATGCCGCCGCGATCCTGCATCCGAAAATGGGCGCGCCGGTGCGCAAGGTGCTCGGCAAGGGCGCGGCGCTGATCCCGTCATCGAAAAAGCGCGGCGGCGTCGGTTGCACGCTCGACATCCCGCTCGGGCACAAGGACGCCGCCTTCGTGCGCAGCCATTTCGACGGCATGGAGGTGCAGATCAACGACGCGCCACGCGCCAACGAGATCATGGTCGCGCTCGCGGTCACCGACAGCGGGCGTCCCTTGCCAAGGGTCGGCGGGCTCACGGTCGCCGAGATCAAGGGCGACGACGGTCTAAGATAATTCAAATCAAAATTGGAGGCTGAAGGGATGCGACGGAGAACGATGCTTGCGGCAGGCCTGGGCCTTGCCGTTGCCGGATTGACGGGCACGGCGCGTGCCGAGGACGTCATCAAGATCGGCGAGATCAACAGCTACTCGCTGTTGCCGGCGTTTACCGAGCCCTACCGCAAGGGCTGGCAGCTCGCGGTCGAGGAGGTCAATGCGGCCGGCGGCATCAACGGCAAGAAGCTCGTCGTCGTCTCCAAGGACGACAGCGGCAAGCCGGCCGACGCGCAGACCGCTGCCAATGAGCTGGTGTCGAGCGAAAACGTGGCGATGCTCGCCGGCACGTTCCTGTCGAACATCGGTCTGGCCGTCAGCGACTTCGCCAACCAGAAGAAGGTGTTCTTCCTGGCGGCCGAGCCGCTGACCGACGCCATCACCTGGGCGAAGGGCAACAAATACACCTTCCGCCTTCGTCCGTCGAACTACATGCAGGCGGCAATGCTGGTGGAGGAGGCCGCGAAGCTTCCCGCCAAGCGCTGGGCCACGATCGCGCCGAACTACGAATACGGCCAGTCGGCCGTCGCCGTGTTCAAGAAGCTGCTCTCCGAGAAGCGCCCGGACATCCAGTGGGTCGACGAGCAGTGGCCGCCGCAGGGCAAGATCGACGCCGGTCCGGTGGTGCAGGCCGTCGCCGCCGCCAACCCGGAGGCGATCCTCAACGTCACCTTCGGCGCCGATCTCGTGAAGCTGGTCCGCGAAGGCAACACCCGCGGCCTGTTCAAGGACCGCAAGGTCGTCAGCTTCCTGACGGGCGAGCCGGAATATCTCGATCCGCTCAAGGAGGAGACGCCCGAGGGCTGGATCGTCACCGGCTATCCCTGGTATTCGATCAAGACGCCCGAGCACGACGCGTTCCTGAAGGCCTACCAGGCCAAGTACAACGACTATCCGCGGCTCGGCTCGATCGTCGGCTACCAGACCATCAAGTCGGCGGCCGCCATCCTCGCCAAGGCCGGCTCGACCGATACCGACAAGCTGATCGCCGCGGCCGAGGGACTGTCCGTTCCGTCGCCCTTCGGCGAGATCACCTTCCGCAAGATCGACCACCAGTCGACGCTCGGCGCTTATGTTGGCAAGACCGCGCTGAAGGACGGCAAGGGCATCATGGTCGACACCGTCTATCGCAAGGGCTCGGACTATCTGCCTGATGATGCCGAAGTTTCCAAGCTCCGTCCGAAGGACTGAGTGAGGTCTTCCTGCCTCCTCCTCCCGCGGAGGAGAGCGGGCGGGGTGAGGGCGCGCGACGCCTGATCTACAGGTTCAGGCCGAGATCCCTCACCCCACGCTTGCTCGCCGGCTCATTGACAGGGCACACGAGCTCGAACGCGGCTCATTCGATACAGACGATCTCCTGACGCGGACCGCCCATGGCCTTCTATTTCGTCCAGTTCCTGACCGGCCTTGCCAGCGCAGCCTCGCTGTTCCTGGTGGCGTCGGGACTGTCGATCATCTTCGGCGTGACCCGCATCGTCAATTTCGCCCATGGCGCGTTCTACATGCTCGGCGCCTATGTGGCGTTCTCGCTCACGGAGCGGCTGTCTGGCTCGCTCGGCTTCTGGGGCGGCATCGTCGTGGCGGCGCTCGCGGTCGCGGCCATCGGCGTCCTCGTCGAGATCGTGCTGCTGCGCCGGATCTATCATGCGCCGGAACTGTTCCAGCTGCTCGCGACCTTCGGCCTGACCCTGATGGTCGAAGATCTCGTGGTGCTGATCTGGGGACCGGACGATCTGGTCGGCCGCCGTGCACCTGGCCTCAAGGGGGCGGTCGATTTCTTCGGTCAGAACATCCCGAGCTACGACCTGTTCCTGATCGCGCTCGGTCCGATCGTGCTCGGGGTGCTGTGGCTGCTGTTCCAGCGCACCCGCTGGGGCGTCCTGGTGCGCGCGGCGACGCAGGACCGCGACATGGTCGCGGCGCTCGGCGTCAATCAGAAATGGCTGTTCACCTCGGTGTTCGCGGTCGGCGTCTTCCTCGCCGCGCTCGGCGGCGCGCTGCAGATCCCGCGCGACGCGGTCCATCACGCGATGGACCTGCGCATCATCGTCGAGGTGTTCGTGGTCGTCGTGATCGGCGGCCTCGGCAGCATCCTCGGCGCGTTCGTTGCCGCCGTGCTGGTGTCGGAGCTCAATGCCTTCGGCATTCTCATCTTCCCCACGATCTCGCTGATCCTCGTGTTCCTGGTGATGGCCGTCGTGCTGGTCGTGCGGCCCTGGGGCCTGTTCGGCAAGAAGGAGGCGCCGGCGCGCCGCACGCCGGGCCTGACCGTCATTCCGTGGCGCCCGCTGAGCTCGGTCGAGCGGCTGGCCTCTCTCGTCGCGCTGGCGCTGGCGGCGATGCTGCCCTTCATCGCCGGCAACTACGCGCTGACCGTCGGCGCCGAGATCGCGATCTTCGTGATCTTCGCGGCGTCCCTGCATTTCCTGATGGCGGTCGGCGGCCTCGCTTCCTTCGGCCACGCCGCCTATTTCGGCCTGGGCGCTTACGGCGTCGCCTTCCTTGCCAAGATGGCGGGACTGCCGATGATCGCCTGCCTCTTGCTGGGGCCGCTGCTCGGCGCGCTCGGTGCGGCCGTGTTCGGCGCCTTCGCCGTCCAGCTTTCCGGCGTGTATTTCGCGATGCTCACCTTGGCCTTTGCGCAAATCGTGTGGTCGATCGCGTTCCAATGGGTCGCGGTCACCGGTGGTGATAACGGCATTCTCGGGCTCTGGCCGGAGAAATGGGCGGCGTCGCCGTCGCACTTCTACTGGCTCGCGCTTGGCGTCTCCGCCTTCGTTGTCGGCGTGCTGCGCCTGATCACCTTCTCGCCGTTCGGCTATGCCCTGCGCGGCATGCGGGACTCGCCGTTGCGCAGCGAGTCCATCGGCATCAACGGCAAGCGCATCCAGTGGACGGCCTTCATCATCGCCGGCACCACGGCCGGCATCGGCGGCGCCCTGTTCGCCTATCTCAAGGGCAGCGTGTTTCCGGACAACATGGGCATCTCGCTCTCGGTCGATGCGCTGGTCATGGTGCTGCTGGGCGGCGTGGAGACGGTGCCCGGCGCAATCTTCGGCGCCATCGTCTACAAGGCGCTCAACATCTGGCTGGTCAGCCAGACCGACTGGTCGAAGCTCGTGCTCGGCATCTTCATCGTGCTGATCGTGGTGGTGTTCCCGAAAGGTATCGTGGGTGTGGTCGAAACCGTCATGCATCGGCGTCGCGCACCGGCCCCCAAGGGCGCTTCGCTGTCGGCCAAGATGGAGGGCGCGCAATGAGCCCAGGCGTGTCGCTGCTCTCGGTCGAAGGCCTGTCGAAATCCTATGGCGGTATTCACGCCGTCCGCAACGTGTCGTTCACGCTGCGGGCCGGCGAGATCCTGGCGCTGATCGGCCCGAACGGCGCGGGGAAAAGCACCTGCTTCGACATGCTCAACGGCCAGAACGTGCCGGACAGCGGCCGCATCAAGGTGATGGGGCAGGAGACCACGGGGCACAGGCCGCGCGAGGTCTGGCGGCTCGGGGTCGGCCGCACCTTCCAGATCACCGCGACCTATCCGACCATGACCGTGCGCGAGAACATCCAGGTCGCCCTGGTCTCGCATCATCACCGTCTGTTCGATTTCTGGAGCCCGATGATTTCAATCGAGCGCGGCGAGGCCGATCGCCTGCTCGATCTCGTCGGCATGGCCGGCTATGCCGAGCGTCCGTGCGGCGAGCTCGCCTATGGCGACCTCAAGCGGCTGGAGCTCGCGATCGCGCTCGCCAACCAACCGAAGCTCCTGCTGATGGATGAGCCGACCGCCGGCATGGCGCCGCGCGAGCGTGTCGAACTGATGCGGCTGACGGCTGGAATCGCGCGCGAGCAGTCGATCGGCGTCCTTTTCACGGAGCACGACATGGACGTGGTGTTCGAGCATGCGGACCGCATTCTCGTGCTCAATCGCGGTAGCCTCATTGCCGAGGGATCGCCAGCCGAGGTGCGCGCCAACCGGGAGGTGCAGGCGATCTATCTCGGCGAAGGCCTGCTCTATGATGCCGATCATCGCGAGGGAGCGCCGGCATGAAGCTGTCCGTCGCCAATCTCAACAGCCACTATGGTCCGGCGCATATCCTGTTCGACATCGGCCTCGAGGTCGGCGAGGGCGAGGTGGTGGCGCTGCTCGGGCGCAACGGCGCCGGCAAGTCGACGACCTTCCGGTCGATCGTCGGCTTGGTCGAGCTGCGCGAGGGCCAGATCATGTTCGAGGGGCAGGACATCTCGTCGGCGCCCACCCATGAGATCGTCCGCGCCGGCCTCGGCTACGTTCCGGAGGAGCGCCGCATCTTCACCGAGCTGACGGTGGAGGAAAACCTCGAGGTCGGGCGGCAGAAGCCGCGGCCGAATGCGCCGCAATGGACGCGTGAGAAACTCTATCAGCTGTTTCCCAATCTCGGCGAGATGAAGAACCGCCCGGGCGGCCGCATGAGCGGCGGCGAACAGCAGATGCTCACCATCGCCCGTACACTGATGGGCAATCCGTCGCTGGTGCTGCTCGACGAGCCCTCGGAAGGCCTGTCGCCGAAGATCGTCGAGCAGATGGTCGATGCGATCCTGACCATGAAGAAGGAAGGCGTCTCGCTGGTCGTCTCCGAGCAGAACCTGCATTTCGCCAAGCTGATCTCGGACCGAGCCTACATCATCGAGCGCGGCCGCATCTGCTTCTCGGGCACCATGACCGAGCTCGATGCGCGGCCCGACATCCGCGACGCGCATCTGTCGATCTGAGGCGAGGGAAGATATGGCCAAGAGCGCCACGCTGAAGCGATCGGCAAAAGCCGCAACGAAGACCGCGCCGAAGCCACAGGCAAAGGCCGCTGCGAAGGCCACGGCCAAAGCCGCGAAATCGAACTACGTGCTCGACGATCAGATCGGCTTCATCCTGCGCCAGGTCTGGCAGCGCCACACCATGATCTTCGCGCGCGACATCGGCAGCAACCTGACGCCGACGCAATGGGCGGCTCTGTCGAAGCTGGTCGAGACCGGCCCGTGCTCGCAGAACCAGCTGGGACGGTTCACGGCGATGGATGTCGCCACCATCAAGGGCGTGATCGACCGGCTGACCGCGCGCGGTCTCACCGAGACCAGCCCGGACCCGCAGGACGGCCGCCGGCTACTGGTGAGCCTGACCCGCGCGGGTCAGCAGCTCGCGGAGAAGACCGCGCCGCTGGCGCTCGCGATCTCCAAGGAGACCTTGGCGCCGCTGGATGCGAGAGAGCGCGAGAGCTTGCTGTCGCTGCTGAGCCGGCTGAAATAGCTGTTGCAAACCGCCCGCGTAGCGTGGGCAAAGCGAAGCGTGCCCACCATTCTCACCGAGAGCGCATCTGCACATGATGGGCACGCGCCGCCTGGCGGCGTCGCTTTGCCCACCCTACTTGTTTGCTCAGTCGCTATGAGCGCAGCCCGATACAGCACCCTCTCCCCTTGTGGGAGAGGGCATCTCCGGTCCATCCACATTCGCGATTGGATGAGGGGTATCTCTCGGCGAGCGAGACTCGCGGAGAGATACCCCTCACCCCACCGAGATTTCTGCTCCGTCCTGCATGCCCTCTCCCGCAAGGGGAGAGGGCGCATTCACGAGCACTGCGCTCGCAATGACGAAGCTTGTGGCAACTACTTCGCCACGATCTCCGGAATTTTCGTCGCCGGCGGCGTGTTGCGGCTGCGCTGGGTGCGGACGATGCCGTCGATGATGGTCATCCCGATGCCGGGGAGGTCGCCGAGCTGGACGCTGTCGAGCAGGGTCTTGGCCGGCGAGTGCTGCGCCTTGTCCATGATGACGAAGTCGGCGGAGCGGCCGACCTCGATCAGGCCGCAATCGAGCTCGCGCATCCGCGCGGTGTTGCCGGTGGCGAAGCAGAACGCGATCTCGGCCGGGACATCGCCGAGCGAGGACAAGAGCGAGACCATGCGCAGGATCCCGAGCGGCTGCACGCCGGAGCCGGCCGGCGCGTCGGTGCCGAGGATGACGCGGTGGAGATCGTTCATCTCGCGCGCGGTGCGCAAGGTGAACAGCGCCGAGCGCTCGTTGCCGTTGTGCACCAGCTCGAGCCCCGCCTTGCAGCCCTCGCAGATGCAGCGGATCTGATCGTCGGGCAGCGCGGTGTGGCCGCCATTGATGTGTCCGATGACGTCGGTGCCGGCCTCCAGCACGACGTCCTTGTCGATCAGACCGGAGCCGGGGATCGACGGACCGCCGGTGTGAATGGTGCTCTGGATGCCGTATTTGCGCGCCCAGCCGACCATCTTGCGCGCGGTCGGGCCGTCCTTGACGCCGCCGAGGCCGACCTCGCCGAGCAGCTTGACGCCGGCGGCGGCGAGCTCCTTGAAGTCGTCCTCGACCATCTCGCATTCGATCACCGGCGCGCCGGCATGCACCTTCACGCCGCCGGGACGGAGCGTCCAGAATGCGCGCTGCGCGAAGATCGCCATCGCCTTCAGGCCGACGACGTCGCGCGGCCGGCCGGGCATGTGCACCTCGCCGGCGGAGATCATCGTGGTGACGCCACCATGCAGATAGGAATCGATCCAGTTGCTCTGGTTCTGCCGCGGCGTCCAGTCGCCGGCGACCGGATGAACATGGCTGTCGATCAGGCCTGGCGCCACCGTCGTGCCATGGGCATCGACGATGGTCGTCGCGCCTTCGGTGTCGACGTCCTTGAAGCGGCCGATTCCCGTGATCTTGCCGTTCTCGGCGACGATCGTGTCGGCATCCAGGATGGGCCGTTCCAGGGCACCGGACAGCATGAGGCCGATGTTGCGGATGACCAGCTTGCTGGGACCGGTTGCTTGCGGCGCGTCATGGGCCATCGGGATATCCTTCTCTCCTGGCAAAGCATTTGCGGCAGTTTGCGCCTGCACGCGGCGCAGCATCAAGCCGGTTTCGGTCATTCGTACACGAATGATCAGGTCCGGCAAGCGGCGGCCTGCACGAAGATTTGGCGCGGGTTGCCTACCCTTCGGACACCGCGCGGGCCCTATGAACGCGGCGATATCCTCGGCTTCGGCCGCGTGTTCGACATCCCCGTCCCCTGTGCTTGTGGCGGTGGTCTCCGCGCTGGTGATGAACCGCACCCTGGACGTTGCTGCCGCGATCCGGCATCACCTCGTGTGATCTCTTTGCGACGAGGGTGACGGCAGATGAGCGACGACCTTCACACGATCGGCGCGGGCGGCATCACCGCCTCGGTCAAGGCTGATGGCGCCGAGCTGTGCTCGCTGAAGACGGCCGGGGGCCTGGAGTTGCTCTGGCAGGCCGGAGGCGCCTGGCCGCGCCATGCGCCATGGCTGTTTCCAATCGTCGGCCGACTCAAGAATGACCAGCTCCACCACCGCGGCCAGACCTATCCGATGACCCAGCACGGCTTCGCCCGCGACCTGCGTTTCACCTGGCTGGAGCGCGGGGCCGAGTCGTGCGTGTTGCAACTGACCGACGACGAGACGACGCGGGTGCGCTATCCGTTCGCCTTCCGTCTCACGGTGAGCTACCGGATCGCCGTTGACGCGCTGGACGTGGCGGTCGAGATCGCCAACCCCGGTGCGGAGATGCTGCCCGCCTCGTTCGGCGGCCATCCCGCCTTCAACTGGCCGCTGCTCCCCGGCCAGCCGAAGGAGAGCTATCGGCTGATTTTTGCAGAGCCTGAGCTGGCGCCGATCCGCCGTCTGACCGGCGGTTTGCTGCGCGAGCGGCCGGAGCCCTCACCGATCGAGGGGCGCGTTCTCCCGTTGAGCGAACGCCTGTTCGACGATGATGCCGTGATCCTCGATCAGCCGGCCAGCCGTTCGGTTCGCCTCGTCGGAACCAGGGGACCGGCGCTTGAGTTAGCCTGGGATAATTTTCGTCAGCTTGGAATCTGGTCGAAGCCCGGCGGCGTGCCGTTCCTGTGCATCGAGCCGTGGCGCGGTTTCGCTAGTCCGCTCAATTTCGACGGCGAGTTCGCGGCCAAGCCCGGCGTCATGCATATCGCGCCGGGCGTCGCCGAGAGGCTACGCTGCCGCATCAGAATCGATTCCTCGAATTAGTATGACTTATCTCGCGAGCGCCCGTTTGCGTGCACAGCGGTAACCGTGATCAGCAGTTTTGGGCCTGGAAATGACGGCGCCGTGACCTACATGAGAGACGAGCGCGGAACTTTGGCTATGATGCGTCGAACGACCGGCGGTTGGCGGGCGCTTTCTCCGAACTGATAACGGTCGATCATCGAACATGATGCGTGGCGCGAACTCAGGCGCTCGCAGCCGGTTCTTGCAGCCGTGCGCCTTTGCCGTCAGCGGGCGCTCGGAGATCTCATGGCAGGGGCGCGCGTAAGTGGCGTTACGCGGGGGAACGGGAGGATGGGATGGTGTTGAGAGCTGTTGTCGGCGCGATTACATGCGCCGTGTTGCTCGCAGCGACCGATGCTGTGGCAGGGGCCTATCAGCCGGGTGACTTCCTCAAGCTCGATTTGTCGAAGGCCGTGTTGTCGCCGGAGCCACTCGGCCCCGAGGCGCATTTCGAACCCGTGCCCATCGAAGCCAAAACAGATCGACCTGCGGTCGCCGTCCGTTCTGCTGTTGACCCCGACGTCAGTTCCGGAATCCCGCGCGCCGTCGCCACCCGGCGGCCTCATGGTACGAGGACGGCCGAGCGGCCCCGCGGCGCCGCCCGCACCAAGCTCGTCCATCGGCGCGGCAATCCGCTCGACGCGCAGGCGATGGATACGCGCATTCAGACCTGGCCATGCCGGCCTGGCAGCGGCGGCATCTGCAACTGGCGCTGATCGGCGGGTCTACCCGCGCGCCTGTTGCGTCCAGGAACCTCGCTCCCGACATCTTGATCGAGGTGGATGCCGGCTTGCTTGAACTCGCAAGCGGAGCGAAGGCAAGCTGAACACTTCCCGCCAAGGTCTTGATGTTTCGAGGCTGCCGCCGGCGCTCGCTGGCGAGCGGCTCGCGCGATTCCAGGAGATTTCATGAACGCCATCGACACCCAGGGTATCCGCCTGCCCAAGCTCGGGCTCGGCACCTTTCGCATGCAGGGCACCGTCTGCCGCGAGGCCGTCGAGAGCGCGCTTGCGCTCGGGTACCGCCACATCGACACCGCCGAGATGTACGCCAACGAGGACGCGATCGGTGCTGCACTTGCGGCGACCAATCTGCCGCGCGCCGAATTGCATGTCACCACCAAGGTCTGGCCGGAGAACCTCGCGCCGGATGCGATCCGCCGTGCCTTCGACACGAGCCTCAAGAAGCTCCGGCTGGAGTTCGTCGATCTCTATCTCATCCACTGGCCGGCCAAGGGGATGAACCTGCCCGCCGCCCTGGAGACGCTGCTGAAGCTGAAGGAGGAGGGGCGCACGCGCGCGATCGGCGTCGCCAACTTCACCGTCGCGCTGCTGAAGCAGGCGGTCGAGGAGATCCAGGCACCTGTCGCCTGCAATCAGGTCGAATATCATGTGATGCTCGACCAGTCGAAGCTGATGGCCTACATGGCGGGCCGCTCGATTCCCCTGGTGGCCTATTGCCCGCTGGCGCAGGGACGGGCCGCCGCCGACGAGACGCTTGGGGCCATCGGCAGGAAGCATGGCGCCAGCGCCGCCCAGGTCGCGCTGAAATGGCTGTTGGACCAGGATGGGGTGGCGGCGATTCCCAAGGCAGCGCGCCCGGAAAGTCAGCGTGCGAACTGGGATGCGATGAAGCTTCAACTCGACGATGAGGATCGCGCCACCATCGCGTCCCTCCCGAAGGACAAGCGCTTCGTCAATCCGGCCTTTGCGCCGGACTGGGACCGCTGACGACCACGCGAAGCCCTGCAAGAACGGGCGTCAGAACGAACGCCACAGAAAATGGCCCCTTGCGGGGCCATTGCTGTGTCGAAGTTGCAGATCAGTCGCGCCGGATGATCACGGTGCGATCGTGATGGCGGTGGAAGGGCCGGACATAACGGTGAGGCCGGTACTCACGATGCATGCGGTATTCGGCGCGGGACCGATCCCAGCCGTGGTGGTAGTGATGGCCGCCACGCTTGATGACCACGGTCTCGGCATTGGCGATCGACGGTGCCGCGAGCGCGACGACCGCCAGGGAAGCGAGCGCGAGAGCGATTTTCTTCATGTTGTCCTCCAGAATGAAAGTGCGGGATCAACTTGAAGTGTGAAAGAACGTTCCGCAGGAACTTCCACGAAGTTGCTGAATGCACGTTCAGATTTGGTCTTCAAGCTCGCGGGCGAATCGCGGCGCCCCCTCGAGCCCGCCGCGTCAGTCGCATTTCCTGAGCGCTGGCGTCGGCTTGCCGTTGGCAACGAAGCGGCCGTCACGAATGGTGTAGCTGTCGTCCTCGCCGCGATTGAACACGGAGCGGATGTTGCCGTCGGCGGTCCGGGTGATCCCGTTCTCTCGCGTCTGGCGCGCTTTGGGCAGCACGATCGAGAGCACCAGCGTCTGGTCCGCCTCGACGCGTGCGCTCGCCACCTGGTTGACGTCGGACGGATCGTGGTCACGACGATAGATCAGGTGACGATCGTCAGTGACTTCGTAGGAGATGATGGCGCCGCGGCCCTTGACCGGCGGTGCGCTGCAGTCGGCGGCCCAGGTTCCGATCAGGCCCCAGGTCCGGGCGACCTCGACGGTGTCGTCGGCCCGGGCGGCAGACGCTGATGATGCGCAGAGGACGATTGCGATGAGAGGGCGGGAGATCGAAATCATGCGGTCTCGCGGGGATGACTGCCGTGACATCTTAATGCACTGCGTCAACGGCGCAACGACAGACCTGCGCCGAGATCGTTGGCACAAAGTCTCATTCTTTCCGGGCCGGCCTTGATGGCGAGGGGGACAAGGCGCATGCTCCCCGCAACTACAAACAAGCGTGGGGAGGCTGACCATGTCTGCGCTGTCGCGCCGCAAATTCCTGCTGTCGTCCGGAGCGGCCGCCATGGCCGCGCTATCGGGTCCCGCCGGCGCCGCGATGGGGCCGGCCGACAAGTTCGATCTGGTGATCAAGGGCGGCGACGTGATCGATCCCAGCCAGTCGCTCCGAGGCAGGCGCGACATCGGGATCCGCTGGGGCGTCGTCGAGGCGGTCGAGCCCGAGATACCGGCCGAGCGGGCGCTGCGGTCGATCGACGCCAACGGCCGGCTGGTGACGCCGGGCCTGATCGATCTCCACAGTCACGTCTACCCCTATGGTTCGGCGATCGGGATTCCCCCGGACGAACTGGTGCAATTCCAGGGCACCACGACGGTCGTCTCGGCCGGCGACGCCGGTGTGAACAATCTGGCGGCGCTGCGCCGCTTCATCACCGCCCAGTCGCGGGCACGCATCTACGCCTTCGTCCACATCGCCAACAACGGCCTGTCGGCGTTCCCGGTGGCCGAGCTCTACAACATCGACAACGCGCAGGTCGACGCCTGCGCCATGGCGCTGGCGGAGAACCCGGACTTCCTGCTCGGGGTCAAGGTGCGGATGTCGGAGAACGTGATCTTCAAGCACGGGCTCGAGCCGCTGAAGCGCGCCATCAAGGCCTGCGAGCTGTGCGGCTGGCCGGCGCGGATGATGGTGCATATCGGTGGCGTCGAGACCGGCGAGCTGATGTCACAGATCCTGGACCTGCTGCGCCCCGGCGACATCCTGACCCATGCCTATTCCGGCGCGCCGAATATGGGCGGCGCCTTCACCAACATCGTCCAGGACGGCAAGCTGCTGCCCGCGGCGCTCGCCGCCAAGCAGCGCGGCGTGCTGTTCGATGTCGGCCACGGCGGCGGCAGCTTCGATTTCACCGTGGCCGAAGTCGCAATCCCCGGCGGCTGCGGCCCGGACACGATCTCCTCCGACATCCATGTGTTCTCCGGCAACAGCCCGGGCATGCCGTTCCTGCCCAACGTGATGGCGAAATTCATCGCGATGGGATTTTCGTTGGAGCAGGTGGTGAGCATGGCCACCTCTGCGCCGGCCAAGATCATCAACCGTGCGCCGAAGATCGGCACGTTGCAGGTCGGCGCGCCGGCCGACGTCGCGATCATGGACCTGGTCGAGGGTCCCGTCAGCTTCGTCGATACCCGCGGCAACAAGCGCGACGGCAAGCTGCAGCTCAAGCCGGTGCAGACGGTCATCAATGGCGTGCCGTTCGGGCGGCCCTATCAGTCGCCCTTTTCGGTGCGGTGAGCGGCGCGCAAATCACTCGATCGCGCGCGTCCGCTCCACATTGGACGAGCGGAGCGGCACGCCGAACTCCTCCCGGCAGACATCGGCGAGCACTGCGATGCCCTCGCGGATCTCCTGATGCGAGGGGCTGGCGAAGCACAGCCGCAGGCGGCTCCGCGCATGCGCGGCGTCGGTGGACCATTCCGGTCCCGGATTGATCGAGACGCCGCGTTTGAGCGCTGCCTGTGACAGCTTCATCGCGTCAACCTGGTCCGGCAGCTTGACCCAGAGGAAGATCCCGCCCTTGGGTGGCGCGAACTCGACGGAGGTGCCGAACTCCGCGTTGAGCGCCTCGATCAGGGTGTCCAGCTTGGCGCGCAGGCCCCGCACCAACTGCGGCACGTGGGTCGCGAAATGCGGCCTGCAATATTCCGCTAGCACCATCTGTTCCAGCGCGCCCGAGCCGGCATCGGTCTTGAGGGCCAGCAGCACCGACATGATCTCCCAGGGGGCGACCAGGAAGCCGACCCGCAGTGCGGGCGCGACCGATTTCGAGAACGAGCCGAGGTGGATCACGCCGCCATGATCGGACATGCCGTGGATCGCGCGGGGCCGTTTGCCCTCCCAGATCAGGTCGGCATAGCAGTCGTCCTCGAACACCGGCACGCCGTAGGCGCGCGACAGCCACAGCAGCTCGGCACGACGGCTTTCCGGCATGATGGTGCCGGTCGGATTCTGCACGGTCGGAATGGTATAGATGTATTTCGGCCGGATGCCGCGGTCCTTGAGATCGGCCAGCATCGTCGCCAGCGCATCCGTTCGCATGCCGTCCTGGTCGAGCGGGATGCCGATCACCTTGACGCCCAGCCGTGCCAGCCGCGTCAGCGTGCCCTGGTAATTGTCCTGCTCGACCAGCACGGTGTCGCCGCGCGTGAGCAGCGCCTGGTTGACGAGGTCGAGGCCCTGCAGCGAGCCGGACAGGATCATGATGTCGTCGGCGCGCGCCGACATGCCCGCGTCCCGCGTCAGCTTGGCGGCAAGAAAGTCCCGCAGCGGCCGGTAGCCTTGAGGCCCGTGCGCGAGGCCGTAGGTGGCGAGCGCGCGTCCCTCGCGGGCGAGCACGGCGTCGGCAGCCGCGCGCAAGCCCTCCACGGGCACGGCGTCGGCGTCGTTGTTGCCACCGACGAAGCTGTATTTTGCGAGTCCCGTCCAGCGCGCGGCCGGCGCGGGCAGGCCGGGGCTGAGGAGGGGTGCAAAATCGAATGCGGCCATGAGGCGCGGCTCCCTTGTTCTCGATTTGAGGCGACTTTAAACAGATACCAGGGCGCTTGTCCTGCCAGGGCAGGTCCTTTTCCCGGGGAAGGCGACCTTCGCGCGGCGGTTCCGCCGCTCTGGCGCGCGCCTGCGATCCCGGCTAAAGCAGCCCGGAAAAGCAGCGAGACTTGCAATGGCCGACTCGATCCAGGAAGTTCTGTACGCCTTCGCCAAGGGCGAGATGGTCGTCGTGACCGATGACGACGACCGCGAGGGCGAGGGCGATCTCATTGTCGCCGCCTCGCTCTGCACGCCCGACAAGATGGCGTTCATCATTCGCCATACCTCCGGCATCGTCTGCGCGCCGATCACGGCCGACGACGCGCGGCGGCTACGGCTCGACCCGATGGTCGCGCACAATGATTCCAATCACACCACGGCGTTCACCGTTTCGATCGACTACAAGCCGGACGGTGGCACCGGAATCTCGGCCGAGGAGCGTGCCTCCTGCTGTCGCGCGCTCGCCAATCCCAATGCCGGCGCCAATGATTTTGCGCGGCCCGGCCATATCTTCCCGCTGATCGCGCGCGACGGCGGCGTGCTGCTGCGCTCGGGCCACACCGAGGCGGCGGTCGATCTCTGCAAGCTCTCGGGGCTGCCGCCGGTCGGCGTCATCTCCGAGTTGATGAACGATGACGGCACGGTCATGAAGGGCGAGCAGGTCGTTCGTTTCGCCGCGGCCCACAATCTCAAGCATGTCACCATCGCCGATCTCATCTCCTACCGGCAGGCGCGCGAGAAGCTGATCGAGCGGGTGTCGACTTTCACGACCGACAGCCCGATCGGGCCGCTGCAGGGCTTCGCCTACCGCTCGCCGTTCGATCCGATCACCCACGCCGCGTTCGTCTACAACGGCATCGGCGACGGCAAGAACGTGCTGACGCGGCTGCACAAGCCCAACATCGTGAAGGATCTGATCGCGGGCCCGCAGCGTATCCAGGCGGTGCTGCAGCACTTCAAGCAGGCCGGTCGCGGCGTGCTGATCTATCTGCGCGACGGCGCGGCCGGCGTTCCCGTCGAGCCGGTCGAAGAGCCGCATACCGCGGAGGCCGATCGCCATCGGCAGTGGCGCGAGGTCGGCGTCGGTGCGCAGATCCTGCGTGATCTCGGCGTGACCTCGATCCGGAACCTGACGTCGTCAGCGCATGACTACAAGGGCCTGTCGGGTTTCGGCATCGAGATCGTCGCCAACGAGCGGCTTGAAGGCTGAACTTCCAGGATTTAACCTCTAGACTGCTGCGACCCGTGCGCAGCGAGACGCGAAAGGACCATTCATGAGCGCGCGCCCTCAGGCAAAGGACAAGCCGGCCCAGTCGAGCTTCCAGTGGGACGATCCCTTCCTGCTGGACGAGCAGTTGACCGAGGACGAGCGCATGGTGCGTGACACCGCGCGCGCCTATGCCCAGGACAAGCTGCTGCCGCGCGTGACCAAGGCCTATCTCGACGAGAAGACCGATCGCGAGATCTTCAACGAGATGGGCGAGCTCGGCCTGATCGGCATCACCTTGCCGGAGGAATATGGCTGCGCCAATGCGAGCTACGTCGCCTATGGCCTCGTGGCACGCGAGATCGAGCGCGTCGATTCCGGCTACCGCTCGATGAACTCGGTGCAGTCCTCGCTGGTGATGTATCCGATCTACGCCTATGGCGACGAGAGCCAGCGCAAGAAGTACCTGCCGAAGCTCGCCAGCGGCGAATGGGTCGGCTGTTTCGGCCTCACCGAGCCGGATGCCGGCTCCGATCCGGCCGGCATGAAGACCCGCGCCGAGAAGGTCGCCGACGGCTACCGCCTGACCGGCAGCAAGATGTGGATCTCGAACGCGCCGATCGCCGACGTGTTCGTGGTGTGGGCGAAGTCGGCCGCGCATGACAACCAGATCCGTGGCTTCATCCTCGAGAAGGGCATGAAGGGGCTGTCGGCGCCGAAGATCGGCGGCAAGCTCTCGTTGCGTGCCTCGATCACCGGCGAGGTCGTGATGGACGGCGTGGTGGTGCCGGAGAGCGCGCTGCTGCCCAACGTGTCCGGCCTGAAAGGGCCGTTCGGCTGCCTCAATCGCGCCCGCTACGGCATCTCCTGGGGCGTGCTCGGCGCCGCCGAGGACTGCATGCATCGCGCCCGCCAGTACACGCTGGACCGCAAGCAGTTCGGCCGTCCGCTGGCCGCCACGCAATTGGTGCAGAAGAAGCTTGCGGACATGGAGACGGAGATCGCGCTTGGCCTGCAGGCAAGCTTGCGCGTCGGCCGGCTGATGGACGAGGGCAAGATGGCCCCGGAGATGATCTCGATCGTCAAGCGCAACAATTGCGGCAAGGCGCTCGACATCGCCCGCGTCGCCCGCGACATGCACGGCGGCAACGGCATTTCGATCGAGTATCAGGTGATGCGCCACGTCGCCAACCTCGAGACGGTCAATACCTACGAGGGCACGCACGACGTCCACGCGCTGATCCTCGGCCGCGCCATCACCGGCATCCAGGCGTTCTTCTAATCAGGCGTTCTTCTAATTCGCCTGGTCGATCTTGGGGACGGGCCCTGAGTCCTCATCGTCCGCGCAAGCGGACGATCCAGTATGCCGAGACGAGGGTGATCAGCCGATATGCCAGGGCGTACCGGATGCCCCGCCTGCGCGGGGCATGACGCCGGAGGAAGCGGGCCATTCAAGCGCCCGCGCAGAGTTAAGGGCAGCAGATGGCCGAGGAAGACGTCCCATTCAACCGCAACTTCCCGCTTGCAGCTGGAGTCGTCGAGGAGGTGCGTCCGGGCATTCGCCGCGTCCTCTGCAACAATCCGAGCCCGTTCACCTTCACCGGTACCGTCAGCTACATCGTGGGCACCGGTAACGTCGCGATCATCGATCCGGGTCCGGACAACGAGGCCCATGCGCAGGCGCTGCTCGATGCCGTCAGAGGCGAGACCGTCACGCACATCCTGGTGACGCACACCCACCGCGATCACTCGCCGAACACCGGCCGGCTCAAGGCCGCGACCGGCGCCACCGTCTATGCCGAGGGCCCGCATCGCGCGTCGCGGCCGCGCTACGAGAGCGAGAAGCACAGCCCGGAATCCGGCGTCGATCGGGACTTCGCGCCCGATGTCACCGTTGCCGATGGTGACGTGATCGAGGGGCAGGGCTGGCAGCTCGAGGCGCTGGCGACACCCGGTCATACCGCCAACCATCTCGCCTTCGCCTGGGGCGCGCGTAGCACCACCTTCGTCGGCGATCACGTGATGGGCTGGGCCACCTCGATCGTGGCGCCGCCCGACGGTTCGATGGTCGACTACATGGCTTCGCTGGAGCGGCTCGCCGCGCGGCCCGAGGAGCTGTATTTCTCAGGCCACGGGCCGGAAATTCCGGAGGGACCGCGCTACACGCGCTTCCTGATGCGTCACCGCCAAGCCCGCGAGGCCTCGATCCTGCATCGCCTCGCCAAGGGCGAGGCCGACATCCCGACCCTGGTGCGCGCGATCTATATCGGCATCGATCCCAGGCTCACCACGGCGGCCGGCTATTCCGTGCTGGCGCATCTGGAAGACCTCGTCGCCCGCGGCGTGGTCGCGACGGAAGGCGATCCGGTGATCGGCGGGACGTATCGGCTGGTATAGCGAATAGGCGAAGAGGGAGTAGGAGGGAGGAGGCAAGGAAGCACGGTCGTGCTCGACGTTCTCCCTGTTCGGCAATCCCTATTCGCCTCTCACTTCTTCACCGTCTTCGCATTCCCCTTCGCTGCCATGGGCGGCGGCGTCACCTTCTTCACCGGCTTCTGCGCCTCGGCCTCGCCGGCGCTGGAGAGATCCTCGATCAGCTTGGTCACGCGCGCGGCGTTGCTGCCGATATCTGACTCGAAATAGCGCGAGGCGGAGCGGACATCGACGCGGGAATCCTCGCCGTCGGGCTGGATCCGGATCGAGATGTCCTCGCGAAAGCCCATGATCGGCGTGCGTGCGACCGCCTCGATGCGGCCGACGCGGCGCGGCGGCTGCGGCGCGCGCTCGTCGACCACGAACCATTTGCGCCGGTTGACCAGCTTCAGCGCGATCGCATAGGCACGATCGGGCGGCAGCTCGATCTGCACCGGCTCGATGTCCGGATAGAATTTCTGCTGCTGCTCGGCTGAATACAGCCCGGCATACACGGCCGTGTTGGTGCCGTCGCCGTTGCGCAGCGGCGCCAAGGCCTCGAAGCGCGGCGGATCGATCGGGTCGGTGGTGATGTCGTAGATCTTCGGCAGCTTGCGGTACTGGAGCGCGAGGTAGGCCGGATAGGCCAGCACCACGGCATCGATCATGAAGGCGAGCAGGATCCGGCTCATGCCGCGGCTGCCGTTGCGCCAGATCGCGACGAAGGCCGCGAGCCCGAGCAGGATCGACAGGACGGCAAGCCCCAGCGCTCCGAAGAACGTCGCCAGCGCCGGCTTCATCTCCAGAAAATCGAAGCGCAGGATCAGGATCGAGACCAGCACGGCGACGACCGAGAACACCGCCAGATTGCGGGTCCAGGTCGCGAGGCTGGAGATGGGCTCCGACAGATAGGGGGCGTGAAACCTGCGTGCCATCGTGTCAGGAACTGCCGGGTTGGGCCGCTGCCTGCGTTGCGCCGGGCGGCCGGGTCATCCGTGTGAGACCACGCGGAGGGGCTAAATTCAAGAGGGGTCTGGCCCGGGAGGGTGGTTGATCCGTTGACTGCGTCAGACGCTTGGGGTGGGGCGGGCGCGCAGGGCCGTCAGCATCAACAGGATGGTCGCGACGGAGAATGCCGCGCCGGTCGCGAACGTCGCCTGCGACCCATAGGCTTCCCACAGCCATCCCGCCAGCAGGCTCGCGACCAGCAGCGCAGCGCCGGTCACAAGGTTGAACAGGCCGAACGCGGTGCCGCGCAGGTTCTGCGGGGCGGTATCGGCGACCATCGCCGACAGCAGCCCCTGCGACAGCCCGAGGTAGAGGCCCCACAGCGCGACGCCGATCGCGGTGCCGATCAGGCCGGGCACGAAGGCCAGCGTCAGGTCGGCGGCTGTCAGCACCACGAGGCCGCAGGTCAGCACGTTGTTGCGGCCGATGCGGTCGGAGAGGATGCCGGCGGGCATGGCGACGCCGGCATAGATCAGGTTCATCAGCACGTAGACCAACGGGATGAGGGAGAGAGCGAGGCCGTCGGCCTGCGCCTTGAGCACCAGGAACGCCTCGCTGAAGCGGGCCAACGCGAACACCGCGCCGATGGCGACCACGATCCAGTAGGCTGATGGCAGCCGGCGCAGCTCGCGCGCATGGACCGGCCAGCCGGGGTGCGGCGCAGGCGCTGTCTCCACCGGCTCGCGCACGCCGAACAGGATCAGCAGCACGGCAAGCGTGGCCGGCAGCGCCGACCACCAGAACACCGCCCGGAAGTCGTTGGCATAGAGCGCCATCAGCGCCACTGCGAGGAGGGGACCGGCAAAGGCGCCGATCGTGTCGAGCGCCTGGCGCAGGCCGTAGCTCGCGCCGCGGATGCCTTCCGGCGTGACGTCGGCGATCAGTGCGTCGCGCGGCGCCTCGCGGATGCCCTTGCCGATGCGGTCGACGAAGCGCGCGGCGAGGATCTGCCAGGATGTGCCGGCGAGCGGAAACACCGGCTTGGTCAATGCCGCCAGCCCATAGCCGATTGCGACCAGCAGCTTGCGCTTGCCGATGCGGTCAGACAGTGCGCCGGAGAACACCTTGGTGATTGCGGCGGTAGCCTCGGACACGCCTTCAATCAGGCCAATGGTCACCGTGGAGGCGCCGACCACGGTGGCGAGGAAGACCGGCAGCAGCGCGTGGATCAGCTCCGAGGAGATGTCCATCAGCAGCGACACCAGCCCGAGCGTCAGCACCGTCGACGGTACGTCGCGCCATGTCGTGGAAGCCGGGACGCGCGCTCTTGAACCCATGCCCATCTTCTAGATGCGGCCGAGACTGCCATCTTGCGCCACGTCAAAGCCGCAGCGGCACAAGCGCCACGGCCCCGCCGAAAGGGAGGGGCCGCGGCTTCCTTGGTCAGGCTGCGCCGGATGCTCAGTGCCCATGCACCAGCGGGCAGGCCGAGTCGGCGAGCTTGCCGAACGCCTCCTCGCCCGACATCGTCTGGATCAGCTTGTAGTAGTCCCAGGGGTACTTCGACTCCTCCGGCTTCTTGACCTGCATGATGTACATCTCGTGCTCCATCAGGCCGTCGGCGCGGATCTTGCCGTTCGACGTGAACATGTCGTCGATCTTCATCTTGCGCAGCTGGTCCATGACCTTGTCGGAGTCGGTGGTGCCGGCCGCCTTCACGGCATTGAGGTAGGTCGTCGTCGCCGAGTAGTAGGCGGCCTGGTTCATGGTCGGCTCGCGCTTGGTCTTTTCGAAGTAGCGCTTGGCGAAGGCGCGGGTCTTGTCGTTGAGGTCCCAATACCAGCCGGTGGTGAGATAGAGACCCTGCGCGGTCTTCAGGCCGAGACTGTGGATGTCGCTGACGAAGGCGAGCAGCGCCGCCGGCTTCATCGTCTTGGCGATGCCGAATTCATCCGCGGCCTTGATCGAGTTCGTGAAGTCGTTGCCGGCATTGGCGAGGCCCAGAACCTGCGCGCCCGAGCCTTGCGCCTGCAGCAGATAGCTGGAGAAATCCGAGGTCGAGAGCGGCACGCGGACCGCTCCGACCACCTTGCCGCCATTGGCCTCGACCACCTTGGACGCGGCCTCCTGCAACTGGGTGCCGAAGGCGTAGTCGGCGGTCAGGAAGAACCAGCTCTTGCCGCCCTGGCTGACCATGGTCTTGGCGGTGCCGTTGGCGAGCGAGGTCGTATCGTAGGCGTAGTGGACGGTGTAGGGCGTGCAGTCCTTGCCCGTCAGCGAGGCGCCGGCGGCACCGATCGCAATGAACGGTATTTTCTTCTCCTTGGCGGCGGTGGCCATCGCGAGGCTGACCCCCGTGTTGGAGCCGCCGAGGATCATGGTGACGCCGTCGCGATCGGCCCACTCGCGCAATTTCTGGGCGCCGACGTCCGGCTTGTTCTGATGATCGCTCTCCATGAACTCGATCTTGTTGCCGAGCACGCTGCCGCCGAAATCCTCGATCGCCATCTTTGCAGCCTCGACGCCGCCCGGCCCGATCACGTCGGCATAGAGCCCGGACATGTCGTCGATGTCGCCGATCACGACCTTGTTGCCGGCGGCGTGAGCGGCCGTGGCGACCAGTGATGCTCCCAGCAGCCAGGGCAGCAGGCGGATTGATTTTCGCATGGTGGCGTTCCCTCGTTTTTTATGGTGCCGGACCTTAGGAACCCGCCCATGGGCTTCCTATTCGCCTTTGGTCGAGGCGAGGGCGATGGAACTTTTTGCGCGGAACGCAAACGGCCCCCGCGGGGGCGCAGGGGCCGTGAGTCTCGCGCGGAACGGGAGTTGTTGCTAAGCTGCGGCGTTGGGGAAGCGGTAGCTCTTGAACTGGTCGCGCAGCGCGGTCTTCAGGATCTTGCCCGTTGCCGTGTGCGGAATGCCGTCGACGAAGGCGACGTCATCGGGCATCCACCATTTGGCGATCTTGCCCTCCATGTATTTCAGGATGTCCTCGCGCGTCGTCGTCTGGCCGGGCTTCAATTGCACGATCAGCAGCGGGCGCTCATCCCATTTTGGATGATAGACGCCGATGACGGCAGCCTCGGCGATCGCGGGATGGCCGACCGCGAGATTCTCCAGGTCGATCGAGGAGATCCATTCGCCGCCGGACTTGATGACGTCCTTGGAGCGGTCGGTGATGCGCATGTAGCCATGCTCGTCGACGGTTGCGACGTCGCCGGTGTCGAAGAAGCCTTCATCGTCGAGGATGTTGCTGTCGACCTTGTAGTAGGCCTTCGACACCGCGGGCCCGGACACCTTGAGCCGGCCGAAGGTCTTGCCGTCCCACGGCAACTCGGTGCCGGCATCGTCGGTGATCTTCATCTCGACGCCGAACGGCGGGAAGCCCTGGGTCTGCAGCACGTCGAGCTTGGCGTCGCCGTCGGCGGCGAGGAACGGCGGCTTCAGGGTAGCGAGCGTGCCGATCGGGCTCATCTCGGTCATGCCCCAGGCATGGCGCACGCCGATACCCATGTCGAGGAAGGCCTGGATCATCGAGCGCGGCATTGCCGAGCCGCCGCACACCACCATCTTCAGATGCGGCAGTTTGAGGTTATGCGCCTGCATGTGCTGCAGCAGCATCAGCCACACCGTCGGCACGCCGGCGGTGTAGGTCACCTTCTCGGTGTCGAGCAGCTCGTAGACGGACGCGCCGTCGAGCTTGGGGCCGGGCATCACCAGCTTGGTGCCCATCGACGGAGCGGAGAAGGCAATGCCCCAGCTGTTGGCATGGAACAGCGGAACCACCGGAAGCATTGTGTCTGCTGCGGACGTACCGAGTGAATCCCGGCTATTGGCCATCAACGCATGCAGCACGTTGGACCGATGCGAATACAGCACACCTTTCGGATCGCCCGTGGTGCCGGACGTGTAGCACATCGCGGCTGCGGTGTTCTCGTCGAAGGTGCCCCAGGCGAAGTCGCCGTCGGCCTCGCCGATCCACGATTCGTAGGCGACGGCGTTCTTGAGCGTCGTCTGCGGCATGTGCGCGGCGTCGGTCAGCACGATGTAGCGCTCGACGCTCGGCAGCTTGTCGGCGAGCTTCTCGAGGATTGGCACGAACGTCAGATCGGTGATGACGATGCGGTCCTGGGCATGGTTGATGATCCAGCCGATCTGCTCGGGAAACAGGCGCGGATTGACCGTGTGACAGATCGCGCCGATTCCCATGATGCCGTACCAGACCTCGAGATGACGGCCGGTATTCCAGGCGATGGTGGCGACGCGGTCGCCCAGCTTGATGCCGTCGCGCGTCAGCTTCTGCGAGACCTTGAGAGCGCGGTCGCGGATCTGCCGGTAGGTGGTGCGAACGATGGGGCCCTCGACCGAGCGGGTCACGACCTCCTGGGAGCCGTGGATTGTCGCCGCATGCTCGATGATCCGGTGACAAAGCAGGGGCCAGTCTTGCATCAAACCAAGCATCAGGTCGTTCCTCCGGTATTCGCTTGCAGCGAGGGTCTTTTGGTCTCTTTGGTCAATTTTAGCGCGCGCCGCACCCGACGCAAATGGGCTTGTGATGGCCACGACGTCGCGCCGGGCGTGATGGTTAGCGCTGTGGCCGTGGCGATCGCATTGAGCTGGCTCATGGCGGCGCCGGCGGCGGCCGCGAAATCGGCGCACCGCAGCCCGCCCACGGCCGCCGAGCCCGCAGCGAAGCTGGCCGACGGTGTTGCCAAGGTGCCGCTTCCGCAGCCACGGCCTGCCGATGCGCCGGCGCGGGAGGCGGCCAAGGGGGAGGATGCCGCTCCGCGCGACGCGGCCAGCGCCGGTGCAAAGGTGGATGCCCAAGCCCCGCCGCCGCCTTCGGCCTGCAGGCTGGCCCTGACCGAAGAGGTCGCGATCGCGCCGTCGATTCCGCCGATCAAGGGGCCCGGCGGCTGCGGCGGCGAGGACCTGGTGCGGCTGGAGGCGGTGGTGCTGCCTGACAAGCGCAGGGTGGCGCTGACGCCCGCGGCGACCATGCGTTGTCCGATGGCGACCGCGGTCGTCAACTGGGTGCGCAACGATGTGGCGCCGCTGGCCGAACGGCTCGGCAGCGCGGTCACTGCGCTCGACAATTTCGATTCCTATCAGTGCCGCGGCCGCAACAATGTCAGCGGCGCGCAGCTATCGGAGCACGGCCGTGCCAATGCGCTGGACGTCCACGGCTTCAAGCTGGCCGACGGCCGCATGATCGATCTCACCGACCGAAATCAGCCGCGCGATTTGCGCGAGTCCGTGCTGCACGCGGTCTGCACCCATTTCTCCACGGTGCTCGGCCCCGATTCGGATTGGTACCACGAGGACCACATTCATCTCGACCTGATCGAACGCCGCAACAACTACCGCATCTGCCAATGGGACGTGCTCGACCCGCTGCCGAAGGTCGCGCCCCTGATGCCCGCCGCCAGGCCCGACGACGCGCCGTCACGCGAGACCGCGCAGGCTGGCACCGAAAATGTCCGGAAGACCGCGAGCACCGACGCCGAACACAACAGCAGCGGTCGCGCCGGTACCGACGAGAAGGCCGAGCCGCCGGCCACCGCGCAGAGCCCTTCTGCTGACGACCGCTCCGGACGGGCCGATACGGAAGCGCAGCCTCCGGCCGCAAAGCCCGCCGGAACGGTCCGCAATCGGCAGACCGCGTCGAAGTCTGCGCCTGAACAGCAAAAGTCCGGACGCGTCGCCGCAGAGACGCGCGCGCCGACCGTAGCGTCCGACAAGGCACGGAATACAGCCGGGCGGGACCAGCGCGCCCTGAACAGCTCAAGTGGGGAACGGGCTTCGCCATCGAAGCCGGCTCCACGGAAGCGCCATCACGGCCGGCGTGGCTGGGATCCGTTCCGCGGATTGTTCTAAGCCCCAAACAAAAAGGCGCCGGGTGACCGGCGCCTTGGAAAGGCTGCTAAACGCGCTTCTCGGCTTTTGAATATCGTACCGGCTTCAGCCGGGGCTCACTGCATCGCAGCGAAGGTGCCGCCGCCCTGCAGCGCCATCTGCGGCTTGTAGGGCGAATCACCCTTCTTCGGATCCAGCACCACGACGATGGTGCCGACCTTCACCCGGTTATAGAGGTCGATCGCATCTTCGTTCGTCAGGCGAATGCAGCCCGAGGAGATCGAGGCGCCGATATATTCCGGCTGGTTGGTGCCGTGGATGCGGAACAGCGTGTCCTTGCCGTTGGCATAGAGGTACATCGCGCGTGAGCCCATCGGATTGTCGGGACCCGGCGCGACGAAGGTCGGAACGCCCAGGCGCTCGATCTCGCCCTTGGTCGGATGCCAGGCCGGCCATTCGGTCATGGCGCCGACCTTCGCGATGCCCGACCACGCCATCGCCTCTTCGCCGACGGTGATGCCGTAGCGAATCGCCTTGCCGCCATCGAGGACGTAATAGAGGTAGTGGCTGTCGGAATCGACGACGATCGAGCCCGGGGCTTCCTTGCGGTGATACTCGACGATCGCGCGCCGATAGGGCTCGGCCACCGGCGTGTTGGTGTAGCGGATCTTCGCGAGAAGCTCCTTGTCCTTCGGCTTGAAGGCCTGCGTGTTGGTCGCCTCGTACGTCGTGGCCTGCATGCAGCCCGACAGCATCAGGCCGGCGGCCAGGAGTCCGAGTTTCACCTTCAGCGACATGTCACCAATTCCAATTGACAGCTGACGTTGCAATGGTACGGCCGCGCCACTGCAGCGCGATTCCACATGTCCCATTATCGTCAAAATCGTTCTCAATTCCAGCCGATACACGCACAGGTCACGCTGCAGCGCCGCGATTGTTGCTTTTTTGCCGCAAAAATGCGGGCAGTCATCCACAGCTGTGCTCCGAATGGCACGATCGTCTCTCCGCCGGGGCGTTACCCTTGAGACCATGGCCTTCGCGAGAAAGCCCATGGACCGGGCTCGCAAGCTGCGTCACAAGGCGGCAGCATCCCGCCGCTACGTCCCCGAAAATTCACGTTTCGCGATTCGGAGTTTTGTCCATGTTCTCGGTGTTCGTTCCGTCCGAAGCCGCGCTGAAGAAGCTGGCGATCACCGATCCCGCGGCTCTGCCCGACAATGCGGTCTGGGTCGACCTCGTGAACCCGAGCAGCGCCGAGGACCGGGCCGTGGAAAAGCTGGCCGGGATCGCGGTGCCGACCCGCGAGGACATGCAGGAGATCGAGATCTCGAGCCGTCTCTACATCGAGAACGGGGCCCGCTACATGACGGCCACGCTGATGTGTCACTCGGACTCCGATATGCCGAGGACCACGGCAGTCACCTTCATCCTGGCGGGCCACCGCCTGGTGACGGTGCGTTACGACCAGCCGCGCCCGTTCGCGGTGGTGGAGGCCAAGCTCGCCCGCAACTGTGCGCCCGGGATCACCGGCGAGATGGTGCTGATGGAGCTGCTCGACGCCGTGATCGACCGCTGCGCCGACATTCTCGAGAAGGTCGGGGCTGATATCGATCAGGTCAGCCACGAGATCTTCGAGCCGAACAATGAGCGTCACGGACACGCCAAGCAATATTCGCAGATTCTGATCGCGATCGGGCGCAAGGGCGACCTGACCTCGAAGGTGCGTGAGAGCCTGGTGTCGATCGGCCGCCTCGTCACCTTCCTGTCTGCGGTGGTCGAAGGCGTGAAGTGGTCGAAGGACATGCGCGAGCAGCTCAAGACCATGCAGCGCGACGTCGCCTCGCTGACCGACCACGCGTCCTACCTCGCGAGCAAGATCACCTTCGTGCTGGATGCGATGCTCGGCGTCGTCAACCTCGAGCAGAACAACATCATCAAGCTGTTCTCGGTGATGGCGGTGGTCCTGATGCCGCCGACCTTGATCGCATCGATCTACGGCATGAACTTCAAGATGATGCCGGAGCTCGAATGGGTGCACGGCTATCCGATGGCGTTGGTGCTGATGCTGATCTGTGCGATCGTGCCGTACTACATCTTCAAATTGAAGAAGTGGCTGTAGCGCAGCCGAGCTGGAATCGCCGGCCGCCCCAGGCCGCTCGCCCGCGCGAAGGCTGCGGCAAAGCGGCCATCCGCAGCGCCTCATTCGTGCCCCGTTGTTAGCTGCGTGGGCGACATGTTCGTTGGTCGCGTGCCGCCGACTGATAGTCGCTATGCACTGCAAGTGTCACAAGCGGCAACGTGCAACGCATAACAGAAATACTTGTTAGGCCAGCCGCAACGCCGCTGCAAAGCCGCCCCAATTCCTCAGGTAAAATTTGACGGGAACCCTGAACGTTTGATCGAAACTTCTCTGCGATAAATCTGCTCGTGAGCATGACCGACTACGAGCGTCTCGGCGCGTGGCATGCAAGGCAGAGCTCGAGGGCGCGTTCATCGCGCCTTATCCAAGAGGCGGCAATGGTTGAGAAACGCATAACGGCATCGAACAACGTGATCGAGCTGGCCAACTATCAACGCAGCCGCGCCGACATCGTCGTGGCCCATGCGCTGTCGCCGCGCACCTGCCGCTATTGCGGCGCCGAGCTCGATGACGACGAGCGCGAGGATGATTGCTCCAGCGCCCTCAACGTCGAGTCCGACCGCCTGCGCTGGCGCGCCGCGCAGATCCTTCGTGGCCTGGTGTGCGAAGGCTGAACGACTGTTCTCGGCCGAGCGGTATCCCGGCAATGCCGCCCGAAAGTCCACGATCGGAAATTCAGCAGCCGATGTCATCCCTTGAACAGCGCTCCTCCGGGAGCGCTGTTTTGTTTGTGGCGGCCGAATCGATCTTCGGAAACGGTGTTAATCGCCGCTTCGCACGGCCATCTGGAACTTGCCGCGCGCGGCAATCCGCCGTGAACCAAACCGGAGACGGGCAGGCCCCTCCGCGGCGACGGTCTCAGACGTGCTGGCCGCCGTTGATGTGGATCTCGGCGCCGTTCACGTAGGAGCTGGTCTCCGTGCACAGCACATAGATGATCTTGGCGACCTCGTCGGGGGTGCCGAGGCGCTGCATCGGGATCTGCTCCTGCACGATCTTCTCGGTGCCCGGCGACAGGATCGAGGTGTCGATCTCGCCCGGCGCGATCGAGTTGACGCGGACGCCGACGCGGCCGAAATCCGACGCCATCTCGCGGGTCAGCGCGGCCAGCGCCGCCTTGGAGGTCGCGTAGGCCGCGCCGGCGAAGGGATGCACGCGCGAGCCGGCGATCGAGGTGACGTTGACGACGGAGCCCTTGGCCGCCTTCAGCTCCTTGATCAGGCCGCGCGCCATCATGATCGGCGCGAAGAAGTTGACGCGGAAGACGTGATTCCAGGTGTCGAGGTCGGTGTCGACGGTGCCGAGCCGGGCGCCGCCGGCGCCCTTCGGCGAGATCGCGGCGTTGTTCACCAGCGCATGCAGCTCGCCACTGTCCATGCGCTGTTTGACCTCCTCGATCGCCCGCAGCGTGTCCTCGGGATCGGCAAGGTCGACCTGGATGTGGTCTTCGGGACCTGCGCCCCACGGACATTCCTCGGGGAAGGGATGCCGCGAGCAGGTGATGACGCGCCAGCCGGCGGAGGAGAATCGGATGACGGTGGCATGACCGATGCCGCGGCTGGCGCCGGTCAGCAGCATCGTGCGCCGCGGCTGGTTCGAAGGAGTCGGCATGAACTGGGTCTCTCACGATCCCGGACGGATCAACTTACCACAATGGTTGCAGGTGCGGCGCTCGATTCACGCACGCGCGGGCGATTCGTCCGACAAGGCATCAGACGCCGGCAGCCGGGCGCTGGCGCGCTCGGCGATGTCTCACGGATACATCCGCACCTTGGTCCACGGCTGGTCGGCGGCGTCGCGGCGGAATTCGATGCGGTCGTGCAGGCGGAACGGCCGGTCGTGCCAGAACTCCATGCTGATGGGCGCGATGCGCCAGCCGCTCCATCCCGGCGGCCGCGGCACCTCGCCGATGATGTATTGCGTGGCGACCTTGGCGATCGCCTGCTCGAACGCGAACCGGCTCTCCAGCGGCTGCGACTGCTTGCTGGCCCAGGCGCCGAGCTGCGCCTGCTTCGGCCGGGTCGCGAAATAGGCGTCGGCCTCCTCGTCGCTCACCGGCGTCACGAGGCCGCGGATGCGGACCTGGCGGCGCAGCGACTTCCAGTGAAACAGCAGCGCGGCCTTCGGATTGGCGGCGAGCTCACGGCCCTTCTGGCTGGCCTTGTGGCTGTAGAAGACGAAGCCGTCCTGGTCATAGCCCTTCATCAGCACCATGCGCACGTCGGGCAACCCGCTATCGTCGACCGTCGCCAGCGCCATCGCATTCGGATCGTTGGGCTCGCTCTTGCTGGCCTCCGCAAACCAGTCGGCAAACAGCGCAAACGGCTCGCCGGCCTGGGTAAAATCGGCCGATGTACCGGATGTTAAGATTGTCTGGTGTTTGATGCTCGTGGGGTCGGTCATGTCTTTGGGGAGTCCGAGTTTTGCGTTCACCCGCGGCCAAGCGCGCGCAAGTCCATCCGGGTCCGGTCCTATATAGGGCATCGGTCCGACTTGGCCTATCCGCGATCGGTCATGCCGGCACCGCTTTGACACTCATTCTAATCGGCCTGTCCGGCGGCGGCTGCAGCCTGTCTCGCCCTGAAACGGCCTTTGCCAAGATGGACGATGCGGAGATCACCGGCGCGGTCAGCCCGCCGCCCGAGCGCGAGCCGACCGAAGCCGATCTCGCTTTTGCCCGCAACGCCGCGTCGGACGTGCTGACCAGGGGGAGCAAGGATTCCAGCCAGCCCTGGCAGAATCCGCAGACCGGCGCTCGCGGCTCGGTGACGCCGATCGCCAAGTCCTACACGGCCGACAACGGCCGCACGTGCCGCGATTTCCTCGCGAGCTACGTCAACGGCAAGACGGAGCGCTGGCTGCAGGGCTCGGCGTGCCGTATCGAGCGTGGGCGCTGGGACATCCAGACGCTCAAACCCTGGCAGCAAAGCTAGCCGGGACCATCAGGAACCCGTTGCAAAAATACAACGGACTCCCCAGATGAAATGCAAAGCGGGCGGGGAGCCCATAGGTTAGTATCTGACTTTCTGTAAGGAGACGTGACGGATGCGCGACCCCTATGAGGTCTTGGGGGTGCCGCGAAGCGCCAGCGCTGCGGCCATCAAGAGCGCCTATCGCAAGCTCGCCAAGAAGCACCACCCCGACAGCAACAAGGATGATCCGAAGGCATCGGCGCGGTTTGCCGAGATCAATTCGGCCAACGAGATCCTGGGCGACGAGGAGAAGCGCAAGCAGTTCGATCGCGGCGAGATCGACGCCGAAGGCAAGCCGCGCTTCCAGGGCTTCCCTGGCGGCGGCGCCGGCCGCGGCGGGCCGGGGGGCGGATTCGAGAATTATACCTTCCGCAGCGGCGGCGGGCCGGGTGGCGGCTTTGGCGGTGGCGGATTCGAGGACATCCTGAACAGCATGTTCGGCGGCGCTGGCCCGCGCGGTGCGCGTGGCGGCGGCGGCGGTTCGTTCGAGTTCGACACCGGCGGAGTCGGCCTCGACCTCGATCTGAAGGTTGCGATGTCGGTCTCGCTCGAGGAGTCCGTGAAGGGCGGCGAGAAGCGCGTTCGGCTGCCGTCGGGCAAGGAGCTCAACGTCAAGGTCCCCGCTGGCGTCACCGCCGGCCAGCAGATCAGGCTGAAGGGGCAGGGCGAGAGCGCGCCCGGACACCGGCCAGGTGATCTCCTGATCACGATCCAGATCGCGCCGCATCCGTTCTTCAAGGTCGAGGGCAGCGACCTCAGGCTCGATCTGCCGATCACGCTTTACGAGGCGGTCCTGGGCGCCAAGGTGAGGGCGCCGACGCTCGGCAGCGCGGTCGAGCTGTCGATCCCGAAGAACACCTCCAGCGGCCGCACCTTCCGGCTCAAGGGCAAGGGCCTGCCCAAGAGCGATGGCTCGGTCGGCGATCTGTTCGTCACCACCCGGATCGTGCTGCCCGACGGCAACGATGCCGAGCTCGAAGCCCTGATGACCAAATGGCGCGACCGCCATCCCTACAATCCGCGCAGCAACCTCTCCTGAGGTTGCGCGTTGTAGGCCACTCGGCTTAAAGTTGAGGGGGCGAGCTGGAAAGCTGAGAGAAAAAGTGCGGCCTCGAAAGGGGGACCAGCGCGGTACAAAACCCCGATCGAGGCCGCTTCCGTGTCGATCGGCGGATCGAACACTCCTCATTTTTTCGTGAACATTTGGCGCTATATTGAGACGTGCCGGTGACCTGATTCCAGATTTCCGGTGACCGAATTGCGGCGCCGACCTTGGCGTGTCTCCCGCCCGGGCGAGGCGGGGATCGGTACGCTTTCGCGCAGCGTTTGCGGCCATCCTGCAAACGCTTCTGATCACGGCCGTAATCGCGCCGAGGCCGGCACCTCGCGAAATCGGGCAATGGTCCGCCGCTAGCCGCCCGCCCGTTCGGACTGGTCATAAACAAGGCGCGCGACCTGGGTGAGACGCGTCCGGTCGCTGCTGCCACTGACGACGTAGCTGACGCCGCGCTCCGCCCAGGACAGCGCAGCGGTGTTGCCCTGCGCCGTATAGCGCATCTCGGCCGCCTCGATCCCGACCTTGGTCGCATACACCGTGAAGCGCTCGCCGGAGGTGCTCTCGTACATCAGGAAGGACGCCGGACCGGTCGGCCCCGGCAGCAGCCGGCCGCCGACGAGCTTCAGTCCGGTGGTTTCCAGCTCCGGCGCCTGCACGGTGCGGCCGCAGCGCCGCGTCAGCCATTGCTGCAGATGGGCCTTCTCGTCGCCGGGGACCTCAACCGGATGGCGCACCTCCACGACGTAGAGTCGGTGCGCATCGAGCGCCTCGCCGGCGAGGGCCTGCAGCGGCGACGGCGAGGACGTAGCGCCACGCGCGACCCAGCCGACCGCGCCGCCGGCCGCGAAGGCCGCCACGCTTGCCGCCATGGCCGCGACGACCCAGCGCCGCGGCCGGCGCTCCAGACCGTCGAGGTCGAGCCGCGGCGGCACCGGCTCGTTGACGATCGAATCGTAGCGGGCATGGAGCGCCTCAGCCATGCTGCGCCAGGATTGCACGCGCTCGGCGTCCGCCGGATGCGCGGCCAGCCAGCGCTCGACGTCGCTGCGGCGCTCGGCCGGCAGCTCGTTGTCGACGTAGGCGTGCAGCTCGTCTTCGGTGACGGGAATGGTCGGCTCGGTCATCATCGGGATCTCGTTGCAATCGAGCGGCTGCGGCGATGCGCGGTCGCTGCAGGCTTGGGCAGCCGAACATGGCAGGGCGGCTTTTGTGCAGTGGTCATTTCACCCTCCGCAGCGCCGGCCGCTCGCCCTCGAGCACGGCACGGACATGCGCGCGGGCGCGGGCGAGGCGGGACATCACGGTGCCGATCGGGACACCCTGGATGTCGGCGACCTCGCGGTAGCTCATGCCTTCGAGCACGACGAGGAGAAGCGCCGCGCGCTGCTCCTCCACCAGGGTCGCCAGCGCGCGCTCGATGTCCCGGCCCTCGGCCTCAGTGCCGCTGGCGTCGGCATTGTCGTCCTGGAGCGGCATGAAGTGAGGTCGCCGTGCCAGGGAGCGCCGGCGGTTCTTGTTCAGATTGGTCAGGATCGTGTACAGCCAGCTCCTGATGTCGCCGCCCAGGAACAGCCGTTCCGAGCGCAGCGCCCGCACCAGCGTGTCCTGGACCAGCTCGTCGGCCGCGTCCATGTCGCGCGCCAACGCCCGGGCATAACGGCGCAGTGCCGGAATCATGGTCTCGACGCTCTGGCGGAACGCGTTCATGGACTGCCCTGCGGCTGTTCGCTGCGATGACAAGGGCGCAGGCCGCAGCCGGCGCCTTGCAAAGATCATAACCCCGCGATCTCAGGCCTATTCCAGCCGGGCAAGCTGGCTGGGCGTTTGCCACAGAGCGGGCGGAATGGGGCTGTACCGGGCCAGACCGGTGGTGTACGTCCAGTCCTCAGAGCATGATGCGCTTCCACGGAAACGCATGATGCTCATCTCCTTGTTTGAGCATGATCTTTCGGAAAACCGGTTTCCACTTTTCCGGATCATGCTCTCATAATCAGTTCGATGGGAAGCCGCATGGCGCAGATTTCAGGTTTGATGCAGGGCAAGCGCGGGGTGGTCCTCGGCGTGGCCAACAACCGCTCGATCGCCTGGGGCATTGCCAAGGCCGCGCGCGCGGCCGGCGCGGAGATCGCGCTGACCTACCAGGGCGACGCGCTGAAGAAGCGGGTCGAGCCGCTGGCGGCTGAGCTCGGCGGCCTCGTGCTCGGCCATTGCGACGTCACCGATCCATCGACCATCGATGCCGTGTTCGACGTGCTCAAGGAGAAGTGGGGCAAGATCGATTTCGTCGTCCACGCCATCGCCTTCTCCGACAAGGACCAGCTCGACGGCCGCTACATCGAGACCACGCAGGACAATTTCTCCAAGAGCATGCTGATCAGCTGCTACTCGCTGACCGCGATCGCGCAGCGCGCCGAGAAGCTGATGACCGACGGCGGCTCGATCATCACCCTGACCTATTACGGCGCCGAGAAGTGGATGCCGCACTACAATGTGATGGGCGTCGCCAAGGCCGCGCTGGAAGCCAGCGTGCGCTATCTCGCCGCCGATCTCGGCGAGAAGAGCATCCGCGTCAACGCGATCTCGGCCGGCCCGATCAAGACGCTGGCCGCGTCGGGCATCGGTGACTTCCGCTATATTCTGAAGTGGAACGAATACAACGCGCCGCTGCGCCGGACCGTGACCATCGAAGAGGTCGGCGACAGCGCGCTGTATCTCTTGTCCGACCTGTCGCGTGGTGTCACCGGCGAGGTGCATCACGTCGATTCCGGCTATCATGTCGTCGGCATGAAGCGGCCCGAGGCGCCCGACATCTCGCTCAGCAACTCCGTCGGCGCCAAGGACTAACGTCAACACGCAATGCCACGGCCCACGATCTACTACATCCGCCACGGCGAGACGGAATGGAATGCGCTCGGCCGGCTGCAGGGCACGCAGGACATTCCGCTGAACGCGCTCGGGCGGGTGCAGGCGGTGCAGGCCGGCAACCTCCTGGCCGAGCTCGCTGCGCGCAACGGCCATGATGCGGCGCGCCTGCCTTACGTCGCGAGCCCGCTCAGCCGCGCCCGCGCGACCATGGAACTGGTGCGTGAGACCCTGAGGCTGCCAGCCGAGGGCTATGCGCTCGATGCCCGGCTGCGCGAGATCGGCTACGGCAAATGGGAAGGGGCGACGCTGCCGGAAATGCAGGCGGCCGATCCCGCCTTCTATGCCCGGCGGCTGACCGACAAATGGTCGCTGGCGCCCGAGGGCGGCGAGACCTATGCCGACGTCGAGCGCCGCGTGCGCGACTGGTACGATGGGCTGTCTGGCGATATCGTGGCGGTCGCCCATGGCGGCACGGCGCGGGCGCTGATGGTCGCGCTGGGCTTCGAGACGCCGCACGGCGCCGTCGACCTGCCGATCCAGCAGGGCGCGGTCTATGTGTTCGGCGAGAACGGCTTCGAGAAGTACAGTTAGTTTGTCCCCGTCATTCCGGGGCGCGTCGTGAGAGGCGAAACCGGAATCTCGAGAGTCCGGGTCTGGTCCTTCGGACCGTCCCGGAATGACGGTTTTTCCGATTGGGTGATCAGCTCATGTCCTTCAACACCTTCGGCCACATGTTCCGCGTCACCACCTTCGGCGAGAGCCATGGCGTGGCCATCGGCTGCGTGGTCGACGGCTGTCCGCCGCGGATCCCGCTGCAAGCGGAGGAGATCCAGCGTGATCTCGACCGCCGCCGTCCCGGCCAGTCGCGCTTCACCACCCAGCGCCAGGAGCCGGACCAGGTGAAGATCCTGTCCGGCGTGATGGCCGATCCCGACACCGGAGTGCAGGTCACCACGGGCACACCGATCGCGCTCCTGATCGAGAACACCGACCAGCGCTCCAAGGACTATTCCGAGATCAAGGACAAGTTTCGTCCCGGCCATGCCGACTTCACCTACGAGGCCAAATACGGCCTGCGCGACTATCGCGGCGGCGGCCGGTCCTCGGCGCGCGAGACCGCGACGCGCGTTGCGGCCGGCGCGATCGCGCGCAAGGTCCTGCCCGACGTGAAGGTGCGCGGCGCGCTGGTGCAGATGGGGCCGCACAAGATCGACCGCGGCAACTGGGACTGGGACGAGGTCGCGCGCAATCCCTTCTTCTGCCCCGACAAGGAAAAGGCGGCGTTCTTCGAGGACTATCTCGACGGCATCAGGAAGGCCGGCTCGTCGATCGGCGCCGTGCTCGAGATCGTCGCCGAGGGCGTGCCGGCGGGACTTGGCGCGCCGCTCTACGGCAAGCTCGATGCCGATCTCGCCGCGGCGATGATGAGCATCAACGCCGTGAAGGGGGTCGAGATCGGCGCCGGCTTCGGTGCGGCCGAGCTGACCGGCGAGGAGAATGCCGACGAGATGCGCTCGGCCAATGACGGCACGCGCTTCCTCTCCAACAATGCCGGGGGCATTCTCGGCGGCATCGCCACGGGACAGCCGATCGTGCTGCGCTTCGCGGTCAAGCCGACCTCGTCGATCCTCACCCCGCGCCAGACCGTCGACCGCTCAGGCCAGGAGACCGAGATCCTGACCAAGGGCCGTCACGACCCCTGCGTCGGCATCCGCGCGGTTCCCGTCGGCGAGGCAATGATGGCTTGCGTGCTCGCCGATCACCTGCTGCGCCATCGCGGCCAGGTGGGGTAGGTTAATCGTTCTCGCCGTACACATACGACGCCTTCAGCCCGAAGGTCACGATCGAGAGCGTGACCCACAGCCGCAGCATCGCGAACGAGAAGATGAACACGAAGAACACCAGGTTCTTGGCGAACTGACTGGCCTCGGTCTGCCCGAACGTCCAGATCAGGCTACGGACGGCATTCTGGCCGTAGCCCAGTCCGATGTTGACCAGGCCCAGCACCAGCACGGCGGTCCCGAGCCATAGCCCGCGCCGAGCGAACTCACCGAGTGCGGGGAAGAACGCGGTCCGGCCATTGTTGCGCTCGGCCTGCAGGATCATCAGCAGCACCAGCGCTGCGATGAATGCGCTCCAGAACCGGCCGAGATGCGTGAACTGGTCGAAGGCCATGCCATCCAGTCCGGCCATCAGATGGGGGCTCTGTCCCGCATAGGGCGTGAACACCAGGGCTAGCGCAGCCGCGATCATCAGCAAGGCGATCCGCCATAGCACGGCCAGGGACAATCGAAGCTGGTCGGTGACGCTCAGCTCGCCGAGGTTCGTCTGGCCGCCGCTTGCCTCGATACAGCGCTGCGCCGTGACGATGAAGGCGTGCAGCACGGCGACCGCGGCCACGACCAGAGCGGGCAGGCTGGCCGGTCCGCCGGCAAACGCGATCACCCGCATTGCCGCGGCGAGGATGAGCCATGGCAGCGCCGGCAGTAGCCGCAACGGTCCGAACGAGGTCTGAGGAACAATGGTGGATGATACGCTGCGGAGGGTCTCTCTCATCGTGTCAGGATACCGCGCGGAGCTGAACGGCCTTCCTCGCAAATGGCTAAAATTGCCGCCACGCCGCGTGCGTCTCGCTGTCTCCATGAGCTGTCACGAAGAGCCTCACCAAGGGCCATCACGACCCCTGCGTCGGCAATCCGCACGGGCCCGGTGGGCGAGGCGATGATGGCCTGCGTGCTCGCCGATCATCTGCTGCGCCATCGCGGCCAGGTCGGTTGGTCGCGCACGGAGTGCCTGTTTACTGTTGTCACGTCCGTCGCTTAATCTCAGCCCATGGACACTTCCAAGCTGCGGGACATCAAGGACTGGCTGGTCGATGGTGCGCGCTCCGCGGCGACGCCGAGCCAGATGATGTCCGAATGCTGCGAGCGCCTGGTCGGGCTCGGCATCCCGTTGTGGCGCGTCGGCGTGTTCGTCCGCACCCTTCATCCCGATATCGCCGGCCGCAGCTTCATCTGGCGCCAGGGCGCCGAGGTCGAGATGGGCACGGTCGATTTCGGTTTCGAGAGCACCCCGGCCTACACGGACAGTCCGCTCGCGCTCGTGTTCGAGCATGGCAGGGAGTTCGGGGCCGATCCTCGCCATCCGCAGGCGGAGCGTTTTCCGATCCTGATGGATCTGCGTGCCGAGGGCGTGACCGACTATCTCGCCTTGCCGATGACCTTCATCGATCGCGCGGTCCATGCCTCGAGCTGGACCACCAAATCTCCAAGAGGCTTCACCGACGCGCAGCTGAACGCGATCCGGTCGCTGATGCCTGCGCTCGCACGCTACACCGAGATCGTCACGCTGCGCCGGACCGCCTCGATGCTGCTCGACACCTATGTCGGCAACAGCGCCGGCGAGCGCATCCTCGGCGGCCAGATCCGCCGCGGCCACACCGATACGCTCGATGCGGCGATCTGGTTGTCGGATCTGCGCGGCTTCACGCCGCTGTCGGACCGGCTGCCGGCCGAGAACGTCGTCGACATCCTCAACCAGTACTTCGACTGCCAGGTGGATCCGATCCGCGAGCAGGGCGGCGAGGTGCTCAAGTTCATGGGCGACGGCCTGCTCGCGGTGTTCCCCATTCGCGCGCAGGGCGGCGATCCGAGCGAGGTCTGCGGCCGCGTGCTCACGGCGGCGCGGGCGTCGCGCGCCCGCGTCGACGCGCTGGAATATGCGGTCGGCGACATCGGGGAGCGGTTTCGTTTCGGCGTGGCGCTGCATGTCGGACGGTTGCTCTATGGCAATATCGGCGGCGGCAACCGGCTCGACTTCACCTGCATCGGCCCCGCCGTCAATCTCGCCGCAAGGCTGGAGAAGATGGCCGCGCAGCTGAAGCGCACGGTGGTCGCGTCCGAGGCCTTTGCCGGCGCCTGTCCCGAGCCGCTGACCGATCTCTGGACCGATCTCGGCGAATTTCCGATCGCTGGCCTCGCGACCGCGCAACGCGTGTTCGGGCTGCGCGAGGAAGGGAATTAGTTCGCCGGCTCAGGTCTCCGGCTCGGTGGTGAACAGCAGCGGATATCCCTTGGCGCGGCCGGCATCGGTCGCGCGCGTCGCCTTGGTCTCGGCGACGTCCTTTGTGAACACCGCCACCACGCAGACGCCGAGCTTATGGGCCGTGATCATGACCTTGTAGGCCTGGTCCTCGGTCATGCGGAATTCCGCCTTCAGGATCATCACCACGAAATCGCGCGGCGTGAAATCGTCGTTGACGAGGATCACCTTGTAGAGCCGCGGACGCTCGGTCTTGGTGCGTACCTTCGTCTTGGGCTTGGTGACGGCATCGTTCATTTGAAGGGCGCGCCTGTGTTCCTGATGCGGCAGTCACGCCACGATACAGGCTTCGAACGCTCCGGGAAACCACGGGCTGCATGCCTTGCGCGATGGGCGCACGCGGCTGCCTGACATCCGGGCAATCCAGGGGACTAACCGGAATGTGAATGGATGTGTGCGTTCCCGCTTTGCGCTCTGCGGATTGCATGTCACCATCATCAGACGCGATTGGAGGGCAGCTCATGCGCTGGTGGATCTCGATCGGGGTGGCGTGTCTGGCGGGCGCCTTGGCTGGCGGCGACGTCGCCAGCGTCGTGGCCGCGCCGAGGACCCAGCCGGCGCAGCAACTGAGCGAGAAGGAAGCCTCCGTCGACGTTGAGCTCATCCTCGCCGTCGACGTGTCCTACTCGATGGATCTGGACGAGCTGGCGATCCAGCGCGAAGGCTACGCCCAGGCGCTCAGCTCGCGCGAGTTCCTGCAGGCGCTGAAGAACGGCGTGCACGGCCGCATCGCCGTGACCTATTTCGAATGGGCGGCCTCGAGCGACCAGAAGATCATCATTCCATGGCGCCTGATCGACGGACCGGAAAGTGCCGACGCCGTCGCCGCCGAGATCATGAAGACGCCGATCCGCCGGGCGTCGCGCACCTCGATCTCGGGCGCGATCTACTTCGCCATGCCGTTGTTCGATGAGAACCCCTATCGCGGGCTGCGCCGCGTCATCGACATCTCCGGCGACGGGCCCAACAACAACGGTCCCTCGCCGGTGACGATCGCGCGCGACGAGGCCGTCAACAAGGGCATCACGATCAACGGCCTGCCGATCATGGTCAAGGAGCCGTCCTACTCGACCATGGATATCGAGAACCTCGATCTCTACTACAAGGATTGCGTCACCGGCGGCCACGGCTCGTTCGTGGTCACGATCAAGAGCCGCGAGGAGTTCAAGGAGGCCATCCGCACCAAGCTGCTGATGGAGGTCGCCGGACGGGCACCGCCGCCGCGCATCGTGCCGGTCGCCGATGACGCCGACAAGGAGCCGCGCGTGTCCTGCACGATCGGCGAGAAGATCTGGCAGGATCGCTGGGGCCGGTGACCCGGGCTGCGCCACACCGGCGCCCCTGATCCGCCATCGACCGGCGCGCAGCGCTTCACACCGCCTGTCCTGGTCGGAGGCGTGCACTGCGCACCCATCGGACGCGTGTCGGGTGCAAGGATTGGTATCCCGATCTCGTGTGGAAAAACCCCGTCCTGTTGCCGATCCGGCGAATCTGTGACCTCACAGCCACACACGATCTGAAAAACCAGGGGTTGCATGGCGCCAAAATTCTCTTTGCCACTGTGCCGCCGCGATTGGGCCGCGACCATGAGCGGGTTGAGGCGGAGGCGCACAGAACATGCGTATCATCGACCGGACAGCAGGTCCCTCGTCAGTCGTCCATGGCCCGGGTGCAGGGCTCGCATCCCAACTTCTGAGGCCAGCGCTGCTGTGTGCGGCGGCGGCTTCGCTCGCCGCCTGCGCGCAATCGTCGGCGGTCCGGCAGGCGCGCTGGGCGGCGCCGACGAAGCAAGCTGCCGCCGAATTCCGGCCGCAGGTGCAGCGTGCGGAGACGGCGCCGGAGTCGGTGGTGCGCGTCCAGCAGGCCGAGCTCAGCCCGCCTCCAGCCCACGCCACCTCGTCGGGCCTCGCCAGCTACTACTCGGAAGGCCGCAAGACCGCGAGCGGCGAACGCTTCGATCCCTCCGAGCTGACGGCCGCCCATCGCAGCCTGCCGTTCGGCACCCGTTTGCAGGTCACCAACGTCAAGACCGGCCGCTCGGTGGTGGTGCGTGTCAACGACCGTGGACCGTTCGTGCAGGGCCGGGTGGTGGATGTGTCCTACTCCGCCGCCCAGGCGCTCGGCATGATCCACACCGGCGTCGCCCCGGTGAAGGTCAGCGTGGTGCGGTAGCAGTCATAGACACGGCAGCGCCGCTGCTTGACCTCTCGTGTTTCTTGAGTGGCCGGGATCTCGCAGCGGCGGCAGTGCACCTCGCCCCGCTTGCGGGGAGAGGTCGGATTGCATCGAAGATGCAATCCGGGTGAGGGGGACAGGTCTATCCACGCACACACCCGGTGCGTTTGCCCCTGCTGACACTTCCCGTGCGGCTGCCTCTCACCCCAACCCTCTCCCCGTAAGAACGGGGAGAGGGTGCGCACCGTTCGTGCCGAGCAAGCTCTGCGCTCAACTAATAGGCATCCCGCATCACCGCCTCACCGCACCAGCCGCGCCACCAACTCCACATGCGGCGTGTGGCGGAACTGGTCGACGGGGACGACCGTCTCGAGCTTGTAGCCGCCGTCGATCAGCATGCGGACGTCGCGGGCGAAGGTGGTGACGTTGCAGGACACCGCGACGATCACCGGCGCCTTGCTGGCCGCGAGCTGCCTGGCCTGGGCCTGCGCGCCCTGGCGCGGCGGGTCGAACACGACGGCATCGATGTCGCGCAATTCCGGCGGCATCAGCGGGCGGCGGAACAGGTCGCGCGCCTCGGCCTTGATCGGCTTGAGGCCGGGCGTCCCGGCCGCCTTCTGCAGCGCCGCGATCGCGCCGGCATCATTGTCCATGGCGGTGACGCGCGCCCGCGTGGCGAGCCGCAGCGCGAACGGGCCGACGCCGCAGAACAGGTCGGCGACGTGCTTGGCCTTGCCGGTCCGCTCCATCACGAGCTGCGCCAGCGTCTCCTCGCCTTGCACGGTGGCCTGCAGAAACGAGCCGGGCGGCAGCGTCACCTGCGCCGTGCCCATCGTGACAACTGGCGCATTGCGCATCAGCACCAGCTCGCCGTGGCGCGTCAGCCGCGCCAGTCGGTGCTGTTCGGCGAGGCGGGACAGGGCCGCGATGCGCGGCGGCGGCAGCGGGCCGGAGCCGCGGATGTCGATGTCGAGGCCGTTGCTGGTCGCGGTCGCCTGGATGTCGAGCGGCTTGCCGGTCGGCTTCAGCGCCTCAGCCAGGGCCCATGCGGCTTCCAGCGCACCGTCCAGAGCAGGATCGAGGATCGGGCAGCGGTCGATCGGCACGATATCGTGGCTGTTCGCGGCCGAGAATCCGACCCTGAGAACGTCGTGCGTGCCCATCCGGGCGTGGAAGGTGGCGCGGCGCCGGCCGGCGCCGTGGGCATCGATCAGATCGGCCACGTCGCAGTCGACCTTGGCGGCCCGTAGCGTCTCGACGATGATGTTGCGCTTCCATTGCTGATAGGGCCCGGGCATCCAGTGCTGGATGGCGCAGCCGCCGCACACGCCGAAATGCGCGCAGAACGGCGCGATCCGCTCGGGACTCGCCGTCTCCACCGCGAGCAGCTTGCGGCGATCGGGATGGCCGGGCACGACGGCCGTCTCCACGGTCTCGCCGGCCAGCGTGTAGGGCACGTACAGCGCCTCGCCCGATGACAGCGACACGCCATCGCCGCGATGGCCGACCTGGTCGATGACGAGACGTTCAACCATGGCGGCGCGCTCCCAGGAAGAATTCGGCGTTGCCGTCGCCGCCCTTGATCGATGACGGAAAGATCGCGATTTCGCTGCAGCCGAGCGAGGCGGCGAAGGCGGCGATGTCATCGCACACGGCTTGATGGACGGCTGCATCCTTGATGATGCCGCCCTTGCCGTGCTTTCCCTGCGCCTCGAATTGCGGCTTGATCAGCGCCAGCAGGCTCATCGGCGAGGCGGCGAGCGATAGCGCGGCCGGCAGCACCGCCTTGAGCGAGATGAAGCTGCAGTCGATCACGACGATGTCGGGGCGCTGCGCCAGCCGCTTGCCGTCGTAGCTGCGGATGTCGGTCTGCTCCATCGAGATGATCTTCGGGTGATTGCGCAATGACGGGTGCAACTGGTCGCGGCCGACGTCGACCGCGAACACGAGCGCCGCGCCATTCGCCAGCAGCACCTCGGTGAAGCCGCCGGTGGAGGCGCCGACATCGAGGCAGACATGGTCCTCGACCTCGATGCCGTAATGCTCCAGCGCCGCCGCCAGCTTGACGCCGCCACGCGACACCCAGGGATGCGCCGGCTCGGCCTGCAGGACGGCGTCGGCGGGAATGCTCTCCGAGGCTTTGCCGACCTGCTTGTCGTTGGCGAACACGAGCCCCGCCTCGATCGCCGCCTGCGCCCGCGCGCGGCTCTCGAACAGGCCGCGTTCGACGAGGAGGATGTCAGCGCGTTTGCGGGCAGGGGTCATGGGCGGTTTGATGAATGGTCATGAGTTGTGGAGTGGTCATGAGTTGTGGAGGTCGCGCAACCATTCCGGTGTCGTCCCGGGCAAGCACTGGCGCGCATCGCGCGTCGGTGCGCCGACCCGGGACCCATAACCACAGGACGTAGTTTGTAGGAAGATGGCAACTACGTGTCTGCCCAACACACCGTCCTGTGGTTATGGGTCCCGGCTTTCGCAGGGACGACATGGGAGTTCGTGTCATCGATCGTGCCACCACGCGAGACTCGTAGGGTGGGCAAAGGCGCGTGCACCGGTGTTTCCGCAAGCTCGTATCGCAATTGACGCGCCGTGCCCACCATCTCGATTGCAGAGCGTGGATGGACGGTGGGCACGCTGCACCTGGCGGCGCCGCTTTGCCCACCCTACGAGACCGTGGCCAGCCGCTCCGCCGCTAGCTTCACGCACAGCTCGAACGCCGAGAGATCGTTCCAGACATTCGCCGGCCGCTCGCGCGGCAGCACCAGTGGATGGCCGCGCAGCTCGAGCGCGTGGATCATCATGAGATTGTCGGGCAGGCCGAAATCCTCGACCGTCAGGCCTTCGCCATCGACCAGGCGGCCGTCCTGCTCCGTCACCGCCGTGAAGCGCCGGGCTCGATCGGCGTAGATGGCCGGGTCGTTGCAGTAGCCGAGACACAGCTTGCCGGATCCGGCCATGTAGCCGAACTCATAGACCGTGCCGGCATCGGCGCCGGGGCCGCGGAACGGCGTGAGATTGGCGATGATGGCATCGGCGTCGTCCATCATCGCCTCGTTGCCATGGAAGATCTGGCGCGAGGCGTCGGAGGAGGCGAGGTCGATGCTGTTGTCGAGGGGGTAGAGGCCGATCAGGCCGTGGCGGTCGCAGATCGCGGCCTTCCGCCGGCCGATTTCAATGGCATCCGGCAGGAACACGTCGGGACCTGCCAGATAGATCTTCATGGCTCACCACTGCGGGACGCAAGCCCGCCCTCAGGCGAGCTTGACCGACTCGGTCGCGTAGTCCTTGCCGAGCGCCTCGAACACCTTGCGGACGATGCCCTTGGCGTCCAGCCCGGCGCGGGCGTACATCGCCGCCGGCGTGTCGTGGTCCTGGAACTCGTCGGGCAGCACCATCGAACGCATCTTCAGGCCGCCGTCCAGCATGCCCTGGTCGGACAGATACTGCATCACGTGCGAGCCGAAGCCGCCGATCGAGCCTTCCTCGATCGTGATCAGGATGTCGTGCTCGCGGGCGAGCTTCATCACCAGCTCCTCGTCGAGCGGCTTCATGAAGCGCGCATCGGCGATCGAGGCGGACAGGCCATGGGCGGCGAGCTCGTCGGCCGCCTTCTCGCACTCGGCCAACCGGGTGCCGAACGAGAGCAGAGCGACCTGCTTGCCCTGGCGGATCATGCGGCCCTTGCCGATCGGCAAGGGAACGCCAACCTCGGGCATTTCCACGCCGCGGCCTTCGCCGCGCGGATAGCGCACCGAGCTCGGCCGGTCGTTGATCGCGACCTGGGTCGCCACCATGTGTACCAGCTCGGCCTCGTCGGAGGCCGCCATGATCACCATGTTCGGCAGGCAGCCGAGATAGGCGTTGTCGAACGAGCCGGCATGGGTGGCGCCGTCGGCGCCGACCAGGCCGGCGCGGTCGATCGCGAAGCGCACCGGCAGGCTCTGGATGCAGACGTCGTGGACGATCTGGTCGTAGCCGCGCTGCAGGAAGGTCGAGTAGATCGCGCAGAACGGCTTGTAGCCTTCCGCCGCGAGGCCGGCGGCGAAGGTCACCGCATGCTGCTCGGCGATGCCGACGTCGAAGGTGCGCTTCGGGAACGCCTTGGCGAAGATGTCGATGCCGGTGCCCGAGGGCATCGCGGCCGTGATGCCGACGATCTTGTCGTCCTTCTCGGCTTCCTTGACCAGGCTCTGGCCGAACACGTTCTGATAGGCCGGCGCGTTCGGCTTGGCCTTGGCCTGGGTGCCGGTGGCGATGTCGAACTTGGCGACCGCGTGATATTTGTCGGCCGCCGCTTCCGCGGGCGAGTAGCCCTTGCCCTTCTGGGTCACGACGTGGACCAGGATCGGGCCGGCCTCCATGTCGCGGACGTTCTTCAGCACGGGGAGCAGATGGTCGAGGTTGTGGCCGTCGATCGGGCCGACGTAGTAGAAGCCGAGCTCCTCGAACAGCGTGCCGCCGTCCATCATGAAGCCGCGCGAATATTCCTCGACGCGGCTGGCGCGGTTGGCAATCACCTTGGGCAGATGCTGGCCGAGCTGCTTGGCGGCATCGCGCAGGGTACGGTAGGTCTTGCCCGAGTAGAGGCGGGACAGATAGGCCGACATCGCGCCGACCGGCGGCGCGATCGACATGTCGTTGTCGTTGAGGATCACGATAAGGCGGGAGTTCATCGCGCCGGCATTGTTCATCGCCTCATAGGCCATGCCGGCGGACATCGCACCGTCGCCGATCACGGCGATCACGTTGTTCTTGCCGCCCGACAGGTCGCGCGCCACGGCCATGCCGAGGCCGGCGGAAATCGAGGTCGACGAGTGCGCAGCGCCAAACGGATCGTAGTCGCTCTCGGCGCGCTTGGTAAACCCGGACAGGCCGCCGCCGGTGCGCAAGGTGCGGATGCGGTCGCGGCGTCCGGTCAGGATCTTGTGCGGATAGGCCTGGTGGCCGACGTCCCAGATCAGGCGGTCGCGCGGGGTGTCGAATACGTAATGGATGGCCGTGGTCAGCTCGACCACGCCGAGACCCGCGCCGAAATGGCCGCCGGTCACCGAGACCGCGTCGATGGTCTCCTGGCGCAATTCGTCGGCGACCTGCCGGACCTGCTCGACCTTCAGCCGGCGCAGATCTTCCGGGGTCTTGATGGTGTCGAGAAGCGGCGTCTTACTAAATGTGGTCACGGTGACATTCCAATTTTGCAGGTCGGGTTCAAGGGCCGACATCTGAGAGGTTCATCGTAACGGGCGGCGAAACCTGAGGTCTTGAAGGTCACATCCGCGCGGATCGAAGCCGCAGTCCGAAGACTAGCCGGGTTTGGGATCGATCTATGTGATGTAAGTCACTCTTGGTGGCCTTGCCGTCCTCGTTAGTCGCCCAAGATCGCCAAGTCGTTCAGCCAAGTGAGTTTTGCTAGCTCTTGCAAGCGCTTAGATTCCTCTCTCTGGAGAGGATGGACACTTCCAAAAACCCGCAGTTGCGAGAAGCTTTACACCAAAGTGCGTCTTAAAGCCAACCCGGCGGGCGTTGGCAAGCCCGCAAACGGTACCTTTGCGCCACGTCTCAACCGCGGCGGCGTGCCGGAGGTTCCAGTGCGCTGCTCAAATCGACGGCAGCCAGCGCTCCGCAATAGACCGGGGACGCGAGCTCGGTCCAGGCTTTTTCCCGCGGCACAGAATCCGCCGATGCGGCGATTGCGCGCGCCGCGGCGCGGTGAGCCATGCGTTCGCGTAAGGGGATCGGTCCGCGGACGATCATGAAGAAGTCGCCGGCGTGCGGCCTTTCGTGGGCCGTCACGAAGCGGACGCGGAAGGCCTATGAGCGCAGCACGTTGTCATGATCGGGCCCGGACGCTTGCAGCCGTGGACCGGCGCGCTCATGGGATCGGGGACGCCATGGTCGAACTGCCAGGATCCAATCGTGTCGCATGGTAAACGAAGCACGTAGCGGCGGCTCTCGATCGGTGAACGCGGGGCAGAGACTTCGCCAGGGGGCACTTGGCGGCCAAGCCCGTCGACAATGCAGCTGCTCCGATGTGCGGCCGAATTGCACGATTGAGAGGCGCTCCGACCGCGCGTGAAAGTCGCGCCGGACGGCAGCGAAATAAATCCGGACTGTTGCCCGGAGAGGCCCGCCGCTAGCCGCTATTGCACGTCGAGCGGTACGGTTCCCGCCGCATGGCCGCTGGCGTCGGTCGTGATCTTCTCGACCCGGGCCTCGGCCTGGCGCAGCAGTTCCTCGCAGCGCCGCTTCAGCGCCTCGCCGCGCTCATAGATCGTCACCGACTCCTCGAGCGGCACCTTGCCGTCCTCGAGCCGCTTCACGATCGTTTCCAGCTCCTCGATCGCGCGCTCGAACGACAGCTTCTTGACGTCGGTTACGGTGTTGTCCGCCATGCGGGTTCCCTGCAGCTCACTCAACTCCGGGGCCGTGCTTTTACACCCCGCTCGCGGCCCTGTCAGGCCCTGCCGGGGTGGATCGGCCGGAACCTGGGGATTACGCCCCGGTCAGCGCCGCGACGTGGGCCGCGACGGATTCCTTAAGCCCCTGAAGGTCATAGCCGCCCTCCAGGACCGAAACGACGCGGCCGCCGGCGGTCTTGTCAGCCAGATCCATCAGCTTGCGGGTGACCCAGCCGAAATCCTCGGCCCGCAGGTTGAGCGACGCCAGCGGATCGCGATAGTGGGCGTCGAAGCCGGCCGAGATGATCACGAGCTCCGGGCTGAACTTAGTGAGCTGCGGCAGGATCAGGTTCTCGAAGGCGGAGCGGAACTCGAGGCTGCCGTCCTCGGAGGCCAGCGGCGCGTTGACGATGGTGTCGTGCTCGCCGCGCTCGCCGCGGGCGCCGGTGCCCGGGAACAGCGGCATCTGGTGGGTCGAGCAGTACATCACGCTCTTGTCGGCCCAGAAGATGTCCTGGGTGCCGTTGCCATGGTGGACGTCGAAATCGACGATGGCGGCGCGCGCGATGCCGAAGGTGCGTTGGGCGTAGCGCGCGGCGATCGCGACATTGTCGAAGAAGCAGAAGCCCATCGGCTTGGCGATCTCGGCATGGTGCCCGGGCGGGCGCACCGCGACGAAGGCGTTGCGGTGGCGGCCGGACATCACCGACTCGGTCGCCGCGACCGCGCCGCCGACGCCGCGCATCACCGCTTCCCAGGTGCCCGGCGACATCGAGGTATCGCCGTCGAGATAGATGATCCCCGAGGTCGGGGCCATATGGCGCAGCTCGGTGACGTAGTGCTCGTTGTGGCAGAGCAGGGCGAGCTCGATGTCCGCCTCCGGGGCCTCGTCGCGATCGAGCAGGGCGAAGCGCTCCTCGGTCAGCGCCTCCTCGACGGCGCGCAGCCGGTCGGCGCGCTCGGGGTGGCCGGACGGCGTGGCGTGATCGAGGCAGGCTTCATGAGAGAGATACAGCGTCGACATCAGGGCTCTGCCACTCGCGCGTTGCGGGAGTGCCCAATCTATGCGCTGAACGCAGCCTCGGAAAGAGCCCCGCGGGCGATATGACCGGCTTTCCGCCCAGCGTGCGGGGCGTCACGAGGCCTTGTTGACGATGCGGCCGCGCGGCGGCGGCGCCAGCGGGCCGTTGGCCTTGAGATAGGCGAACAGCGCCTCGTCGTCATAGGGGCCGGTGATCGGATCGCGGCCGCTCTTGAACGCGGTGAAGCCGTCGCCGCCGAGCGCGAGGTAGTTGTTGATGGTGACCCGGTAGGACGCGGCGGGATCGATGGCCTTGCCGTCGAGCATCATGCTGGCGGCATCGATCCGCGCGCCCGCGGATTGTTTGGCATCGAAGGCATAGGAGAAGCCGCTGGAGACCTGCAGGATGCGCGGCCGCGCCGGGTCGAGCCATTGCTGCTCCAGCGCGGCCTTGATCTCGGCGCCGGTCAGGGTGACCGTCATCAGCTGGTTGCGAAACGGCTGGCTCGCGAACACGTCGGCATAGGTCACGGCGCCGTCGTCGCGGCGGACGAGATCGGTGCGGATGCCGCCGGGATTGGTCATCGCGATCACCGCGGCGCCCTTGTCGGCCGCCCGCGTCGCCGCGAGCTGGGCATCGGCGACGACGTCGCCCAGCACGCTCTCGCCGGACGCATCGGGCATCCGCGACAGCGTTGCGCTGAGCACGCCGGCGGGCCGGTTGGCGTAGGGCGCGGCGAGCTTCTCATAGGCGTCGATCAGCGCGGTCTGTGCCGGATCCTTCGGCAGCGTGGTGTCGACGACGATGTTGGTGGCGGTCGCGCTGATCACGTCGCGCGTGATGCGGTCGAGCTTGACGTCGATCGCGGTCACCAGCGTGCCGAACTTGTCGCCCGAGGTGACGAGCCGCTTGTCGATGGTGCAGACATAGGCCTGGTGGGTGTGGCCGGAGATCACGATGTCGACCGCGCTGTCGAGGTCCTTGACGATGTCTACGATCGGCCCCGACAGCCCGGGACATTCGTTCATGCCGCCGGACGGCCAGCCGCCCTCGTGGATCAGCACGACGATCGCCTGCACGCCCTTGGCCTTCAATTCCGGGATCAGCGCGTTGACGCTCTCGGCCTCGTTGCGGAAGTCGAGGCCGGCCGCGCTCGCCGGCGAGATGATGCCCGCGGTCCCCTTCAACGTCAGCCCGATGAAGGCGACCGGGATGTCCTCGAAGGTGCGGATCTCGTAGGGCGGAAACACCGTCTTGTCGGTGCCGGCGAGGAACGTCGACGCCGCGAGATAATGGAATTTGGCGCCGGTGAACGGCTGCGGCCCGCGGCAGCCGTCGGTCGGATGACAGCCGCCGTTCTGCATCCGCAGCAGCTCGGCCTTGCCCTCGTCGAACTCGTGGTTGCCGACCGCCGACAGCGCGAGCCCCATCTGCGACATCGATTCGATGGTCGGCTCGTCGTGGAACATCGCCGACAGGAACGGGCTCGCGCCGATCAGGTCGCCGGCGGCGACGAAGATCGTGTTGGGCTGGCCGTCGGCGAGCAGCTTGACGAGGCTCGCCATCTGCTCGGCGCCGCCGGCTGGAACCACGGTGGTCTTGGTCGGGTCGGCGGGATCGGCGACGCGGATCCCGGAGGAGGGCGGCTTCAGATTGCCGTGGAAGTCGTTGATGGCGAGGATGCGCAACGCCACCGGCTCGTCCTCGGCCGAGGCGGGCGGGCCGGCGATGCTTGCAACGGCGGCGCCGGTCAGCAGGCAGGCAAGCGCAAAGCGGGACAGACGGCTCATGGCAGGGTCACGTGTGGTGCAGGTCCGACGGACGAAGCGCGATTGCCCCGTCGCGGTCGCAATGACATAAAAAGATTGCATAACAACAATACATCGGGAGGCCGGAATGAAAAGAATGATGCTGCTCGCGGCGACATTGTCGCTGGCCGCCGGCTCCGCTGCAGCGCAATCGCTGCCGGACCTGATGAAGCAGATGGTCGCGGCGTGGAATAAGCCGACCGAGCCGTTCAAGGTGATCGACAACGTCTACTACGTCGGCACCAACGGGCTGGCCTCCTACCTGATCACCACGCCGCAGGGCCATATCCTGATCGATACCGTGATGCCGGAATCGACCGCGCAGATCGAGGCCAGCATCGGCAAGCTCGGCTTCAAGGTCGCCGACATCAAATACATCCTCAACACCCACGCCCATATCGACCACACCGGCGGGCTCGCGCAGATCAAGCAGGAGACCGGGGCGCAGATGGTGGCGGGCGCCAAGGACGTGCCGCTGCTCGAAGGCGGCTTCTATCCGGGCCGCGAGGAGGAGCGCTATCTCGGCTTCCCGCCGGTCAAGGTCGACCGCGCCGTGCGCGAGGGCGACACCGTCACGCTCGGCGGCGTGACGTTGACGGCGCACGAGACGCCGGGCCATTCGCCGGGCTGCACCAGCTGGACGACCGACGTGAAGGACGGCGACGCCACCCGCAGCCTGATCTTCTTCTGCAGCGCCACCGTGGCGTTGAACCGGCTGGTCGGCCGTCCCACCTATCCGGGCATCGTCGACGACTACAAGAAGACCTTCGCCTGGGCCAAGACGGCGCATCCCGACATCCTGCTGGCGCCCCATCCGGAGATGTACGACATGGCCGGCAAGCGGGCGAAGATCGCGGAAGGCGCGGCCAACCCGTTCGTCAAGCCGGGCGAGTTCAACGCCTATCTCGACAAGCTGGAGACGCAGTTCAACGAGGGGCTGGCCAAGCAGACGGCGGCGCTGCAGTCCGGCAAGTAGTTGCGCCGTCCGCTATGCTGGATCGGCGACGGCCAGCCGGTCCAGCGTGAAGCCGGAGAGGTCGACGCGCGGCGTCTCGCCCCGGGCCATCGCCGCGAGCGCCTCGCCGACACCAGGCGAATGCTTGAAGCCGTGGCCCGAGCAGGCCGAGGCGTAGATCACGTCCGCATCACCCGGATCGCGGTCGATGACGAAGCGGCCGCCCGGCGCGTTGGTATAGAGGCAGACCTCGCTGCGCAGGCAGCGCGGGCCAAGATCCGGCACGAAGGGGCGGACATAGGTCTCATAGGTCGCGGCGATCTCGTCCGGCGTGACCTCGCGCGCGACGTCGTCCGGATCGGTCTCGCCGGTCAGCACCTCGTTGGCGATCTTGACGCCATTGTCAGGCGAGCCCAGCCACGGAAAGCCGTAGATGTCGGAGGCCGCGCGGTCGCGGCCGGTGACGTCCCAGATGAAGACCGGCGCATCCGGACCGAAGCGCTCCGGATGGGACAGCACCTCGAACCAGTACAGCACCTGGCGGGTGACATTGACGCGGCGGCGCAGCGGCGCGATCAGCTCGGTGATCCACGGCCCGGTGGTGACGATCAATGTGTCCGCCGAGGCCGTAGCGCCGTCGTCCAGGGTCACGACGAGGGCGCCCGCGGCACGGCGAAACGCCGCCACGCGCCGGCCGGTCACGAGCTCCGCGCCATGGCGCGCGGCCACCGCAAGCTCGGCGCGCACGCAGTCCTCGACCATGAGATAGCCGCCCTCGCGATCGAGGAAGGCGCGGTCGTTCGCCGCGGTGGCAAACGCCGGAAAGGCGGCGCGCAACTGCTCTGACGACAGCGTCTCGCCGTCGACGCCGTGCAGCCGCGCCGCGGTTTCGATGTTGGCGAAGAACTGCGCGCTGCTGACGCCGTGGACCTCGCCGCCATCCTGGCTCGGGATGAACAGGCAGCCGCATTGTTCGAACAGCCGTGCGCCGGTCTCGCGCTCCAGCTCCCGCCACAGCACGTGCGAGCGCTGCGCCAGCGGCGTGTAGTCGACGCCTTCGCCGATCGCCGCGCGGGTGATGCGGGTCTCCCCATGGGTCGAGCCGAATTTGTGCGGCGGCTGGAAGCGGTCGATGCCGAGCACGCGCTTGCCCGCCTTGGCGAGATGCAGCAATGCGGCGCTGCCGACGGCGCCGCAGCCGATCACGATGACATCAAACTGCGCCATGCGCGCCCGCCGCGGCTCCGCTCATTTCTTCTTCTTGCGCGACAGGAACGCCTTGAACGCGCCGACCGCCTCCTCGGAGGTCATGCGCTCGGCGAACAGATAGGCCTCCTGGTCGATGCGGCGGGTCAGCTCGTCCGGCGCGGTGCGGATCAGCCTGCGCCCGATCGCGACCGCCTCGGCCGGCAGCCGGCAGATGTCGCGTGCCACCTTGTGCGCCTCGACCTCGGTATGGCCCGGCGCCACCACCGTATTGACGAAGCCCGCGATCTGCGCATCCTCCGCGGTCATGGTGCGCCCCATGACCAGCATCGCGAACGCGCGCTGATAGCCCATGGTCTGCGGCATCAGCAGGCTCGAGGCGCCCTCCGGCACCAGGCCGAGATGGATGAAGGGCGTCGAGAACGTCGCCGTGGTCGACGCCAGCACGTAGTCGCAATGGAACAGCATCGTCGTGCCGATGCCGATCGCGACGCCGTCGACCGCGGCGATGATCGGCTTGACGTTATGCGCCAGCGAATACAGGAACTTGGTCGCCGCCGACGTGCGCGCGGCGTCGCTGCCGGCATTGCCGGCATGCAGGAAATCCTCCAGATCATTGCCGGCCGTGAACACGCCGGAGCCGCCGTTGATGATGATGCATCGCACCAGCGGGTTGTTCTGCGCGGTGTCGATCGCATCGCTCATGCCGAGATACATGGCCTGGGTGATGGCGTTCTTCTTCTCCGGCCGCCGGAGCTTGATCGTCCGGGTCTCGCCCTCGTCGGTGACGATCAGATGGTCGGTCATGGGCCCCTCATGCGTGTGCGCCGGCCGCTGCGTTGCCGCCGGCCATTTGTCCAGTCCTGCATCTCACCGCAGCCTACATCATCCGCTGGTCGCGCCAAGGGCTGAAGCGGTCATTGGTCGCGAAGGGAATGCGGGCGTGACCGCAGGCGAGCGTACGCCATGAGTCTCGCCGTGGTTTACGACTGGTTTGCAACAGTATCGGCGTCCGCTATCGTCCCGCGCAGAACTGCGATGTTTTGCAAGGCAATTCGATGACCAAGCTCTTTTCAGTACTGCTGTCGCTGCCGCTGCTCTGTCAGGTCTTCCCGGGGATCGCTGAGGCTGCCGCCACCGACCGCGCGCTGCTGTCGCTGTTCTGCGCGCCCGGCGCGATCGCGGGCACCACCTGCAAGCGCGCCAGATCCTATCCCGACTCCGAGGGGCGCCGCTGTGACGTCACCCTGAAGCCGGAGCGGCAGCAGGGACGTTTCCTGGCCTCCAGCAATCCGCTGCTGCTCGTGAGCTATGGCAGCGGCTGCGAGCCGCACGCGACCGATTTCGGCGGCGCGGTCGTGTTCGAGCAGGTCGGCGGCGCCTACAAATTTCGCGGCTTCCAGCCGGGCATGCAGGTGGATGAATGCGTCATCTCCACCACCAGGAACGAAGCGCAGGACGTGCTCGTCTGCCTGACCGGGCATATGGGGCAGGGGGTGGTCGAGACGGGCGTGGCGCGCGTCGGCTTCGCCAATGCCAGCGGCGGGTCCATCGAGATGTCCTATGATTTTCTGCTGCAGGCCGAGGACACGACGGGAGCCTACCTGACCAACATCGTTACCTGTTCGGAGCAGCTCAAATATTTCGATCTGTCGAAGCTCGCGGCCGGGCCGAGCCCCGGAACGGTCGTTGCGGACGTGAGCTACGCCGACCGCGAGACGATCGAGACAGCCTGTGGCAAAGGCTTTCCGAAGCCGAAGGATGCGGAAGACATGCGCGAGCCCGCGGCGGGCGAGGGCTCGGTGCCGCAGGGTTACGCCAAGACCGGCAGCGTTGTCATCGACATCGCGAGCCGCGCGGCCAGGCTGCGCTGAGGGCCGACGGCGACGCCAAGCGCACCGTCTCACGCGGCGATGCGGCCGCCGCTGAGCGTTCCCCGGGCGGTGTAGGTCTGCAGCCCCGTGCTCGGCGGCGCTGTGGAGACCGTCACCCCGGTTGTGCCGTCCGAATAGGTGGTCGTGGTGATGATCTCGCCAGCGACCGTGATCGAGACCTTGCTGATCACGATCCTGCTCGCCGTCGGGACGCCGGCCGTGCTGACCGCGGAGCGCGATCCCGTTCGCGCCAGGGCGGTCGCCGCCGGGGCTGCTGACGTCGTGGTGACGGAGCCGATGGCATTGATGGGCATGGCTCGCCTCGCTCGGATGTGAGGCCGATGCGGGCTGCGGATCCGGTGCTGACGTCCGCACCCTGCGACGGGACTGTCGTCGCCTTTGGCCTCGTGCGTGAGGTCCGCCGCGAGGCTCGCGCCGCCGGGTTAACAATGTCTCAACGCGCCTCGCGGCGTATGGGCGCGCCGCAGGGCCCGCGGGCGTCGGGCTGCCCCGTCGTGGCGCGACCGGCCGCACGCGATCGATCCGCCTCTGCCGCCTATTTGGCGCCGTCGGACCGGGGGACGGGCGCTGCGCGCGAGGCAGCGGCCGGAGCCTGCTGCCGCACGGCCTCGCGCCGCAGGGCCTGCTCCAGCACCACCAGCCGCGTCGCCATGCGCGTCAGTTCGTCATGGACCGAGCCCTGAACGCCCTGCACGGCGTGCTGCACCTCGCGCAGTGCGTCGCGCTGGGTCTCGGCCTTGAGCACCCTGAACTCGGCCTCGATCGAGGTCAGGCGCTGGTTCACCGCCCGGATCGCCTCGGCGATCTCCTTCTGGCCGTCCTGCAGCGCGCGCACGTGATCGACCAGCCGCAGATGATCGGTCAGCTCCTCGACCGTCTTGCCGATGTTGCTGCGGCCCCACATCCTACTTCACCGACCTCAGCAGGTTCCTGATCGTCGCCAGATGATCCTCCGGCGATCCGAGTCGCGCCGAGATCGCGCTCATCAGATCCTTGCGCAGCTCCGACAGCTCGTCCTCCGGCACGATCCGCTCGGCTGGCTCATCATAGGGCATCCGCCGCGGCTCGACCTCGACGGGGCGTGGCGCGACGTCGAAATAAGGCGGCCGCTCGTAGACCGGGATGTGCGGCGCCTGACGCGATGAGGTGATGCGCGCCAGACCTGGAAATCGCGGCGGCGGCGTCCGCGCGGGACGTTCGATCTGGTCGATCAGCGCCGCCAGCGCGACATCCATGTTGCTGTCGTCAGGCTCCTCTTCGACGACGTAGGAGGGCTTCCGCACTGTCGCCCCATTCGCGGGCGATGATAGCGCAAACGACGATGCGTGGTCGCGGAGTCGCTCGATGACCCGGCGGACTCGCTCGCCGAGACCTGGCTTCTCCCTGGCCGGTGTTCGCATCAACATGTCACTCTCCAGCGGAACAGCTTAGGCGAGTAGGGAAAACCTTAGCAAGAGGCCATCGTTCAGCTGCCAACAGGATGTCGCGCAGTAGCCCGCGCCCGGCGGCGCATGCGCTGACCCCCGGCCGGTTCCTCTTGCGGATCCCTGGCACGAACGCGCGAAGCGCCGATGACGCCGGCAACCCAGGTGTGAAGTGCGTTCCGGCGTGCATATGGACCTGGCCGGCGGGGGGAGCTGGTTTGACGCGGCGTCGCCCCTGACCCTTCGTGCCGTGGCCGGCCTGCCGGGCCGCGCGGCCGGCAGGAACGCGCAACGCCATCAGTCGGAGGTAAGGAACAACCATGGTGCCCGGCCGTTCGGACCTTGCTTGCCGTCCCCGCAAACGTCCGAGGCCTTCCATGTATCACCACGTCAAGAAGCTGATGTTCACCGTCCGTGTCGACGAGCCCGATCCGCGCTTCGGCAACATGCTGCTGGAGCAGTTCGGCGGCGCGAATGGCGAGCTCGCCGCCGCCATGCAGTACTCGATCCAGGGTCTCAATTGCGAGGACCCCGATCGCAAGGACCTGTTGATGGACATCGGCACCGAGGAGCTGAGCCATCTCGAGGTCGTCGGCACGCTCGCCCGCATGCATCTCAAGCCCGCCAAGTTCGACCGCGAGGCGGCCGAGGCCGATCCGCTGATCGCGATCGCCGGCGGTGGCGGCGTCAACCTGTTCAACTCGCAGGGCAGCGCCTGGACCGCGGACTATCTCAAGATCACCGGCGAGCTCGACGTCGACCTGCGCAGCAACATCGCCGCCGAAGCCCGCGCCAAGATCGTCTACGAGCGGCTGATCAATTTCACCGACGATGCCGGCACCAAGGACGCGCTGCAGTTCCTGATGACGCGCGAGATCACCCACATGAAGGCGTTCGCGCTGGCGTTGGAGAGCATGAACAAGCCGGCCTTCAGCATCGGCCGCATCGCGCCGACGCCGGGCCTGGTCGATCAGTTCTTCAACGATTCCACCGGCACCGGCGACCACGGCGAGATCGACACCCGCGGTCCCTGGAACGAGGGCGGCGACTGGGTGTTCACGGAATCGCCGGCGATCCAGGCCGAGAACGGCGCGGCCAATGCGATCGTCACCGAGAGCTCGCCGCCGGCCGACGAGGCCGGCCTCGGCGATCTCCTGATCGAGGAGCTGCGCGACATCCTCCACGCCGAGAAGCAGCTCACCAAGGCGCTGCCGAAGATGGCGGAGGCCGCGCGCTTCGATCAGCTCCGCGAACTGTTCGAGCAGCACCTGGCCGAGACCGAGGCGCAGATCGAGCGCATCAACGAATGCTTCGAGCTGCTCGGCAAGACGCCGCGGGCAAAACCCTGCAAGGGCATGATGGGCCTGGTCGAGGAAGGCCAGGAGATCATCGCGCAAGGCGAGGACAAGGAGGATGCCGCCGCCGATCTGGCGCTGATCGGCGCCGCCCAGCGCGTCGAGCATTACGAGATGTCCGGCTACACCACCGCGCGCAATCTCGCCCAGCAGCTCCGCCACAGCGCCGTCGTCGCCCTGCTGTCGAAGTCGCTGGCCGAGGAGGAGAACGCCGATCAGCTCCTCAACCAGGTCGCCCGCTCGCTGATGTCCGTCGCCAAGATGCCTGCCGCGATCGAGCAGGCGTGATTGGGAGTAGGGCGGATGAGCAAGCGTCATCCGCCGTTTTTCCGCGAAGATGGCGGGTTACGTCTTCGGCTAACCCGCCCTATTTTCTACGCAGCGGCCGACCTCCCTGGAGGCAAGGCTCGCGTCGAACATCGCAGCTATGTGCTCGTCTCCCTCCACGTCGTCATGGCCGGGCTTGTCCCGGCCATCCACGTCATACCGCGCGCTGAGAACCGCGTGGATGCCCGGGACAAGCCCGGGCATGACGGAGTAACCAACGCTGCGATCGCGTGCCGCAGCGGCTCGACTTATTCTGCGGACGTCCGCCACCGCTCCGCGCGCCGGGCATGCACCGGCGTCAGGCAGCGCCGGGCACGGTTGATCTGCGCGTCGGTGGCGCCGCGGCTGCGCGCATACATCTCGGCGACCTCGGCCGTGTACTTCTCGACGTAGTAACGGACATCTGAGCACGACATCCGCGTCTCCGCACCTGACTCGCCCGCCGCCTGAAGCTCCGATCCCATCGCCAGGATCAGCAGCCCCCCAGCCATCACGCCCCGCAACATCGACATCCCCCCTGATTGCCTTGTTTGCTAACAGCAGTGAATCGTGCCGGCGGCGCAAATTAACAATCGCCCGATCGCGAAGTCTGACGCGCAGTGTTGCTTGGCGGCGTCACCGCAGTGTCACGGCCGACTGCCGATACGCCACGGTTCCGCGCGGGAACTGTTAGTCAGGCCATCGCGGATGCACGACGGCTCACACCGTCATGCTCTGGCTTGACGTGCCGGTGCCGCCGCTCGTGCCGTTTCCGGAAGCGCCTTGTGCATTGTAGCCTTGCGCATTGTAACCCTCCGCGCCCTTGCTGCTGCTGTCCGATGCGGCTGCGGTCTTGGTCACCTCGGTCGATCCGTCGGAATAGGTGACGGTTGTCGTGGTGACGCCATCGAGCGTGATCGACACCTCGCTGACCACTGCCTTGCTCGAAGACGAGCCACCGCTGCGGGAGGAACTTTGCGATGCGCCGTCGGCCGGGCTCGTGGCCGACGACGAGGCCGTGGCGGTCGTCGACGAAGTTGCTGTGGTGGACAATGGGGCGGTGGTGGCCTGGGCCGAGACCGTGGAGAGAGGAGAACTGACGGAGCTGATCGACATGGGACTCTCGCGTGAAGAGGGACCAACCGCGCGAGCCGCGCGGTTTGCTTCTTCAACGCAACGAGAGCGCGGAGCTGGCGCGACGAGTTGCGTCTGATTGTGTCCGTGCCCCGCTGCGCTGTCGCCGAACTGGCGATTGCCAAACGCCTTGGGTGCGCTCTAATCTCACGCGCGTATGACCGTCGAGTTCTCCTCTCTCCAGAAGTCCCGCTTTGCTGACGCCGGTGCGGTGCATTTGCCGGCGTCGCTCGATGCGTCGGCGTTGCGCGGACTTGTCGCGGCCTTGTCCGGCCACGCACCAGCGCAGGCCGGCACGCGTCTGCACGGCGTGGCAGCGTTGACACCCTTTCTCGCCAATGACGGTCCGGTCGGCCGCGCCGCCGCCGCCGTTCTTGGGGACGCGACGCGCCCGGTTCGCGCCGTTTATTTCGATAAGACTGCGCAGGCCAACTGGGCGGTGCCCTGGCATCAGGACCGCACCATCGTGGTCCGTGACCGCATCGAGGTCGCAGGCTTCGGCCCCTGGACGATCAAAGGCGGCCTGCAGCACGTCGCGCCGCCTTATGAGGTGCTCGCGCGAATGGTCACCCTGCGCGTCCATCTCGACGCCGTCCCTGACGGCAACGCGCCGCTCCTGATCGCCCCCGGCTCGCACCGCCTCGGTCGCATCCCGGAAGCCGATGTGCCCGTCGTCGTCGCGCGCTGGGGCACCGCCGTATGCCGCGCCGAGCCGGGCGACATCTGGCTGTATGCGACACCGATCCTGCACGCGTCGGAGCCGTCCGTGCAGCCCGGACATCGTCGCGTGCTGCAGGTCGACTTTACGGCGGACGAGTTGCCGGGTGGGCTGATCTGGTTGGGCGTATGAGCCGTCCCGACGGAGCAGGGGCATAAGCGCAGCGTCATCCGCCGTTCGAGGAGCGGCGAGACGGCGGATTACGCTGTCGCTAACCCGCCCTACGCAGCCTGCTTCAGCAATTCGTCGATGGCCTGTTACTTGCCGAGAATCTTCTCCGCGGCCGTCACAATGCTGACCGAGGGATGCTCGGCGCAATAGGTGCCGAACTTCTTGGCGTTGGCGACGAACTCCTCGGTGTCGAACAGCGCTTCGTCCTGGTCGCCCTTGTACCAGCCGTCCAGCCAGATCAGCACCATCTTGATGGTGTCGTCGCCGCTTTCGACGAACTGCTTGCAGCTCATGGTCGAGAGATCGAGCACGACGGCGGAGGCCGGAGCAGGGGACAGCAGAACGGCCGCGGTGAACAGAGGAGCGACGAGCGATTTCATGGGGCGTCTCCAAACGGATATGATGAAAACAATGAACTATGCAGAGCGTTACCAATCCCTTCGCAGACCGAGCTGAAAGACGTGGTTCCGGTCGCGGCGAGCGGCAGTGGTAGCACTGGCCGGAGCGCGCTCAGAAGTCAAGGATGCGGCGGTTGGGTGCGGCGATCCGATGCGCCCGTCGGGCAACTCACCTCGATCCGAAGCCGTGGTGTCAATGGATTCCGAAAAACATAAATCGCTTGGCGGCTTCCCCAAATCAGCATTATGGTCCGCGCATCCCGTTGCACGGTAGGGGACGGTTCGCGGTCGTCACGGACGTTTGCAGCGGGATGCGGTGGACGCGGGCGGGCGGCGTGCTGATAGCACGGACGAACGTCAGGCTCGCGGACGGTGAAGGCGTGTGGTTCTGATACTCCGATGCTAGTATCCAGCGCGATGCGCGAGAGCGCGTCGTCGCGACATGGTGGCCAGAAAGCCCGGTGCACCAGGAAGAGCGCGCTATAGCCCGTTAAAACCATCGCGCGGGGAAGGCCGGGTCTGTCCGGCTGTACCTGTGGTGACTGCCGCCTGCTTTATTTCTGCAGGCGGGCCACGGGCCTCAGCCGAGGTCCGGCCTTCCTCGCGCCCTCCATCTGGAGAGGGCGGGACTTCTGGGCATCACTCGGGCGCGGCAGGCGTCGCGAGACCGCGAATGCTCATCTCATCACGAGCTCATCTGATGCGGCATTTTGTATGGCAGTGTGGATCGGGACTGTGCGCCTGGCGTCATTGCGAGCGCAGTGTTTAGCCCGGAGACATAGCTTACACCTGTTCGGGGACATGGTTGACACTTTTGGGGTCACGCAAATCGATCGCTGCGATCTGATGAGCGGCAAAGAAAACTCCGAATTTTCCGTCTTGTCTGAGTGGACGAATAGCGAGTCGCTCACCGCGAAAGGCTTGAGGGACTTTCCAGAGCCGTCCCTCGAAACTGACATAGGCCTTCGTGCTCGACACGGAACGGACGATCTCCCCCTCGTCGTAGTCCACCGTCGGAAGGCGATCCGGCATGGTGCGTTGGCTGGGCCGATAGCGGCTTGCCGGCACATTGAAGTCGAGAGCCTCATGGGGGCGGTCGAGATTGTAGACGGCTCGCCATTCGTCGAGTGCCCGCTGGACATCGGGAAGGTCCCTGTAACGCTTGAAGGCAAAGACCTCGGCCTTCAGGCTGCGGTGGAAGCGTTCGTTCTTGCCGCGGCTCTGGGGATGATAGGGCCGGCTATGGATCGTTCGAACGCCGAGCTTCAGCAGCCAGACCGTCAACGCGGTCCAGGGGTCTTCGAGAGTAAAGCCCCAGGGGCCACCGTTGTCGACGAACATCGCATCCGGCAGTCCATAGCGGCGGAACGTCGTCTCCAAATGTCCTTTGACCGTAGAGCCGCGCTCATTGTCGCAGGCCGCCAGGCACAAGGAAAAGCGCGAGTGATCGTCCAGCGCGGTGAGCGGATGACAAGACACACCGTTCTCCAGCGCACTGTGTCCCTTGAAGTCCATCTGCCACAGCTGATTGGGCGCATCCTTCTCGAACCGCGTGTAGGGCTGCCCGGGCGTGCCGCCAGGCTCCGTCACCCGATCGTAGCGGCGCAGGATGTTATGCACGGTGGAGATCGCCGGGACAGCTTGCCCATCGCGATCGAGACGATGCGCGAGCTTGCGCGCGCCCCAGGCCGGGTGAGCATCGCGCAACGCGACAATCTGCTGCTCAGTCGCAGCTGCGGTGCGCTCCGGACTTCGATGCGGCCGCCGCGACCGGTCCGCCAGCGTCGTATCGCCGGCGTCAGACCGCTCGATCCATTTGTAGCCGGTCTGGGGGCTGATGCCGAACCGCCGACACAGCTGCCGCCGGTTGGCTCCCTCCTGCTTGGCAAGCATCACAAACTCTCGTCGCTGGTCCATGACAGACACCTCTCGCCACGGCATCGCTCGCCCCTTTGCTTGACGAATCGAGCCAATTTTGAGGTGTCAACCATGTCTCCGAACACCTGTCAGCCATGTCCCCGGGCTGAACAGCAGCGAAGCAATCCAGAGTCCTTGCTCGACCCTAGATCGCTTCGCTGCGCTCGCGATGACGGAATTCCGAGTAGACGGCCTGCGCAAGAAACGACCTTCATCGCCACAAAGTTTGCAATGACGTAGTGCGGGGCAGGGCGCGGCCACAACCTCAACTGTCGTCCCGGCCTTGAGCCGGGACCCATAACCCCAGGGAGGAGTGCGGGGCACGATGGAGGAGCGATTGGGCCAAGCCATGACCGCCGGTGAGTCTGGGTCCCGGCTCAAGGCCGGGACGACACCTTTTGTGTGGCGCATGTCGCGCCACCAGCACATTGTGTGGCTCGAGTCCTCACGCCACCAGCACGGCCTCCGCGGCGAGCACGGCGTCGGCGCCATCGGTGACGGTCTTTTCCAGCGACGGCGCCTGCACCGCGAACGTCTCGGCGAAGAAGCGGGCCAGCGCGACGTGGCGGGCGCCGTCGGTCTCGTTCTCGCTGCGCGCGGCCAGCGCCTCGTTGGCGAGCATGCAGCCGCCGAGCGCGGAGCCGAACAGGCGCAGGTAAGGCGTGGCGCCGGCGAGCGCGTCGTTCGGCGCGGTGCCGAGCTTGTCCAGCAGCCAGCGGCTGGAGCGGTCGAGCGCGCCCAGCGCGTCGCGCAGCTTGGCGCCGGTGGTGCCGAAGGCCGGATCGTTCGAGGCCTCGACGCGGCGGACGATCTCGGTGAGCTCGTCGAGCAGCTTGAACACCGAGGCGCCGCCATTGGCGCCGAGCTTGCGCGTCACCAGGTCGATCGCCTGGATGCCGTTGGTGCCCTCGTAGATCGCGGTGATGCGGGCGTCGCGATAGTGCTGTGCGGCGCCGGTCTCCTCGATGAAGCCCATGCCGCCATGGATCTGCACGCCGAGATAGGCGACCTCGTTGCCGATGTCGGTGGAGAAGGCCTTCGCGATCGGCGTCAGCAGCGCGCCGCGCGCGGCGGCCTCGGCACGGACGGCCGGATCCTTGGCGCGCACGGCGACATCGAGCGCGACGGCGGTGGCGTAGCAGATCGAGCGCGAGGCGGCGGTCAGCGAGCGCATCTGCATCAGCATGCGCTTGACGTCGGGATGGGCGATGATCGCATCGGAGCCGGTGCCTTTGCTGCCGACGGCGCGGCCCTGTTTGCGCTCCTGCGCATAGGCCAGCGCCTGCTGATAGGCGCGATCGGCGACGCCGACGCCCTCGAGGCCGACGCCGAGCCGCGCCTGGTTCATCATCGTGAACATGCAGCGCATGCCGGCATTCTCTTCGCCGACGAGATAGCCGATGGCGCCGCCATGGTCGCCCATCGTCATGGTGCAGGTCGGCGAGGCGTGCATGCCGAGCTTGTGCTCGATGCCGCTGGCATAGATGTCGTTGCGGGCGCCGAGCGAGCCGTCGGCGTTGACGAGGAATTTGGGGATGAGGAAGAGCGAGATGCCCTTGGTGCCGGCCGGCGCGTCCGGCAGCCGCGCGAGCACGAAATGCACGATGTTGTCGGTCATGTCGTGATCGCCATAGGTGATGAAGATCTTCGAGCCGGTGATGCGGTAGGTGCCGTCGGCGGCGCGCTCGGCGCGGGTGCGCAAGGCGCCGACATCGGAGCCGGCCTGCGGCTCGGTCAGCTGCATGGTGCCAGTCCACTCACCGGAGATCAGCTTGCCGAGATAGATGTCCTTCAGCTCGTCGCTGCCATGCGCGTCGAGCGCCTCGATGGCGGAGAGTGTCAGCAGCGGACACAGGCCGAAGGCGACGTTCGAGGCGCTCCAGATCTCGGTGCAGGCGGCGTTGATGGCGAGCGGCAGGCCCTGGCCGCCATGCGCCTCGGGGCCGGACACCGCGTTCCAGCCGGCCTCGGTCCAGCGCTTGTAGGCATCGGGCCAGCCCGGCGCGGTCGTCACCTTCTTGTCGGCGAGCTTGACGCCGTTCCTGTCGCCGATCGTGTTGAGCGGGGCGAGCACGTCGGTGGCGAACTTGCCGGCTTCCTCGAGCACGGCGGCGGTGATGTCGGGGTCGAAATCGCCGTAATGGCCGGCCTCGACCGCCGCCTTCAGCCCGGCGCCGTGGTTGAGGGCGAGCAGCATGTCGTTGAGCGGGGCGCGATAGGTCATGGCGTGTCCTCGGGGGTCGAAATTTGCCGGTTTGGCCGCCGTCATCCCATGAAACCGGCCGGGTCTCAACTTTTTCGCAAGTCGTTGCGGCAGGCCGCCGCGGCGGCTCGGGACGGGCGGGATAAGAGCTTGTCCAAATTGACGAATTGGCGGCAGCCCCGGATCACTTGGGCGCGCCGTAAAATTCCTGCCGCCCGGCGGTTGAAATGGGCGGGCGCGCTCTGTAGACCACGGACGCCGATCCGGAATCGCCGGGCGTCTCCACGCTACGCCGATCCGCCGAGCCTGATGGGGCGTAGCCAAGCGGTAAGGCAGCGGATTTTGATTCCGCCATTCGGAGGTTCGATCCCTCCCGCCCCAGCCAGATTTCTGCTGCCCGGTCAGTATCTTACATTTTCACGATTTTGTTGTTCTGAAACTCGCCAGAGACCGCATTCTGAAACTCCGTTTGCGTTGTGTTCGCCAAGACGTGAGCTCGTCGTTTGCGTGTGGCCGCAAGGATGCGCGGAGCTGTGCGCTTGGCATAGCCGGCGTAACTTTCCTTTGTGCAGTGTGCCGACAGGGCGCGCCCCTGTCCCTCCGTAAGTTCGGCTTCCTCAAGCTCGGTCATCCCGCCGTGTCGGCAGGCGTCGAGACTGTCAGCAAACCCTACTCGTTCTCCGGCATGCAGAAGCTCGTTCAACGGATGCGGAAGGAAATTTGGTCTGCCCGTCACGTTCACACTCGACGGCGAATTCGGCCGGGTATAGTCGGTGAACTACGCGCCATGCCTTGCGGCATAGGCCGACGAGTTTTTCGCCGCGCCGAAAGAGGACACTTTCGCCCGCGCTATTCGCGGCGCGCGGGGTGATACTCTTGATCGGCAGCGATCCGATGCGCTCACCTTTTTTGTTTCGCAGATCGCAGACGGCTTGCATGCTGTGCTCATAGCTTGGCCACGACCGCTTCGAGACCTTCTCAAGATACGCCTTCGTCTGCTTATATTCGCGGAAAAGCCAGTCAAGCGACCCGACGCGCGCTATAGAAGCTTTCGCGTAGATCACACCCAATCTCGCTCGAAGAGCGCCATTTTCCGCTCGCCGTGACAATTGGTGATTGTAAGATCGTCACCGGAGAACCGGACACTCATTGATCTGTGTCAAGAAACAAAGCCTATCGAGAATACAAGGTTGCGGCCTCTACCGAGGAGCCGCTTTATCGATGGCACAGGTAAGAAGTGACACCCACGACATCCGGATCCCGCCGATTGGTCTTGCAGGAGTGTTGCATGTCCCGGGAGATGCCTATGCAATTGTCGCCTTCGTACATGGGAGTGGTTCAAGTCGGTTGAGTCCGCGAAACCGGGCGGTCGCAGACGCATTGAACACCCGGGGTATGGCGACGCTTCTATTCGATCTTCTCACCGACGATGAAGAGGATGATCGGGCCAACGTCTTCGATATCTCGCTGCTAGCGGACCGGCTCGCTGGCGTTGTCAGCTGGCTGGATGCACAGCCGTCTCTCGCAAGACTTCCCCTGGGCCTGTTTGGGGCCAGCACTGGAGCTGCGGCTGCACTCGTTGCGGCCGCGAAATTTCCCCGCCGCGTGAGGGCTGTCGTATCGCGGGGCGGCCGTCCGGACCTTGCTGGTGACTTCCTTGATGAAGTTCGGGCCCCCACCCTCCTTGTTGTGGGAGGAGCGGATGTCGGCGTGATCGAACTCAACGAGGAGGCGTTGGCACGGCTGCAGGGTTTGAAGGCCTTGGAAATCATTCCGGGTGCCAGCCACCTGTTTCCCGAGCCGGGAGCGCTGGAGGCGGTTATTGAGCATGCTGCTCGCTGGTTCGAACATTATCTCGGGGCTGGCTCGGAGAAGTCGGCGCCCGGTATCGGGACCGAAAACGAGCGCAAGGGATCGTAGCGCCGTTCGAGAGCCGATTGGAGACGAGATGGATCGTTTTCGTCTCCGGCCACATGCGACCTGCCTCAGCCGAACGTGAACAGCCAGTCCGTGACGGCACAACGATCACGACGCTGGGCGCAAGGCTGACGAGCTTCTGCAATTCGCTGCCAAGTAACAACGATGCAGGCACGCGACGTGTCATGACCACCCCTGCGCAGGACGTGTCATGACCAGCCCTGCGCAGAAAGGCAGTTTGAAGCAATGCTGGATATCGCCGATCCGCTCCAGCCTCGCAGCCTCCGTGGCTGGATTGACGTTTCTCTCAAGCCGCCTGCTTGGTCGTCAGACCTTTGATTTACCTCATGGCACCCGTCTGTCCATGGGGCTGGATATGACAAGCATCTCCGAGCGGAGTCATGTCGGATGAATCCTATGGACAGCGGAACCATCACAGTCCAGCAAGGAGGCGCGTCTGTCCGCCCCGAAGCGAAGGGCCGTCACTATCAGAGGATCATTGAGCAAGCGGAAGGCCTGCAGCCCCTCCGCACAGCCGTCGTCCATCCAGTTGATGCCCTGTCTCTCAGCGGTGCCATCGAAGCAGCGCGAGCGGGCTTGATTCTGCCCGTGATGGTCGGGCCCGAGGCGAAGATACGGGCGGCGGCCGAGCAGGCCAAGCTCGATTTGACCCCTTACGAACTCGTTCCGGCTGAGCACAGCCATGCGGCCGCTGTACAGGCGGCCGCCCTCGCCCGCGACCGCAGGGTGGAAGCGCTGATGAAGGGCAGCCTGCATACAGATGAATTCATGATGCCGATCCTGGCTGAGGAGAAGCTGCGGACCGAGCGCAGGATGAGCCACATATTTGTCATCGACACCCCGCTCTATCCGCGGCCGCTTTTCGTGACCGACGCAGCCATCAACATCTATCCAAATCTCTCCGACAAAAGGGATATTGTGCAAAACGCAGTTGACCTTGCGCATGCGCTTGGCAATCCGTCGCCTCACGTCGCAATTCTCTCGGCGATCGAAACTGTTACCGAGAAGATTCGCTCCACGATCGATGCGGCGGCACTCTGCAAGATGGCGGATCGCGGTCAGATCACTGGAGCCGTCATCGACGGGCCACTCGCCTTCGATAATGCCGTTTCCAGGGAGGCGGCGACGAGCAAAGGCATCGTCTCTCCGGTTGCCGGACGGGCCGATATCTTTGTTGTGCCCGACATCGAGGCGGGTAACATGCTGGCAAAGCAACTCGAATATCTCGCCGGCGCGGACGTTGCGGGCGTTGTGATCGGTGCTCGCGTTCCCATCATTCTGACGAGCCGGGCCGACAAATCACTGGCGAGACTCGGATCTTGTGCAATCGCGTTGCTGTGGGCACGCTATCGCGTGCCGACTGCCTAGCAGAAACAGGACTTCTCGTCCTTAGACAGAGCCCAGCATCGCTCCGACCGGGGGGCGCGCGCCGCCGCCCGTTGCATCCTGATTCAAGCGGCCGGCGATTGAAGTTGCCGGGCAAGGCTCAGAACTCGCAATTCCCGCGGGCGCAACCAACTTACTCCTTGGCCGATTCCAGTTTGGCTCTGAGATAGGCGATCATTCCGGAGAGAGTAACGAGTTTGGGATAGTCGATCTCCGGAATATCGATGCCCGTCCGGTGATGTAGGGCGGTCACGAGGTTCAGGAAGTCTATCGAGTCAATATCGACGGTCTCGCGCAAATCAGCTGCTGGATCAATGTTTGCCAGATCGACTTCTGGCGCGATGTTGTTAAGCTCCTGCTTGACGATTTCGCTGAGCTCCCCCTGCATGGTTCTGCGAATCTCGATCTCGGTCATAGCTTTTCAGGCTCCTGCAAAAGTCTGCCGATCTCGGCCAGAAACAAGGCGCCGGCGTGTCCATCGGTCACGCGATGATCACCTGCCAGCGTCATGGTCACCACGGAACGGGGGCCGATCACGCCATCGATGATCCAGGGACGCGTAACGACCTTACCAAAGCCAACGATCGCGACCTGGGGTGGATAGATGATGGCATAGAGAGCTTCGACTCCGCGCTCGCCTAGGCTGGATACTGTGATCGTCGGATCTGACAGTTCCGAACTGCGAATCCGCCCCGAGCGCGTTCGTTGCACCAGGTCGCGTAAGCTGCTCATCAAGTCGTGGAGCGGCAGTCGGTCCGCGTCATGCAGAGCCGGCGCCGCCAAGCCGCCGCCGCGGATCGCAATGGCAACCCCGACATGCACCGCCTTTGACGGCTCGAATTTGTTGTCGCGGTAGAAGCCGTTGAAGGCTGGAAAGCGACGAATCGCCAGCGCGACCGCCTTCAGCGCAAGCGCGCCGATCAAAAGGCGGCTGTCGGGCGGAAGCGCCACGTTTTGGTCGGCCAGCCAGTGTTCGCATGGCGTGACGTCGATCTGATGTTCAAGATAATAGTGTGGGATCTCCCGCTTCGACCGGGCCATTGCGGCCGCGATGGCTGTCCGCATCGCCGCGAGATCAAGCCAGCCCGCGCGCCTCTTTTCGGTTGGTGGCGGGGTTGCGCCGGACTGTCGCTCCACGTCGACGTAGACGATTGCTCCGCCCGGTCCACTGCCGGTGATGGTGGAGAGATCGACGCCGCGTTCTGCGGCGAGCCGTCGTGCGGCAGGCGAAGCGGGAAGCCGTCCCACGACAGCAGCCGCAAGCGGTGGCGGCATTGGCGCGCCGATCGGCGTGGGCGGTGGTTGGGAGGGCACCGCAATCGGGGGATGCGCGGTTGGCAGAGGTAACGGCGGTGGCACCGGCGCTGTGACGGCGGCTCTTTCTTCACCGTCGGTACGGATCAGTGCTAGCGGCGTTCCGACTGGCACCTTGCTGTGAAGATTGACGAGGAATTTTTCGATTTCGCCGGCCAGGAAGGTTTCGATCTCGATCGCGCCCTTCTGTGTCTCGACCACCGCAACAATATCGCCGCGTTTGACCCGGTCTCCCGGCTTCACCAGCCATTCCACCAGCGTGCCGGCTTCCATATCGGCGCCGAGAGAGGGCATGAGGAATTCGGCCACGGCCCGCCTCACGTCCGGCCGAGCGCCGTTTTCGCAGCGGTCACGATCTTCGCTGTCTGTGGCAGTGCCGCGTTTTCGAGGTGGTGAGGGTAGGGGATCGGCACCTCCTCGCTGCAAACCCGCCCGATCGGCGCGTCGAGCGACCAGAAGGCTTGTTCGACGATGCGCATGCCGATCTCTGCCGCCAGGCTCCCGGAGCGCCAGCCTTCGTCGACGATGACGGCACGTCGGGTCTTGGCCACCGAAGTCATGATCGTGGCGTCGTCGAGCGGCCGCAGACTGCGCAGATCGATCACCTCGGCATCGATGCCATCGGTTGCGAGCGCGGTCGCAGCCTCGAGCGTCTTCCAGAGCGACCCGCCATAGGTGATGAGAGAAATATCGCGGCCCTGGCGGCGCACGGCAGCCTTGTCGATATTGACGGCTCCGGCACCGGACGCGAGCTTGCCCGACATGTTGTAGAGCATGACGTTCTCGAAGATCAGCACCGGGTCGGGTTCCTGTAGGGCGGTCCACAGCATGCCGCGGGCATCTTCCAAGGTTGCCGGCGCGAGCACCTTGATGCCGGGAATATGTGCGTACCAGCCTTCAAGGCTGTGGGAATGTTGGGCTGCCAGCTGGCGGCCGGCACCGGTGGCCATGCGGATCACAAGCGGCACGCCGAACTGATTGCCCGACATGTGGCGCACCGTCGCTGCATTGTTGAGGATCTGATCGAGCGCGAGCAGGCTGAAATTGACCGTCATCAGCTCGACGATCGGCCGCATGCCAGCCATTGCTGCGCCAATGCCGGCGCCGGTAAAGCCTGACTCCGAGAGCGGCGTATCGCGAATCCGCTGCGGCCCGAATTCGGCGAGCAGTCCGTGACTCACCGCGTAGCAGCCGCCATAGCGACCGACGTCCTCACCCATCAGAAAGACGCGGTTGTCGCGGCTGAGCGCGTCCCGAAGCGCTGCACGCACCGCCTCGCGATAGGTCATCTCGATTGCATTGGTCCTGGGTGCCACCTGCTGCATGAAACCTCACATCCCGGTGGGGACCGCTCTGTCTGCATAAACAAAGCGGCTCAGTTGCTCGGTCGGCTCCCATGTCCCGGCCTCAGCAAAAACGACTGCTTCAGCGATTTCGGCATCGATCTCGGCCGTCATGCGGGACACCTCGTCCGGATGGACCATGTGATTGGCCTCGAGCCATCCCTGGAAACGCACAATCGGCTCCCGTGGACGCCACGACTCGACCTCGGCCTTGTCGCGGTAGAGCTGGGGATCGAACATTGAATGCGCGCGCAGCCGATAGGTGCGGCATTCAAGAAAATAGGGCATGCGCGTTTTGCGCACCGCCTGGACCGCGCGGCGGGCCGCCGCCTCGACCGCCACCACATCCATGCCATCGACGGCTTCCGAAGTGATGCGGTAGCATGCCGCCTTGCGCTGGATGTCAGTTTCGGATTCCGAAAGGGCGAGCGCGGTTCCCATGGCGTAGAGATTGTTTTCGCACACGAACAACACCGGCAACTGCCAAAGCTCCGCCAGATTCAGGCTTTCGTGGAATTCGCCTTCGGCCACCGCGCCGTCTCCGAAGAAGCATGCCGTGACGAGATCATCGCCCTGCATATGGGAGGCGAGCGCAAGGCCGATCGCCAACGGCAGGCCGCCACCGACAATGGCATTGCCGCCATAGAAATTGGTCGCGGCGTTGAACAAGTGCATCGAGCCGCCACGTCCGCGGCTGCAGCCTTCCTGCTTGCCGTACATCTCGGCCATCACGGTTGTCATCGGCACGCCGCGCACCAGGGCCTGCCCGTGCTCGCGATATGTCGCCACGATCCGATCGCGTTTTTCCAGCGCGGTTATCACTCCGACAGCGACCGCTTCCTCGCCGTCGTAGAGATGCATGAAGCCGCGGATCTTCTCCTGAGTGTACAATTCGGCACATTTCTCCTCGAAGCGGCGGATGCGGATCATGTGCTTGAGCAGACCCAGCATGTGCTCGCGCGACAAATGCGGCTTTGTGGCTGCAACCGTCATCGTTCCTCGCTTTCGAGAGTGGAGAGGTCGCCTTCGGGCAGACCGAGTTCGCGGGCCTTGAGGAGGCGCCGCATGATCTTGCCGCTGCGAGTCTTCGGCAGGTTCTGGCGGAACGCGATGTCCTTTGGCGCGACCGCCGGTCCGAGCCGCTGCCGCGCGTGGCCGAGGAGCTCCTTTCGCAGCGCGTCGCTCGGCGCAAAGCCCGGGTTGAGCGCCACATAGGCCTTGACCACCTCGCCGGCAGTGGGCTCCGGGATGCCAATCACGCCGGCTTCCGCAACGGCCTTGTGCTCCATCAGGGTGCTCTCCACCTCGAAAGGTCCGATCAGATGGCCGGAGCTCTTGATGACGTCGTCGGCGCGGCCGACGAACCAGTAATAGCCATCGCTGTCGCGCATCGCGAGGTCACCGGTGAGATACCAGCCGCCTGCAAAGCACTTCTTGTAGCGCGCCTCCTCGTTCAGATAGCCCCGCATCATCGACGGCCAGCCCGGATGCAAGGCCAATTCGCCCATGGCCATCGGCTTGGCAATCTCGCGCAGCCCGCCGCCTTCCAATCGTTCGACGATGCCGGCCTCGATGCCGGGTAGTGGTCGGCCCATCGACCCCGGCTTCACGTCCATCGACAGAAAATTCGTGATCATGATGCCGCCGGTCTCGGTCTGCCACCAATTATCGTGGAACGGCTTGCCGAAAGCCTCCATGCCCCACATCACGGCTTCCGGATTGAGCGGCTCGCCGACGCTGGCAAGCAGGCGCAGCGTCGACAGGTCGAACTTCTTGGCAAATTCGGCGCCGGCTTTCATCAACATGCGGATCGCGGTCGGCGCGGTGTACCAGACCGTGATTTTCTGATCCTGCAGAATGCGGTACCAGCGCTCGGTGTCGAACTCGGCCTGGTCGATGACCATGGTCACGCCATTGGTCAGTGGCGAAATGATTCCGTAAGAAGTCCCGGTGACCCATCCCGGGTCTGCGGTGCACCAGAAAATATCGTCGGGATGAAAGTCGAGCACGAGCTTGCCGGTCACATTGTGGGCGATGACCGCCTCGTGCACATGCACCGCTCCCTTGGGCGTGCCGGTCGTGCCGCTGGTGAAATGGAGCAGCGCCATATCCTCAGGGAGGGTCCGCACCGTCTCGAAGACTTCAGAGGCCTCCGCAAGCGCCGCAGCAAGGTCGATCGTATCGGGCGGCAAAGTGGCCGAGCATTCAGTCAGGAACAGTCTTTCCAGGCTGGCGAGCTCCCTGCGCCAGGGCTCGATCTTGCGGCGATAGAAGGCTTCGGTGGTGATGAGCGCCTTGGCTCCGCCGATCGTCATGCGCGCCTTGATGGGCTCGGGTCCGAACGCCGAGAACAAGGGTGAAAACACGCCGCCATTCTTCAACGTGCCGAGGGCTGCGATGTAGAGTTCCGGCACCCGCCCGAGCAGCGAGAAGACCCGGTCGCCCTTCCTTATCTCGTGCCGGGCCAGGGTGTTGGCGAAGCGGTTCACCTGGGCGCCGAGCGCGGCATAGGTGAAATCGCGAGTGCTGTCGTCGCGGCCGATCCAGCGCAGCGCAAGCTTGTCGCCGCGACCGGCCTTCATATGGCGGTCGATGGCCTCATGGGCGATGTTGAGACCGCCGCCGGGAAGCCCGTCGAGCAAGGCTCGCGCATCGGCCCATGAGAAGGTCCGCCTGGCCTGATCATAATCGATCAGGTTTGCGCCGACGTAGTCTTGCGGGCGCTTGCGGATTCGTTCCCATTGCCGCTGCTCGGTCTGAGCTTCACTCCCGCCGCGGGAGTTCGCCGCGTCCGTGGTGGTCATGATTGGCTCCGGTTCATTGCGAACGCGCCCGACGCGTCGCTGTACCAGCTAAAATTTGGTCCGAGCGCGCGGACGCTCGTTGATCTGCGTCAACAGTGAGCCCCGCGGTCTGCCGGTTTGGCACCATGTGACCTGTCCCCGAAGTTTCATCCAGCCGTAATTGGAGTCCTGTTGGGTTTGCACTGACGCAGGTGCGGCGCCCGCGTTTGGAGGCGCATATGAGCTGACGGTCATTGTCGATGACACCAGGCGAGCGAGCCGGAGATCCAGTTCGAGGGCCGCGATCACGCCACCCTAGTCATATCAATGGGGCGCGTTTCGCGAGCTTCTTGCCGATGCCCGACACGCGCGCTTTACCGCTGATTGACAATGGGTCATGTTTCTGTGCGCTCAGGTTGGCAGCGCTATCTCTCATAGCGGCCGACAAGAACCGCTTCCGCGAGCGCAAATTTGCGTGCCTCGCGCTCGATATCCCGGCAGGACGCGTTTGCCTTGGCCCTGACATGGTCGGTCGAAAGCGCGAGCAGCCGAAAATGATAACGATGCGGCCCGTGGTCATGTGGAGGGCAGGGCCCGCCATAGCCGGTCTTGTGGAAATCGTTCACCGCTTCCTTGATGATCACATTCGTGGCATTCTCGGCAAGCTCCGTCTTCGTGAGCGGAATGTCGTAGGCCGCCCAGTGATGCCAAGTGCCGGCGGGCGCGTCGGGATCGTCGCAGAGCAGCACGAAGCTCCGCGTTCCCGCTGGCGCACCGGACCACTGTAGAGGAGGCGAAACGTTGTCTCCGTCACAGGTAAAGTGCCGCGGAATGACCGCTCCGTCGGCAAAGGCGCTGGAAACGAGCTTCATGGCTCTCTCCTTCAGGCTGCGGGGGACATCGGCTCGGGCTTGACGAGTTCTTCCAGATCCGGCTCGCCGCAACGAGCGAGCATCCATTGTCGCACTTGGTCGCGCAGCCGAATGATGGATTGAAAATCGGTGCCGCCGGGTTGGATCGGATCGCCGATCTCGATGCTGACTGCGCTGTAGCGCGGGAACCACTGATCGCTGCGCAACATTGTCCGTGTGCCGGCGATGATGCCCGGCAGGACGGGAAGATCGGCTTCTGCCGCGGTCTTGAAGGCGCCGAGATAGAAGCCGGACAACCCGGCCCTGCGGGTGAACGTTCCTTCTGGAAAGAAGACGAGAAGCCGCCGGTCGCGGGCTAGCGCACCCAGTCGCGCGGCATCCGTCAGGCTGCCCGAGACGTCGTAACGTTCGACGAAGGGAATATCGAGCCGGCGCAGGATTGGTCCTGCGACAAGCTGCTCGGCCAATTCACGCTTTGCGACGATCGCTGGCTCCCCGGGGAGTGTCGCAGCCAGAGCAAAGGCGTCCATATAGCTGGAATGGTTGAATACGAGTACCGCCCCTTGCGCAGGGATTTTCTCCAGGCCCTTGATCGCAAGCGGAACGCCCATCCCTGCGAGCGCAATGCGACCGATCTGCCTGAGCGCCGACCAGCGCGATCTCGGCGTCGGAAGGATGAGCACGGCAAGATATCCCGCAGCGAAGGCGCCGCCGAGCATGATCCACCACCATGCTGCATAGATGTCCTCGTAGAGCAGTCGGCCAAGCCGACCGGCCTGAGTCGCCGCGCTGGCAAGGGCAAGACGCAACAACTGCAAACCAAGTGTGCCCTGGTGCGTATCGATATCGCCTCTTTGGTATAGCTCCCGGGCCGCACTGCGGCGAATCTTTCCGCTCGATGTCTTCGGCACTGTGCGGGGCGGCGCCAACACGATCTCGTCGGGTGGCGTGCCGGCGACGTCCGTCACAACCTCCTGGGCGCGCGCCTGCAACTCGAGGCGGCGAGGTTGGTCGGACTCACGGGTTTCGACCAGCACGACGACGCGCTCCGTCCCCGAGACGCGATCGGGTACGCCGAACACCGCGACGCCGCCTTTGTGCACGCCCGGGATATTGGCAACTGCTTGCTCGATCTCTTGGGGATAGAGATGCCTGCCGGCTCGTATGATGATGTCCTTGACTCGTCCCGTCACGAAGATGTCGCCCCCAACCATGTAGCCGCGGTCGCCGGTGTCGAGCCAATCTCCATGGAACAGTTCGCGCGTCTTCGTCTCGTTGCGGAAATAGCCGCTTGTCGCCGATGGGCCGCGAAACTCGATCCGTCCTTCCCGCCGTTCGCCCAGCTCGCGGCCGGTCGCGTCAACCACGCGGATTTCATGGCCGGGAAGCGGCTGGCCGCACGCCGGAATCTCCAGGACCGCTGTATCGCCAGGCGGTGCCGGCTTCGCGATGCCGTGAATACTCAGTTCGTCGCGATTGATGCGATCGATGACCGGCCCGCGGCCGAGCGGCGGAAAAGCCAGGCCGACGGAGTTTTCGGCCAGGCCATAGACCGGCGCCATCGCCTTTGCGGGAAAGCCGTGACGGCCGAACCGCTCGGCAAACTGGCGCAGAGTCTGCACGCTGACCGGTTCGGCGCCGTTGGCGACCATGCGCAGCGAGCCCAGATCGAGTCCCTCGAGATCATCATCGCTGATCTTGGCAAGGCATAGCTCGAAACCGAAATTGGGCGATGCTGAAAACGTTGCGTGATACCGATGCATCGCCCACAGCCAGCTCTGCGGTCGGATCAGAAAACTCAACGGCGACATCACGTAGAGCGGTGCTGCATAATGCATGCAGCCGAGCCACGCGCCGATCAGCCCCATGTCGTGATACAGCGGCAGCCAGCTGACGAAGACGTCGGCGGAACCGGCTTCCATCACCGTGCCCATCGCTCTGATGTTGGCGAGCAGCTTCGCATGGCTGAGCACCACGCCTTTCGGGTCACCGGTGCTGCCTGACGTATACTGGATCAGGGCCGTTGCACTCGCATCCTTCAAATGGGGGAGCGGCGCCGGCGCCGCGGAGGCTTCGATGTCGGCGACACTGGCGACGCTGACCAGGCTTTGCACCAGACTGCGAAGCAGGCCGGCTAATCGCCGTCCTTCCGGCATGGTGATCAGCATCCGGGTGCCGGCATTGCGCAAAATCATGGTCTGGCGCCGTAGATGGTCCTCAAGCTGCGACAGGCGCATCGGCGGGTAGATCGGGACCGGTATCGCGCCGGCGTAGAGAATGCCGAAGAAGGCGACGAAAAAATCGATGCTGGTTGGGAGCATCAATCCAATCCGGTCTCCTGCCGTGATGTCTCGTGCGATCAGACCACGGGCCACCTGCCGGGCTTTCGCCGCAAGTTCTCCATAGCTGAGCGTCCCGAGCGTCGTCGCCTCGTCCTGCAATACTGTCAAATGCAGCCGGTCGGCGTGTCGCGTGGCGTGCCAGTCCAGCACCTCGATCAAGGTGCGCGCCTCGCTTGCGGCCGGTACGGCCGGAAGCGCCGAAACCGGGCGCCCGACTGAGACCGGGCGGTCCAGCGTCGGGCCGGCCCGTTCGAGCGCGCGGACCAGATCCTCGACGGTTTCTGCCTCGCCGACCGCCTGGGCCGGAAGGCGAACGTGGAAAGCCCGCTCGATGCGCAGGATCAATTCAGTGCGCGCGAGGCTGTCGATCCCGAGGTCTCGCTCGATGCGACTCGAAGGCTCGACCTCCATGAACCGGCCGCGCTGAGGATGAAGCTCGTGGACGAGATCCTTCACGAGCGCGATCAAGGCGCGACGACGCTCGAGAGTGCCTGGCGCAAAATCATCCATGACATCAGGTAGCTCGAATAGCTCACGCGACTATTGAGCAATGTCAATTCGGCCATGCGCAGATGCGGCACTGGCAACCGCCAGCAGTTGCCCGCCGCATCCATGTCGCAACCAGCGTCGCCACCATGACCGACGCATTGCGTCAGGTGCGTCTGTTCCTGTGCGGGGACGTCACCGGAACGCACTTGGCGGAGCTGGTGCCAAGCCTCGGCCGCTCGCGCGCTATGGTTCCTTCACAGCCGAGAGGTGTGCCTTCAGCCCTGCGGCCCCGACCGCCCCGGGGACTATGCTGTCGCCGACGACATAACCCGGCGTGCCATTGATGCCGAGCGCCGAGGCAAGGCGCGTGTTCTGCTGCAGGGCCTCGTTCACCTCGACGCTCGCCGCATCCTTCTCGATCTCGCCTGCGTTGAAGCCGAGATCTGCGGCCACCTCAAGCGCCGCGGCACGATCGACCCTTCCCTTCTTCGCCAGCAGGCGGCGATGAAACTCCAGGGATTCCCCGGCACTGGGATGATGCATCTGCAGCGCGATCGCGACCTTCGCGGCTTCGACGGAGTCCGGCCCGAGAATCGGAAGCTCTTTGAGCACGATGCGCACGTTCGGTTCGTCGGCGATCAGCGTAAGGGTGTCGCCGAGCGCCTTGCGGCAATAGCCGCAGTTGAAGTCGTAAAATTCGACCACCGTCCTGGTGCCGTCAGCGGCGCCGAGTGTCGTCTGCAACGGCGCGTTGTACAGCGCCTTGGCGTTGTCACTGATCGCCTGCTTGACGCTGGCCGCCGCAGCCGCGGGCGCGGTCTGGGCGACAGCGTTGCGCTTGGCAATCAGCGCCATCAGGGCAGTGCGCACCGCCTCCGGGTGATCAGCCAGGTATTTCTCGATTGCCGGCCCCAGGGCTTCCGGGTGCGCGGCGAGATATTGCTGGATCGCCTGGTCGATGTCCGCGCGCTGCCACTCAGCCTGGGCTGTCCTGGGTACGGCGATCGCCGCGGCAACGAGCGTGACTGCTGTGATGGCACGAATACGAATGCGCGAGAGCTTCGGCATGTCAGTTACTCCAATCATCCCTCAGTTCCTTCCACTCGTGTTCTTCACCACGACAAGCGAGCACTGCATCATCATCGGCACCACACAAAGCTCCTAGCGACCTCTCTCGAGCGGCGGTGGTGCAGTCCAGCGAGGCGCAAGCGGCGCAATGCGACCACGTGCGGCCGGCCAGCAGCGCTTGCCGAGTGGCCCGGGAACCATGCCGGGCGGGCAGGTGATCGGGCCTGTGTTAGACGGCGCGCGCTTGTCTGGAACCTTGGGTATCGAGGGACGTCGCGGTGACGGCCCGGGCACGACAGGCACAGGCGAGGGTTTTCGCGCCACGCAAACGCCCTCGTCGTCGCGAACCTTGCCCGCGGCGCAGGGCTCTTGCGGAACGGACTTCTTCTGGGCAGGCGCAACACATCGCGAGCGATCCTTCGGATTGACGGCGGCCGGACAGCACTCGCCGCTCGTCGTCAGGTTTGCGGTCGCGCAGCACTTGCCCGCCGCGGTCGGGACGTAGCCTGCGGCACAGCAAAGCGAGATCTTGGGAATCTTGAACGTTGGCTGGCACTGTGTCCCGTCGGCGCTCGGCGTCTGTCCGATCGGACAGCAAACCCCTTTCGAAGTCGCCTGGCTTTTCAGGCAGCATTTGCCCGCGATCTTCACATAGCCGGGCGAACAGCAATCCGGGCACTTTCCGTTTGGGATTTTCGGAATGGAGGGCTCGCAAACGCCATTCACGAGAGCGCTCAGGCAGCAAGCCTGAACGCCACCCGGACCGGAATAGATGTGATCGTTGTTGCAGCACTCCTGCTTGGGGCCGATCGCCGTCTGGGTGACCCCGCACATCGGTTTGGCAATGTCAGTCGATGGAATCGAGCCGCTCGAACAGGCACCGCCGGGTCCGAGGTCGGCAGGTGAACAGCACCTGCCGCCCAGGAGGATTTCAGGCGGCGCGCAGTTCGATGCGCAAGCGCCCTTGCTCCACACCTGATTGATCGGACAGACCGGGAAACCCGGGGGACCGCACACATGCGTCTGACAGGCGCGGAAACTCGGCGGTGGCAGCGGCACGCCGGCCGGGAGCGGGCCCGGGAGCAGCTCCGCCGGCTGCTCCGCGCAGATCCGCAGGATAGCAATGTCTCCCAGATGCCCCCGGGCCGACAGATCGGGCGGCGCATCGGCATAATCGATGAAATAGCTCGTCCGCGGCGGCGCATCGCCACGACGGATGCGCCAAGCTGGATTTCCCTGCAGGCCGTCGATTGCGAGCATGTCTGTATGACCAAGCTCTGCGGAGAGCTTGGGGTCGGTCGTGTAGCGCAACTGTTCTCCGGTGATCCAGACGAAGCCGCCGCAGGAGCGGGGATTGATGTTGCCGCGCTCATCGTAGCTGTAGCCGATGGCGACGCCGCCATTGTCGTTGCGGAAGGTCTCGGGGAAGCCCACCGCATATTCGTCCGGCACGGCCTGCCAGATCGGCTGTTGGGCCTCGGTGACGCCGATCATGGTATAGCGCAGCGCGCGACCGATCGATGGCGCCGACAGCGCCTCGAAATCCTGCGCGCCAGTCGGCGCCGGCCGCTCGGCAAGATACATCCGCCCTGCATCATCGAAGGTGATGCGCGAGATTTCGGTCGGGCCGGCCGCGGGTGGCACTGCGACCTCGATCCTGATGTCCGAGCCGAACGAACCATCCGGCTTGAGGCCGACCGACCAGATGCGCAGTCCGTCGGCGACAGCGTAATAGAGACGACGATCGCGTATCGCGAGACCGAACACGCGCCGTGCCGTCGCGGCATAGCCCCAGGTCTCGGGGCGGGTGCTATCAAACTGTGGGCTCGCGAGATTAATGCCGGCCCCTGCAGCAGCCGGCATCGGCGCAAGCCCGACGGCGGCCGTGCCGGCGGTGCCGTGATCGTAGACGCCGAGATCCGCGCCGTTCGGGTCGAGGCGATGGATCAGGCCGGTCTCGCGGTCGGCGACGAACAGCGACTTCGTGGCAGAATCATACGCGAGCGCGCCGAGCGCTGCGCCCGAGTTCGCCTTTCCCTCAGTGAGGACGTTCGCAAATAGCTTCACCTCGCCGGTAAGGCCGTTGATCTTCCAGATCGACCCAGGGCCTCCTCCGGGGCCCCATTGTGCCGGCATGAAGACTGCACCGGTCCTCCCGGATCTGATGTGCTGCGGCTTGCCATCCGATCCGGGTGCGACGATGGGCAGCCCATAGGCCGATGTCGCCGCGACATAGATGTTGGGGGGCGACTGGTCGTCCAGCGCAACACCGAACACCTGTCCGATCCACTTCGCGCTCACCGTGAACGGTTTCGGAGCGCCGACCACCTGTGCTTCCGGCGGCCCGCCCATGCGGCTGAGATCAACGACGCGCAGCGACGGTCCGTCTGGATTAATGAAGGAGTTCAGATCGGGGTCCTGGCCAGGCTCGATCTCGAACGGACGCAGACCGCCGGAGAAGCCGGTGACGACCGCCTGGCCCGGCGCGTAGATGCTCCGGGGGGCCTGAGCCGATGCCGTGCTGACGAGCGCGAGTGCCAAGCTCGACACGATGACGATGCGCAGCATCGCACGGGCGGCGATAGCCAACGACGTATGACGACAATATTCCATGATGTTCTGTCGCCTCATTTCGGGGGCTCAGGTCGCGGAACGCAGGTGCCGCTCTTCGGGTCGGGGATGGTGTCCGGCGGGCAGCATTGCCCGCAGGAGGTCATCTGGGCCGGATTGCAGCAGCTCCCATCGAACGCCATGCCTTGGCTCGGATCGGCGCATGGCGTGATGCAGTCGCCGATGCCGCCGATGCGAACCTGTCCGGTGGAGCACGCCGGCGGCGGACACATGCCGAACGGCGCAAAGCCCAAGTTGGCGGGCTGGTTCGTGTTGTCACACAGACATGACGAGATCCCGCTCGGCATCATGGCGCCGGGATGCGTGCCGTCCGGGCACTCGCACGCGAAGGCGTATCGATGATCGCCTGAATCAGGATTGGGGACTTCCTGCCAGTCAGCCTTCATCGGCGACGGGCAGAAGCAATACTGCACTCCTTCGCAACCTGTACCCTCAGCGGAAGGGGGCAACTGCTCGATGAGTGTTCCCTCGGCAGTCGTCGTGCATGCCAATGTCGGCTGCCACGGCTCCATGTAGCTCCCCGTGCTCTGGCAGCTCGGGATGGAGTGGCCGATCGAGCCGGGCGCAACACATGCAGGGTCATGCATTCTGGTGAGGAAGTCCTTGCCTTCACACTTCTTCAGGTCGATGGCAGCGCAATTGGCGAAACGGGGCGGTGGTCGCGTGCAATCGCAAGCGCCGAGACCAATCTCTTCCTGAAGCCAGCACAGCGCGTCCTCCATGCATTGCCCGATGTCCGAGCCAAGGGAACCCGCCCCCTGCTCGGTTGAGCAGGCGCATTGCATGACCTTCGCGGGCGAACCGACGGCGGACAGCACATTGGCGAGCTCCCCGAGCAGGCCCTGTCCAATCTTCGAGCCGCCCGCCGACTGCAGTTGGGCGAGGATCTGGGTGAGGTTTCCCTGTACTTTGCTGCAGAACGAGTTGACCGCGCCTTGCCCCGCAGCGCCGGCGACCTCGGTGAGGACCCCGGTGGCTGCAGCCGCCGCAGCGCACCCAGCTCCGTCCGCACAGGCATCCGCGCAACTCGACAGTCCGCCCACCGTCTGTTTGGCAGCATTGAATATGTCGCTTGGATTGCAGCCTGCTCGCGCCGGCGACGCTAACAGCAGCATTGCGGCGGCGATCGCTGCGCCGTGGAACCACCAACTTCCTCGAAGTTGCATGACCATCGCCCGCCACTGACTTGGCCCGATAGAGATAACCGAACCCGCGTCCATTGAATTTGAGATGCGTCAATCGATAGACGGCCGATCGTGCCGGCCGTGGCGTCACGACGCAATCTCATTTCACCGCCTGCTTCGGCACACAGGTACCGCTGTTCGGGTCAGGTATCGTGCCCACCGGACAACATTGCCCGCAGGACGTCATCTGCGCGGGATTACAGCAACTGCCATCAAACGCCATGCCCTGGGTTGGATCGGAGCACGGTGTCACACACGCACCGGTCAGGCCCATACGCGTCTGTCCCGCGGGGCACGCCGGCGGCGGACACATGCCGAACGGCGCAAAACCCAGGTTCGCCGGCTTACCCGTATTGTCGCAGAGGCACTGAGACAAGCCGCTCGGTAGGATCGGGCCTGGGTGTGTTTGATGATCCGGATTGTTGGCCTCATATGGACAATCGCAGGCGAATAGCCAGCGATGCACGTCGCTGTTCGGATTGGAGATCTCGTGCCAGGCCGGCACCATCGGCTTGGGACAAAAGCAAGATATGACCGGGTCACAGCCCGTATCCTCTTGCGTGGGAGGTAGTTGAACGGCCAGCGTTCCCTCCGCCGACTCAATCCTCTCCACCGTTGGGATATTGTCGCCGTAGCCGCACTTCTGCCACTTGTCATTGCAGTTCGCAATCGAGCTGTAGGGAACGCAGGCGGGGTCCTTCATCTGATCGAAGTGACCTTCCGTCTGGCAATGCTTGACGTCGACCGATCCGCAATAAGCCATCTGAGGCGGTGGCCGCGAGCAATTGCAGCCGATCCCCAGCCCCCCGCACAACGCATCTTGAATGCACGCGCCGATATCGGCGCCGATCGAATTCGTGCTCTGCTCCGTTTCACAGGCGCACTGCACAACCTTGGCAGCTGAGCCCACGGCTGCGAGCTCAGTTGACAAATCGCCGAGCACTTCCTTCGCGATTGCATTGCCGAATATCGTGTTCAGCGCACCGACGATATCCTTTCCCTTCACTTTGGCTTCCGCGCAGAATTGATCGACCAGACCTTGTCCCTTTCCGGTGTCCGATCCTTCGAGGGCGACCCCCGCAAGAGCTATTTCAAGTGCGACCGCGGCAGCGCAGGATGCGTCATCCTCGCAAACAGACTTGCAGTCCGATGTTGCCTTGAGCGTTCCGCAGAACGCGTTGGCAACGTCCTCGAAGCTGCATCCTGCGCGCGCAGAGGAGCCGAGCAGCGCGACTGCCGCCATGATGGCGACACCTTGGATCCACCAGCCCGTGGGAAATGTCATCGTCGTCGTCCCAGCCCGGATACCCCCAGCTTAGGCAAAGTCCAATCTATTGAAATTGAGATGCCTCAATCGACGCGGCATGCTCGTCACGTCATCGACGACGGCGCCTTCAGCTTTCCTTGTACGCGTGGCCCCGAAGACAGCGGGGCGAAACCGCCAGTCGCAGCGGACCCGAATTCGACCCTCCAAGATCCTTCGCCTTCGCGCTGACGATGACTGCGATCCGTCCAGCTTCATCTGACGCATCTCGGAAGCTCATTGAGCAGCGGGCCTCGCGGTCGGCCGAGGATTATGTGGTCCTTGCCGAGCAGGCGAGCGGCCCCATTTCGCGGCGCAATGCACCATCCTACATCTGGGGCGCCGCCCTGGACGAACTCGCGCGCATGCAGCCGGATGCACGGATCGTCAATCTCGAAACGGCCGTGACCCACAGTAACGACGGGGCTCACAAGGGCATCAACTACCGCATGAGCCCGGAGAACGCGGACTGCCTCATCGCAGCAGGAATCGACCGCTGTGTCCTGGCCAATAACCACGTGCTCGACTGGGGCTACGCCGGTCTGGACAGTGCTGAGCTGTGACAGCGAAGAGATCGTCGAGGCCGTAAGCCGGAGAGGGATGCGTGGTTATGTACGATCGGTGATCGAAGCGCGACGGCAGGTCCCATCGCGCATTGCTACGATAGCCAAGGATCCATCGAGCTATGATCTCGTTGTTGTCGGCACGCCGGTGTGGGCCTGGTCGCTTTCGTCGCCCGTCCGCGCCTTCCTGCTGGCAAGCAGGTCAAGACTTCCTGCGGTGGCGTTCTTTTGCACGCTTGACAGAGCCTTCGGCCAGATGCAGGAACTCGCGGGCAAGCCTCCAGTCGGATGTCTCGCAATCACGGCACGTGAGGTCGCATCGGCTACGTACCAAGCGAAGGTCGTAATGTTTGCGGAGGCCCTGCAGCGCAGTCTGGCCGAGCAGCGTGAAAGAGCGGCGCCAACTGCGGCCTGAATGGCTGCGTGCTGATAGGCAGCCTGCGACATTTCAGCGAAGCGCGCCGAGCAGATCGCTCCGCGATACGGTTGGGCTGCGGCGAGGTGTGTCAACCGGCGTGCAAGATATTGGACGCCGGTGGGCATCGAAAGTGCGCTCGGCAAGGGTGTGAGCGCCGGCCGTCTGCCTTGGCGGGTGTCAGCTTGAGACGGTGACCGTCTCGGCGAGATCCTGGGGTGCTTCGGCATTGCCCGGCGCAGCATCCATGAGACGCGAGCAGTCATACCTCGGCCGCAGAAGCGGTCGAGTTCAGGATTCGACAGAGACGAACGGCCGGTCCGGCGGGCGAACGACAAGCACCGGCACGTTGCTGTGTGTCAGTACTTTGTTCGTTTCGCTTCCGAGCATGATGGCGGTGATCCCGCGCCTGCCGTGCGATGCCATGACGATCAGGTCGCATGACCTCGCTTTCGCCATGTCGACTATGGCCAGATAAGGATGATCATGTTCGACATGCACGGCCTCGCAGCCGACGCCAGCGGCCAACGCGACCTCCTTGGCCGCATCGAGGTACTTCGTGGCAAGGGCCGCGACCTGCTTCGCGTACTGCGCCGGCGTGTCCGTGACCATTGCCGGCTCGACGGCAAAGGTGTGGAAGGGGGTGGATACGGTCAATATCGTGACCTTGGCGCTAGCCGACTTGGCGAGGGCGATGCCGTACTCAACCGCAGCCTGCGACAACGTCGAGCCGTCCGTCGGGATTAGAATATGTTTATGCATGCGGCATCCTGACTGTGAAACCATTGCGGCCCGACCGATGCAGTTCTCGACCACGGTTCCGCGTGCCGCAAAGCGGAGCCGCTAAAGAAAGCGTAGGCACTTGCAGCAACCGTGATGACAGGCTGCTATTGTTTCGATCTTGCAGGCGGGGAGGTTGATTTCCATCAAGCTCCAACACCAAGGCTGGTCCTGCATCCAGCCGGAGGGGTGTCAGACCCGCTTGCCGGAGTCGGGATCGAACAGCTTCGCCTTGTCCATGTTGACCTCGAAAGAATAGAGGCTGCCGACAGGCGCCTTGTCCTCGGGGTGGACGCGCGCGATCATCTCTACACCGCCCAGATCGAACACGATCATGGTATCGGGTCCGGTCGGTTCGACCACATCGACTGGACGTTGGAACGTGCAGAGCAACCCGCTCGGCTTCTGGGTGCCCTGACGGGTGATGATTTCCGGCCGGAGTCCCAGTTTCAGATGGCGCCCGACATGAGCGCCAATCGAGGCTGACGCTCCCGGCGGAACGGCAAGTCGCACATTGCCGCGCGCGTCTTCCACTTCGAGCCAGATTCCATCACCCTGAACGACGCGTGCCGGCACCAGGTTCATCGCCGGCGAGCCCATGAAACCTGCAACGAACAGGTCCGCCGGCTGCTCATAGACGGTTTCCGGCGCGGCGAACTGACGGATCCGCCCATTGTCCATCACGGCGATGCGTGAAGCCAGCGTCATCGCCTCCACCTGATCATGAGTGACATAGATGATGGTCTGCCCGAGCCGGGCGTGCAGCTTCTTGATCTCGGTGCGCATCTCCACCCGCAGCTTGGCATCGAGATTGGACAAAGGCTCGTCGAACAGAAAAACATCGGGCTCGCGCACCAGCGCCCGTCCCATGGCGACGCGCTGGCGCTGTCCGCCGGATAGCTGGCCGGGCTTGCGCTGCAGTAGCTGCTCAATATGCAGCAGTTCGGTCACGCGCGCGAGAGCCTGCTGCTGCTGCACCTCCGGGATTCGCCGCGTCACCATCCCGAACAGGATGTTGTCGCGGACGGTCTTGGTCGGATAGAGCGAATAGGACTGAAACACCATTGCGATGTTTCGATCCTTTGGCGGTACATCATCGACGATCCGGTCGCCGATCCGGACCCGGCCTTCCGACAATGTCTCGAGCCCGGCCACAACGTTGAGCAGGGTCGACTTGCCGCAGCCCGAAGGCCCGACCAGCACGACGAATTCGCCATCGGCGATTTCGAGGTCGATGCCGTCGAGCACCGCAGTTGCGCCGAATTGCTTGTAGACCTTGTCGAGACATACAGAAGCCACGGTCAACCTTTCACGGCACCAGCGGAGAGCCCGCGCAAGAAATAGTTTCCGGCGATGATATAGACGGCCAGCGTGGGCAGAGCAGCGATGATGGCCGCCGCCATGTCGACATTGTATTCCTTGACGCCCGTCGAGGTCGCGACCAGATTGTTCAGCGCAACCGTGACCGGGTTGCTGTCGCCGGCCGTGAAGGCCACTCCAAACAGATAGTCGTTCCAGATCTGGGTGAACTGCCAGATCACGGTCACCACGATGGTCGACGGCGCGAGCGGGAGCACGACCTGGAAGAAGATCCGGAAGAAGCCCGCGCCGTCGATCTTGGCCGCATTCATGATGCCGTCCGAGACGGTGACGAAGAAGTTGCGGAAGAACAGCGTCGTGAACGGAATTCCATAGATCACGTGGACCAGCACCAGTCCGGGAATGGTGCCGGCCAGATCGAGGATGCCGAGGGTACGCGCCATCGGCACCAGAACGACCTGAAAGGGAATAAAGGCGCCGAACAGGATCAACCCGAACAACGTCTCTGAGCCGGGAAACCGCCACTTCGCCAGGGTATAGCCGTTGACGGCGCCAAGCATGGTGGAGAGGCATACCGACGGAACGACCATCAGAACCGAATTCCAGAGATAGGGCTTGAGACCGGCGCAGCGTACCCCGACACAGGCGGATTCCCAGGCTTTCGGCCACGCCTCGAAGGTGACGGCGCGTGGAAGGCTGATCAGCGATCCGGTACGGATCTCCGCGAGCGACTTCAATGATGTCGCCACCATCACCAGCAACGGCAGCAGGTAGTAGAGAACGAACAGGCCGAGGATCGCGAACAGGACGCCGCGCAGCGCCGTGGTTCGGATACCGGTCGGGCGGACGATGCCGGGTGCGCGCGAGCGGATCATTGGCGGTCCGTCCGCAGCTCGGACCATAGATATGGCACCATGATCGCCACCACGGTCGCCAGCATCATGGTTGCGCTCGCCGCCGCGGTCCCGAGCTCGCTGCGCTGGAATGCGAACGAGTACATGAAGGTCGCAGGCATATCGGTCGCATAGCCTGGCCCGCCGTTCGTCAATGCAATGACGAGGTCGAAGCTCTTGATCGCGAGATGGCTCAGCACGACAAATTCTGACAGAAAGATCGGCCGCAGCATCGGCAGCACGAGCTGGATATAGAGGCGGAACGGACCGGCACCATCGACCGCCGCGGCCTTGAGAACATCGTCGTCGATCGAGCGCAGGCCCGCGAGAAATAGCGCCATGGCATAGCCGGAAGATTGCCAGATGCCGGCAATCACGACGGTGTAGATTGCCATGTCCGGATTGACCAGCCAGTCGAAGCGAAAGCTCGTGACGCCGAGCGACTGCACCATCTTTTCCAGTCCGAGACCAGGGTTGAGGATCCATTTCCAGGCGGTGCCGGTGACAATGAACGACAATGCCATCGGGTAGAGATAGATGGTGCGGATCACGCCTTCGACGCGGATGCGCTGGTCGAGCAGGATCGCCAGCATGATGCCGATAACGGTGCAGCCGCCCATGAACAGGGTGGTGAAGATGAACAGGTTGGCGATCGCCACATACCAGCGCGGCGTCGCCCACAGCCGCGCGTATTGGACGAGCCCGGCAAAGCTGTAATCGGGCAGGACGCTGGACCGGGTGAACGAGATGTAGATCGTCCAGGCAATGAACAGATACACGAACACGAACACGGCCGCGCCGGACGGACTTATGACCAGGCGCGGCAGCCAAGTGTCGACACGTCGCAGGAATCGATGGAGCGCTGCGTGGTGCATGGCGATGGTACTGCTCGACGGATATGAGGCGCTGCAGACGGCAGCGCCGTTCGTCTTATGACCTCGCGCGCCTGATCGCCTCCATCAATCGTTTGACAGCGTCCTGCGAGCTCATGTCCGAATTGAAATGGTTGGTCACGACGTCCAGGATCTCGCCGCGTACCGAACGCGACACCGCCATTTCATGCGCCATGCTTGGAACCAGGGTATTCGCCTTGGTGTCCGCAGCCAGATCGTCCATCGATTTCCGCGCGCAGGAATCGAACTTGTCGCGCGGCACGCCGAGCCGTGCGGGGATCGACCCCTTGTTGAGGCTGAACGTCTCTTGGAAACCCTCCGACATGATCAGGCTGGCAAGCACCTTCTGACCCTCCAGCTTGTCGACACCGTTCACCTTGAACATCGCGATGCTGTCCGAATTCAAGATGAAGCCCGGCAGGCCCGGCGCCGGAATGCACAAGAAATCCTGGCCAGCCACTTTTCCGGCCGCCACGAACTCGCCTTTCGCCCAATCTCCCATCAGCTGGAAGCCAGCCTGGCCGTTCATGATGGTGGCCGTGGCGAGGTTCCAGTCGCGGCCGGAGAAATCCGGGCTGACATAGGAACGCAGCTTGCGCATCTGGTCGAACACCTTGATCATCGTGCCGCTGGTGATCGCTTTTTCGTCGAGTTCGACCAGCGCTTTGCGATAGAAATCCGCGCCACCCAACCCGAGCACGACCGTCTCGAACAAGGTCGCGTCCTGCCATGGCTGGCCACCATGCGCCAGCGGCGTGATCCCCGCGGCTTTGAGCTTGTCCGCTGCGGCGTTGAACTCGTCCCAGGTTGTCGGCGGCAAGACGCCGGCTTTGGCAAGCACCGCCGGGTTGGCCCAGATCCAGTTGACCCGATGGATGTTGACGGGGGCGGCCACGTATTTGCCGTCGAACTTCATGATCGACGCAAGCACCGGCGGCAGCAGCTCGTCCCACTTTTCCGCCCGAGCGACCGCATCGATATCGGTGAGTACGCCCTGGCGCGCCCATTCCTGGATATTCGGTCCTTTGAGTTGGACCGCGCTCGGCGGATTGCCGGCAACAACGCGCGCTCGCAAGGCGGTCATGGCGGCGTCGCCACCCCCGCCAGCGACTGGAGAATCGATCCATTTGCCGCCTTGGGCTTCGAAGGCGCTCTTCAGCGTGGCGATCGCCTTGGCTTCGCCACCGGATGTCCACCAGTGCAGCACCTCGACGGTGCCGCCGGCCTGGCAGACGCTGGGGAAGGCGAGGACGCCAAGCAACATGCCTAGTGCTGCAGTATGACCGCCGAGCCGCATGGGAAGTCTCCTCATCCTTCTCGCTTCTCGTTAAAGTTTGGTCTCGATTGACCTGAAGTTGTGGAAAGCTGACATGTCCATCGCCAAGAGCGTTGACCTGCGTCAACAATGTCGACGGTCGCTTGAGAGCTGGTAGATCGGCAGCAACTCGACAAGGTCCAAGCCATGGCTGTCGTGCTGGGTGTTGAGCCTTCCGATCTGCTGAAGCCGCCTCTCTAAAAGAGGACGTTTGGAAAGATAGCTGGCGAACCGGCACGGTCAGCAACAGCGATCCTGCAATATCGGATCACCGGCACGTTGCACCTCGGCGTTCGGGCGTCCGTCAGCGCGGAAGCATAGCGTTCAAGGCGAAACTCAGAAGAGCCGGACGATCTCGGGGCCAAGATCGTCGTCTGGTTGCGCTTCGCTTGCCGGCAGTTGGAGAATCGTGCGCGGACGGGCAGGGGCTACGTCCCATGCTGGTGGCATTCACCTTCGGCGGGCTATCGAAGCGCCCAGAAGGAACGCGAACAGCAGAGAAGCAAGCGGGGCCCGGCGGGCGGCGTTGCTTAGGACGCTGAGCGGCATGCCTGGCTTGCGCCCGGACTCCACGGCGCTGCGCACCTGCTTCGCAGCCTGCTTTACGAGACCAGCGAAGGAGCCAAAGGCGGTCTTCTTGTCCTCGGCAGGATAGAGCCCTTCATAGATGAACGGCGGGAGCGATGGATCGTCTCTCATGGTCGTTTTCTCGTTTTGCGGGATGCGCTTGTTTGCCTGTTGGCATCAATGGCGCGGAATTGGAGATGGTTCCGCGCCTCCCCCTTGGGCGCGGTTGTGATCCTGAGGCCGTGGCTTTGGCGGGTCGTCCTAGCCCAGCCCAACCATTGGACGGTGCGGGCGCCGCTAAAATTTCCCATTTGAGATCAAGGCGCCTCAATAGAAGGAGGGGTGCGCAAGCCATTGATCTCATTTCTGGTCTTTCGCCCCTGTCGTGCCCCACACGACCGGAGGCTGCGGGCAAAGGCCTGTTCTCTCTCCGTCCATCTAGCCTCCAGAGATGGGGCGCTCAAATGAACGGCCTCAGCGCGTCCACAGTCGCGACATAGCGGTCCAAGGTCGAAATATTGCGCTGAGGCGGGTCAGGACTGGTGCCGCCTCGTGATCGCGATGCGCGTCGCCTGGCCGTACAGCCCCGCCATCTGGTCAAGCTGAGCCGCTGTCGCGGCGCAGCCGTCGATCCAGCCGGGTAGGCCGTCGAACATCGGCGGCAGGGTTGCCGCGCGCAAGGCCGCATAATCCTCGGTGACGGCGCGGCCGCGTGTCGTGGCGCGGTAGCGTGTCTCCTTGCGTGAGGAACGGCCTTCGGTCTCGATCAGCCCGGCGCGGACCAGCTTGCGCGTCGCATATTGCAGATTGGGCACGTCAACGCGGTTGAGCAGTTGGCCAACCTCGGCGAGCCGCTTCGGCTCGTCGCCCATGCGTACGACATTGAGGACGGCGACATCGTCGCCGGTCAGCGGCACCTCGCAAACGGCGGCGAGGCAGGAAGCCTTCCAGCGATAATAGGACTGGGCCAGCCGCTCCAGCGCGAATTCAAAGTCGGACAGCCGTCGCTCGGTGTCACTGCGCGCAAGATGCCACGCTCCCTTCGCGTCGCCTTTGCTGCCGCTCTCGGCCTCATCGCGAGCCGCCTCTGACCGTGACCGCGCCTTGCCGCCCGCCACTCTCGCCTTCACCGCCACGGTCTTGCGCCTCGCCCCAGCGCTCGTCGTCCTCTTCAATAGCCCGTCTCCCGATGCCGCTCCGCACAATGCGTGTGCAGCGCATGCTCAATCTCTGCTGTTTACATCCAACGTTTTTACATTAAAAATTCAATGAAGAAAACACATCAGGCGCGGCGTCACCGTGGACGTCGGCCGGCAGAACCGGGGAGCACGACAGTGGCTGGTCAGTGGATCGACATCGCCGCCGCCGATGGCGGCACGTTCAAGGGCTATCTCGCGGTGCCCGCGTCAGGCTCCGGTCCCGGCATCGTGCTCCTGCAGGAGATCTTCGGCGTCAACGCCTCGATGCGCGCGGTCGCCGACTATTATGCTGAGGAAGGGTATGTGGTGCTGGCGCCGGACCTGTTCTGGCGCTTCGAGCCGGGCATCGAGCTCGGCTATGGTGAGGCGGATTTCGGTAAAGCCTTCGGCTACTACCAGCGCTTCGACGTCAATCTCGCGATCAAGGACACGGCCGACGCGCTGAAGGTGCTGCGCGCCCGTCCCGAGTGCAAGGGCAAGGTCGGCGCGCTCGGCTTCTGCCTCGGCGGCAAGCTCGCTTATCTCACCGCCGCCCGCACCGACGTCGATTGCGCCGTCTCCTATTATGGCGTTGGCATCGAGGCCGATATCGCCGAGGCCAAGAACATCAAGGGCCCGATCGTCTTCCACTTCGCCGAGCTCGACAAGTTCGCGCCGGCCGAGGCGCGCGAGGCGGTCAAGGCCGGCTTTGCCGGCCGCGACGATGCCGAGTTCTATCTCTATCCAGGCTGCGACCACGCCTTCGCCGCGCCGGAGCGCGCCAGCTTCGACAAGCCGGCGACCCTGATGGCGCATTCGCGCTCGATCGCGCTGTTCCGGAAAGTGCTCGGCCCGCACTACGATCTGTCGTCGCTGTGGGACCGTCACACCGAGCTCGAATTCGCCACCCGCTCGGCGGAGGCGACGATGGGCACCATGGTCGCCGAGCCCTACGTCAACCACATCCCGACCATGACCGGCGGCGTCGGCTACAAGGATCTCTTGAGGTTCTACGCCAACCATTTCATTCCGAAGACGCCGGCGGACACCAAGCTGGTGCCGATCTCGCGCACCATCGGCGCCGACCGCGTCGTCGACGAGATGCTGTTCTGCTTCACCCACGACATCGAGATCGACTGGATGCTGCCCGGCATCCCGCCGACCGGCAAATATGTCGAGATTCCGCTGGTTGCGATCGTCCGCTTCCGCGGCGACAAGCTCTACAACGAGCACATCTACTGGGATCAGGCCTCGGTGCTGGTGCAGATCGGCCTGCTCGATCCGGCGAAGCTCCCGGTCGCCGGCATCGAGACGGCGAAGAAGCTGGTCGACGAATCCTTGCCCTCGAACACGCTGATGAAGCGCTGGGCCGAGAGCGCGCCGAACTGATCAATTCGTCCGGCGGCGTCGGCAGGGACGTCGCTTCTCTTCGCTCATCGTCCTTCGTCCATGCGGAGTTGCATCACCATGCGTGACCATCAGATCTCTCGTCGTACGATGTTGCAGCTCGCAGGCGCAGCTGCGTTGCCACTCGCCACCGGCCTGCCGCTGCGCCCCGCCAGTGCCGCGCCGGGCACGCTGACCATCGCCTACAACGTCAACCTGCCGTCGTTCGATCCGACCGTCGGCGTCTCGGCGGTCAATCCGACCATCCAGTCGATCTACCAGGCCATCTTCGATCCCTATATCGGCCAGGCCGCCGATCTCTCGTTCAAGCCGGGCCTCTTGACGAAGTGGGGCTGGAACGAGGACCGCACCAAGGTCACGATGGAGCTGCGCTCCGACGCGACCTGGCATGACGGCTCCAAGGTGACGCCGGAGGACGTGGTGTGGTCGCTGACCCGCGCCGCCGATCCGAAGGGCGGCAACCCGATCCAGTTCGTCTGGTCGAAGATCAACAACTTCAAGATCGACGGCCAGACCATCACGGCCGACGTGGTAGAGTTCGAGCCGGTGCTATTCAAATGGATGGCGTTCCTCACCGGCTACGTGCTGCCCAAGGCCTATTACGAGAAGGTCGGCGCGGAGGGCTTTGAGAAGGCGCCGATCGGCTCCGGCCCGTACAAGGTCGATGCCTTCGAGCGCAACGCGTTCCTGCGGCTGAAGGCGCATCCCGGCTATTGGGGGCCGAAGCCGGCGTTCGAGACCGTCGTCTTCAAGTTCGTCACCGATCCGACCAGCCGCGTCGCCGAGATCGAGTCCGGTGGCTCCGACATCACCTTCGAGATTCCCTATGAAGAGTTCGACCGCCTCAAGGCCAAGCCGAATTTGGCAGGCCTGACGCAGCCGATCTCCGACATCGGAATGATCTTCCTTACCGACATCGATCCGATGCTCGACCGCAACATCAGGCTCGCCGCCAACCACGCCATCGACAAGAAGGCGATCGTCGACAAGCTGCTGCGCGGCTATGGCGTGCCGATCGACACCTTGGAAGCTCCGGGCTACGCCGCCTTCGATCCCTCGATCAAGGTCGCCTATGATCCGGAGCTCGCCAAGAGCCTGCTCGCCCAGAGCGGCTACTCGGCCGCTAAGCCGGTCAAGTTCACCATCCAGACCACGCGCGGCTTCAAGCCGAAGGACTACGAAATGGTCCAGGCGATCGCCGGCATGTGGCGCAAGGTCGGCATCGAGGCCAACATCGAGGTCTACGAGATCGCGCAGCATTTCGAGCTGCGCGCCCGTCACGCGCTGGCCCCCGCCGCGTTCTACAATTGGGGCAACGCGATCGGCGATCCCACCACCTCCACCGGCTTTGCGATGTTCGGCCCGTCGCCACATTCAGCCTGGAAGGGCAAGGACCTGATCGAGCGCATCGGGCCCTTGTGGGGCGAGAAGGACGAGGCCAAGCGCATCGCCGGCTGGAAAGCGGTCGACAAATACATCGCCGAGGAGGGTGAGGTGATCCCGCTGCTGCAATACGTCCAGCCGATCGTGCACAAGAAGGGGCTGAAGGTGGTGCCGCAGGCCAACGGCATGATCCTGCCGCAGCTCGTGACCCAGGGCTGAGACGGAGTCGGGCGATGCGCTGGAGCGCCATTCTCAAGCGCCTCGCTCTGATCCCGCCGACCCTGCTCGGCGTCGGCGCCATCGTGTTCGTGCTGCTGCGCGTGGTGCCCGGCGATCCCATCGCGATGATGATCCCGCCCGGCGCCTCGCCGGCCGACATTGCGCGGCTGCGCGCGCTCTACGGCCTCGATCAGCCGCTGCTGTCGCAGTTCATCACCTGGCTTGGCCAAGTCGCGTCGGGCGATTTCGGCCGCTCGATCAGCCTGCGCCAGCAGGTGTTCGAATTGGTCGGCGCGCGGCTACCGGCGACCCTTGAGCTCGCAGCGCTCTCGGTGATCATGGCGCTCGTGATGGGCGGAGCCGTGGCGCTGGTCGGCAGCCTCACGCGCGGCACCCGCGCCGAATGGCTGCTCGACACCGCCAACGGCTTCTTTCTCGCCATTCCTGATTTCCTGTGGGCCCTGATCCTGCTGCTCGGCTTCGGCGTGCTGCTGCCGCTGCTGCCGATTTCCGGCCGGCTCGATCCGCAGCTTGCCGTGGCCTTCCGCACCCACTTCTATCTGATCGAGAGCCTGCTCACCCTGCGCCTCGACGTCGCCGCCGATCTCTTGCGCCATATGTTGCTGCCGTCGCTGGCGCTCGCGCTGCCCTTCGCCGCGCTGGTCGCGCGTCTCCTCAAGGCGCAGCTCGCAGAGGCCGAGGACCAGGACTACGCCCAGATCGCCCGCACCCGCGGATTTTCGCGCACCACGATCCTGCAGCGCGAGGTGTTCCCCAACGCGCTGATCCCGACGGTCGCGCTCTCAGGCGTGCAGATCACCCTGTTGCTCGGCGGCACCGTGCTGGTCGAGCGCATCTTCTCCTACGAGGGCATCGGCAACATGGCGATCGATGCCGTCATCAACCGCGACTTCCCGCTGATCCAGGGGCTGATCCTGACCTTCGCCGTCCTGTTCATCGCTCTCAATCTCGCCGTCGACCTGCTGGTGGCGCTGCTCGATCCGAGGCTGCGCCATGGTTGACCTGGTTCTTTCTGGCCCGATCACGGCCCAGCCGTCGCGCTGGCGCAGCGCTCTCTCACGCGGCGGCGCGCGGCTGTGGATCGGCGGCGGCCTTGTCGCGCTGCTGCTGCTCATCGCGCTGTTCGCCCCGGTCATCGCGCCGCATGATCCGGCCGAGCAGGATCTGATGTCGGCGCAGCTGCCGCCGGCCTTCATGCGCGGCGGCGAGGCGGCGTTTCCGTTGGGCACCGACAGCCTCGGCCGCTGCGTGCTGTCGCGCCTGATATATTCCGCGCGTACTGCGGTCTCCGTCGCGCTGATCGCCTCGCTGCTCGCTGCGGTCATCGGCATCGCACTCGGCCTGATTGCCGGCGCCTTCGGCGGCTGGATCGATCAGCTGGTGTCGCGGCTGATCGACGTCTGGATGGCGTTCCCGCCGGTGCTGCTGTCGATCGTGCTCGCCGCCGTCATCGGCGCCGGCCTCACCTCGGTTATTGCTGCGATCGTGGTCGTCGACTGGACCCGCTTCGCCCGCATCACCAGAGCCGAAACGCAGGCCCAGCTTGCGCGCGACTACGCCGCCGCGGCCCGGGTGCTCGGCCTCACCCGCGCGCAGGCGCTGCGGCTCGAGATCCTGCCCAACCTCGTGCCGCTGATCGTCACATTGCTGGCGGTCGAGATGGGCATAGCTATCCTGGTCGAGGTCATCCTGTCCTTCGTCGGCATCTCCGTCACCGGCGACACCGCGAGCTGGGGCGGCATGATCACCGAGGGACGGCAGATCGTCTACCAGGCGCCCTGGATCATGGCGCTGCCGATCGGCGCCGTCATCGTCAGCGTGATCGGCTTCAACCTGCTCGGCGACGGCCTGCGCGCCGCGCTCGATCCGGTGCAGCGCCGATGAGTGCCGTGCTCGACATCGAGAATCTCCACGTCGCGATCGGCGCCGCCAATGTGCTGCGCGGCGTCTCCTTGCGCGTCGCGGCCGGCGAGGTCCGCGGGCTCGTCGGCGAATCCGGTGCCGGCAAGTCGATGGTCGGCCGCACCATCTTCGGCCTGCTGCCGGCGAAGGCCGCCATCACGGCCGGCCGCGTGAGCTTCGAGGGGCGCGACCTCCTGGCGATGCCGGACAAGCAGCGCCGCGACCTGCTGGGACGGCGCATCGCGCTGATCCCGCAGGATCCGATGACGTCGCTCAACCCGGTCCGGCGTATCGGCGCGCAGATATGCGCGGTGTTGCAGCTGCATCTGAAGCTGTCGAAGCGTGCCGCGCGCGATCGCGCCGCCGAGCTGCTTGCCGAGGTCGCGATCCACGATCCCGCCGGTGTGCTGCATCTCTATCCGCACGAGCTGTCCGGCGGCATGCGCCAGCGCGTGCTGATCGCGATGGCCTTCGCCTGTGACCCGTCGCTGGTCATCGCCGACGAGCCGACCACCGCGCTCGACGTCACCGTGCAGCGCCAGGTGCTGCAGCTGGTCGAGCGGATGCGCCAGCGCCACGGCGCGGCGATCCTGTTCGTCACCCACGATCTCGGCGTCGTCGCAAAAATCTGCCGCAGCATGACCGTGCTGCATGCCGGCCGCGTGCTCGAGGACGGCTTGACGTCGGACGTGCTGGTGAAGCCGCATCATGCCTACACGCGCGCGCTGCTGGCGGCGACGCCGCGCGCCGACCGTCCGGCGGACAGCTTGAGGCCGGTGCCACCGGCGCTGATCGAAAGCCTGTGGGCGGAGGCGCACCGGCTCGATCAGCTCGCGGCGAGGAGGCCGGCATGAGCGAGATCCTGCTGCGCACCGGCCAGCTCGGCTTCGCCTATCCGGCGCGGTCGACTTCGCTGTTCGGCAAGCCTGTGATGCGCGACGTCATCAAGTCGGTCGATCTCGCCGTTTCGCGCGGCGCGGTGCTCGGCCTCGTCGGCGAATCCGGTTCGGGCAAGACCACACTGGGCCGGCTGCTGGTGCGGCTCTTGGAGCCGACGTCGGGCGGCATCCAGTTCGACGGCATCGAGATCAGCCATCTGTCGGAAGCCGCGCTGCGCCCCTTGCGCGCGCGCATCCAGATGATCTTCCAGGATCCGCAATCCTCGCTCAATCCGCGCCTGCCGCTCGCGGTCACCTTGACGCGCCAGCTCGAGGTCTATGGACAGTTGAAAGGCCGGCGCGATCGCCGCGACCGCGCCGCCGCGCTGCTCGATCTCGTCGGCCTGCCGACAGCCTTCGTCGACCGTTATCCGCACGAGCTCTCCGGCGGCCAGCGCCAGCGCGCCGGCATCGCACGCGCGCTGGCGTTGCAGCCGGACTTCATCGTCGCCGACGAGATCGTCTCCGGGCTCGACGTCTCGACCCAGGCGCACATCCTGATGCTGTTGAAGGAGCTGCGCGCCAGGCTCGGGCTGACCGTGGTCTTCATCAGCCATGATCTCTCAGTGATCCGCGTGCTCTGCGACGAGGTCGCCATTCTCAAGGGCGGCGAGGTGGTCGAGCACGGCCCGGTCGGCCGCATCTTCTCCCATCCGCAACACGCCTATACGCGCCAGCTCCTGGCCGCCATTCCGCTCCCCGATGTCGAGCCGGGCTGGCTCGACGACACCTCGCCCCGTGAGCAACCCCAGCAGCAGGGATCAGCCGCATGAGTGCTTCGATCAAGGACTCCGTCGTCGTCATCACCGGCGCCACCGGCGCCATCGCGAAGGCGCTCATCGCCGAGCTGCTCGCCCGCGGCGCTGCGAAGATCTATGCCGCCGCCCGCGACGTCTCCGCGCTCACGGCGTCCGACAGGGTCGTGCCGTTGAAGCTCGACGTCACCAGCGATGGGGACGCGGCAGCCGCCGCCGCACAGGCTTCCGACGCGACGCTGCTGATCAACAATGCCGGCGTCAATCACAACACTGCGTTCATGCTCGCGCCCGATCTCGCCATCGCCACGGAGGAGATCGAGATCAACTACCTCGCGCCGCTGCGGCTGACGCGCGCCTTCGCGCCGGTGCTGATCAAGAACCAGGGGGCCGTGCTCAACATCCTGACCATCCTGGCGCGGGTGAACCTGCCGCTGATGGGCTCCTATTGCGCCTCGAAGGCCGCGGCGCTGAGCCTCACGCAAGGACTGCGCGGCGAACTGACGCCGAAGGGCGTCCACGTCGCCGGCGCGCTGCCCGGTGCCGTCGACACGCGCATGACGGCCGGCCTACCGATCCCGAAGATGACGCCGGCCGAGGCCGCCAAGGAAATTCTCGACGGCTACGAGACCGGCGAGGAGGACATCTATGTCGGCGACATGGCCAAGGGCATCGCCGCCGGCCTCGCGCAGGATCACAAGGCGGTGGAAAAGCAATTGGCGTCGGGCTAGCACGAACGCCCTGATAAAAGTCGCACCCGGAGCAGCGACGCGAGAAGGTCGACGCGGCAGAGCGCGCGAGGCCTGGAACCGAGATTTCTGCCGCGACGAGGCGTCAGTTCTTCCGATCCCGAAAACTATAGGTGACAGGCCCCAGCGCGGGCCCAGGAGACTGAGACGACTGGCATTGGCTTCCCGAGGCACCGGTTTCCTTTGAAGCCTGCCAGGCGTACGTAAAGGCCAGGGAGCGGCCCGAGAGCGTGGCCGAAGTGCGACAGTCTGCCTTACTCGCTTCTCCGAAGACGGCCGGCCCCTAGGCAGGTTGCAGGAACTGGGTGACGTCCGCCATTTGTTGGGGAACGCGCCTTTTGCCAAGCTCGAAAAGGTCATCGTAGCGCAGCGCGGAAGGAACGCTGCCCTATGGGAGCAGATCGAACCAAGGCGTCGTGAACGAGGGCGGCTGCTTGAGGCCCGGTATAGACAAGGCGTTGCCCGCCTAAGGTCAGATTGATTGAAGCCCCTGGCTCACCCGCCAAGCTTGTCACTCCTAAATGGAGGTGCGGCATGCCCCGGAAGTCAAATACGCCTAGTGAGGCCCGTAACGAGTTCGTGCAGCTCGCGCTTGTCCCGAACGCCAACATTCAGAGCCTTTTTCGGCGGGGATCACCGTTCAATGAGAATACGCGCAGCGGGCGATAACACGCGCCTTTGCCCACGGGACATGAGCGCAGCGCTCGCATCTGAGTTTCAGAGGGAGGATAGTTCCCCAAGCAGTTTCACAGTCAGATCGTCACCAAGTGTGGTTATCAGCGCTGGCCATCGCCCATCAACGGCTTCATGGGCTCCCCATCTGGACTATAGGACGACACGCCGTCTCCGACGGAAAAGGACATCAGGTCGTGTCCGATGACTAATGGACCCTGGTACGTCGCGCGGGTGCGCCGAAGCAGCGCCTCCTCGGGCACATCCTGCACCGGCTTCACCGTCGCGAATACGACATGCGAATAGACCGCCAGCTTCGGCTTTGCGAGCGAGAAGATCCGCCCGGCTTCCTCCGGTGAAGTGTGATGGGCTTCGATAGCACGATAAGAGGGATAATCCTTCACGAGATCAGGTTCGATGATTGCGACCTCGTGAACCAGCAGATCGGCGCCCTTCGCGGCGTTCACGATTCGCTCGTCATATTTGGTGTCACCCGATAGAACGACTTTCTTGCCGCCGTACTCGATCACGTAGCCGAAGGCTGGCTTGATCTTCTCACCGTGGTTGACCTCGATCGCCGTGACCTTCACGCCGCCCTTCTCATAGACGAGTCCGGGCTGAATGTCGTGCGCATTAAATGCCACGCCTTCCGGCGGCAGATGTTCGTCATCCTCGCGAATGCGAATATCCTCCGAGAACGCCTTGGTCAGGTTTTGCGTCATTGCGACGGTTCCGGCCGGCCCGAAGATCACCATCGGTGATTTTCGTGAGGCCCAGGGCGTTCCGATCCAGCCGCTGAGCCACATATCAGGCAAGCCGACAATATGGTCGGAGTGGAGATGCGTGATGAAATGAGCGGTGATGGCGCCGAGCGGAATTCGCTTCTGGAAGAGGCGAATGGTCGAGCCCCGCCCCATATCAAACAGCAATTTCTCGGGTCCGGCCTCGACGAGTGTTGACGCACTGAAGCTTCCGATCCGTGGAGTCGGTGTGCCGGTTCCGAGCAAAGTCACCTTCATCTCATCTGCCGCGGAGGGATTTCCCCACAGCAGAACACAGGCCGCAATTGTAGAAGCAACTAGTCTCACTATGCCAGTTTCGATTGCTTGCATCTGAACACCGAACATCTTCGAGGTTGCTGATAGCAGGGGGGCCTGTGGCCGTCGCCACCTTGATCAGCTTGGTTCATTCAGGGACGCGGCTCGATCGTTGATGTGTGTCTTTCGGCTCAGCGTCAATGGTCGACAAACGTTTGACCAAATCAAATGTGTTCTGCGATGCACAATGCTGCTGTTGGAGATTGTCAAACGACGGTATGTTTCGAAAACGTCACCTCATCCGCAATCCTCCACCCTCAGCCGGAACGTCATGAGCAACTTGAAGGATCCGTCAAACATTGACGAGTATCTCGCGTTTCGTATCTACAATCTTGGAAAGCTCGCCGCGCGGGGCGCGGGCATCATGCTACGGCGGGAGTTGGGGATCGGTCGGCGCGACTGGCGCATTCTTGCTTACGTCGCGCAACGTCCCGGCATAAGCCTGAGCGACCTCGCCGAAGTCGCCGACATCGAGCTGGAGCCTGCAAGTAGAGGGGTCGGTAGGCTCGTGGGCAGCGGAATCATTGCGAAGACAAGGCTCCCCAAAAATAAGCGACTCTTGGCACTTTCCCTGACGGACACGGGACAGGCCCTGTACGAGCAGGCGCAACGGATAACCAAGGCGTACAACAGAGACTTGGCGGCGTGTCTGAGCGATGAACACGCACAGATATTGGACATGCTGCTGAGGAGACTCTCGGAACGAGCTACGGAGCTCACTGATCTGCAGGCAGCCGCTGGCGGCGAAGAAGATATCGTCGAATAGGGTATTCGATGCCGTCATGCCCCCCGGCTGCTGCCATTAGTCGAACCGACGCCAGCTGGAAGCGAGTTCAGCGCATGCGGACAATGCAGGGGGCGCGCCCGAAAACGTCATGAGCTCGAGGAAATTGCGGCGATCGCATCGATGATCATCGTCAATCCGCCGGTATAGTCGTTGGGTTTGTCCGAAAGAGGTTTCAGCAGCATTGGCCGCAGCACGCTTGAGCGAGCAACTGGAACGACGTCGCCAAACTCGCAGGCCCAAGTCACTCCAAATGGCACCGGCTATTTGCCTGCGAGCCTGGCGGCCTGAATGATCGGCGCCCACCTCTCGCAGTCTTCCATTTGAATCGCGCCAAGCTGCGGCGGCCGTTGGCGATGTTGCATCTTTGGCCATCGATCGCTCCACTTCACCTAAGAGCCCTTCTATGCCGAACGCCGCAGTCCGCCGGGCGATCGCTGCCGAACAGGTCATCTTTCTGTGCTTCGGCAGCGCATGCCGCCTTACTACGAATTCATCTCACCGACAGGATGAATTAATTCGTCGGACAGGACGTAGTAATCTGACCAGCGTTACTCCTTCGTGCAACGCCGTGAGGCGCAACATCTTGAAGGAGACAATCCATGTCGGACAGCAATCAACAACCTCGCCGCAGGATCATGCCCGCGCGGCGCCTGACTCTGCTCGGATCGGTTGCCGTGATCGGTTCGGCGATCGCGCTGTCGGGACCGCTCGGCTATGGCCGCCTGATCGATCAGGCCTGGGCGGCCGCGCCTTCCCAGGGCGAGCAGGGCCCCACCGGATTCGCCGATCTGGTCGCCAAGGTCAGGCCCGCGGTGATCTCCGTCCGCGTCAGTGTCGACGAAGGTGACGAGACCGACATGCCTGGGCCGAACGGGGAGCCGTTCATGCAGGGAACGCCGTTCGAGAAGTTCTTCCGCCAATACGGATTCGCCGACGGCCCGCAAGGCAAGATGCGTCGCCACCAGTTGATTACGGGAGTTGGCTCCGGATTCTTCATCTCGGCCGACGGCTACGCGGTGACCAACAACCATGTCGTGGACCACGCGAAGTCGGTGCAGGTCACCACCGACGACGGCAAGACCTATACCGCCAAGGTCATCGGGACGGACCCGAAGACCGACGTCGCACTGATCAAGGTCGAAGGCAAGTCGGACTTCACCTATGTCAACCTGGACAGCAAGACGCCGCGCGTCGGTGACTGGGTCGTGGCGGTCGGCAATCCCTACGGCCTCGGGGGCACCGTCACGGCGGGCATCGTCTCGGCGGAAGGCCGCGAGCTCAGCTCAAGCCCCTATGACAACTACATCCAGATCGATGCGCCGATCAACAAGGGCAATTCGGGCGGTCCTACCTTCGATACCAACGGCAATGTCATCGGCGTCAACACCGCGATCTATTCGCCCACAGGCGGCTCGGTCGGCATCGGCTTCGATATACCTGCGCCGACGGTCAAGATGATCGTTGCCCAGCTCAAGGACAAGGGCGTGGTGACCCGGGGCTGGCTCGGCGTGCAGGTCCAGCCGGTGACGGCAGGTATCGCAGAAGGTCTCGGCATGAAGAACGCCGCGGGCGCGCTGGTCGACGAAGCAAGGCCGGATACGCCGGCGGCGAAAGCCGGGATTGAACCTGGCGACGTCATTACGGCCGTCAACGGTGAAGCCATCAAGGACTCGCGCGCCCTGGCGGGCCGGATCTCGGCGATGGCCCCCGGAAGCTCGGCAAAGCTCGACATCCTGCGCAAGGGTGAGTCCCGGACCATCGCTGTGACGCTTGCGAACATGCCGAACCAGCAGGAGAAGCAGGCCAGTTCCGACGATCACGACAGCGGCTCGGCTCGCGGCGTGCCACATCTCGGTCTGTCAGTCGCGCCCGCAGAGGACGTGGCGGGCGCCGGAAACAAGGGTGTCGTGGTCACCACCGTGGATCCCGACGGCCCGGCGGCGGAGCACGGTGTGCAGTCCGGCGATGTGATTCTCGATGTCGGCGGCAGGACCGTCGGCACCGTCGCCGAACTGCGCGACGCATTGTCGGAGGCAAGGTCCGCCGGCAAGCGCGACGTGCTGATGCGGGTCAAGTCCGCCGCCAATACCCATTTTGTTGCGGTCCCGATCGGCTGAAGCGCGGATACGGAGCCTGCTGCCGGTGCTCTCCCCATCGCCGGCGGCAGGCCACGCGTTGTGTGCGGGATGAACGACGGACATGCGGCGAGCCCCGTGCCGACCCGACGTCTCGGCGAGGGGCGACTCCGCAGAATCGTTGCGGCGGCCAGCGCGTCCTGTGGCCACATCTGACGCATCCGGTACTGAAACGGCAACCGGATGTCGCGAAGTGCGTTTCACGTCAGGGGGCGACCAACGGTGGGGAGTCAGCGCCATGGGCATGGTCAACAAGGAAACACCAACCGAGCGCCTTCCGGCCCGCGCGAAGACGGATCGACTGCATCCGCACGTTACCGGATCCCGGCCGGACTTCCGGCCTGGCTGGACGTCTCGGTCTGTAGGGCGCAGGCGGAGGACAGCGAGATGATGTCGCGGGTGCCGTCGACTGGCTGCAAGTCGGTGGCGAGATGGAGCCGTTTCGCGATCGAGGGACAGCAGCCGGGATACTGGCCGGCAGGATCAAGATCCAGCGCGGGCCTTGGATCTGACGGTCGCTCGGACAAGCGCGCAGAGAGACTGACGCTAAAGCTACCGAGCCGGCACCGGGTCCGCGACGGGCGATGCCTGCTCGTGATCACCGGCGGGGCCGGTCGGGCCGCGGCGTGCCGGCCCGTCCGGTTCTTCGGGCGCCGGCCGGGGCCATATTCCGAAAGTCCGGACGCGGCGCCGCGAGGGCCCTGGCCCGGCGGCAGCGATGGTTCACAAATCGCAGCAAACTGAAGGACATGCAGACGCCTCACGCCGCACCGTTCGGCTGGCACGATTGCTGCTTAATGAGCCGCCAAACGAGCGCCAGCTCCAGAACAACAGATGCGAGGGGACGTCCGGATGCCAGCCCACAGCTCATTCCTGACCTGAGACCCGGCGACAGGCGATCTCGCCTGTGCGAGCTTCTCGGGTCCGCCCCAGCGCTGCCCGCGTCCGGACGCGAGACGTTGTCCCGGCACGCAACGGCGCCGGCGCGGACGCGGGCCATAGGCGGACCAGAGAGATAGACCGAGTGAGATCAGGGAGAGAAGATACGATGTCTGCAACCACCACGGCGGCAGCGGCGCCGCAGAAGCCGTTCTACCGGATCCTCTATGTGCAGGTCCTGTTCGCGATCGTGCTCGGCGTCATCGTCGGCTGGCTCTGGCCCGAGCTCGGCAAGAACGAATGGATCAAGGCGCTGGGCGACGGCTTCGTCAAGCTGATCAAGATGGTGATCGCGCCGGTCATCTTCTGCACCGTGGTGTCGGGCATCGCACACGTCTCCGAAGTCAAGAAGGTCGGCCGCGTCGCCGTCAAGGCGCTGATCTATTTCGAGATCGTCTCGACCTTCGCGCTCGCGCTCGGGCTCATCGTCGGCAATTTCATTCAGCCGGGAGCAGGCTTCCAGGGCCAGAGCAGCAATGCCGCCGCCGTTGCCAACTACGCCAAGCAGGCGAGCGAGATGAAGTCGGTCGACTTCGTGCTCCACATCATTCCCGACACGGTCGTGGGCGCCTTCGCGCAAGGCGAGATCCTGCAGGTGCTGCTGTTCTCGATCCTGTTCGGCATCGCGCTGATGAGCCTCGGTGAGCGCGGTCATACGATGCGCGCCTTCATCGACGACGCGGCGCATGCGATCTTCGGCGTCATCGCCCTCGTGGTGAAGGCCGCTCCGATCGGCGCCTTCGGCGCCATGGCCTTCACCATCGGCCGCTATGGGCCGCAGGCGCTCGGCAACCTGGCCGGCCTGATCGCGACCTTCTATCTCACGGCGATCGCCTTCGTCGTGATCGTGCTCGGAATCATCGCCCGCATCGCCGGCTTCTCGATCTTCAAGTTCCTCAAATACATCAAGGACGAGCTGCTGATCGTGCTCGGCACCTCGTCGTCCGAGAGTGCGCTGCCGCAGATGATGGAGAAGCTGGAGCGGCTCGGCTGCTCCAAGCCGGTCGTCGGCCTGGTGGTTCCGACCGGCTACTCGTTCAATCTCGACGGCACCAACATCTACATGACGCTGGCGACGCTGTTCATTGCGCAGGCGATGAACGTTCACCTGTCCTTCGGCGAGCAGATCACGATCCTGCTGGTCGCGATGCTGACCTCGAAGGGCGCCTCGGGCATCACCGGCGCAGGCTTCATCACCCTGGCCGGAACGCTGGCGGCCGTGCGCCCGGAGCTCGTTCCGGGCATGGCGATCGTCCTCGGCATCGACAAGTTCATGAGCGAATGCCGCGCCCTGACCAACCTGTGCGGCAACGGCGTCGCCTGCGTGATCGTGGCGTGGTGGGAAGGCGAGCTGGATCGCGACAAGCTGCGCATCGCGCTCGATCGCGATATCGATCCGGCCGATGTCGAGGTCGCCGTCACGACGGGATAGGCCTGCGGTCGCGGGTGGCGCTGCTGTCGCATTCCAGCGTCAGTGGCGCCGTCGTGCCAAAATGTGGCATGCCCGCTTCGTCATCGTCAGGGCCCGGCGCATCAGTCGGTCAAGCCCAATCGCGATGCCGCCAACATCTCGGATAATCTGCTAGGGTGGCAGCGGGCAGGGGCTCACCGTGGAGGCATCCCGCCTGGTGCCGCAAGGCCGCGCATTCCGACGTGATGACGCAACCGGAGTGACATCGCAGTCCCTCCGTCGCGGCGCGGTCACCCTTGGGGAGGTTGGATGATGGCCGTCGCGCAGTCTGGTGTTCCTCGCATCGTGATCGTCGGCGGCGGTGCCGGCGGCCTGGAGCTCGCGACCCGGCTCGGAGACGGATACGGCCGCAAGGGGAAGCTCGACGTCACCCTGGTCGAGCGCAACCGCACCCATGTCTGGAAGCCGAAGCTGCACGAGATCGCCGCGGGCAGCATGGACCTCTCGGCGCATGAGGTTGACTATCTCGCCCAGGCCTATTGGCACGGCTTCCACTACCGCATCGGCGACATGATCGGCCTCGACCGCGACAAGCGCGAGGTGCTGGTGGCGCCCTATCTCGATGCGGAGGGGCGCGAGGTCACGCCGCGGCGGACCATCCCCTATGACGTGCTCGTCATGGCCATCGGCAGCCAGAACAATGATTTCGGCACGCCCGGTGTCGTCGACCACGCGATCAAGCTGGAATCGCAGCACGACGCCCGGCGTTTCCACGAGCGCATGGTCAACGCCTGCATCCGCGCCCACTCGCAGTCGTCGCCGATCGCCCCGCACCAGCTCAAGGTGGCGATCATCGGCGCCGGCGCGACCGGCGTCGAGCTGGCCGCCGAGCTGCATCGGACGACCCGCGAGGTGGTGGCCTATGGTCTCGACCAGGTCGATGCCGAGAAGGACATCCGGATCACGCTGATCGAAGCCGCGGGCCGGGTGTTGCCGGCCTTGCCCGAGCGGGTGTCGCGCGAGACCGAGAAGCTGCTCGCAAGGCTCGGCGTCGAGGTGCTGGTCGGCGCCAAGGTCGCCGAGGTCGGGCCCGACAAAGTGAGCCTCGCCGACGGCCGCGTCATCCCGGCGGAGCTGATCGTCTGGGCCGCCGGCGTCAAGGCGCCCGACTTCCTGAAGGACATCGCGGGGCTGGAGACCAACCGCATCAACCAGCTCGTGGTGAGGCAGACCCTGCAGACCACGCGCGACGAGCGCATCTTCGCGATCGGCGACTGCTCGGCCTGCTCCTGGGGCGAGCGCGGCAACGTGCCGCCGCGGGCGCAGGCGGCGCATCAGCAGGCCTCGCACCTCTACAAGCAGATCCCGCGCTTCGTCAGGGGCGAGCCGCTGGCGGACTACCGCTATCACGATTTCGGCTCGCTGGTGTCGCTCGGCGAGTTCAGCACGGTCGGCTCGATGATGGGCGCGCTGGTCGGCGGCAATCTGGTGTTCGAAGGCCTGTTCGCGCGGATGATGTATCTGTCGCTCTACAAGATGCACGAATACGCGCTGCACGGCTTCGCCAAGGTGACCCTGGACACGCTGGCGCGGCTGATCACCCGCCGCACCGAGCCGCACGTCAAGCTGCACTGACGAGGGTGCCCAGGGCGCCGGCGTGGCCGATTTTGTTGTCGCCTATGGCCCGGCAAGGCCTTAGACTTGCAGAACAATTGCGGATACGGCAGGCGCGGCCCGGTGCATGGGCCTGGGAGCGATGGGCCTGGAAAAGGGAATGACGGACCTTCCATTCCGGATCGGCCTCGAGCGACATCCCGACGTCACTGCGGTGGTCCGCAGGCGCGCGGGCTTGGTCGTTCGCGGAGTGATGGCGGCTGCGCTGGTCGGCACGGCGGCCTGGTTCGGCTATGCCATTGCCTTTTCCCGCGGGCTCGATCAGCGGCACGCCACGGCCCAGCAGCGGCTGGCGGTCGAGGCCGCGCAGCTCGACGGCTACCTCTCGCGCTTCGAATATCTGCCGTCGCTGCTGGAGACCTCGCCCGATGTCTTCCGGCTGCTCGGCACGCCGGACGATCGCGCGCTGCAGCAGAGCGTCAGCCTGCATCTGAAGTCGATCAATCTGCTGGCCGGCGCCGACAACCTCTATGTCCTCACTGTCGCCGGTGATGCGATCGCCGCCGCCGATTTCGACCAGCCGGGCACGCCGGTCGGCAGCAACCTGTCCTACCGGCCTTATATGCGCCAGGCGCTGGCGACCGGCCGCGGCGCGTTCTTCGGCATCGGCATCACCAGCGCGCGCGCCGGCTATTACCTGTCCTATGCCGTCAAGCAACAGGGACGGACGATCGGCGTCGCCGTCGTCAAGGTCAATCTCGATGCCTTCGAGCGCGAATGGCGCAACCGCGGTGCCGACATGCTTCTGGTCGACGCCCGCGGCGTCACCATTCTCGCCTCGCGCGACGAATGGCGCTTCCGCCCGCTGACGCCGCTCTCGGTGGATGCGCTCGAGGAAATCGCGACGTCGAAGCCCTATGGCAGTTCCAGCCTCGCGCCGCTCGGCTGGACCTTCATGGAGAGGACCGATCGCGGCGGTCAGGTCGCGACCGAGCGCGGCGCGGTCTACAGCGTCGACGAGCGTCCGCTCAACGGGCGGCAATGGCAGCTGCTGCTGCTCGACGACGAGGCGCCGATCCGGCGGACGGCCTTGATCATCGGCACGCTCTCGGGTCTCGCCAGCATCGTGGCGCTGCTGGCGTTCGGCCTGCTGGCGCAGCGACGCCGCGAGATCCGGCAGCGGCTGGCGAGCCAGGCCGCGCTGCAGGCCGCCAATGACAGGCTGGAAATGCGGGTGCAGGAGCGCACCGCCGAATTGCGCGCCGCGCAGGACGAGCTCGTCCATGCCGGCAAGCTCGCCGTGCTCGGCCAGATGTCGGCGGGCATGGTGCACGAGATCAACCAGCCGCTCGCGGCGCTGCAGACCGCCTCCGACAATGCCGTGCAATTCGTCGATCGCGGCATGATCGGCGAGGCCCGCGGCAATCTCATCCGCATCGGCGAGCTGGTCCGCCGTCTCGCGCGCCTGACCGGCCAGTTGCGCGTGTTCGCCTACAAATCGAACGCGCCGCTCGATGCCGTCGCGGTCGAGCAGGCGCTGTCCGAGACATTCAAGATCCTCGGCGCGCGGGTGAAGGACGGCCATGTCGACGTGACCATCGATCTCGCGCCCGAGCTTCATGTCAGGGCCGAACAGATCCGGCTCGAGCAACTGCTCTGCAACATCATCGCCAACGCGCTCGATGCCGTCGAGGGCGCCGCGCGGAAGTCCATCCACATCCACGCCGTGCGTGAGGAGGGGCAGTGCCGTATCGCCATCGCCAACAGCGGCCCGGTGATCGCCGCCGATGTCCTGCCGCACCTGTTCGAGCCCTTCGTCACGACCAAGCCGGCCGGCAAGGGCCTCGGGCTTGGGCTCGTCATCGCCAACCACATCGCACGGTCATTCGGCGGCGAGCTGCGGGCGCGGAATCTCGAGCCGGCCGGCGCCGAGTTCATCGTGCTGCTGCCGCTCGCCGATTGAAGAGGTCCCCGCATGACTCCTGAGCAACCGGTCGGCGTGATCTATGTCGAGGACGACGAGGATGTCCGCATCGGCGCCGTCCAGGCGCTGCAGCTCGCCGGCCTCCCGGTGACGCCGTTCGCCTCCGCCGAAGCCGCCGGCGCAATCGTCCGCGCCGACATGCCGTTCGTGGTGGTGTCCGACGTGCGGCTGCGCGGCAAGAGCGGCACCGAGTGGCTGTCCGAGCTGCGCCGGCTCGATCCCGACCTGCCGGTCATCCTGGTCACCGGCCACGGCGACATCTCGATGGCCGTGGACGCGATGCGCAACGGCGCCTACGACTTCATCGAGAAGCCGTGTTCGTCGGAGCAGCTCGTCTCCGTCGTGCGCCGCGCGCTCGACAAGCGTCGCCTGACGCTCGAAGTCCGCACCTTGCGCTCGGCGCTCGCCGACCGCCAGGGCATCGAAGCGAGCCTGCTCGGGCGCTCGCCGCAGATCCAGGAGGTGCGCCGCCTCGTCGCCAATCTGGCCTCGACCAATGTCGACGTGACGATCTATGGCGAGACCGGCACCGGCAAGGACGTCGTCGCCCGTTGCCTGCACGCTCACAGCGCCCGGCGCGGCGGCAACTATGTCGCGGTGAATTGCGGCGGCCTGCCGGAGTCGCTGGTCGAGAGCGAATTGTTCGGCCACGAGGCCGGCGCCTTCACCGGCGCGACCAAGCAGCGGATCGGCAAGATCGAATACGCCCATGGCGGCACGCTGTTCCTCGACGAAATCGAGAGCATGCCGCTCAGCGTGCAGGTGAAGCTGCTGCGGGCGTTGCAGGACCGCTCGGTCGAGCGCGTCGGCTCCAACAAGCCTGTGGCGGTGGATTGCCGCGTGGTGGCGGCCAGCAAGGCCAATCTGTTCGAGCTCAGCGAGCAGAAGCTGTTCCGCGCCGACCTGTATTATCGTCTCGGCGTCGCCTTCATCGAGCTGCCTCCGTTGCGCGAACGCCGCGAGGACATCCCGATCCTGTTCGAGCACTTCACCCTCGAGGCCGCCAAGCGGTTCGAGCGCGACGCGCCGATCGTGAACGAGCAGACCATGTCGCTGCTGCTCGGCTACTCATGGCCGGGCAATGTGCGTGAGCTGCGCAACGTCGCCGACCGCTTCGTGCTCGGTGTGCTCGACCGCAAGGTCCTCGACCGCTCGGGCGCCGCAGGCTCCGAGCTGTCGCTGCCACGGCAGTTGGAGAACATCGAGCGCTCGATCATCGAGGATGCGTTGCGCCGCAAGCTCGGCGACGTGCCGGCGACCGCCGCGCTGCTGAGCATTCCGAAGCAGACGCTCTACGACAAGATCAAGCGGCTCGCCGTCAAGGTCGACGGCATCCGCGAGGGCGCGCCGCTGCGGCCGCAGTCCTGACCGCGGCCGCATCGCCACCGTCGACGCCCGACCACCACTGCGCTCACCTGGGGCACGAAGGCCTCCGTTCCATGCCGGCGATCAGGAACGAATGCCGGAGGACGCTTGTTGAAACATCATGACAGGCAGAGACACCCGCGACCTACGCTCCGGCGCCTACGACCCCGTCAGCAAGGACGGTCTGCCGCAGCCGCAACAGGTCAAGGATGAAACGACGCCCCGCCAGCAGGAGCAGTGGGGCGCCGACGTGCGGGCCGAGCCCTTGCCCGGCACCGAGCCGGTGCTTCCCGAAGGGCTCAGGCGCGAGCGGCGTGATCCGCTCAATCGCAACACTGGTCGCCGCGACACCGCCTAGGGCGCGGCGACCCAGCGTCTACTTCGCCGCGATCACCATGATCTCGACGGTGTATTGCGGCGCGGCAAGTCCGGCCTCGACGGTGGCGCGTGCCGGGGTGTTGCCGGCCGAGACCCAGCCGTCCCACACGGCGTTCATTTCGCCGAACGTCTTGATGTCGGTGAGGTAGATCGTCGCCGACAACAGCTTCGACTTGTCGGTGCCGGCCTTGGCGAGGTGGCCGTCGATGATCGAGAGAATCTCCTCGGTCTGCTTGGTCACGCTTTCACCGGCCGTCTTTTGCGCGACGACTCCGGCGAGATAGACGGTATTGCCGTGAACGACGACCTGGCTCATGCGCGGGCCAATTTCGAAACGCTGGATCGACATCGAAGAACTCCTCAAAAGGTCAATTCGGGGCCTCTCCCTAGCGCGTGCGGCGCGGCAACGCCAGTCGGCTGAGGCAGGGCAGGGATGGCAATCGAGCCTCTTTCCCGCCCCCTTTTACAACGTCGTGGCTGGCAATGTGCCCTCCATCTTCCTTCGAGACGCCCGCCTTTGCGGGCTCCTCAGGACGAGGCCGGAATTCGTGGCGCGGTCCCATCTATCCTGCAGCACGATGCATCTCCTCATGGTGAGGAGCGCCGCTAGCGGCGCGTCTCGAACCATGAGGCCTCGACACGACCTTGCGTTGCCGGCATATCCGCAGCACACGGCCAGCGACGTTTCCGCATGACGCCGCTTCACCGCGCTGCAAAGCGGGGTTGCCCATGGGGCAGGCAAGCATGGGGCGTTTTCCGCGCTTGCACGGATATTTGAGACATGAAACATTCTCCGCGAGGTTCCTTTTTTGATGAGGCGGAGGGGCGTGATGCGGAAACGGTTGATGCTGGCGGCACTCGCGGCGATGACTTTGGTGACGAGCGCGGGGCCGACATTCGCACAGCAGACGATCCGCGTCGGCTGGACCATCCCGGCGGAAGAATCCAAATACTGGATGATGAAGCGGCCCGCCGAATTTCCGGATATCGGCAAGACCTACAACATCGAGTGGACCCAGTTCCAGGGTACGGCACCGATGACGCAGGCGCTCGCCGCCGGCGCGCTCGACTGCGCGACGCAGGCGCCGCTGTCACTCGCCAACGGCGTGGTCGGCGGCGGCCTCAAGGCCTACATCGTCGCGCAGCACGTCTATGAGAAGCCGGGCGGCTTCTCGGTCTACTGGGCGGTCAAGGACGATTCGCCGATCAAGACCATCGCCGATCTCAAGGGCAAGACGGTCGGCATCTCCGTGATCGGTGGCGGCACGCAGGGGCCGTTCAACATGCTCTTGAAGAAGGCCGGGCTCGATCCCGCCAAGGACATCAAGCTGGTCGAGGTCGGTTTCGCGGTGTCGGAGGATGCGCTGCGCCAGGGCCGTGTCGACGCCGTCAACATGAATCAGCCCTTTGCAGCGCGCGCCGAGGCCAAGGGCGGCACCCGTAAGCTGTTCTCGCTGTCCGAGGCGATGCCGAACATCGTCCACATCCTCGAGGCCTGCCGCGCCGATTTCGTCGACAAGAACCCTGAGCTGGTGAAGGCCTATGTCCGCGACATCACCGCCGGCATGAAGAAGGCGCTCGCCAACCGCGACGAGACCTTGAAGGTGGTGTCGGAGGTCATGAAGGCGCCGGTCGCCGTGATCGATACCTATCTGCTGAAAGACAACGATTTCGGCCGCGACCCGGTCGCCGCGCCGAACTTCCCGGCGATCCAGAAGATGCTCGACATCTACGCCGAGACCGGCATGCTGCCGAAGCTCGACGTCGCCCAGTTCAAGCATCCGACGATCGTCGCGCCGATCCAGTAGGCGGCTGGCGCGGAGCTCGTGTCGATGAGGAAGCTGCGCTCGCGCGTGACGGTGGAGGGGCTCGACCGCGCCCCGCACCGCGCCTTCATGCGCGCGATGGGGCTGGATGACGCCGACATCGCCAAGCCGATGATCGGTGTCGTCAGCCAGAAGGGCGAGCAGACGCCCTGCAACATGACGCACGACTTCCAGGTCGACGCGGCGAAGACGGGCATCTCGGAGGCCGGCGGCACGCCGCGCGAGTTCGCCACCGTCTCGGTCTCCGACGGCATCAGCATGAACCACGAGGGAATGAAGTTCTCTCTGTTCTCGCGCGAGCTGATCGCCGATTCGATCGAGGCCGTGGTCCACGGCCTCGCCTATGATGCGCTGATCGGCTTCGGCGGCTGCGACAAGACCTTGCCCGGCGTGATGATGGGCATGGTCCGCTGCAACGTGCCCTCGATCTTCATCTATGGCGGCAGCGCGCTGCCCGGCAAGTACCAGGGCAGGACGCTGACGGTGCTCGATTCGTATGAAGCGGTCGGCAGCTACATGACCGGCGAGATCGATGCACAGACGCTCGAAGGCATCGAGCGGTCCTGCCTGCCGACGATCGGCGCCTGCGCCGGGCAATTTACCGCCAACACCATGGGCATGCTGTCGGAGGCAATGGGCCTGTCGATGCCCAACGTCTCGATGATCCCCGGCGTCTATGCCGAGCGCGCCCACGTGGCGCGGCAGGCCGGACGCCTGATCATGCAGATGCTCGCGCGTGGCGGCCCGCTGCCGCGCGACCTCGTGACCCGGAAGGCGCTGGAGAACGGCGCGGCGATCGTCGCGGCGACCGGCGGCTCCACCAACGCGGCGCTGCATCTGCCGGCGATCGCCAACGAGGCCGGCGTCCGCTTCACGCTCGACGATGTCGGCGAGGTGTTCGCGCGCACGCCGCTGATCGGCAATCTCAGGCCGGGCGGCAAGTACACCGCCAAGGACGTCTACGACATCGGCGGCGCCGCCGTGGTGATCCGCGCGCTGATCGAGAGCGGCCACATCGACGGCTCCTGCCTCACGGTGACGGGCCGCACGCTGGCCGAGGAATACGGCGCGGCCAACGCGCCGGACGGCGAGATCGTGTTCAGCCCGGCCAGGCCGATCGTGGCCGACGGTGGCGTCGCCGTGCTCAAGGGCAACCTCGCGCCCGATGGCGCCGTCATCAAGGTTGCCGGCCTCAAGAACCTGGTGTTCGAGGGCCGTGCACGGGTGTTCGAAGACGAAGAGACCTGCGTCGCGGCCGTGCGCGCGCGCAACTATCAAGCCGGCGAGGTGCTGATCATCCGCAACGAAGGACCGGTCGGCGGTCCCGGCATGCGCGAGATGCTCGGTGTCACCGCGCTGATCTATGGTCAGGGCATGGGCGAGAAGGTCGCGCTGATCACCGATGGCCGCTTCTCCGGAGCCACCCGTGGCCTGTGCATCGGCTACGTCTCCCCGGAAGCCTTCGTCGGCGGTCCGCTGGCGCTGGTGCAGGATGGCGATCCGATCCGCATCGATGCGAAGGCGCGCACGCTCGACGTGCTGCTCGATGAGCGCGAGCTCGCCGCGCGTCGCAGCGCGTGGTCGCAGCGCCCGCCGCGGCACAGGGCAGGAGCACTGGCGAAATACGCGAAACTCGTTGGGCAGGCACCGCTCGGCGCCGTGACTCACGAGGGGCCGGCCGAATGGCCCTGGTTCGATCAGGACCGGGAATGATCCGCGCGTGGCGACGATTGGCAGGTTTCTTGCTAATCTGCGGCAGTCCGTCTTGCCTGATTTCACGGAGCGTTTGAGCGTGCTGCATCGGAAAGAGAAGCCGACATGGGCGTGACCCCGATCCGACCCGGCCAGCTTGCGGGCACGCCGCTCGGCCGCCGCGCGGCCACGCCGATCATCGAGATCGATCACGTGTCGCAGGTGTTCAAGACCTCGTCGCGCCGCGACCACACCGCGCTGTCGGACATTTCGCTGACGGTGGGCGAGGGCGCCTTCGTCTCGATCCTCGGGCCCTCCGGCTGCGGCAAGTCGACCTTGCTCTACATCGTCGGCGGCTTCGTCAGCCCGACCAGCGGCACCGCGAAGATGAAGGGCAAGCCGATCACCGGTCCCGGCCCCGATCGCGGCCCGGTGTTCCAGGAGTTCGCGCTGTTCCCCTGGAAGAGCGTGCTCGGCAACGTCATGTATGGTCCGCTGCAGCAGGGCAAGAAGCCGGCGAAGGCCGAGGCGCTCGCGCGGACGTTGCTCGCCATGGTCGGCCTCACCGGCTTCGAAAAATTCTATCCCAAGGAGCTCTCCGGCGGCATGAAGCAGCGCGTCGCGCTGGCGCGCACGCTGGCCTACGGGCCGGAGGTGCTGCTGATGGACGAGCCGTTCGGCGCACTCGACGCGCACACGCGCACGCGGCTGCAGAACGACCTGCTCGACATCTGGGAGCGCGACCGCAAGACGGTGCTGTTCGTGACCCACTCGGTCGAGGAAGCGGTGTTCCTGTCCGACAAGGTCGTGATGATGTCGCGCTCGCCCGGCCGCATCCGCGAGGTGATCGACATCGATTTGCCCCGGCCGCGCCGCCGCGAGGAGCTGCTGCTGGACCCGCGCTATCAGAAATACATCGTCGACATCGAGCGCATGTTCGACGATTCCGGTGACAACGAGCTGCCGTCATGAATGGACTGTCGAAGCCGCTCGCGCCGGTGCTGGCTTGCTGCGGTCTGCTCCTGGCCTGGCAGCTCGCCTCGCTCGGGCTGAAGAACGACAGCTTCCCGACCGCGCTGGAATCGCTGCGCGCGATCCCGCCGATCCTCACCGACAAGGAATCCCTGATCAACATCCTGGCCTCGCTGCGGCGGATGGCGATCGGCTTCGCGCTGGCGCTCGCCTTCTCGATTCCGCTCGGGTTGCTGATGGGGCGCAGCCGGTCGACCGCCGCCTTCTTCAATCCGCTGCTGATGCTGATCTACCCGGTGCCGAAGGCGGCGCTGATGCCGATCATCATGCTGTGGCTCGGCGTCGGCGACATTTCCAAGACGCTGGTGATCTTCCTCGGCGTCAGCCTTCCGGTGATCTACCACAGCTTCGAGGGCGCCAAGGCGGTCGAGGAGAAGATGCTGTGGTCGGGAGCGGCGATGGGTCTGTCGCCGGCCGAGCGTCTGCTGCGCATCGTCCTGCCTGCGGCCTTGCCGGAGATCCTGACCGGCTGCCGCACGGGCCTGGTGCTGGCGCTGATCACGATGGTCACCAGCGAGATGATCGCGCGGCAGTCCGGCGCCGGCAACATCCTGTTCAACGCGCTCGACATGGGCCAGTACGACACGGTGTTCGCGATGATCATCATCATCGGCGCCATGGGCATCTGCCTCGATGCGGCGTTCGAGGTCGTCAGGCGCTGGCTGGTTCGCTGGTCCGAGCCGCAGTTCGACATGCCCTTGAGCTTCTCATGACGCGCACCTCCAACGACATCCTGCTGGGCGCCGCGCCGATCGTGCTGGTCCTGCTGCTGTGGCAGGCGCTGGTGTCGTTCGGCTACGCGCCGCCGACCCTGCTGCCGCCGCCGGGGCAGGTGTTCCTGCGCATGGGTCAGCAGCTCTCGAGCGTCACCTTCCAGCAGGACATCGTGGCGACGCTGTTCCGGCTGTTCGCCGGCTTTGCGATCGCCGTGGTGCTCGGTGTTTCCCTGGGAATTGCCGCTGCGGTGAGCCCGCCCGTCAACGCCGCCGTCAAGCCCATCGTGCGCGTGCTGGCGCCGCTGCCGAAGGTCGCGCTCTATCCGGCCTTCCTGCTGCTGCTCGGCTTCGGCCACGAATCCAAGATCATGCTGGTGGCGGCGGATGCGCTGTTTCCGATCCTGCTGTCGACCTATTACGGCGCCACCACGGTCGAGCAGAAGCTGATCTGGTCGGCACTCGCAGCCGGGACGCCGCCGCGCGACGTGCTGTGGAAGGTGGTGCTGCCGGCCGCGATGCCGTCGATCCTGACCGGCTGCCGCATCGGCCTCGTGATCTCCTGCATCGTCGTGTTCCTCGCCGAGATGATCACCTCGACCGACGGGCTCGGCCATGTGCTGGTGACCGCCGCGCGCACCTTCCAGGCCGTCGACATGTTCGTGCCGCTGATCACGATCTCGCTCCTGGGCCTCATTCTCAACGCCCTGCTGCAGGGCCTGCGCGCTTACCTGCTGCGCGGCTTCCCCTCGGTCTGATACAGACAACGAACAACAATCGGGAGAACGACCATGCTGGCGGATCGCATCGAGGCGAAATGGATCGACGCATTCTGCGAGATCTTCGAGCGCTGTGCCGTGAAGACCGGCGACACCGCCGCGATCCTGTCGGAGACGCAGTCGCGCCCGCTCAATGTGCACATCGCCGAGCTGGCGCTGCTGCGCATGGGCGCGCGTCCGTTCCACGTCGTGGTGCCGACCCCGCGCAACCCCCACCCGGTGCCGGTGCGCTCGACCGGCGCGTCGGAGGCGATCGGCAAGCTTGGTCCTGTCGTGACGGCCTTGCAGCAAGCGGGCTTCGTCGTCGACTGCACGATCGAAGGGCTGATGCACGCGGTGGAGACGCCGGAGATCCTCAAAGCCGGCGCGCGCATTCTCGTCATCTCCAATGAGCATCCGGAAGCGCTCGAGCGCATGCGGCCTGACTCGGCGCTGGAGAAGCGCGTGCGGGCCGCCGCCAAGATGCTGCGCGGCACGAAACGCATGCGCGTGACCTCGAAGGCCGGCACCGATCTCGACGTCATCATGGAGGGCGCCTCGACCGTCGGCGTCTGGGGCTGGACCGATCGTCCCGGCACCCTGGCGCATTGGCCGGGCGGCATCGTCGTCAGCTTTCCCAAGAGCAAATCGGTCAACGGCACCATCGTCATGGCGCCGGGCGACATCAACCTCACCTTCAAGCGCTATCTCTCATCGCCTGTCACGATGACGCTGCGCGACGACTACATCACCGACCTGGCAGGCGAGGGCGCCGACGCCGCGATGATGCGCGCCTATCTCGCCTCCTGGGGCGACCGCGAGGCCTATGCGGTGTCGCATGTCGGCTGGGGCATGAACCCCGGCGCGCGCTACGAGGCGCTGACCATGTACGACCAGCGCGACACCAACGGCACCGAGCTGCGCGCCGTCCCCGGCAACTTCCTGTTCTCCACCGGCGCCAATGAATTCGCCGGCCGCTACACGGCGGGTCATTTCGACCTGCCGATGATGGGGACAACGATCGAGCTGGACGGGGTCGCCGTGATCAAGGAAGGCGTGCTGCAGGACGTGTTCGGGTAGAGTCCTTCGCATTCTACTGGCGAGCTGCTGGCGCGGCGGTAGTGCGCTCCCCTCCCCCTTGCGGGGAGGGGGCGGGGGTGGGGGTCCCCATGCGCTGAACTCCGTTGTGGGCGCAACTGCTCGTACACAAACCTCCACTGTGAGACGCGTAGGCCGCAACACGCCATCGGTTGATCGATGCAGGGCTCTTGCGCTCGTCACTCCAAGCACAACTCGAGGACCCCCACCCCCGACCCCTCCCCGCAAGGGGGAGGGGAGCGCACCGTCATCACGGGGGGCGGGCCGGCCCAATGACAAGCGCCGAGACAGAATCATCCCCTTCTTCTGTTAAAAATAATCCTCTTGCTATTTTTCGGAAATCGTGGTTCTCTTCTCTGCATCCCGCCTCACTGCGGAGGGGCGTTGCGCGCGATCGTCACGACACGCGAGGTGGGGATGCGATGGCCGCGAGAGATCGCAGCGTCTTCTTACGAGGGCGCGGACGAACGATCGCTTGCGGACGTGAAGTCGCAGCGTCCTGATACCCCGACGCTGGTATCAAGTCGCGTCGGCCTCAGTGCCGCGCGGTGATGGTGGCCAACAAGCCCGGCGCACCAGGGAGACTGCGTATAAGCGTTAGACCCATCGCGCAGGGAATGCCGGCGTGTTCGGCTTTGCCTGTGGTACCTGCCGCCTGCATTTTTTTCGCAGGCGGGCCATGGGTGAGGCCTTCACCCGGCA
>NZ_JAUEYW010000012.1:0-294805 GCF_032489875.1 Bradyrhizobium sp. SZCCHNR1015
GTACCTGCCGCCTGCATTCTTTTGAGCAGGCGGGCCACGGGCCTCAGCCGAGGTCCGGCCTTCCTCGCGCCCTCTCGATTTTCAGGAGGGACATGATTGCCGCATCACCTGCGCCTCATGGGCGGCGGGAAGGCGGCGTCGCGTCTTTATGGGTTGTCTCGGGCACAGTGTGATGGAAGGCGCCAACCGCGATCTCAGCCGTCGTCCCGGCCTTGCACAGGGACCCATAACCCCAGGAAGATGTGTGAGGCACGCTGGTGGATCGATCTCGCTTCACCACCATGGCCGGTGGCTATGGGTCCCGGCGCAGGGCCGGGACGACACCGGTTGTGACGCGCGAGCTCTGGCAAGCGAGACATCGACCGACCGGCGCCACCATCGCGGTTCGCCTCACGCTTCCAGCGCCGTCCTGATCATGCGCGCGAGATCGGCGCTCATATACGGCTTCGCCAGCAGCAGCACGTCGGCATCGAGCCGGCCATGATGCACGATCGCGTTCTCCGTGTAGCCCGATGTGTAGAGCACCTTCAGTCCGGGACGGCGCTTCTCGGCCTCGATCGCGAGCTGGCGGCCGTTCATGCCGCCTGGAATGATGACGTCGGTGAACAGCAGGTCGATGCGTTCCGGATTGTCGATCAGCGCCAGGCCCTCGGCGGCGTTGCTGGCGGCGAGCGTGCGATAGCCGAGCCGCCGCACCTGCGCGACCACGTAGTCCCGCACCAGCGCATCGTCCTCGACGATCAGAATGGTCTCGCCGCCGCGCGCCACCGCCGGACGTGCCGTGTCGGCGGCAGGCAGCTCCGGCGCGCCCGCGGCCCGCGGCAGATAGAGCTTCACGGTGGTGCCGTGGCCTTCCTCGCTGTAGATCTTGACGTGGCCGTTCGACTGCTTGACGAAGCCATAGACCATGCTGAGCCCGAGGCCCGAGCCCTTGCCGACGTCCTTGGTGGTGAAGAACGGCTCGAACACCTTGTCGAGCAGCGGGCCGGGAATGCCCTGGCCGGTGTCGCTGACCGCGATCATGACGTAGCTGCCGGGCTTGGCGTCGCGGTTCAACTGCGCATAGTGCTCGTCGAGCGTGACGTTCTTGGTCTCCAGGGTCAGCTTGCCGCCGTCCGGCATCGCGTCGCGGGCGTTGAGCGCGAGGTTGAGGATCGCGGTCGAGAGCTGGCTCGGATCGATCAGCGCCGGCGCGCTGTCATGGGCCAGCATCGATTCGATCTCGATCTGCTCGCCGAGGGTCGGCCGCAGCAGGCGGCCGGCCTCGACGATGAGTGCATTGATGTCGGTGGCGCGCGGCTGCAGCGGCTGGCGGCGCGAGAAGGCGAGCAGATGCCGGGTCAGATCGGCGCCGCGCTCGGCGGCGGCGCTGATCATGCCGGCGATGCCGGCGAGCTGGGGCTTGTCCTTGACGGCGTCGGCAAGGATCTCGATCGTCCCGGTGATGACGGTCAGGATGTTGTTGAAGTCGTGCGCGACGCCGCCGGTGAGCTGGCCGATCGCCTCCATCTTCTGCGCCTGACGGACCTGGGCCTCGTTGGCCTCGATTTCCTGGAATCGCCGCACCATCGCTTCCGCGGCGCGGCGCTGCCGGATCTCCTCCTCGAGCTGCGCATAGGCTTTCTGCAAGGTGATGCGCGTCGGCAGGACCAGAAGCTGAGGCAGCATCTTGATCATGATGACGATGATTCCGATCGAGGTGACGCCGAGAAAGACGTTGATGATGTCCGTGATGGTCGAGGTCGGCACCCAGAGATCGACGATCGCGAGCAGGCGGGTGACCCCGACGACGGCCACGAAGGTCGCAAGCGCCCCGACGATGCCGCGGAACATGACGTCGCGCCAGCGCCGCCGCAGGAACGTGCCGACGACGAAGGCGATGGTGAAGAAGGCGCTGGCGATCAGTCCGTTGGACACGACCTGCAGCCATGTCCATGCCACCGCGCCCTCCAGACCCGCCGCTTGCACCGTCAACGTCGGCATATGCAAACCATCCTCAACAACGCAACCCGCCAAATCCGGGCTCGCCCGGTCTGTCGTCGTCGCAACCCGAACGGATCATTCAGCTTTTCGTCTCGGGTGCAAGGGCAATGGCGGCTTCGACGTGCATCGCGGCAGGGCGCCCTCGCCGCGAATGCCGCTCCGCCGCGCGGCGTCAAAAGCCTGCCACACATCCTTTACCGCCCGGTCACGCGGTTGTTAACGCGCCGACCTAAGCCGCTCGACACCGTCATCACCATGGGGAATGAACGAGATGTCGAACACGATCGCGCACAACCGGCGCGAGTTCCTGCGGCTGCTCGGAGCGTCGGCTGCGACCGCCGCCCTCGGCCAGAGCATCGAGCGCGCGCATGCCATTCCGGCGTTCAATCGCCACGGCAGCATCGAGGACGTCAAGCACATCGTGGTGCTGATGCAGGAGAACCGCGCCTTCGACCATTATTTCGGTGCGATGCGCGGCGTGCGCGGCTTCAACGATCCCCGCGCGGTGAAGCTGCCGAACGGCAACCCGGTGTGGCAGCAGCCGAACGGCGCGGGGGCGGTGATGCCGTTCCGCGTCGACAATGCCGGCCAGGTCTATGTCGAGGACGTCGCCCATGGCTGGAACGACGGTCAGAAGGCCTGGAACAACGGCAACTACGACAAGTGGATCGCCAACAAGGGCACCACGACCATGACCTGCATGAACCGGCAGGATCTGCCCTGGCACTATGCGCTGGCCGACGCCTTCACGGTGTGCGATCAGTATTTCTGCTCGGTGATGGGACCGACCGATCCGAATCGCTACTACCTGTGGACCGGCTGGGACGGCAACGATGGCAAGGGCGGCGGACCGGTCATCACCAATGCGGAAGCCGGCTACGACTGGACCACGTTCCCGGAGCGGCTGGAGAAGGCGGGCATCTCCTGGAAGGTCTATCAGGACATCGGCACCGGGCTGAATGCAGCCGGCTCCTGGGGCTGGACCCAGAATCCGTGGATCGGCAATTACGGCGACAACTCGCTGCTGTATTTCCACCAGTACCAGAATTCGCAAGCAGGCAGTCCGCTGTACGAGAAGGCGCTGCGCGGCAGCAACATCGCCAATGGCGGCACGTTCGAGAACCTGTTCGACGGGCTGCGCAACGACGTCCGTAACGGCACCCTGCCGCAGGTCTCGTGGATCGCAGCTCCCGAGGCGTTCAGCGAGCATCCGAACTGGCTGCCGGGGCCGGGCGCCTGGTACATCTCCAAGGTGCTCGACATCCTGACGTCGAATCCGGAGCTGTGGAGCAAGACCGCGCTGATCATCAACTACGACGAAGGCGGCGGCTTCTTCGACCATGTCGTCGGTCCGTATCCGGCGATGTCGCAGGCCTGGGGACAGTCGACCGTCGATGTGAGCACGGACCTCTTCGCCGGCGATGGCAGCCACATGGCCGGTCCCTACGGCCTCGGCGTCCGCGTGCCGATGCTGGTGGTGTCGCCGTGGTCGCGCGGCGGCTTCGTGTGCTCGGAAGTGTTCGACCACACTTCTGTGATCCGCTTCATCGAGCGCCGCTTCCACCACAAGGCGCCCGATCTGTTCGAGAGCAACATCCCGGCATGGCGGCGCGCGGTGTGCGGCGATCTCACCTCGGCGTTCAACTTCACATCGCCCAACGAAGGCATGGCGCCGCTGCCGAGCACGGCCGGCTACAAGCCGCCGGTCGCCGACATCACCTCGGGCGCGCGCTTCGACGACTATCATCCGGTGCCGCCCGCCAAGCAGGTCCTGCCGCAGCAGGAGCCGGGCATCCGTCCGGCGCGCGCGCTGCCCTACGATCTGCGTGTCGACGGCGATGCCGATGCCGCGCACAAGACGTTCGGAATCCGCTTCGTCAATCCGGGGCAGGCCGGCGTCTGCTTCCACGTTCGTTCCGGCAACACCGCGGCCGGCCCGTGGAGCTACACCGTCGAAGCCGGGAAATCGCTGCACGGCGTGTGGGACCTCGCGGCCAGCGCCGGCCAGTACGATCTGTCGGTGTACGGGCCGAACGGCTTCTTCCGCCACTTCAAGGGCGGCGTCGCCACCACCGCGGCGCTCGTCGATGTCGATACCGTCCATCTCTGCGATTGGGACGACGGCGACGATGCCCGCAGCCTTGCGATCGCGCTCACCAACAAGGGCGCGAGCTGCGTGGTGACTCTGGCCGACAACTACACCGGACGCAGCGAGCGGCACCGGCTGCAGCGCGGCCAGCGGCTGGAGACGCGGGTTCGCCTGCAGCAGACCCATGGCTGGTACGACCTGACGGTCACGACGGACGGCGACGCCAACTTCAACTGGCAGCTTGCAGGCCACGTCGAGAACGGTCGGCCCAGCATCAGCGATCCGGCGATGGGCAGGATCGCCGCGACCTGATCGCAGACGACGGCGGGAGGCGCCCGGAGCAAACCGGGCACCTCTCACGACGACGAAGCGACGAGGCCTTCGTTGGTCGCATCGTCGGCATTGGGATCGCCTGGCGCGGTGGCCCAGGCGAGCTCGACCAGGGTGACGATGCGGCGGCCGGCGCCGTCGAGCTGGCAGACGATGAGGCCCTGGTCCTCGATATAGGTCAGCAGGCGCTGCGCCCGGCGCAGCGAGTGCGAGCCGTAGGCGCGGGCGATCGCGGCATCGCTCGGGCAGGGGCGGCCGTCCTTGGCGGCGCGGGCGATCATCATGAACACGCCCTGCATGTCCTCGGGCAGCAGCGAGGCGCGCAAGGTGACGTCCTGCCAGCCGGCGTCGTCGGCCGCGTCATCGCCGCCGAGGCCGGCACGGGCGCGGGTCAGCATGCGGCGGAACTCGTTGAGGTCGGGCACGGCCGTGCCGAGCCCCTCGATGCGGCAGCGGACGACGAACTCCTGGTAGAGCACGCCGACGGCGCGGAAGCCCGCGTCGGGCTCGGCCAGCACCGCGCGCAAGACGCGCTCGACGCGGGCTTTGCGCTCGGCGAGCTCCTCCTCGCTGACGGCGGGCGCCGGCGGCTCGGGGCGCAGCTCGAGCGCAGCAGACTTCGCCGCCATCAGCTGGTCGAGCAGCTCGGGCTGCGGCTTGCGCTGCGGCCGCGCGTTGGTCTCGGGCGGCGGTGCGGCGAGAATCACCGCGCGGGCGTCTTCGAGCGACGCTTCCGGCAGCGGCATCAGCCGCGGCGTCGCGTTGCGCGGCTTGGTGTCGGTCGGGCCGATGCGCAGGCCCAACGGCCGGCGCGACAGCGCGGGGCCCAGCGCCATGAACTGGCCGCGCTCGAGGTCGCGGAACGCCTCGGCCTGGCGCCGCTCCATGCCGAGCAGGTCGGCAGCGCGGGCCATGTCGATGTCGAGGAAGGTGCGGCCCATGAGGAAGTTCGAGGCCTCGGCCGCGACGTTCTTGGCGAGCTTCGCCAGCCGCTGCGTCGCGATCACGCCCGCCAGCCCGCGCTTGCGGCCGCGGCACATCAGGTTGGTCATCGCGCCCAGCGACGCCTTGCGGGCCTCGTCGGAGACTTCGCCCGCGACGGCCGGTGCGAACAATTGGGCTTCGTCGACCACGACCAGCATCGGGTACCAATGGTCGCGGGAGATCTCGAACAGGCCGTTGAGAAAGGCGGCCGCGCGCCGCATCTGATTCTCGGCATCGAGGCCTTCGAGGTTGAGCACCGTCGAGACGCGATGCATCCGGGCCCGCTCGCCGGCGACCTGCAGGGCGCGCTCGGTGTGGTCCTCGGCCTCGATCACGAGATGGCCGAATCGCTCGGCCAAGGTGACGAAGTCACCCTCGGGGTCGATGATCGTCTGCTGCACCCAGGGCGCGCTCTGCTCCAGCAGGCGGCGCAGGAGATGCGACTTGCCGGAGCCGGAATTGCCCTGCACCAGGAGCCGGGTCGCCAGCAGTTCCTCGAGGTCCAGGGCGGCAGGCGATCCCGCCGCCGTCTGCCCCATCTCGATCGCAACCGTCATGTGCCCCGACTCAACCCCGCTTCACGCAGAGGCTGGCGCTTAACAAGCGCAGCCGCGCACGTCGAGCGTTTGCGTTGGACTGTCCCAAGTTGCGAGATCGGCTGTGGATGGACGGATGGATCCCGCCGCGCCGCCGAGTTCCTCGTTGATGCGCTCGTTGCCCGTTCGGGCCAGTGCTTGGCGCCCGCGCGCATTTCACGATATTGTGCGATGAAAAAGGGGCCAGGAGTGAACGAGCATTCGGATGCCGGTCGCGCGACGTTTCAGGCGTTCGCGCGCGCGGCCGACTTCCTGCAGGGAGGCGGGGAGATGGGAGCGCTCATGCGCATCCATGATTGGTCACGGACGCCGTTGGGGCCGCCCGAGAGCTGGCCTCAGTCGTTGCGCACGTCGATCAGCACCTGCCTGGACTGCGCGTTCCCGATCCTGATCTGGTGGGGCCCGGAGCTCGTCATGCTCTACAATGACGAATATCGCCCGATCCTCGGCTCGCAGAAGCATCCGGCCGCGCTCGGGGCGCCGGGGCACGCGGTATGGTCCGAGATCTGGGAGGTCATCGGCCCGATGTTGCGGCACGTCATTGGGCTTGGCGAAGCGACCCGTTCGCGCGACATGCCGCTGTTCATCGACCGCCATGGCTACCTCGAAGAGACCTATTTTTCGTTCTCCTATTCGCCGATTCGCGACGAGACCGGCGGTGTCGGCGGTGTCTTCACCCCCGTCATCGAGACGACGGCCCGGGTCGTGGGCGAACGCCGCATGCGGACCTTGCGCGATCTCGCCGCGCGCGGCCGTGCCGACAGTCTGGCGGATGCTTGTCGCGAAGCCACCGACGTCCTCGCCGAGAATCCGCATGATGTCCCGTTTGCGCTGATCTACCAACTCGGCGAGGACCAGCGATCGGCACGGTTGCTGAGCGCCGCGGGGGTACACCCGGACAGTGCAATCGCGCCGGCGCAGATTGCCCTCGACAGCGATGGGGACAGGCTGTGGCCGGTCCGGGCGGCGGCGCGCGCGGTGGCGCCGATTCGCGTCGTGCTGGATCGTGCGAAATTTGCCGGCGTCCCGACCGGCGCATGGCCCGAGCCGCCGCAGCTGGCACTGGCGCTGCCGGTTGCGACGGGGCGGGAGCAGGCGACGGCGATCCTGATCTGTGGCGTCAATCCGCGCCGCGCCCTCGACGCCGAGCATCAGGGCTTCTTCGATCTGATGGCCGCTCAGCTCGGCAGCGCCTTCGCCGAGACGCTCGCCTATGAGCAGGAGCGGCGCCGCGCTGAGACGCTCGCCGAGATCGATCGCGCCAAGACCGCGTTCTTCGCCAATGTGAGCCACGAGTTCCGTACGCCGCTGACGCTGATGCTCGGTCCGCTCGAAGATGTGCTGCGGTCGCAGAGCTTGCCGCCGGCAGATCGCGACCGGTTGGAGATCGCCCAGCGCAATGCCTTGCGGCTGCTCAAGCTGGTCAACACGCTGCTGGATTTCTCGCGGATCGAGGCCGGCAGGATGCAGGCGGTCTACGCGCCGGTTGACCTCGCGAGCCTGACCGCGGAGATCGCCAGCACCTTCCGCTCGGCGATCGAAGCCGCCGGCCTCAGGCTGATCGTGGATTGCCCGACGCTGCCGGAGCCGGCCTATGTCGATTGCGAAATGTGGGAGAAGATCGTCCTCAACCTGCTCTCCAACGCGTTCAAATTCACCTTCACGGGCGACATCGAGGTCCGGCTCGTCACCTGCGATCGTCATTTCGAGCTGAGCGTGAAGGACACCGGGACCGGCATCCCGCAGCACGAGCTGCCGCGGCTCTTCGAGCGTTTCCATCGCGTCGCCGGCGCGTTCGGCCGCACCCATGAAGGCTCGGGCATCGGGCTCGCACTGGTGCATGAGCTCGCCAAGCTGCACGGCGGATCCGTCGCGGCGACCAGCGAAGCCGGGCAGGGGAGCACGTTCGCGGTCAGAATCCCCAGGGGACGAAGTCATCTCCCGTCCGATGCGGCGCCGGCGCAGGAACCGATGCTTCGCGGTGCGCGGCCGTTCATCGCGGAGGCATTGCGCTGGCTGCCGGATCCGCCGTCGCTCGACGCGCATGCCGTTCCGGACATCGACATCACCACCACGTCAGCCGACAGGGCCGGGCCGCGCCCCCGCATCCTCCTGGCCGACGACAATGCCGACATGCGCGACTATGTCCGCCGCCTGCTCGCCGCGCGCTACGATGTCGAGACCGTCGCCGATGGTGAAGCCGCGCTCGCGGCCATCGCCCGCGACAAGCCCGACCTCGTTCTGTCCGATGTGATGATGCCGCGCATCGACGGCATGCAGTTGCTGGCACGGCTGCGCGCCGATGAACGGGTCGGTACCATCCCGGTGATCCTGCTGTCGGCCCGGGCCGGAGAAGAGAGCCGCGTCGAAGGCATGGAGGCCGGTGCGGATGATTATCTGATCAAGCCGTTCAGTGCGCGTGAACTGCTGGCGCGTGTCGAGGCGCATCTCAAGATGGCCCGTCTGCGTGCCGAAGCGACGGAGCGACTGCGCGCCAGCGAGGAGCGCTATCGCGCTTTCGTAACCGCGAGCTCCGACGTCGTCTATCGCATGAGCCCGGACTGGCGGGAGATGCGCCAGTTGCAGGGCAAGGACTTCATCGCCGATACGATGAAACCGAGCCAGGGCTGGCTCGCCAAATACATTCATCCGGACGATCAGGCGCAGGTGACTGCGGCGATCAGCAGGGCCGTCGCGACGAAGGGCATGTTCGAGCTGGAGCACCGCGTGATCAGGATCGATGGCAGCCTCGGCTGGATCGATTCGCGCGCCATCCCCATTCTCGGGCGTGACGGCGAGATCATCGAGTGGTTCGGGACGGCGCGCGACATCTCCGAGCAGAACAAGGCCGAACGGGAATTGCGCAAGAGCGAGGAGCGCCTGCGCAGCGCGGTCGAGGTCGGGCGGCTCGGCCTGTGGGACTGGAACGTCGCAACCGGCGAGGTCTATTGGTCGGACGAGCACTTTCGCATGGAAGGCTATGCTGTTGGCGAGCTGACCCCGAGCTACGAGGCCTGGGCGGCGCGCATCCATCCCGACGATCGTCCCGCAGCCGAAGCCGCGCTTCACCGCGCGATGGAGGCGCACCAGGAATATGTCAGCGAGTTTCGCGTGGTGCATCCGGGCGGCGCAATTCGCTGCCTGTACGGCCGTGGGCGCTTCTTCTATGACGACGCGGGACGACCGATCCGCATGACCGGCGCCATGGTCGACGTGACCGAGCGGCGTGAATGGGAGGAGCGGCAGAAGGTGCTGGTGGCCGAACTGCAGCATCGCACCCGCAACCTGCTGGGCGTGGTCCGCTCGATGGCCGACAAGACGGCGCGTGCCAGCGCCGATCTCGGCGATTTTCGCGCCCGCTTCCGTGATCGGCTGGATACGCTGTCCCGAGCCCAGGGCCTGCTGTCCCGCCTCAAGGAGAATGATCGCGTCACCTTCGACGATCTGATCCGTAGCGAGCTGTCGGCTGTCGCCGGCGGTTCGGAGCGCATCGGGCTGTCGGGACCGTCCGGCGTCAGGCTGCGGTCGTCGACCGTTCAGACCCTTGCCATGGCCCTGCACGAGCTCGCCACCAACGCGGTCAAGTATGGCGCGCTGGCGCAGCCCTCGGGCCGGCTCTGCGTGGTCTGGTCGCTCGAGCGCGAAGGCGCGGAAGGCGAGCCCTGGCTGCATGTCGAGTGGCGCGAGAGCGGCGTCGACATGCCGCCGCCAGCCACGATGCCCGTCGGCACGGGGCAAGGGCGCGAGCTGATCGAACAGGCCTTGCCCTATCAGCTCAGCGCGAGGACCTCGTACGCTTTCGCATCCGACGGTGTCCGTTGCACGATATCGATTCCCGTTTCGCTCACCACACTGGAGCTTGAGGATCATGCCTGAACGCTCGCTTCGCGACCGTCATATCCTCATCGTCGAGGACGAGTATATGCTTGCCGACGAGCTGCGCTGCGCCTTCGGTAGTGCCGGCGGCACGATCCTGGGCCCGGTCGGAACCGTCCCTGACGCGCTCGCCTTGATCAAACGCGAGGGGCGGATCGAAGGCGCCGTTCTCGACGTGAACCTGCGCGGCGACATGGCGTTTCCGGTCGCCGATCTGCTGGTCGAACGCGGCGTGCCCTTCGTTTTCACCACCGGCTATGACGAATCGGTGATCCCGGACCGCTTCTCGAAGATCCTCCGCTGCGAGAAGCCGATTGCCGTCGATGGGATCATGCGTGCGCTCGGACGCCTGATCAAGAGGACGGCGCCGCAATGACGCGCCGGTCGGATTGAGCCGGGCGCCCTCACACCTCGCGCCGGCTGAGGAAGGCGAGCCGCTCGAACAGGTGGACGTCCTGCTCGTTCTTGAGCAGCGCACCGTGCAGCGGCGGGATCAGCTTGCGCGGATCGCGCTCGCGCAGCTGCTCGGGACCGATGTCCTCGTTGAGCAGCAGCTTGAGCCAGTCGAGCAGCTCGGAGGTCGACGGCTTCTTCTTCAGGCCGGGCACGTCGCGGACCTCGAAGAAGATGCGCAGCGCTTCCTCGACCAGCCGCTTTTTGATGTTCGGGAAGTGCACGTCGACGATCCGGCCCATCGTATCCGGATCGGGGAACTTGATGTAGTGGAAGAAGCAGCGGCGCAGGAACGCATCCGGCAGCTCCTTCTCGTTGTTGGACGTGATGATGACGATCGGGCGCAGCTTCGCCTTGATGGTCTCGTTGGTCTCGTAGACGTGGAATTCCATCCGGTCGAGCTCGAGCAGCAGGTCGTTCGGAAACTCGATGTCGGCCTTGTCGATCTCGTCGATCAGGAGCACCGGCCGCTGCTCGGCCGTGAAGGCCTCCCACAGCTTGCCGCGCTTGATGTAGTTCTTGATGTCGGACACCCTGGAGTCGCCGAGCTGGCTGTCGCGCAGTCGCGAGACGGCGTCGTATTCGTAAAGGCCCTGCTGCGCCTTGGTGGTCGACTTGATGTGCCAGGTGAGCAGCGGCGCGTTGACGGCCTTGGCGACTTCCTCGGCCAGCACGGTCTTGCCGGTCCCCGGCTCGCCCTTCACCAGCAGCGGGCGCTCGAGCACGATCGCCGCATTGACGGCCACTTTGAGGTCGTCGGTGGCGACGTAGTCCTGGGTGCCGGTAAATTTCATCGCGTCTCGCTCATCGTTCGAACTTGTGTTGAGTGGCTACGCAGCGGCAACGCCGCTGCGGCTTTGAGATGATGGCTGCCATCGGAAGCAGAAATAATCAAGCGCGCCTGATCAATGAGAGGATCACGAGCACGATGACGGCGCCGATCGTGGCGTCCAGGATCGCCCCCAGCGTGCCGCTGGCAAGCGCAATGTGCAGCGCCGGCAGCACGTAGCTTGCGACCAGCGCGCCGATGATGCCGATGACCATGTTGCCGATCAGGCCGAAACCTGCGCCGCGCACGATCAGCCCCGCCAGCCAGCCCGCGACGGCGCCGATGATCAGTGCTGCAATGATACCCATGAAAGCCCCCATTCCGCCTGTTGTTCCAGGGATTGTAGAGCAAAATGCCGGCGGGTCCAGCGTGGGGCGTGGAGCGGCCCTTGACGCGCCCTCCGGGCCGCGCGATCTAATGGGCATGTTCCTGCAATTCTTCACAGCACTGCGCGACGCGCAGGTCCCGGTCTCCTTGCGTGAATATCTCACGCTGATGGAGGCTGTCGACGCCGACCTCGCCGAGCATTCGGTCGAGAATTTCTACTATCTGTCGCGCACCGCGCTGGTGAAGGACGAACGCAATCTCGACAAGTTCGATCGCGTGTTCGGCTCCGTGTTCAAGGGGCTGGAGAGCCTGCTCGACGCGATGGAGAAGGCCGAAATCCCCGAGGAATGGCTGAGGAAGCTGGCCGAGAAATACCTCACCGAGGAAGAGAAGAAAGAGATCGAGGCCATGGGCTGGGACAAGCTCATGGAGACCTTGAAGAAGCGCCTGGAAGAGCAGAAGGGCCGTCACCAGGGCGGCAGCAAGTGGATCGGCACGGCGGGCACGTCGCCGTTCGGCGCCTATGGCTACAACCCCGAAGGCGTCCGCATCGGCCAGGAGAAGAACCGCAACAACCGCGCCGTGAAGGTGTGGGACCGGCGCGAGTTCAAGGATCTCGACGGCAATGTCGAGCTCGGCATCCGCAACATCAAGGTGGCGCTGCGCCGCTTGCGCAAGTTCGCCCGCACCGGCGCGCCGGACGAGCTCGATCTGGACACCACGATCCGCGAGACCGCCAATCACGGCTATCTCGACGTGCACATGCGGCCCGAGCGGCGCAATGCGGTGAAGGTGCTGGTGTTCTTCGACATCGGCGGCTCGATGGATACGCACATCGCCCAGGTCGAGGAGCTGTTCTCGGCCGCCAAGAGCGAATTCAAGCACATGGAATATTTCTACTTCCACAACTGCCTCTATGAGGGCGTGTGGAAGCAGAACAAGCGCCGCTTCACCGACCGCACGCCGACCTGGGACGTGCTGCACAAGTACCCGCACGACTACAAGGTCGTGTTCGTCGGCGACGCCTCGATGTCGCCTTATGAGATCATGGTGCCCGGCGGCTCGGTCGAGCACGTCAACGAGGAGCCGGGCTCGGTGTGGCTCGACCGCGTCATCCGCACCTATCCCCACGCGGTGTGGCTCAATCCGGTGGCGCAGAAGCATTGGGACTATTCGGAGTCCACCACCCTCATTCGCCGCATCTTCTCCGAGCGCATGTATCCGATCACGATCGAGGGATTGGAAGCGGCGATGAAGGAGCTGGTGAGGTAAGGCGCTCGTTCTGCGGCGCGCGATGCAAGGCCGTCGTTGCGGGCGGTCGCGATAGCGACCAAATCCGGAATATCGAGCTTGTGCGATCGGCTCTGGATTCCGGGTTCGGTCCTGACGGACGCCCCCGGAATGTAGACGCGAAACGACGCCGCTCGGCGGCTGGAAAAGACGAAGGAAGAAGACATGCCCCAGACCATCACGCGCGGGATCAAGGCGCTGCTCGATGAAGCCAATGCCGAGATCGAGACGCTCTCGGCGGCTGAGGCGATCGCGGCGGCGAAGCGCGACGATGTCGTGATCGTCGATATCAGGGATCCCCGAGAGATCGAGCGTGAGGGCAGGATTCCCGGCGCGTTCTCGTGCACCCGCGGCATGCTGGAGTTCTGGATCGACCCGCAGAGCCCCTATGCCAAGCCGGTCTTTCAGCAGGACAAGACGTTCATCTTTCATTGCGCCGGCGGCCTGCGCTCGGCGCTCGCGGCCAAGACCGCGCAGGACATGGGCCTGAAGCCGGTCGCCCATATCGGTGGCGGTTTCGCGGCGTGGCGCGACTGCGGCGGGCCGGTCGAGGCCTGGGCGCCGAAGAAGAAGGATTGATCGCTGCCCGTCGCACGCGGGCTTGACCCGCGTGTCCATCGCTTCGACAAGGTGGATCGCCGGATCAAGTCCGGCGATGACGATCGAATGTGAAGCCCGGAGCTTTTGCGCATGACCATCCACGACGACCCTCTCGTCTCCACCGACTGGCTCGCTGCGCATCTGGGCGATCCCAAGGTGAAGGTGCTCGACGCGACCTTCAAGATGCCGGGTGTGCTGCCGCTGCCGAAGGACGATTACCTGAAGGCGCACATCCCCGGCGCCGTGTTTTTCGACGTCGACGAGGTCTCCGACCATTCCAATCCGCTGCCGCACATGTATCCGAGCGCCGCGCAGTTCGGCCGCGACGCCGGCCGGCTCGGCGTCAGCAATGGCGATACGGTGGTGGTCTATGATTCCGGCGGCTGGGTCGCCGCGCCGCGCGCCTGGTGGATGTTCCTGTCGTTCGGCCACACGGATGTGCACGTGCTCGACGGCGGGCTGAAGAAGTGGATGGCGGAGGGGCGCCGGGTCGAGAGCGGGCAGGTCACGCCGGCGCTTGGCACGTTCAGCGCGACGTTCGATGCCGCGCGCGTGCGCCGGATCGAGCAGATGGTCGCCAATCTCGCCGGCAATGCCGAGCAGGTGATCGATGCGCGGCAGGCGCCGCGCTTCGCGGGCGAGGTCGCCGAGCCGCGGCCCGGTCTCCGATCCGGCCATATCCCCGGCAGCCGCAATCTGCCCTATGCGGAGCTGTTCGACGCGGCGACCGGCGTGATGAAGCCGCTAGACGAGCTACGTAAGGCGTTCGGCGCCGCTGGCGTCGATCTCGCCAGGCCGATCGTCACCTCCTGCGGCTCCGGGGTGTCGGCGGCGGTGCTGACGCTGGCGCTCTATCGTCTCGGCATCCGCGACACCGCGCTCTACGACGGCTCGTGGTCGGAATGGGGCGTCGAGAACGGTCCGCCGGTTGCGACCGGGCCGGCCTGATCGCTAGCTCCGCCTACCGCGTGCGCGGCCCGGCAGCCTGCTGGACGGCCGCCTGCGGTTGACCAAATGGCTGCTGTCCGAATGGATCGGGGAACGCGGTCTGTTGCTGCAGTTGGGCCGCTGCCTGCCGCGCCGCCCTGACGCGCTGGGCGATGCGCCGCTGCTTGGCGCGGCGCGCCGCAACCTGCTTCTCCCGGGCCTGGCGCTTCTTGAGGATGCTCCGGCGCAACTGAACGCTCGCGACCTTCACCGAGGCACGATGCTCGCCGGCCGCGGGCCGCTCCTGGTGCGCCGGCTGCTCGGCCAGCGCGGCGAGCTTGGCCGCGATCGGGTCGAGCACCGCCGGAACGGGCGCGGCGGCGGCTGCGGTCGTCATCATCGGATCGGCGCTGGCGAGAATCTGAGGAGCCGGCGGCGGCGGTGAGACCACGGCGGCCGCAGCTTCGGTCGACGCCGGCGGCGGGGGCGGCGCTGCAGTCGCGGGCGAACTGTCCATGCTCGGCCTGTCGGAGACTTTTTCGACCGGAACGACGATCGAAGCGGACGTGTCCGGAATGGGGCGCTCCGGTTTGGTGCTCTCGATCCGGTCGTTCGTCACGGACGCGGTCTCGACGATGGCGGAGGTGCGGGACGTGTCGACCGTTTCCGCCGGCAGCGAGGGCGTAGGCACATCGGTGGCCACCGCAACGGGCGTCGCCTCGGGCGTCTCGGCGGCCGGCGCCGCCGTCGACGGCGCGCTCGGCGGCTCGGACGCTGCCGGGGGAGCATCGGCCACGACCGGCGGCGGCGTCACCGGCGGTGTCGGAATCGAATCCACCCGCAGCACCGCGAGCACCGGCGTGGGTTCGGCCGGCGGCAGGAACGTGGTGAAGCCGGAGGCCTGAGTCGTGCGCCAGGACGCGTTGCTGACGAACTGCTCGTGGGCCGCGCGCAACAGGGCCGCAGCGCCCATGCCGAAGATGGTGAGAGAGATGGAACAGACGATCGCGGCGACCAGAAAACGAAAGCCGGGAAGCATTGACGGTAACTCTCGCCACGGCAGCGTGACTGCCGAGACCTTAGAGCCAGTAGGGAACGCGGTGATCACAGGGAATGCCGCGTTCGCGACGAGGCCGGCTTCTGCCGTGCATCGCGAATCAGGCTCAGCTCAGAATACCGGAAGTGTTCCCGCCCGCTCGGCAAATCACGGCATCCATGGGGCCTGCGGGGGCTCCGCCGCACTTTTTCAGCGGCGTGAGACTTCCGTGCAACGACGGAGACATGATCACAAATTGCCGAAGTCGGGCCGCTCAGGCCGGAATTGTCTTGAATGCGCCGCTATCTTCGGCCATCTGGCACAGCAAAGGTCCCAATCGGCGGCTTGGGGATACTGCAAGGGCGATGATGATCAGACAAATCCTGACGGTTTGCGCGGTCGCGGCAGCGGGCGTGACGGCAACTTCGTTTGCCGAGGCACAGCAGGTCTATCAGACCGCGCCTGGAGCGTACTCACCGGCGCCGACGCCTTACCCGGCCGATGCGCGCGGGCAGGGGCAGGATTTTGACGCGCTCGACGATGAGAATGCGCCTGGCAATTCCGCGGCGTTGCCGCCGCCCGGCCCGGTGATCTCGCCGGACGATCCGCGCTACGGTCGTCCAGCCAATGCGCCGGTTTATGGTGCTGCGGCTCCGACCGGTCCCATCCTTTCTCCCGACGATCCTCGTTATGGACGTCCGGCCGGTGCGACGGTCTACGGAGCCGCTCCGACCGGCCCGGTGATGTCCCCGGATGATCCGCGCTATGGCCGCCCGGCTGGTCCGCCCCCGGTAATCTACGGTGATCGTCCTGCCTCCAGCCAGCAGGCCTATGGTGGCGCCAGCGCGCCCGGTGGCGACGCAGGCGCGCCGCGGCCGCCCGGCGCCGTCGGTGGCGCTCCGGCCGTCGCAGGCGCGGCACAGGCCCCGGCCGCCGGAGATCGGCCGATGACGGTGGCAGCTCTGCCGCCCGAGGAACAACCCGATGCGGCGCCGGCGCCGCTGCCGCCGAACCTGCGCCGCCAGGAGGTCGACTTCGTCACCAAGGAGCCGCCGGGAACGATCGTCGTCGATACGCCCAACACCTACCTCTATCTGGTGCTCGGCAATGGCCGGGCGATGCGCTACGGCGTCCGTGTCGGCCGCGAAGGCTTCACCTGGACCGGCGTGCAGAAGATCACCAAGAAGACCGAGTGGCCGGACTGGTATCCGCCGAGCGAGATGATCGAGCGGCAGCCCTATCTGCCGCGCTTCATGGCCGGCGGTCCCGGCAATCCGCTCGGTGCCCGCGCGATGTATCTCGGCTCGACCGTGTACCGCATCCACGGCACCAACCAGCCGTCGACGATTGGCAAGTTCGTGTCGTCGGGCTGCATCGGCATGCTGAACGACGACGTCGCCGACCTGTTCGACCGGGTCAAGGTCGGCACCCGTGTGGTCGTGATGCCGGGCGGTGCGCCTCCAGGTTCCAGCAAGAACATGGCTGCTGCCGCGGCCCCGGCCCCGGCACCCGTCCAGGCCCAGGCGACCGTGCCGGCGGCTGGCCAGCCCGCCAACATGCAGCCGCTGCCGCCGCCGGTGACGATCCGCTGAGGCGGGCGCGTGCGAGCTGATCACGTTGAAAACACCCTCCTCGGAGGGTGTTTTGCTGTGAGGGCCGCTCTCGTCTGCTTTTAAGCCAGCCGGCGCGGCGGCTCGGATCCGACCAGCCAGGCGGCAATGCAATCGACCATCTGGCCGTAATGGGCGCGAAAACTCTCCTCGGTGACGTAGCCGAGATGCGGTGTGAGCACGACGTTGCCGAGCCCGCGCAGCGGATGGGTGACCGGCAGCGGTTCCACCGAGAACACGTCGAGCCCGGCACCGGCGATGCGCTGGTCGCGCAGCGCCTGCAGCAGCGCGGCCTCGTCGACGATCGGCGCGCGCGAGGTGTTGACGAGATAGGCGGTCGGCTTCATGCGCGCGATGTCGGCCGCGCCCACCAGCCCGCGTGAGCGATCGCTGAGCACGACGTGGACGGTGATGACATCGGCGGCGGTGAACAGCTTCTCCTTGGTCGCGTAGCCTACTCCCGCCGCCTCGCAGCGTTCGGGCGTCAAATTGGGACTCCAGGCGATCACGTTCATGCCGAACGCCTTGCCGAGCTCTGCGACCTTGGTGCCGAGCTTGCCCAGCCCGATTACGCCCAGCGTCTTGCCCTCGATCTCCACGCCGCCCAGCGCCTGCCAGGGCTCCCCGGCGTGCATGCGCGCGTTCTCCTGGCCGATCCTGCGCGTCAGCTCCAGGATCAGGCCCATGGTGAGCGGTGCGGTGGGGTCACGGCCATATTGCGTGCCGCAGACGACGACGCTGCGTGCCTTGGCGGCCTCCATGTCGATGGCGGCGTTGCGCATGCCCGAGGTGATCAGGAGCTTCAGCTTCGGCAACCGCTCGATCAGGGAGCGGGGCAATGGCGTCCGCTCGCGCATCGCGCAGATGATGTCGGCATCGGTGAGCGCGCTGGCGGCCGCTTCCTCGTTGCCGAACGGCTGTGTGAAAGCCGTCACATCCACCCTGTCGGCCAGCCGGGGCCAGTCGGCCAATGAGAGGGCTGTATCGTAATAGTCGTCGAGGATCGCACAGCGCAGCCGTGTCATCGGCAGGGTCCATTCATCGGGGGACGGCGGCAATGGTGAATGCCGTCAGGAATGGAGCCATGCTTGCGCGCAACGGGCTGGTTGCGCAAGGCATCGTGACGCTCTTACGCGGACCCAGGCGACGTCAATCGAGGCGGGACTTCAGCCGGAACGCGGCGTCATCGCCGTACTTGGCGCGCCAGGCGGGGCCGGGGCCGCGCATGTAGTGCAATTCTGGCCGGTACGGGTTGAAGGCGCGCGCGACGAATTCGCGCCAGAAGCCGCGGATGTCGTCCGCGATCCCGGATCGGTCTTTGCGGTGTGCCGCCGAAGCGGGCAGGGAGGCTGACGTGAAGGCTGCCATGACGGGCTCTCGCTGTTGTCGGTCGCGGCTTTTGCCGCTTGGGCACGCGGGTCTTGCGGGCCGGGACCGAGTGTCCCGCCGAATTAATTAAAAGATGGTTGCAATTGTCGTGATCGGCCGCACACAAGGTGCCGGACCCGTAATCGTCCGTGGACGGCAGGCCGGGCCGGCGCGAAGTTTGACCGGGATTCTCCCGGCATTTGTTCCGGCCGAGACCGGCTCGCCGGTTGCCCTTTGGGGACCGCGCGGTTACATCAGCGGCAACCATTTTCCGAAAATTCCGGCAGGCTTCAAGGGACACGCGATGGCGCGCCAGTTCGTCTACTTCATGCAGGGTCTGTCCAAGACCTACCCGACCCGCAAGGTGCTCGATAACATTCACCTGTCGTTCTATCCGGACGCCAAGATCGGTGTGCTCGGCGTCAACGGCTCGGGCAAATCGACCCTGCTCAAGATCATGGCCGGCATCGACAAGGACTATACCGGCGAGGCCTGGGTGGCCGAGGGTGCCCGCGTCGGCTATCTCGAGCAGGAGCCGCAGCTCGATCCGAAGCTCACGGTGCGCGAGAACGTCATGCTCGGCGTCGGCAAGCAGAAGGCGATCCTCGATCGGTACAACGAGCTGGCGATGAACTACTCGGAAGAGACCGCCGACGAGATGACCAAGCTGCAGGACGAGATCGAGGCGCAGGGCCTTTGGGATCTCGACAGCAAGGTCGACCAGGCGATGGATGCGCTGCGCTGTCCGCCCGACGATGCCGACGTCACCAAGCTGTCCGGCGGCGAGCGTCGCCGCGTCGCCTTGTGCAAGCTGCTGCTCGACCAGCCCGAGCTGCTGCTGCTCGACGAACCGACCAACCATCTCGACGCTGAATCGGTGTCCTGGCTCGAAGGTCACCTGCGCAATTATCCGGGCGCGATCCTGATCGTGACCCACGATCGCTACTTCCTCGACAACGTCACCAGCTGGATCCTGGAGCTCGATCGCGGCAGGGGCATCCCCTACGAGGGCAACTATTCGTCCTGGCTGCAGCAGAAGCAGAAGCGGCTGGAGCAGGAGGGCCGCGAGGATGCCGCGCATCAGCGCACTTTGGCGCGTGAGCAGGAGTGGATCGCGGCGTCGCCGAAGGCCCGCCAGGCGAAGTCCAAGGCGCGCTACCAGCGCTATGAGGAGCTGCTCAAGAAGGCCAGCGAGAAGCAGACCCAGACCGCGCAGATCATCATTCCCGTCGCCGAGCGGCTCGGACAGAATGTGGTCGATTTCGACGGGCTGTCCAAGAGCTTCGGCGATCGCGTGCTGATCGACAACCTCACCTTCAAACTGCCGCCGGGCGGCATCGTCGGCGTGATCGGTCCGAACGGCGCCGGCAAGACCACGTTGTTCCGCATGATCACGGGACAAGAGAAGCCGGATGCCGGCACCATCACCATCGGTGAGACCGTGCATCTCGGCTATGTCGACCAGTCGCGCGACGCTCTCGACGGCAACAAGACGGTATGGGAGGAGATCTCCGGCGGCAACGAGCTGATCCTGCTCGGCAAGAAGGAAGTCAACTCGCGCGGCTATTGCTCGGCGTTCAACTTCAAGGGCGCCGACCAGCAGAAGAAGGTCGGGGCACTCTCGGGCGGTGAGCGCAATCGCGTGCATCTCGCCAAGATGCTGAAGTCGGGCGCCAACGTGCTGCTGCTCGACGAGCCGACCAACGATCTCGACGTCGACACCTTGCGCGCCCTCGAAGAGGCCTTGGAGGATTTCGCCGGCTGCGCCGTCATCATCAGCCACGACCGCTGGTTCCTCGACCGTATCGCGACCCACATGCTGGCCTTCGAGGGCGACAGCCACGTCGAATGGTTCGAAGGCAACTTCCAGGACTACGAGAAGGACAAGATGCGCCGGCTCGGCCAGGACAGCGTGATCCCGCACCGGGTCAAGTACAAGAAGCTGACGCGCTGATCTCAGGACATCGCGAGGCGTGACGCTGTCTTCGTTCCGGGACAAAGCGTCGCGCCCAGGCTGCGGCCAGTTGTCGCTTCCATGTGCGACGTGATTGCGTAGATAGTCGTTCCGCAATCCCATCCAGCCGCGAGAAAATCCCATCATGTCTTCCCCCGACGCGATCCTGTCCTCCAAGGGCGGAGCGCTGCGCCCCATACCCATGCTGATCTTCGGCTCGCGCTGGCTGCAGCTGCCGCTCTATGTCGGGCTGATCATCGCGCAGGGCGTCTATGTCGTGCTCTTCCTCAAAGAGCTCTGGCACCTGTTCGCCCACGCCTTCGATTTCTCAGAGCAGCAGATCATGCTCGCGGTGCTCGGCCTGATCGATGTGGTCATGATCTCGAACCTGCTCGTGATGGTGATCGTCGGCGGCTACGAGACCTTCGTGTCGCGGCTCAATCTGCAGGGCCATCCGGACGAGCCGGAATGGCTCAGCCACGTCAATGCCAGCGTGCTGAAGATCAAGCTCGCCATGGCGATCATCGGCATCTCGTCGATCCATCTGCTGCGCACCTTCATCGAAGCCGGCGCGCTGTCGTCAGGCAAGTCGAACTACACCGAGACCGGCGTGATGTGGCAGACCATCATTCACACGGTCTTCATTCTCTCCGCCATCGGAATCGCCGTCGTCGACAAATTGTCGAATGCCGCGATCGAGGAGGCGAAGCAGGCGGCGGGGCATTGAGCGGAAGAGTCGGGTTCCGGCGCATGGCCTGCTGACGTTCACAAGCGCCGCGAGCCATGCTAACCCTATTGCATGGCTCGGCAGTTGCTCTTCGGTTTGCGCAGGCTCGTCCTGATTGGTGTGGCGCTCTGCATCCTCGGCGATGGCCAGGCGAGCGCCGCCGACGGCGACTTCACCCAATTCGTGGCTTCGCTCTGGCCCGAGGCCAAGGAGCAGGGCGTTTCGCGCGTGACGTTCGATGCCGAGACGCGCGAGCTCGAGCCCGACTACAAGCTTCCCGACCTGCTGCTGCCAGGCCGTCCGGCAACAGGCGCTCCGGCGCAGGCCGAGTTCGTGCAGGTGCCGGCCGACTACATCAAGGAAGCCTCGATCGCGCGGCTCGCCGCGTATGGCCAGAAGCTGATCCAGCAATATCGTCCCGCGCTCGCCGAGATCGAGCGCCGCTTCGGCGTTCCGGGACCTGTCGTGCTCGCCATCTGGGGCCGCGAGACCGATTTCGGCCGCTACGCGCTGCCCTACGATGCGCTGCGCGTGCTGGCGACCCAGGCCTATGTCGGTCGCCGCAAGGACCAGTACCGCACCGAATTCATCATGGCGCTGAAGATGCTGAGCGACGGCGTGGTGTCGCGCCGCGATCTCAGGGCGTCATGGGGCGGGGCGGTCGGGCTCACACAGTTCCTGCCGTCGGAGTACTACAAGCACGGTGTCGATCTCGATGGCGACGGCAAGGTCGATCTCTGGCATTCGGTGCCGGACGCGCTGGGCTCGGCGGCGCTGCAGCTTGCGAACAAGGGCTGGCAGCGCGGCGTGCGCTGGGCCTACGAGGTCAAGCCGCCGGCAAATGTGGACTGCGCGATCGGCGTGCCGGAGGTGAAGAAGCCGATCGGCGAATGGCTGCGCGCGGGCTTCGTGCCGGTGCGCGGCCAGCGGTTGAGTGCTGCCGAGCAGCAGCAGCCGGCGTCGCTGCTGCAGCCCGAGGGCATCTATGGTCCGGCGTTCCTGACGACGGCGAACTACTTCGTCATCAAGGAATACAATTTCTCCGATCTCTACGTGCTGTTCGTCGGTCACCTCGCGGATCGCATGACGAGCCCGGCCCCGTTCGCGACACCATGGTCGGCGTCGAAGCAGCTTCGGAGCAAGGACGTCGAGGCGATGCAGAAGGGCCTGATGCGGCTCGGTCTCTACGGCGATAAGCTGGACGGCAAGGCCGGCATGCAGACCCGTGCCGCACTCGGCGTATTTCAGAAGAAGGCGGGCCTGAAGGTCGACTGCTGGCCGAGCGAATCAGTGCTGCAGGCGATCGACGCCGCGCGCTGATCGAGTGAAATCAGCCGAGCAGGCGGGCAGCAAAAAGCCCGGCCGCAGGGCCGGGCTTGTTGCGAGCTATGCGTCGTCGGGATCAGTAGCAGACGCGAACCGGGCGGGACACCCAGCCATAACCGTCCCAATAGCGCTCACGACGCCACACGCACGGCGGCGGGCCCGGCGGAGGGGCTTCGACGTAGACCGGACCGCCATAGGCCGGACGGCTGGACGCGATCGCGCCGCCGAGCAGGGCGCCGCCGATCAGGCCGGCAGCCACGCCGGCACCGACGTCGCCGGCCTTGGCGGCCGGTGCCGTCATGCTCAGCGAACCGGCGATGGTCGCAACCGCAAGCACTGCGGTCAGGATCTTCTTCATGTTCCGAGATCTCCTGGAAGGCGCCCTCGCGAGCGCCGGGTTGGTGATTCACGCACGATCAGGGCCGTCAGCGTCGCGAGAAAACACGACAATCCGTCAACCCTTCGTAAACTCTGTCCGACCTGATGCGACGGAAAAACGGTTTTTTCTGGCCGTGTCAGCCGCCGTTCTCGAAATTCCGGTGCAAGGTCATGGAATTAATGAAGGTGAACGATCACTCGCAAACCCGGACGCGGCGAATCCGCCAGCCGTAGCCGTCCCAGAAGCGCTGGCGCTGCCAATAGCAGGCGTAGCCAGGATCGGCGATGTAGGCAGGCCCGCCGTAATAGGAGTAGCCCGGCCCGTAAGAATATCCGGGCCCATAATAATAGGGATTGCTGCCCGCAGCGATGGCGCCACCGATGAGGGCGCCGCCGAGCAGGCCGGCAGCGACACCAGCGGCGACACGACCATTGCGCGCTTCAGCAGGAGCAGGGGCCAGCGCTGCGGTCGACAGCGTCGCGACGGCGGCCAGAGCCGCAAGAGTCTTCTTCATGACCTTAACCTCTCTCACTCCAGGTCGGCGGATCGCGCATCAGGCGATACGGCAGGTTCACACATCCCGCTTGAATGATCAATGAACGGGCGCGTCCCATTGGACGACCCATCTCCGGGATACGTTCAATGCTGCATTGCACAAAAATCGCCGCCGGTCAGGAGCAGGCATGACCCCCGTGATGACGATCGTCGTGGCCATCGGATTGACCTCGGCCGCCTGCTACGCGCTGCTGGTTCGCGCCGGCCGCCGGCCCCACCACCGCCGCTCGTCCGCGGACAGCACCGGCGTCGATTCCGATGGGGCGTCCAGCTCCAGTCAGGGGAGCGGTGTCGCAAGTTGGTTTTCCAATACCTCGTCGGACGTGATGGGAAACCCGATCGACGGCGGAGGTGACAGTGGCGACGGTGGTGGAGGGGACGGTGGTGGGGGCGACTGAGTTGCAGCGGCTTGATCGCCGCCCGCCCATATTCGGCGGCAACTTTGATCTGCGGCAAGCTCGTATAGTTGGAGGCATTCTAGATTGATCGGGAAATTGGAATAGCTTCAAAAGCGCCGTTTTCCCTTTGCGCGGGTAGCTGCGGATGACTATCGATACCTGACCAAGGACGATTGGCCGGTTTCTCATGATTGTTTGTTCCTGCAACGTCATCAGCGATCACGACATCCGCAACGCGGTAAAGTCCGCGGACGAACTGCCGCGGAACCCGAAGCAGGTCTACGGTTGCCTGGGGTGCAGCGCGGAATGCGGCCGCTGTGCGCGCACGATCAAGACGATCATCGACGAGGCGCTGGGTCCCTGTGCCCGCGCCTGCCAGGCCGGCTGTCAGCACGGCCACCATCATGGGACGACGCCGGCGAAGGCGATCGATGACGACCTTCAGAGCCGTTTCGCGCTTGCTGCCTGCTGACAGGCATTGCACTCGGTCGCGTCGTTCTCCGCCCGAAAAATGCACATGAACGGGGGTCGTCTCCGCACTTCGAACCTGTTATTGAGCGCCTGCGGCCTCTAACTTTTTCGGAGCTTATCCATGCAGGGCGACCCCAAGGTCATCGAATATCTCAACAAGGGATTGCGCAGCGAGCTGACTGCCATCAACCAATATTGGCTGCACTATCGCCTGTTGAACAATTGGGGCCTTCTCGACATGGCGAAGGTCTGGCGCAAGGAATCCATCGAGGAGATGGAGCACGCCGACAAGTTCACCGACCGCATTCTCTTCCTCGACGGCTTCCCCAACATGCAGGTGCTCGATCCGCTGCGCATCGGCCAGAACGTCAAGGAGATCATCGAATGCGATCTCGCCGCCGAGATCGGTGCGCGGACGCTGTATCAGGAGGCCGCCACCTATTGCCACGGCGTCAAGGACTACGTGTCGCGCGACCTTTTCGAGCAACTGATGAAGGACGAGGAGCATCACATCGATTTCCTCGAGACCCAGCTCGACCTCATCAACCGCATCGGGCTCGAGCTCTACACGCAGAAGCACGTCGGCGGCCTCGAGAGCGAGCACTGACGGCGGCGGCGAGGGGGCAGTCTGCTTCGGAACGGGGCGATTCAGGGCTGGTGTTTCAAGCCTTGAATCGACCGCCTTCGACCTCGGGCGTGCCTACTGGATGATGCCGAAGGCGGTGACGGGCACGACCCAATAGACGAGCTGCGTTCCCGCAAACGCGCTCCTGAGCCGCTCCAGTAGCCGCTCGAGATCCTCTTCCGGCAACACGATCCGCACGACGACCTCGTCGGCATGTCCTTTCACCCGCTCTGCGGCGCTCCGCAGCCGGACGCGCGCGCCGTGTCCGGCCGCTTCCGAGGCGGTGAAGCCCGTCACGAGATCGGTCTGCTCGCTCAGATGGTCGAGCACCTCGCTGTGAAGCGCATCCGGCACGATCAGGGTCAGGCAGACGGCTTGGCTGCTCATGTCGCTTCCTTCGCAGCGGCGCCGTAGCGGCGATACAGGATCGGCAACAGGATCAGCGTCAGCAGCGTGGACGACAGCAGGCCGCCGATCACGACGATCGCGAGCGGACGCTGGACCTCCGATCCGGGCCCCGATGCAAACAGCAGCGGGATCAATCCCAGCGCCGTGATGCTCGCCGTCATCAGCACAGGCCGCAGCCTGCGCTTGGCGCCTTCGACCACGATGCGCTGCTCGGGGACCCCGTGAGCGCGCAACTGGTTGAAGTGAGACACCAACACGACACCGTTGAGCACGGCGATTCCGAGCAGGGCGATGAAGCCGACCGAGGCCGGGACGGACAGGTACTCGCCACTCAAGACCAGCGCGAACACGCCGCCGATCAGCGCAAAGGGAATGTTGACGAGGACGAGCAGGGCCTGGCGCACCGAGCCGAACGTGGTGAAGAGCAGCACGAAGATCAAGCCGATCGCGACCGGCACCACGACGGACAGACGCGCGGCCGCACGCTGCTGGTTCTCGAACTGCCCGCCCCATGTCAGCCGATAGCCGGACGGCAGCGGCAGCTCGGTTGCGACCCTTTGCTGGGCCGCCTGGACGAAGCCGACCATGTCGCGGCCGCGGACATTGCTGCGAACCACGCTCATGCGGTTGCCGTCCTCCCGGTCGATCTTCACCGGGCCGTCGACGCGCTGGATGCGTGCGACCTGAGAGAGTGCGACATGCTGGCCGGACGCAAGCGTCAGCGGCAATGCCGCCAGCATCGTGGGCGCCTGCCGCGTGGCCTCGCTGCCGCGGACCAGGATCGGCGTCCGGCGTCCCTCCTCGAGCGCGGTGCCGATCGTCCGGCCTTCGATCTGCGTGCGCAGGGAGGCCGAGATCGAGTCCACCGTGAGCCCGAGGCGGCCCGCCTCCATGCGGTTGACGGCGATCGTGTAGTACTGCGCGCCTTCGTTGAGCGTCGTGTAGACGTCCTGGGCGCCGTCGATGTCGGACATGATCGCCGACAGCTTGGCTGCGATCTCGTTGAGCTTGGTGATGTCCGGGCCGAAGATCTTCACCGCGACGTCGCCGCGCACGCCGCTGATCATCTCCTGCACGCGCATGTCGATCGGCTGCGTGAAGCTGAGCGAGACGCCGGGAAAGCCGGTCAGGACCTCGCGAAGCTTCTCGAGCAGGGCATCCCGATCGCTGGTCTGCCTCTGGTCCGCCGGCTTGAGCACCAGGAACGTGTCGGTCTGATTGGGGCCCATCGGATCGAGCCCGAGCTCGTCGGAGCCGGTGCGCGCGATGATGCCGGCGACGTCGGGCACCTTCATCAGGGCCGCCTGCAGCCGGGCATTGATGGCGAGGGACTCGTCGAGATTGACGGACGGCAGCGTCTCCACGCTGACGATGACGTCGCCTTCGTCCATCGTCGGCATGAAGGTCTTGCCCAGCTGGGTGTAGCCATATCCTGCGGCAACGAGGCCGACCAGCGCCGCTATGATCACCTTGCGCTCGTTCCCGAGCGCCCAGTCGAGCGCGGGTGCATAGACGCGCTGCGCTGCGCGGATCAGCAATGGATCGTCATGCGACGCGGATGTGAGCACGAAGGATGTTGCGACCGGAAGCACCGTCAGCGCCAGCAGCAGCGACGCGGCCAGGGCGAAGATGATCGCCAGCGCGACCGGAATGAAGAGCTTGCCCTCCAGCCCCTGCAAGGTCAGCAGCGGAACGAACACGATGATGATGATCAGGACGCCCGAGGCGACCGGCTGCAGGACCTCGCAGACGGAGCGGTAGACGATGTGGATCAGCGGCGTGGTGCTTGCGTGATCGTGCTTGGCGAGATTGCCGACGATGTTCTCGACCACCACGACCAGCGCGTCGATCAGCATGCCGATTGCGATCGCAAGGCCGCCGAGACTCATCAGGTTGGCGGACATGCCGACAGCCCGCATCACGATCAGCGCCATTACGATCGCGAGCGGCAGGCTGAGCGCAATCACCAGCGAGGCGCGCCAATTGCCGAGGAACAGCAGCAGCAGCACGACGACGAGCACCGTGGCTTCGCCGAGCGCCCGGACCACCGTGCCGACGGCGCGGTTGACCAGCCGGCTGCGGTCGTAGAACACGTTGATGGTGACGCTGCTCGGCAGCGACGGCTTCAGCTCATCCAGCCGGGCCCGAACGTCGCGCACCAATTGTCCGGCGTTGGCGCCGCGCAAGCCGAGCACGAGCCCCTCGACCGTCTCGCCCTTGCCGTCTTTCGTGACGGCGCCATAGCGGGTGAGGGCGCCGATCTTGACCCGCGCGACGTCGCTGACCCGGATCGGGATTCCGTCGCGGGTGTCGACGATGATCGCGCGGATGTCGTCGATGCCGCGGATGCTGCCCTCGATGCGGACCAGCGCGCTGTCCTCGCCCTGGTTGACCCGCCCGGCACCGTCGTTGCGGCTGTTGGCCTCGATGGCCTTGCGAAACAGCTCGGACGAGATGCCGCGCGCCGCCAGCGCATCGTTCCGCGGCACGATTTCGAAGGCGCGAACATAGCCGCCGAGCGCGTTGACGTCGGCAACCCCGGGCACCGTGCGCAGGGCCGGGCGGATGACCCAGTCGAGCAAGGTCCGGCGCTCGGCCAGCGACAGATCCGGACTGTCGATCGTGAACATGAACATCTCGCCCAGCGGACTGGTGATCGGCGCAAGGCCGCCGCTCACGCCCTCGGGGAAGTCGCGCGAAATGTTGGAGAGCCGCTCCGACACCTGATTGCGGGCCCAGTAGATGTCGGTGCCGTCCTCGAAGTCGACGGTGATGTCGGCCAGCGCATATTTGGTCGCCGAGCGCAGGATCTTCTTGTTCGGCAATCCGAGCAGCTCCAGCTCGATCGGAACCGTGATGCGCTGCTCGACCTCTTCCGGCGTCAGGCCGGGGGCCTTCATGATGATCTTCACCTGGACCGGCGAGACGTCCGGAAAGGCATCGATCGGCAGGCTCGGCAGGACGACAGCGCCCGCGCCGATCACCAGCAGCGTGCTCAGGATGACGAAGAGCCGCTGCGACAGCGCGAATGCGACCAGCCGCTGCAGCATCTACTGCCCCAGTCGCGAGAGGATGCCGCGCAGCGCCGAGATGCCGCCGATGGCGATCTCGTCCTTGTCCGTGAGGGGGCCGGCGATGACGACGTGATCCTGATCCTCCGCGAGCAGCGTCACGGGGACGAGCCGGAAACCGCCTTCCGTGGCGACGAACACCGAGGTCTGCTCGCCGCGACGGACGAGGCCGCTATAGGGAATCTCCCATGCGCTTTCGCCTGCCGAGATGAAGCCGATGCGAGCGGCCGCCATCTGTCCGGAATGCAGCTCGCCATTGTTGGGAATCTCGGCGCGGACGAGAATGGTCTGCGTGGCGGCATCCGTGGTCTCGGACACCAGGATGACCTGGCCCGGTGTCGCATAGCCTTCGATGTCGACCTTGGCGCCCGTCTTGATCGCGCCGATGTTGGTCGCGGGAATCGCGATCTCGGCCCAGAGCGGCGACAGCCGCGCGAGCTTCACCAGGGACGCGGCCTGCTCCAGGCGCTGGCCCGGCGATACCGCGATCTCGACCACCGACGCAGCACGCGGCGCGGTGACGGTAAGCGTGGCGCTGATCGCCGCATCGCTGCTAAGCCGGGAGATCGCCTCGTCGGACAGACCGCTGATGTGCAGCATCTGCCGGCGTTCGGCGACGACGATGCTGGCCTGGCGCGCTTCCGCCTGGCTCGACTCCAGCACGCGTTGCGGGATGGCCTTGCCTTCGAACAGGTCGGCGTTGCGCTTCAGCTGCTGAGCCGCGAGGCCCTCCTGGGCCAGCGCATGCAGGTAGTCGCGCTGCAGTGAGACGAAGCTCGGACTTTCCAACGTAAGCAGCGGCTGTCCGACGGCCACGCGATCGCCGCGGGCGACGGCGAGGTTGGTGATCATCCCCGCGACCGGCGCGCTGACGACCCACAGCTGAGGCGTGGGAATGACGATCTGCGCGGGATAAGGCAGCGTCCTGTCCATCCGGCTGGAGATCGGATGCGTCACGCGCACGCCGAGGTTCTGCGCCTGGCTCGGCGTGAGCTTCAGCTCATCATCGCCTGACGCGGCGCAAGGCCCGACGACGAGAGCCAGCGCGAGAGCTGCGCGGCACAGACGGGCCGCAGACCGGTGGAGGAATCGCTTGGGCATCTCGACTAGGAATCTTCAGGTGCATGCATGACACATTCTCTACACTATTTCGGCCGATTTCCGCGACTGTTGACCTGGGTCAATCGGAGCTGGTCACGAACCCGGGAGGTTACTTCTCGTACCGCCAACGAGTCGCATTGGTGGCATCGCACGCGCCAGCGTCTCACACGGCATCGGCTGGAACGAAACAGCTGATGATGATGTCGCCGCGGTGATGGGCGTACCACACCACGGCTTCGCCGATCGGGTTGCCGCGGTCGCGGATGATGGCGCGCTCCGGTACCGCCATCCATCGGCCCTCGATCGGTACCCAATAGGTGCCGTCGCGCACGTCATAGGTCGTGCGGTGGCCGTCGGAGATATCGCAGCACGGCACGCCGTTGGGGGCGATCACGCTCTTGAACCACGCACGAATGTCCGGCGGGACGTTGTCGAACTGCCCGTTGTCGAAGGCGGCCGCGACGGTCGCGCAGGCGAGCGAGCCGATCATGACGGCAGCCAGCACCATCCTGCGCATGCACTGCTCCCTCCGCCGACCTACATGCCGCGCTGCGGCGCCGTCGCCAGCAGGTCGCGCAGCGCCTCGCTGTAGAACTTCGCATTCCCCGTGGTCAGGTGGCCGCGCGTCTCGGCCGAGGTCGGGATGAGGAAGAGCTTGCCGTTGGCGACGCGCTTCATCGCGTCCACGGTCACGCCGGTCTCCGGCGGGTTGCGCTCGTCGTCGGCCGAATTGATCAGCATCACGGTCGCCTTGATCTTGTCGAGATCGGCGGACGGATTGTAGTCGTGCGAGGAATCCCACTGATAGATGAAGTCGTTGGCGTCGGCGGGGATCGGCGTGGCGAGCCGCTCCTCGACGAGCTTGTCGGCCTTGGCGGCGGTCGGCGCCGCGAGCTGATAGGCGACGGTGCCGCCGGCCGAGGCGGTGGCGTAGGCCGTGACGGCGTATTTCATCATGCGCGGCTGTGCGGTGTAGTTGCCGCCGTTGTAGTCGGGATCGTTGCGGATCGTCTCCAGCATCAGCCGGCGCAGCATCCAGTTGCGGGCCGCCATTTCGGTCGGCTGCGAGGCCATCGGCACCGCCACGTCCATGAACTCCGGATAGCGCGTGGCCCACACCCAGCTATGCATGCCGCCCATCGAATTGCCGATCACGAGCCGCAGGTGCTTGATGCCGAGCCCCTCGGTCAGCAGGCGGTGCTGCGCGTCGACCATGTCGGCATAGTCATAGGCGGGAAATTTCGTCTTCAGCCCGTCGGAGGGCTTTGACGATTTGCCGTGGCCGATGCTGTCGGGGATGATGATGTAGTACTTGCTCGCGTCGAGCGGCTGGTCCTTGCCGAACAATTCGCCGGCGAAGGTCGGCACCAGCATGCTTGCGCCGGAGCCGCCGGTGCCATGCAGCACCAGCACCGGCTGTCCGCTCGGCTCGCCGACCGTCGTATAGTGCAGCCTCAGCTCCGGCAGCGTTTCGCCGGTGTGAAACTTGAAATCCTTGACGACGAAGTCGCCCTGCTTCGGGGCGGGATAGTCGGCGGCGCGGGCCGGCGCGCAAAAAACGATGACGGCGGCAAAAACGGCGGCAAGCGGTCGAAACATGGACTCCCCCTGATCAAGCGCAGCTCTTCCGGCTGCGTCGGGGGCATGATAGCACGGTCCGCGACCTGGTTCAGTACCGGATTGATGGGACCCATCATGTGCCGCAACATCAAGACGCTGTTCAATTTCGAGCCGCCGGCGACCGAGGCTGAAATCCAGGCCTCGGCCCTGCAGTTCGTGCGCAAGCTGTCCGGCTTCAACGCGCCGTCGCAGGCCAACGAGGCCGCCTTCGCCCGCGCGGTCGAGGAGGTAGCCGACGCCGCGCGACGGCTGCTGACCTCGCTGCAGACCCAGGCGCCGCCGCGCGACCGCGAGATCGAGGCGGCCAAGGCGCGAGAGCGCTCGGCGGCCAGGTTCGGTCCGCGCTGAGGCTCGCCGCACCCGGACGCAAACCGGAGCTCAGAAGCCGTCGTCGTCGTGGTCGTCGCGGCCCTCGGCGTGCTTCTCGTGCTTCTTCTTTTTCTTGCCCTTCTTCTTTTTCTTCTTCTTCGGGAGGTCGATCTCGTGCGGATCGTCGTCCTCGAAGGCCTCGTCCAGCGCATCGTCATGCGTGGTGGCGGCGAAGATGTCGCGCACCGCGACCAGCTCGGCCTCGCGCTCATGCGCCTCGCGATCCCGCGCGCGCTTGTAGTCGTCATAGGCGGCGAAGATCTGCTCCAGCCAGGGCATCAGCTGATCGATCGTCGGCAAGGTGCCCGGCGGCCCCGGCTCGCCCTGCGGGCCTTGCGGTCCGGCAGGTCCCGGCTTGCCGGGCGGACCGGCCTCGCCGCGCGGCCCCTGCGGGCCGGGCCTGCCTTGCGGACCCGCCTTGCCGTCGGGACCCGGCTTGCCGCGCTGACCATCCGGTCCGCGCCGCCCGGGCTGCCCTTGCGGGCCACGTGGACCCACCGGGCCCTGCAGGCCGCGTCCGGCCGGATTCTTTGCCACCACCGCAACTCCGCTACACGTCTTTGATTCGCAGCGAAGCCTAACAGAGCGGCGACGACGGCAGCAATTGCAGCAGGGCTGCGAGGCCGATTGATCAACATCAATCGGCGCCGCATCCTGATGAGTTCCACGCGATGGGATATCGCGTGGCCGCCGTCGGATCAGGCCGAGTAGGCCGGCACCGCGATGCCGTCGGCCGTGTAGCTGCGGATCTTGTTGCGCAAGGTGCGCACGGGCATGCCGAGCAGCCTTGCGGCGTGGGTACGGTTGCCGTTGCAGCGCGCCAGGGTCTGCACGATCAGCTCGCGCTCGATCTCTGACAGGGGCGTGCCGATCAACAGCGGCAGGATTTCCGCCGCGGAGCGCGACGGTGGCATGGCAAGCGGCACGAGTGACGGACTTGCGGCTTCGGATGACAACTCTTGCGACATAACACCTCCCGATCAACGCCCGCGCCGACAGAAACGACGCGCAAACATCGAGACCAACTAAACATCCAGCCCGTAAATCACCGTGGTCGGACAAGGTTAATGGGGCCTTAACGCCGGCGCCCGGCGGCCTTGCACGCGCCAAATACCCCGAAATCGCCTTGGTTCTGCGCGGGTCTCGACCCATTTCGCCAGCGCCCGCGGCACATCCCGGTCGGCTGGCCTTCGTCCCACGCCATGCGGGCGGCTGACATTCGCGCCGCCACAGTTCCTGCACTGCGAGCGCGTCATTTCGAACACACCGGCGGCGGCGCATGCGCGGTGCCGCGCAAAGGGCTAAATTCGGCCGGATCGATTCGCTTGATGGGGCGCGATCGTCACACGTGGCCATCGAATTACCTCAAGTTCACTTCGCTGGAGACTTCATCCATGAGAATTGCATCCTTCGTCCGTGGTCTGCTGGTGGCACTGACGGCTGCTTGCGGCGCCGTCATTCCGGCTACGGCGCATGCGGATGGCGGCTTCATCACGCTGACCATCTACAAGGCGGGGTGGATCATCGGCGGCTCCGGCGGCAGCGGCGTGTTGAACTTCCACGGCCGCGCCTATCCGCTGTCGACCGGCGGCCTCGATTGGGGCCTGGTGTTCGGCGGCTCGCGCACGGTGCTGCGCGGCCGCGTCAGCAACATCTGGCGTCCGTCCGACGTCGAGGGCGTCTACGGTGCCGCCGGCGCGGGCCTCGCCGTCGGCCGCGGCGTGCGCGGCATCGTGCTGACCAACCAAAAGGGCGCGGTGCTGGAGCTGTCGGGTGAGCAGATCGGGCTGCTGGCGAACGTCGACCTGTCGGGTCTCGCGATCACGATCAGGTAGTTGTCGCGTCGCCCGGTTAGTACCACGCAACGAGCTGTCGTCGCCCGCCTGCGCCGACGATGACAGCGTTTTCCGTGCTGAGCGCGACGCCAACATCTATCTCTCCGGACTCATGACTCCGCGTTCTCGCCGCACCGCGTGCGCGAGGAATGCATCGTGCGAGCCCCGTCTGATATCGAGAGGGGCAGGGAAGGCCGGGAGCTCGCCGCTCCCATGGTCCGCGTGCAACAAAAAGCACGCGGCAGAACCACAGGTTCGGCGGAGACATCCCGGCCTTCCCTGCGCGCATGGTCTGACGGCTTATACGTGGTCTCCCTGGCGCGCCGGCTTGTTGGCCGCCATTGCACGCGCCACGCTTCCGCATGAGCACGCACGTGATACCAGCGTCGGGGTATCAGGACATCACGACTTCGCCGTACGTGACCGCCGGCGCTCGTCCGGCGCAGCGATCACGTCCACCGCGGCCCACCTCCACGTATCGTGACGACGCGTACGTCCCTCTGCATGAGGCGGGTTGAGCGAAAGCATCGTCCTGATTTGCCCGACGAGGCAAGTGTGCAGACCTGCGGCAAACTAACACGACGGGCAGTTGGTGCATGGGGCGCATGCGCGGATTGCCCGTCGGGCGAACGATGCTTGTTTGGCCCTTGGTCATGCCTGAACCGCACCGTCGCTGGCGCAGGGATGAGTTACAAGCTGCTCGTCATGCACCGCGCAGAGGTGTGTCGGGTGGGCAAAGGCGCGCCACGTCGCTGGTGGAGTGACGGGCTCTATCACGCGCTGTGCCCACCATCCTGCTGTCGCGTGTGCTGATCGACGGTGGGCACGCGACCGCCCTGCGGGCGGCTGCTTTGCCCACCCTACCGATTCTCATCGACTGCGGTGACAGGCGCTGCGTTAGACGCGATCCCGGTGACATGCGCCGCGAGCTCGCGCCACGGCTGCAACGTCCACGCACCCGAGGCCGCGCCGGAGGGCGAGGCGAGCACGAACACGACCGGGAAATCATCCTGCTCCGGCTGTCGCCCGAGCGCGATCGCGCCGGTCGGCCGGCCGTAGAACAGGCTCGCGGCCTTCTTGCTGGTGAAGGCGACCGTCGCCGGCCGATGGCGCCGGATCTTCGCGGCAAAGCCGGCGACGTCGACGCCGGCCTTCAGCGCGACATGGTCCATGCCCGCGCCCTGCTTGCACAGATCGGTGAAGCCGATGCCGAGCGACAGCAGCGCCGGAAACTCCTGCGGTTGGTACAGCCGCGGCGTCAGGCCGATTGCCTGCAGCGTGCGCCAGAAGCGGTTGCCGGGATGAGCGTAGTAGTGTCCGGTCGCGGCTGACCGTTCGCTCGCGGCGGTGCCGACGAAGACGAGGCGCAGGCCGGGCTGGAGCTGATCGGGCAGGCGGTCCATGGCGTCGTTGTCGCATTGTTGCGGTCGCCGCAACAGCCTGTTGCCGGCGGGCTGCATTGTTGCCGCGATGCCCCTGGTCTATGTGACAGGAAGCCACGGGAGCACCTGATGTCACAACGTCGTCTGTATCATTTCGCCCTCTCCGGCCACGCGCATCGCGCGCGGCTGATGCTGAGCCTGCTCGGCCTGCCTTGCGAGCTCATCGAGGTCGACCTCAAGGGCGGCGCGCACAAGCGGCCGGACTTTCTTGCGCTCAATCCGTTCGGCCAGGTGCCGGTGCTGGTCGACGGCGATGCCGTGATCCCCGATTCCAACGCGATCCTGGTCTATCTCGCCGGCCGCTATGACGGCGCGGCCAAATGGCTGCCGCACGATCCGTTCGGCCAGGCCCAGGTGCAGCGCTGGCTGTCGGCCGCGGCCGGTCCGCTCGCGTTCGGCCCGGCGGCGGCGCGGGTTGCGACCCTGTTCGGCGCGCCGCTGGACATGGCGAGGGCGCACCAGCTCGCCCACGGCCTGTTCACGGTGATGGAAGGCGAGCTCTCTGCGCGGCCATATCTCGCCGGCGCGGCGCCGACCATCGCCGACGTCGCGCTGTTCAGCTACACCGCGCACGCGCCCGAAGGCGGCGTGTCGCTGACGCCGTTCCCGAACGTGCAGGCGTGGCTGGCGCGGATCAGGGATCTGCCAGGCTTCGTGCCGATGCCGGCGAGCGCGGTCAGCGCAGCCTGACCGGCGCTAGATCATGATGCGATTCCACGGAATCGCATCATGATCTCATCTCCTTGTTTGAGCATGATCTCCGCGCAAACGCCTTCGGCGTTTGTCGCGAGGGAAAACCGGCTTCCACTTTTCCGGATCATGCTCTCATGCACGACGGTGTGCGAACGCCGCTTACAGGAAGCAGCGGCGCTCGTCGCGCAGCTTGAGCTGGATGTTGGTCGCCTCGACGAAGGTCGGCACCGGCTTGGACACGATCTTGTAGGTCGACGGCCACTCCACCGGCTTGGACTGCAGCTCGGTGTTCCAGATCTGGCAGATGCCGGTGTTGTCCCAGCGGATCACGTAGTAGCCGGACTTGGGCGCAGGCGCGGCGAAGGCGGTGGGCACGATGGAGGCGGCAGCAATGGCCGCGGCGGCGGCGAGCGTGGTCAGGCGACGCATCATCAATCTCCTCAAACGAAACAACGACAATCGCCCGCCCGCGCGGGCCACCGGCCGTGCGGCCGGACCAAGGCGAAAGTGGTGCGACAAAAGCGCGCGCAACGCAAGCTTGCGCGTGCCGTCATTCACAGCGATGTCCGGGATGTGAACGACGACATGCCGCCGTCACATGATGCCATCAGGCGGGCGCGGGCTCAGAGCGTGCAGCGGCCCTGCTGACGCAGCCTGATCTGCCGGGTCACGGCGTCGTTGAACGTCGGCACAGGCGGACTGATGACCTGATAGCTCGACGGCCATGCGACCGGCTTGAATGCGAAGGCCTCGCTCCAGACCTGGCAGATGCCGGTATTGTCCCAGCGGATGATGTAGTAGCCGGCCTGCGCCGGCGCGGCGGCCAGCAGGGTGGCCGCGGCGAGGCCTGCGGCCAAACAGACTGTGGTGAAACGAGGCATCGTGAAAACTCCGGCAACAAACTGGCCCCAGCCCGCGGCCGGCCCTATGTCGGAGCGGTCTCGTTCATTTTGAAGGCAGCCGCGCAGGAATCATGCGGCAAAAGCGCGCGATCACGGCTGACGAGGCGGATGGCAGCGAACGGAGCCTCACCGGATGCGCGGCGCGCCGCATGGATTGCGGCCGCCGCCATCCGACGCCGTCACGTCGGCGACGTCGGCGCGAGCGTCAGGGGCGGACGGTCTCGGTGCCTTGGCGGGAGGAGAACCTGAGATCCGCCGCGAAGCCCGCTGTCGGGACGAAAGCCGGGACCACGCCGATGGGGGGCGGCTGCGAGGCCACCGGCCGCGCGCGGCGGCGCAGGAAGTGGCGCTCGAGATAGGCGTAGGACAGCGTGGCCGCCAGGACCGACAGCGGCAGCCCGATCGCGAGCCGCAGCGGCCACCACACGCCGTAGCTGTCGAGGAAATTCAGGATCGGCAGGTGCCAGAGATAGATGCCGTAGAAGATCCGGCCGAGGAAGAGCGCGACCGGCCATTCGAAGATGCGGTGGAGAATCGTGCCGTGGCTGCGCGCCAGCATGGTCAGCGCGAGGATGCCGGGAAGCACGCCGCACACCATGCTGCCGAACAGATAGTAGTTCATGCTCGGTCCGTCCGCCGGCCAGAACAGGAAGGTGACCGTGCCCCAATAGATCAGCAGCGGCCACGCCAGCTTCGGCCAGAGCCGGTCGAGCGCGGGTGAGGCGCCGTGCGGCACCAGCCTGAGCACGACGGCCATCGCGCAGCCCGCCATCAGGGCGTCGGCGCGGGTGTCGAACGCGGTGTAGAGCCGCCGCCACTCCGCGCCATCGAGCACCAGCGCCACGCGCCAGGCCCAGATCGCGGCCGCAATGGCGCAGATGGCGCCGACCAGCCGCCAGGTGACGCCGAAGCGCTTCACCAGGAAGACGAAGGTCAGCGGCCACAGCAGATAGAACTGCTCCTCGGTCGACAAGGTCCAGGTGTGGCCGATGTCCTCGATCGTCTTCGGATCGAACACGTACCAATAGTTGGACATGTAGGAGAGCGCGATCGCGGCGCGCTCCAGCGCCGGCAGGAATGGCGGCCGCAGCAGCCAGGTGAACAGCAGGTAGGCGGCGAGCATCAGCAGCAGCGGCGGCACGATGCGGGCGAAGCGCCGCGCATAGAACTGCCGGAACCTGATGTGGCCGTGCTTGTCGATGTCCCGCAGCAGCAGGCCGGTGATGTAATAGGCGCTGGCGACGAAGAACAGGTCGATATAGAGCACCGCGCCCGGCACGAGCGTATGCGAGACATGCGCCGTGACGACGCCCAGGGTCATCAGCCCGCGCATGCCGTCATGCGAGGGAACGTAGCCGAGCGGATAGACCTGGGCCTGGAAGGCCTCCCGGATCGCCTCCCGCAACGGCGCCGTGGCGGCGGCCGCGAGGCGGAACAGGGCATGAAACGGCCATGGATAAAACATTTATCGTCAGATTTTCGGAGATAATGTTTCGGACTATTAAATCCTATTTAAAAATTAAATAATCCGCAAGTAGCGAAATAGCAGGGCGGCTGTCATGACGACGCAGGGTTGCGGCGGAATGAGGCAAGTCGCCTGCGGTGGCGGCAGACGGCGGACGTCAGTGCAGGTGATGCGAAGGGAACTCGCGATGCTGACCGCGGAGCGCAACGGCGTGTTGCTCGGTCGGCATATTCCGCGCGTCGCGTCCTGTCGGCTACACGGCAAAGCGTGTCGGCCGATCAGCAGCACGATCGCTGGACAGTCACTTAGTCATCGGCTGTCGCCTCATCGGAAGAATCGTAGGGTGGGCAAAGCGACGTCTTGCTCGCTGCATCACCACGCGCCGGCGGGAGCGTGCCCACCATGCCCACCGCGGTGGGCACGCCTCCGCCGCCGCTTTGCGAGCGCCGCCGGACGCTTTGCCCACCCTACGGTGTCGCGACCGCCGCGACGCCCTCGATCAGCATCTTCTGGAGTGCGGGCAGCACACGAACGAATGCGCGCCCACGACGATGTAGGTGTCGCCAACATGGTCATGCAATTATTGGCTGTAAGCAATGAAGTTGAAGTTTAAAGTCCGCGGTTGTTTGAGCGAGGCCGATTTTTCAGTGTCATTTCAACGGAGCTTGTCATGGAAGAAGCCCATCTCAAGGCATTCGAGGCTCTGCCTCAGTCCACCTCGTGCAGGATCATCACGTTCGACAGCGCGACCGTGGTGCCTGGCATCGTTCCGGACACCTACTTCCTGATCGTCACCGGCACCAAGCCCTGGGTCACGATGAAGGTCGAATTGCATCCGCTGATCTATATCCGGCAACCCGAATATTGGGGCATCGAGGTGGTCGGCTGCCAGAGCGGCATCGGCCTGCCGCAGCCGGCGCCGTATCACGTGGTCCTCGACATCACGCATGTGCGCGGCAAAAAGGGGATCGAGGTGATCGGCGCCACCAGCAGGAAGCAGATCAACGTGCCGTAGGAAGGTTGAGGGCCGGGTGGCCACTCGTCCACAGCCACGCCTGGACGTAACGGGGCCGAGCATGGCGCCGCGAGATACAGCGCCCTCGCCCCTTGTGGGAGAGGGCGCATTCATGCGCGCCGCGCGAAGATCTTCAGAGCTTTATCCCGGAACGGCGCGTTATTCGTCGGCAGGTGTCGGGATCGCCGCGACGCCCTCGATCTCGATCAGCATCTTCGGATCGGGCAGCGCCACCACCACGCACGTCGTCCGCGCCGGATACGGCGCCGGCCCGAACGCCGCGGCATAGAGCCGGTTCATCGTCGCGACATCGGCCGCGCGCGTCAGCAGCACGTTGACCTTGACGAGATGGCGCAAGGTGACACCGCCCTCGATCAACACGCGCGTGAAGTTGGTCACGACGTTGGCGAACTGCGCCTCGAACTCGTCGGGCAGATTGCCGTCCGCGTCGAAGCCGGGAATGCCGGAGATGAAGAGGAGGTCGCCGATCCGCGTGCCGAACGACAGCGGCGGGGCTTTGATGTGGGGTGGGGCGGGGATGTGGTGGATGGGCATTGGAATTGCTCAACCCGGTAAGATCGTGTCGGCCACGTTTGCGAAGGGAGGTCTCCCATTTTGCGTCTGTATAGTCGACTATCATTGGCGATGCGAGGCCGTTCCTTGGCTCGCACGACCGGTCGCCTCCCTTTTCAGTATTAAGAGCGGATCAGAAATCTAGCTGAGGTTGGGTCTCTTGTGCTAATCAACCTCTCGCCAAGACTGCGGCGCTCCGCACTGGAGGGTCATCGGGCATTGAGGCTCGGATCGCGGAGACCAAGCGCGGAAACGAGGGGATAATTGCAGATGGTCAAATCTAACGAGCCTGCGTTTAGCGATCAGGGGCGTGAACTAATAATTCCACTAGAGCCCGCATTGCTTGGTGAATTTATTCTGGGATTGCTCGGACAGCGTAGATCTATCGATCAGCAGTTCCGAGATCGCATATTTTTGATCGACATTAAGTGGCTCCTGAATCTTGATGATATTGTGGAGCAGAGAATTTCCTCTCAGAACGCCGGATCGTTAGTTTCATTTTCGGCAAAGATCTACTATGACGATGGACGAATTACGAATTTGACTTCACGAAGTGCATTCCGGTCGTTTCACGATATTTCGACCCGGATTGCGATTGGTGTGGAGTTGGGGTGGGCCTATCTGATAAAATTTCCGAACGCAAAAACTCCTGAAAAACAGGAAATAAAGTTTCGGGCGTTTACGGACCGTCGAGCTATGGATCTCAAGCCAATTACTAAAAAGGGCAGCTCTCTGTTTTTGGCTTCAGGCGAGTCTGATCAAGAACTTTCCTTTTCTGTCTCTTTTACAGATCTGACTTGGGGGGAAGATCTGGCGAATCATATGTCTTCTTTTGTGAATTCGAAGACAGCAAGATTCGGTCGGATCACCCGCGTTGCTAAGTCTATCGATCATCGGACAGTGGTTCCGATAGTGTTTTCGTTTGGTATGCTTGGAAGCATTTTTTTCTCGGAGAAGGATAACCACTCCTCGAAAGTTTTGGAGAACTATAAGATAGTACTTCCGAGCGATGCCCTGAATTTTGATTTTGACCGAAAGTTAAATTTCTTGTCGGAATCTCAGGCAGTCCTTCTGTTGAAGGGCGTACGAGTGTTTGCGCCGCTATTTCAGTTGATGCTGGTGTTTACGGCCTTGTATGTAATTTCGCTGGCTCTTGCGGCTAGAAAAGCAAGCTTCATATCTGTGAACGAACACTCCGAAGCGTACTACAATCGCGTGAGTCATAGATTTGAGATTTTTAAGTATGGAGTTATTCTTGCTTCCATCGTTGGCGTTGTGGCGGGTGTGTTTTCGAGCTCAATATATGAGTATCTCAAGAGTGTTCACCTTTTTGTTCCTTAGCTTGATTGAGCAGGCGTTGCCTATTCGAGTTTCTGGACCGCCGGAGTTTTCGAGTAGATGAGCGGCTGTGCACTAAATGGCGCTTAGCTTAATCCAAGCGCCATCTATGCTTGTTTTCGTGTTTGGTGTGCCTCACAACGCCTTGTTGCTCTCCTTCACCTTCTCCGCATCGAGATACACGCTCCCGCCCATTTCCTTGAACTTGGCGCTCATCTGGGCCATGCCGTCCGCGATGGTGCCGCTGATGGTCATGCCGACCGTCGTCGGATCGTTCAAGGTCGCCGCGTAGTCGCGGACGTCCTGGGTGATCTTCATCGAGCAGAATTTCGGGCCGCACATCGAGCAGAAATGCGCGACCTTGTGGGCTTCCTTCGGCAGCGTCTCGTCGTGGAAGCTCTTGGCGGTGTCCGGGTCGAGGCCGAGGTTGAACTGGTCGGTCCAGCGGAACTCGAAGCGGGCGCGGGACAGCGCGTCGTCGCGCAGCTGCGCGGCGGGGTGGCCCTTGGCGAGGTCGGCGGCGTGGGCGGCGATCTTGTAGGTGATGACGCCAGTCTTGACGTCGTTGCGGTCGGGCAGGCCGAGATGTTCCTTCGGCGTCACGTAGCACAGCATGGCGCAGCCGAACCAGCCGATCATGGCGGCGCCAATCCCTGAGGTGATGTGGTCGTAGCCCGGCGCGATGTCGGTGGTCAGCGGCCCCAACGTGTAGAACGGCGCCTCGCCGCATTCCTTGAGCTGCTTGTCCATGTTGATCTTGATCTTGTGCATCGGCACGTGGCCGGGGCCCTCGATCATGACCTGGCAGCCCTTGTCCCAGGCGATCTTGGTGAGCTCGCCCAAGGTCTCCAGCTCGGCGAACTGCGCGCGGTCGTTGGCGTCCGCGATCGAGCCGGGGCGCAGGCCGTCGCCGAGGGAGAACGAGACGTCATACTTGCGCATGATGTCGCAGATCTCCTCGAAATGCGTATAGAGGAAGCTCTCCTTGTGATGCGCGAGGCACCACTTGGCCATGATCGAGCCGCCGCGCGAGACGATGCCGGTGACGCGGCTCGCGGTGAGATGGATGTAGGCGAGGCGCACGCCGGCATGGATGGTGAAGTAGTCGACGCCCTGCTCGCACTGCTCGATCAGGGTGTCCTTGTAGAGCTCCCAGGTCAGCGCCACCGGATCGCCGTTGCACTTCTCCAGCGCCTGGTAGATCGGCACGGTGCCGATCGGCACCGGCGAGTTGCGCAGGATCCATTCCCGCGTCGTGTGGATGTTGCGACCCGTCGAGAGGTCCATCACGGTGTCCGCCCCCCAGCGGATCGCCCACACCATCTTGTCCACCTCCTCCTCGACCGAGGAGGTCACCGCCGAGTTGCCGATGTTGGCGTTGATCTTGGTGAGGAAGTTGCGGCCGATGATCATCGGCTCCAGCTCGGCGTGGTTGATGTTGCAGGGGATGATGGCGCGGCCGCGCGCGATCTCGTCGCGGACGAATTCCGGGGTGATGAAGGCGGGCACGGAGGCGCCGAAGCTCTCGCCGTCGGCGAGCGCGGCCTCGGCGCGCGCGAGCTGGGTCTTGCGGCCGAGATTCTCGCGCTCGGCGACGTAGATCATCTCCTTGGTGACGATGCCGGCGCGGGCGAATTCGAGCTGGGTGATCTTGTGGCCGTCGAGGCCGCGCAGCGGCTTGTGATGCGCGGTGAACGCCTTCGCCGCCTTGTCGGCGCCGACATTGCCGTTGTCCTCGGGCTTGATGTCGCGGCCGACATATTCCTCGACGCCGCCGCGCTCGCGCACCCAGGCGGAGCGGGCGCGCGCCAGGCCGGCATTGACGTCGATGGTGACGGAGGGATCGGTGTAGGGACCGGAGGTGTCGTAGACCGGCAGGTTGGGCTCGGAGGCGGCTTCGGAGAGAATGATCTCGCGCAGCGGCACGCGCAGATCGGGCGCGGAGTCCGGCACAGCATAGATCTTGCGCGAGGACGGCAGCGGGCCGGTGGTGACGGCGGGCAGGGTGGTGTCGGGATTGGAGCGGATGTTCATGGGGTCCTCCTTCTCAATTGTTGTTGTCGGAGTGAATGGGGGCCGTCATTGCGAGGAGCGGGAGCGACGAAGCAATCCAGGGCGGCACGCGCGGCCCTGGATTGCTTCGCTCCGCTCGCAATGACGATGGAGAGAGTTGCGGTTCATATTGGCTCGCCGCGTATGCCGAGCGGAGATGATTTGGCGCTGTGAGGGGGGCACGCTGCTCAGGCTCCCTCCCCCCTTGTGGGGGAGGGTTGGGGAGGGGGGTGAGCCGCACCCAGCGCCCCCGGGGCTACCCCCCTCCCTAGCCCTCCCCCACAAGGGGGGAGGGAACGACGGAGAGCGGGGCGACGTCAGGGCCCAATCACTGTCAGAGGCATTCGCAAATGCTGCGCGCATCAGGCCGGCTCCCTGGTCGCATCGAGCCAGGCGCGGACGCGGGCGTCGGGGTCGGGGTTCTGGGTGACGTCGCTGACGACGGCGATCGAATCGGCGCCGGCGGCGAAGATCTCCGCGGCCTGCTCCAGCTTGATGCCGCCGATCGCGACCAGCGGGATGTTGCCGACGCGCTTCTTCCATTCGCCGATCTTCGCAACGCCCTGCGGCGCGAAGCGCATCGCCTTCAGCGTGGTCGGGAAGATCGGCCCGAGCGCGACATAGTCGGGCTCGGCGGCGAGCGCGGTCTCCAGCTCGGCATCATCATGCGTGGAGAGGCCGAGCGTCAGGCCGGCCTGCTTGATCGCGACGACGTCGGCCTCCGCCAGATCCTCCTGGCCGAGATGGACGTGCTGCGCACCGGCGACAACGGCGGCGCGCCAGTAGTCGTTGACGATCAGCTTCGTCGCGGTGCCCCTGGTGATCGCCAGCGCATCGGTGACGATCTGCAGCGCCTCGCCGTCGTTCAGGTCTTTCGCGCGCAACTGCACGGTGCCGACGCCGAGCTTGGTCAGGCGCTCGACCCAGGCGAGGCTGTCGACGACGGGATAGAAGCGATCAGGATACGGCATGCCAGAACGGGGTCCCAACGACAGGGGTGGAGGGCGAGGCGAAATCGCGGGCGTCCATCAGTCCGGCCTCGTAGGCGGTGCGGCCGGCCTCGACCCCGAGCCGGAAGGCGCGGGCCATCGCGACGGGATCGGCGGCTTTTGCCACCGCGGTGTTGAGCAGCACGGCGTCGTAGCCGAGCTCGAGCGCCTCCGCGGCGTGGCTCGGCGCGCCCAGGCCGGCGTCGACCACGAGGGTGATGTCGGGCAGGCGGTCGCGTAAAAGCTTCAGCGCATCGCGATTGGTGATGCCCTTGGCCGAGCCGATCGGCGCCGCCCAGGGCATCACGACCTTGCAGCCGGCATCGACCAGCCGCATCGCGACCGTGAGATCCTCGGTGCAGTAGGGGAAGACCTCGAAACCGTCCTTGATCAGGATATCAGCGGCTTCGACGAGACCGACCACGTCGGGCTGCAGAGTGTCGTTGTCGCCGATGACTTCGAGCTTGATCCAGCTCGTGCCGAACAATTCGCGCGCGAGCTTCGCCGTCGTCACCGCCTCGCGCACGCTGCGGCAGCCGGCGGTGTTCGGCAGCACGGTGACGTCGAGCGCGTTGATCAGCTTCCAGAACGCGTCGCCGGTCTTGCCGCCGGCGGCCTCGCGCCGCAGCGACACGGTGACGATCTGGGCGCCCGAGGCGCGGATCGCGTCCTGCATGATCGCGGGCGAGGGGTACAGCGCGGTGCCGATGAGGAGGCGGGAATGGAAGGTCTTGTCGTAGAATTTCACCATCGATGATCTCCGTCATGTCGGACGGTGTCGCTCCGAGTACCGCTGTCGTCCCGGCGAACGCCGGGACCCATGCCGTGTGATCTCACATTGAGGCATGCGGGGTAAGACCGAGCGCTATCACCGCAGCCGGTGGCCATGGGTCCCCGCTTTCGCGGGGACGACGGCTGTGAGTGCCGCGTGAGCCGGGCCATCACTCACCCTCCCTGCCGGGGGGTGATGATCTCGATCTCGTCGCCTGCCTTCAAGGCCGTCTCTGACCAGCGGCTCTTCGGCACGACGTCGTAGTTCAGCGCGATGGCGAAATGGGTGCCCTCGTAGTCCAGCTCGGACAACAGCGCAGTAACGCTGGTCGCGCTGATGTCGCGGGCCTCGCCATTGACGGTCACGCGCATCGCATCACCTCGTTGTCGATCTGGCCGTGCGCGAGATAGTTCAAGGTCGCCTGCGCCAGCGCCGGCGCGATCAGGAAGCCGTGGCGGTAGAGACCGTTGACGCGGATCTCGCGCTCGCCCTTGATGGTGATGCGCGGCAGATTGTCGGGATAGGCTGGCCTGAGCCCCGAGCCGAATTCGAGGATGCGCGCCTCGCCGAACGCCGGATGCACCGAGTAGGCGGCGCCGAGCAATTCCAGCGCCGAGCGCAGGCTGACGCCGGTGTCCTCGGCCTCGAGCGAGGTCGCCCCCAGCATGAACAAATTGTCCTCGCGCGGGATCAGATAGAGCGGGAAGCGCGGATGCATCAGCCGCACCGGCCGCGCGAGCTGCACCTCGGCGGTCTCGATCAGGATCATCTCGCCCTTGACGCCGCGCAGCTCGGGCTCGGCGTCGCGCGCCTCCAGCCCGCGGCAGTCGATCACGAGGCCGTCGAGATCATCGGCCGTGACGTCGCTGTTGAACAGCACCCGGCCGCCGGCCTCGACGATGCGCTGATGCAGCTTCGGCAGCACGCGGCGCGGCTCGACATGGCCCTCGGTCGGGTAGAACAGGCCTTCGCGGAAGCGGCCCTCCAGCGACGGCTCCAGCGCGGAAAGCTGCTGCGCGTCGAGCCGCTGATAGCCGGAGGTGCGGCGGGCGAAGCGGTCGTAATCGGCGCGGTCGCGGGCATGCGCGATCACCAGCGAGCCGTTGAACGGCGTGTCCGGCAGCTCGCGCCGCCAGATGTCGAGCGCGGCGAGGCCGAGGCGGCTGATGATCGGCTCGGCGACCTCGCTCTCGCAATAGGGCGCCAGCATGCCGCCGGCCCAATGGCTGGTGGAGAGCATCAGGTCGGAATCGCTGCGCTCGTGCAGGGTGACCTCGCGGCCCGCGCGCGCGAGCAGCAAGGCCTGCCAGGCACCTGCGATGCCTGCACCGATGATGGATACGGGGACATCCCCGCGCGTGGTTGTCTGCTGCATCCCTGTCCCTTCGCCGGCATGACCCGGATCAGGTTCAAAGGGTCACCGCATCACGCTGCGGTATCTCAGCTCCCCCTCGGAGCTCCCCTCGGAACGCGCTTAAAATAGACCGATACGGCCCCGTGTCAACGGAGTGTCACGGAAAGACAGTTTGGGGCGGTGAGGAACCAAGCGCAATCAGTGCGCGCGGGCGCGGCGGCCGGTCGCGATTTTCGGGGTGATGTCGAGCGGGCCGCTCGTCCGCTCGGAGCGGCCGGCGGGCTGCGCGTCAGCCAGGCGCTGCCGCTTGGCCTCCTCGTAGTAGCCCCTGGCGAAGTAGAGCACGGCGCGGTCGTGGTCGCCGCGGGCGGCGCGGTAGGCGCCGGCGAGATAGCGCACGCCATAGGTGAGATTGGTGTTCGGATCGTGCAGGCCCTGCGCGTCGCCGGTGTAGCCGAGGCCGCGCGCGGTGCCGAGCTTGATCTGCATCAGGCCGATGCAGCCGCAGCGGCCGACCAGGTCCTTCTGGTATTTGCTCTCGCGCACGATGACGCGGTGGATCAGCGATTCCGGAATGTTGTTGGCGGCGGCGTGCACCGCCACCAGCGCGTCGATGTGCGGATGGCCGGTGTCGATGTGGCGCGGCTTGGTCTCGGCCGCCCTGCGCTCGGCGTCGCGGGGCTCGGCCGCAGCGGCCGGGATGGCGTCGGTGTCGGCGGGCGCTGAGGCATTGGCGTCCATCGGCGGCGAGGTGTCGGCGCTGCTGACGGCCTCGATCGCCTCGACCTCGCGCGCGGCCTTGGTCACCGCGCTGCGTGCGGCCAGCTCCCTGGTGCCGTCGGAGCGGACATGGGCGAGCTTGACCTTGCCGGCCTTCGGCTTGGCTGCATTGTCCGATGCGGTGCTCGCATCATCGGCAGCCATTGCGAACGGCACGGGACCAGCCATCGCGAAGCCTGCAATGCAGGCCGTCAGCACAAGACGTCTCATGTGTCAGGATCCCCCGGGAACCACACGCATGCCGAGCAGCCCCCCAGCACGCGCTTTACACTTTGCACACCGTAATTGGCGCGAACGCCGGGCGATAATGTGGCAATAATGGGGCGACGGCGCCGGGCGAGTGCGGATGCGCCGGCGGTTTACCGCGAATTATGCCGTGCATGCTTGGCTGGCGGAGCAATTCCGCCAACGGGGCCCTGCCGCGATGACGCTGTCTGTCACCCACACCGAAGCGACCGCCGGGCGCACGCAGGCGCTGCTGCCACTATGGGTCGGCGCCGGCGTCTATGCGCTGCTGCTGATCTCCGGCAACCGGCTGCTCAACGATCCCGACACGCTGTGGCAGATCACGGTGGGGCAGTGGATCATCGACCACCGCGCGGTGCCCGAGGTCGACGTCTATTCCTTCACCATGCGCGGCGCGCCCTGGATCTCCACGCAGTGGCTGGCGCAGGTCGCCTATGCCGCCGCTTACAGGTTCGCCGGCTGGACCGGGCCGGTGGTGCTGGCGGCCTCGGCGACCGCGCTGTCCTTCGCGCTGTTGGCGCGCGCCCTCAGCCGGCATCTGCGCGACGCCACGACATTGGTGTTCGTGGTCGCGGCGTTCCTGCTCTGCCTGCCGCATCTGCTGGCGCGGCCGCATGTGCTGGCGTTTCCGATCCTGGTGGCCTGGATCGCCGGACTTGTCGATGCCGCCGATCGCAAGGCCGCGCCGCCATGGCTGCTGGTGCTGCTGATTGCGCTGTGGGCCAATCTGCATGGCGGATTCGTGTTCGGCCTGTTTTTCATCGCGCCCGCCGCGCTCGACGCGCTGGTCAATGCCGATGCCTCGGCCCGCCGTAGCCTCGCGCTGCGCTGGGCCGGGTTTGCAGCGCTCGCGCTGGTGGCGAGCTGCTGCACGCCCTATGGCTGGAATGCGCTGCTGGCGTCGCAGAAGATCCTCTCGCTGGGTCAGGCGCTGCCGCTGATCGTGGAATGGAAGGCGACCGATTTCCAGGGGCTCGGTCCGTTCGAGATCTGCCTGCTGATCGCCATCGGGTTCGCGCTGTTCCATGGCCTCAAGTTGCCGCCCGTGCGCATCATGATGCTGCTCGGCCTGCTGCACATGGCGCTGGCGCAGGCGCGCGCGGCGGAGATCCTGGCGCTGGTGGGCCCGCTGGTGCTCGCCGCGCCGCTGGCGCGGCAGGCGGGTGCGTCGCCCGTGCTGCCGCAGGCGCGCGCGCCGGGCGCGGCGCTGACGGCGGCAGTGATGCTCGCGCTCGGCGCCGGCACCATCGCGTCGGCCGCGATCCTGAACTACGCGCCGAACATGCGCGGCACCCCCGTCGCGGCCGTGACCGAGCTGAAGAAGCTCAACCTCACGCGGGTCCTCAACGACTATGATTTCGGCGGCTACCTGATCTCGGCCGGTGTCGCGCCGTTCATCGACGGCCGCACCGAGCTCTACGGCGAAAAATTCTTCGTCGACCACAATGCCGCCTCCGGCCTGATGGAGCCGGATAATCTGTTCCGCCTGCTCAAGGACTACGACATCGAGGCGACCCTGCTGCGCACCCAGAGTGCTGCGACCAAGCTGCTCGATCACGTCGACGGCTGGCAGAAGGTCTATGCCGACGACATCGCCACCATCCATCTGCGCAAGGCGGGCGCCCGCCATGTCGCGGAACCGGCGGTCACCTCCGACGGCAATTGAATCAAAGACGTCGATCCCATCCGCGTGAGGTTGGATGTCGCGCGGCATCCCGGCGCGTGCAAATCCGCCGCCGCGCGGGTAAGATCGCGGCCGTCAGTTCGACAGCATGCCTGACTCATTCAACCTGACTCATTCAAGAAGACTGAACAGAGAGGGAGCGCGTCATGGCCGTGAAGGCAGCCGACGATCATTCACCCCGCATTGACCGTTCATTCGACATCGACGCGACGCCATCCACGGTTCGCGTCGTGGATCTGCCGCGAAACAATCCCTGCGCCCAATGTGGCGAGGCGATCGCATTGCCGTCCTGGGTCGAAAAGGACGGCCGCCGCACCGCCTATCTCTGGCACTGCCGCCTCTGCGACTATCGGTACGAAACCATCGCCTTCTATGCCGAGTCCGTCGATCAGGACGGCGCGATGGCGGCGTAGGGGCAGGCGTCCCGCAGCCGAGCAATTCAATTGGCTTGGACGGAATGCTGAACAGATGGTCTATCGGTTGATGCCGATGTGAGCACGGCGATTGCGGCTTGCTCCGCTCGACCTCTCCCCGCTTGCGGCTGGGCGATCGCATATGGTTTTCCTGGGCGGAACCTTCATGGCCTCATGGTTCGAGACGCGTCGCAAGAGCGACGCTCCTCACCATGAGGTTCAACAGCTTTGCGGCGGAGAAAGGCCCTCATCCTGAGGAGCCCGCCGAAGGCGGGCGTCTCGAAGGATGGTCGCGAAAAGACGGCGCGCCCAGCCTCTTTCACCATATGCGATCGCCCTGCCGCAAGCGGGGAGAGGTCGGATTGCATCGAAGATGCAATCCGGGTGAGGGGGGACAGGCATTGGCGCTAACTTACCATTTTGCTGCCGGAAATGGATGATTCCTCGGTCGAGTGACTGACGAATCGCTTTCGAACGCCGAATGGCTGCGCACTATCGCTCGGTTGGGCGGCGCTGACCTGCTTGAGCATGAGGCTCGGGAATTTGGGGCTTTCAAACGAGCCCGCAAGGTCGAATGTGCCGTGGATCAGCTGCGGCTGGTGCTCGCGTATTGTTGGGGGACGCGCGGGCTGCGATTGACCGCCGCATGGGCTGAGGCGATGGGACTTGCTTCATTGTCGAATGTCGCGCTTCTCAAGCGGCTACGCAACTCGGCGGATTGGCTCGAACAACTGGTCAGCCGGCTGCTCGTTGGGAGCGCAGGTGAGACCTGCCTGGCCGCGGCGAAAGGCCGACCGGTCCGTCTTGTGGATGCCACGGCGGTGGCAAAAGCCGGCCGCAATGATCGCGAATCCGGCGGCGTATGGCGGATACATTCAGCTTTCGATCTGGCGAGCGAACGCTTTACCGCCTTCGAACTGACGGATGAGAGCGAGGGCGAGGTCATCGATCGCGCCGGTGTCGTGCCGGGCGAAATTCGCGTCGGCGATCGTGCCTATCTGCAGCCCGATCGGGTCGCCAAGGTGCTTGCTGAAAGCGCTGATATCGTAGTGCGCGCCAAATGGAATGGCGCTCGTTGGCTCGACGCCGACGCGAACCGTCTCGATCTCATTGCTCTGCTAAAAAAGTCGCGTGGCAAGGGACTGGTTGATCGGCCCGTCTGGATCAAGGCTTCGGCGAAAGAGCCTATCGCATTACGTCTGGTGGCGATCCGAAAGCCGAAGCAGGCGCGCGATGCCACGATCGAAAAGATCACGCGCCGGGCACGAGACATGGGCCGCAAGCTGCAGCCCGAGACGTTGGTCGCGGCCGAATGGGTCATCATCATCACCTCGCTCGATCGCGATGAATATCCACTTCCAGCAATCAGCAGCCTCTATCGATTGCGGTGGCGCATCGAGATCGCCTTCAAGCATCTCAAGAGCAGTATCGGCCTCGCGCGACCACCGGGCGAGGATCCCAGGAGTGCGAGAGCGCACATCCTCTGTCATCTTCTGCTGGCGCTGCTGACCGAGCCGCTCATCGCGGAACATCTCGGTGACTCTCCCCGCCGGGAGGCCGCGTGAAGAACGGCGTCTGGCGCCTATTGCGCTTGATCGTCGAGGCCCTCGTCGACGCCGTCATCCCCAAACCCGACGTGCAAACGTTGCGGGCCGCTGCGCGGAACATTCAACGCCATCTCCGAGAGCCGCCAAGAAAACGAGAATACCAAGCGTTAATTTGGTAAGTTAGCGCCAATGGGGGGGACAGGTCTCACCATGCCCACCACCGGTGCGGCTGCCCCTCACCCCAACCCTCTCCCCGTAAGAACAGGGAGAGGGAGCCGACCGTCACCGCGGTCAGCAGCTAACAAGCTCCACGCACCTGCGTCATACCGTACTGACGACGTCAGCCATGTCCACCCGAACCGTCACAAACTAACACTTCCGCGTCGCAGTGAGACCGCTTGTCGCGCAGCGTGACGAAATCGTGGTTCCCTGGGAACGCCGACTGTCCATTGCCGTTCTCTCGTCACCATTCACTGAGAGGAGACACCACATGGTGATGAAGACTGTTGCGGCCGGCCTCGCCGGTTCCCTGCTGCTCGCGACCGCCGCCTTCGCTGCGGAGAGCACCACCACCACGACCAGCACCACGATCAAGAGCAACACCACCGCTGCGTCCTATCAGGGCGACTGGCGCAGCTCGAAGCTCGTCGGCGTCAAGGTCTACAACAACAACAACGAGAACGTCGGCTCGATCGACGACCTGCTGGTCGACAAGAGCGGCGCGGTCAAGGGCGTCGTGATCGGCGTCGGCGGCTTCCTCGGCATGGGCGAGCACCTCGTCGCGGTCTCTTTCGACCAGGTGAAGTTCTCGGATCAGCCGGTGCAGTCGACCACGGCTTCCAACGCTCCGGCTTCTGGCACGACCTCGTCGACCAACCCGCCGGCTTCGACCACGACGACCGGTGCCGCCACCGGCACGTCGTCCTCGTCGATGAGCTCGAAGAACCGCTGGTATCCCGACCATGCGATGATCAACGCGACCAAGGACCAGCTCAAGGCGATGCCCGAGTTCAAGTACTCGGAGTAACGGCGTCACAGACGATTAGTCGATCGTCTCGATCGCGGCGCGCCCGGATCCGTCCGGGCGCGTTCGCGCGTCATGCTGCGGGGCGCAAGGTGGTCTGGCCGAGCGGCAGCTCGATGCGGGCGATCAGCCCGCGCGGCTTGCGATCGTGCAATGACAGCTCGCCGCCATGCGCCTGGACGATCGCCTTCGCGATCGAGAGGCCCAGGCCGAACCCGGTGGCCTCGTCCATGTTGCGGGCATCGTCGCCGCGCACGAACGGCTCCAGCATGTCGGGCTTGCGCGCATCGGCGATCCCCGGTCCGTCATCCTCCACGTCGATCGTCAGGCACTTCCCAGACGCCGACAGTCTGATCACGGTTTCCTTGCCGTACTTCACGGCGTTCTCGACCAGGTTGGTGACCGAACGCATCAGGTCGTCGGGCCGCACCGTTGCCATCGCGTGCGCCGGGCCGACATAGGTGACGCTGTGGCCGACATCGGCGAACTGGTCGGCGACGAGCTGCAGGATGCTCGCGATATCGACCAGCGTCATCGGCTCGAGCTTGCGGCCGTTGCGCAGGAATGACAGCACCGAGCCCAGCATCGCATGCATCTGATCGAGATCGGCCAGCATGCGATTGCGCTGCAGTTCGTCCTCGACGAACTCACAGCGCAGCCGCATGCGGGTCAGCGGTGTCCGCAGATCGTGGCTGATGGCCGCCAGCATCTTGGTCCGGTCGTTCATCAGCGCCGTGATGCGTTGGCGCATCCGGTTCAGGGCGCGCGCCAGCGACCGGATCTCTTCCGGTCCGCGCTCGGGCAGGGCAGTGGCATCGCCATCGAGGCTGAAGCTCTCGGCAGCCTTCGCGAAGCTCGACAGCGGTGAGGTCAGCGCACGGGCCGCCCACAGGCCGAGCAGTGTCGTGCTGATCAGCGCGAACATGATCGTCGTCAGCCATGGGGCGCCCCAGAACGGTGGCCGGTGTGGCCGGTCGGCCATCCGCGCAGAGACCATGTTGCCGTCGGGAAGGGCGAAGACGACGGTGCGCGTCTGGGAGCCGGGCGGCGGCATGAAGATGCGATAGCCGGGGCCAAGGCCGCGAAAGCCGCCTGGACCGTGAGGCCGTCCGTCGGCCATCTCCTGAGGCGCCGGGTGGCGCTCGTCGCCACCGGTCCCGGCCTCGACGTCGGGGCCGGCCGGCTCGCGCCGGCGGCCATCCGGCAGAGGTCCCGCGTGAGGCTTGAGCTCGAACTCGGGATAGGCGCGGGCAATGTCGGAGATCAGTCGCGGCCGTTCGGCAGCGGGCGCGCGTCCAAGAATGCGGATGGCGGTCGCGAGCTGAAACGGCCCGACTTCGTTTTCGGGGTCGGGCTGCTCGGCGCGATAGATCAGGAACGTCGCCGTGATAATGGCATGGAGCGCCACGATCGAAATGGCCACCAGCGCCGTGATCTGGCCGCGGATTCCCTTGAGGTTGAGAAAGCCGAACGACATCATGACATCGCCATTCGATCCGGCCGGTCAATGGCTTTGCGGGCCGGTCACCACCTCGACGACGGGCGTGAACATGTAGCCGCCGGAGCGCACGGTCTTGATCATGGTGGCCTCCTGCGGGTCCGGCTCGATCTTGCGGCGGATGCGGCTGACCAGCACGTCGATCGAGCGCTCGAACGAGCCGGCGTTGCGGCCCTGCGTCAGGTCGAGCAGGCTGTCGCGCGACAGCACGCGGCCCGGCCGCTCGCAGAAGGTGCGGAGCAGATCGAATTCCGCGCTCGTCATCGCGACGCGCGCGCCTTCGGGATTGCGTAGTTCGCGGAGCCGGAAGTCGATCGTCCAGCCGAGGAAGCTCAGCGCGGTCGCGCCTTCGGTTGCGCTCGCCGTCATCGCGGCCGCCTGCCGGCGCAGCACCGCGTTGATGCGGGCGAGCAGCTCGCGCGGATTGAACGGCTTTGGCAGATAGTCGTCGGCGCCCATCTCCAGTCCGAGGATGCGGTCGACGTCCTCGCCGCGCGCGGTGAGCATGATGATCGGCACTTGCGATTCCGCGCGCAGCTTGCGGCACAAGGTCAGGCCGTCCTCGCCGGGCAGCATGACGTCGAGGATCAGGAGATCGACACGGTGGTCGCCCATGATGCGGGTCATCTCGCGGCCGTCGGTCGCGGTGGTCACGTTGCAGGCATTGTTGCGCAGATATTTCGCGATCAGCGTCCGCGTCTCGCGGTCGTCCTCGACGACAAGAATGTGTGGTTGTGTCTGGGCCATACCGACAAGTGACCTAGAATCGCGGCGTTTTGCGAAGAATTTTGTTACGGAATGTTTCCTGCGACGGGCGCGCGGACAAGGCCCGACAATCTCTTCCTGCGCCGTGTTGCGGCTTCCGTGAGGGCGCGTCAAGCCTCGCGAAACGTATGGCCTCGAGGCCGCAGCACGCTCGCGCGATGCGGCTGCATCGGGTTACCGGAAACGGTACGGACGTTCGTGAGTGGCCGCAGACGAGGTCAGGCCCGATTGAATCGTTGCGGTCGTTGCACGGTCCGAAGGCGCGCAGCGCCGGGATGCGGCGTTCCGAAACGGCCCGTCACAGTCCCGGCAACGTATTGACTCGGACCGACATCGTGCCCTCCGCCGAGGCGATCACGCGCAGCACGGTGGCGTCGAAGGCGATGTCGGTCAAAGCGAGGTTGTTGATGTCGGTATCGACGCGGATGCCGTTCTCGTTCTTCTGCAGCTCGGCGACCGCGGTCGCGATCTTGTCGCGGACGTTGTCGGCGAAAGGCTTGAGATCGACCACCGAACGTTCCAGCAGCGCGCGCTGCAGATGCGGCACCACGGCGCGCGCGGCGGCGCCGAGCAGGCCGAACGCCGCGTCGGATTCGACGGCGAGCTGCAGGTCCGACAGCCGCAGGATCTGCTGCGCCTGATCGACCATGGGGCGTCCCCAGATGTGCACGGTCGCGTCGGCGCCGAGGCCGAAGAAGCTCTCCTTCTCCTTGCCCTTCACCTGCAGCGAGATCAGCAGCCGGTTGCCCGAGGGCACGACGGTCGCGTGCTTCACCGTGACGGCGACCGGGCCGGAGCCGTCCTCGGGGAACGTCCGCCCGGCGAGCTGCGAGTCGACGAGCTTGCTGAGCTCGGTGAACGGGACGTCGATCGGAACCGCGACGTTGATGGCGCCGGCGGTGGGTGGAATGATCGTGATCTTGTCCGGGAACGGACACTCCGGCTTGGTCTCGGCGGCCGTGACCCGGGTCTCCGCTTCGATTCCCATGGTGACGCTGACGGCGTTGGCATCGATCGCGGGCTGCGCGGCCAGCGCCCGTGTCGGCTTGATCTCGAGCCAGACCGCGGGCAGTCCCGGCGTGGTGCCCTGAAGCGGCACCGAGCGGCAGGCGCGGGCCCACTGCGCCTGCGCCACGCGCCGCACGGTCGGGTCCTTGCGCAGCCTGTCGCTGAGCGCGCTGAGCTGGTCGTTGACGGTCTTGTCGATGACCGGCTTCATCTGCGCGGGCACGTTGACGCGGGCGCCGGCGACGGTCAGCGCGGTGTCGCCGAGATTGACCTGGGCGGTGAAGTTCGGCTCGACATACCAGGCGGCGGCCAGCCGCGGCCGCATCGCGATCAGCACGTTGCCCTTGATGTCGGCGGTGGCGTTCAGATTCTTGATGTTGATGCCGCCGATCTGCTTGGCCGCATCCGAGCCGAGCAGGCCGCCGATGGCGTCGCCGAGCGCGCCGGTTGCTTTGGCAGACAGCGATCCGGTGACGTTCAGCCGGCCCGAGAGCGGCGTCGCCAGCGACAGAGTGTCCTGGGTACCGGTGGCGGCGATGGGGCCGCGGGTGACGGTCCAGCCGATGTCGGCATTCTGCAGGATCTGGTTGACGGGATTGTCGGCCTTGCCGGAGAAATTGCGCGGCGTGGCCTTTTCGGCGGCGTCGCGAATCGCGCCGAGCGAGATCGAGACCGGCGTCATGATGATCGAATTGCGCGTGGCCGGCGGCAGCGGCGGCAGTTGGGTCAGCTGCGGCGCCGGCGTGCTGCCCGAGAACAGAAACACCTCCACGATGATGATGCCGACCAGCACGATGGCGGCAAGGCCGGCGGCGCCGATCAGGATCAGCCGCAGCCGGGGCGGCGAGCGCCGCGGCGGAGGCTGCGTTCTCGGGGCGAGCGGATGCGGCCTGCTCTGCCAATCCGGTCGCGGTGTCGGAAGGTTCATGTCGGATCCACGGACTCCAGCTGCCACGCCGGCCCATGCCGGAAGCGGCGAGATCGCGGTTAATACAAGATTGCCGAGCTTACAGGGCCGGACGGAGGCGCGCCAGGGCAGCCCGTGACGCGGATCATCATCAATCGGCCGTGATGGTGAACGCCGACATGCGCGCAAAGAAATGACCGCCGCGGCTTTCGGGCCTCGGCGGTCCAGTCAGGGAGGATCCGGAGGAAGGAACGAGCGGCGCGGGCTAGCGTGTCATGCGGCCGAGATCGGCGCGGCGCTCCATCGGCAGCACGATCACCTTGGCGCCGACGCTGACGCGGGAATAGAGGTCGATCACGTCCTGGTTGGTCAGGCGGATGCAGCCCGACGACACATGGGTGCCGATCGTCTCCGGCGCGTTGGTGCCGTGGATGCGGTAGACGGTGCCGCCGAGATACATCGCGCGGGCGCCGAGCGGATTGCCGGGACCGCCGGCCATGTGACGCGGCAGATAGGGCTGGCGTGCGATCATCTCCGGCGGCGGCGTCCAGTCCGGCCATTCCGCCTTCCTGGTCACCGACTGCACGCCCGACCAGGTGAAGCCGTCGCGGCCGACGCCGATGCCGTAGCGCATTGCCTGGCCGCTGCCGAGCACGTAGTAGAGGTACTTGTTAGGCGTATCGATCACGACCGTGCCCGGCGCCTCGCGAGTCGAATAGCTCACGACCTGGCGGCGCAGCCGCGCCGGCAACTCATAGGCGGTCGCCTCGTCCTCGCGCGGTGTGATCAGTTGCGGCGCCGTCGCCGGCGGCTCATAGGCCGCAATCGGCGGCGGCAGCAGGAACGGGAAGGGGAGCGGCGCGGGAGGTGCCGCCTGCGTCGGCGTCGCCGCCACGATTGCGGATGCGACGAGTACACCAAAGAGAATGCGGGATGACGAATGCACTATGCCCGGCGTGACCATGGACGTCCCCTCGTTTGATCGCTTGTTGCGCGCCGTGCTTGTCTCGGCCGGCGTCGTCAAAATCAGTTGCCTGTCATCATTCTTTGCGGCGCATTGATCCACGCCCGATGCTGCAACTCATAGGGGAGAAAAGTTTCGTTGCGTTTGCGCGCTGCACGCAAAACGGTTTCGTCGGCTTAACCGTTTGTTTCATGACGGTTTCACGACAGCGCCCGCGCGGGACGGCCACGGATCGCGGGGAAAACAGCAGTTGCGGGCAAAAAGACCCTTCGACAGTTCGATGACGTCACACGCCTGAAATAACAATGTCGGAATTTGCGGCTGTTCAGAATCGCTGCAACTTTCCGGATCGCCTTATGCGGATCTTAATCGCAACCGACGCCTGGCACCCGCAGGTCAACGGCGTGGTGCGCACGCTCACCTCGCTGGCGCGCGCGGCCACAGGCCTCGGCGCCGACATCACCTTCCTCACACCGGAAGGCTTTCCGTCGTTCGGCGTGCCGACCTATCCGGGCCTGCGGCTCGCCGTGACCAACGGCCGCGAGATCGCCCGCCGCATCGAGGCCGCAGCACCGGATGCGATCCATATCGCCACCGAAGGCACGATCGGCTGGGCGGTGCGCCGCTACTGCCTGCGCCACGGCCTGCCGTTCACGACGTCCTACACGACGCGCTTCCCTGAGTATGTCTCGGTGCGCACCGGCATTCCCGATGCCGTCGGCTACTGGGTGATGCGCCGCTTCCACGATGCGGCCGCGATGACCATGGTGGCGACCAATTCGCTGAAGCAGGACCTCGCGTCGCGCGGCTTCAAGAAGCTGGGTTTCTGGACCCGCGGCGTCGATACGAAACTGTTCAATCCGGATGAGCCGGTCACGCTCGATTTGCCGCGCCCGGTGTTCATGACCGTCGGCCGTGTCGCGGTCGAGAAGAACCTCGAGGCGTTCCTGTCGCTGGACCTGCCGGGCTCGAAGGTCGTGATCGGCAACGGTCCGCAGAAGGCGGAGCTCGAGCGTCGCTTCCCCACCGCGCATTTCCTCGGCGAGAAGACCGGCAAGGACCTGACCGCGCACATGGCGGCCGCCGATGTCTTCGTGTTTCCCAGCCTGACCGATACGTTCGGCGTGGTGCAGCTGGAGTCGCTGGCGTGCGGCACGCCGGTCGCGGCCTTCCCCGTGACCGGTCCGCTCGACGTCATCGCCGACCATCCGATCGGGGCGATCGACTGGGATCTGCGCGCGGCGTGCCTGAAGGCGCTGACGATGTCGCGTGAGACCTGCCGGGCGTTCGCGCTCGACCGCTCCTGGGAGAACAGCGCGCGCCAGTTCATCGGCAATCTCGCCGTGCTGCAGCCGTCCCGCGTCGTGCGACCGACCCCGGTGCTGGCCGGCCAGAGCGCGGTGCGCAGCTGACGGCGGATCTTGCGTCACTCCATCAATTCCAAACCAAGTGAGATGTAACGATGGCAGAAACCATGAAGCTCGACGGCGCGCGGGAGCTCGACTTCGATCGCGAGCAGGTCGAGCAGGCCTATGACCGCTGGGCGCCGATCTACGACCTCGTGTTCGGCGGCGTGTTCGAGAAGGGCCGCCAGGCCGCGATATCGGCCACCAACAAGCTCGGCGGCCGCGTGCTCGAGGTCGGTGTCGGCACCGGCATCTCGCTGCCGCTCTATGCGCCGCATGTGCGCGTGTTCGGCACCGACATCTCCGAGGCGATGCTCGGCAAGGCGATGCGCCGCGTCGCCGACCAGCGGCTGAAGAACGTCGAAGGGCTTGCGGTGATGGACGCGGAGCAGCTCGATTTCCCCGACGATTCGTTCGACGTCGTGATGGCGCAATATGTCGTCACCGCGGTGCCGAACCCGGAGGTCGCGCTCGATGAGTTCGCCCGCGTCCTGCGCCCGGGCGGCGAATTGATCATCCTGACCCGTGTCAGCGCCGATGCCGGCATGCGCCGCGTGATCGAGCAGGCGTTGCAGCCGGTCGTGCGCCGCCTCGGCTTCCGCACCGCCGAATTCGGCTGGTCGCGCTACATGCGCTGGCTCGCCGGAGCGCAGCGCATGGAGCTGGTCGAGCGCCGGCTGATCCCGCCGCTCGGCCATTTCTCGCTGGTCCGTTTCCGCAAGCTGGAGCGTGCTGCCGCGGCTTGAAGCCGCGGCCACCGTCTACCGCCGCTGCGGCGTTCTCCGTAGTCCAAAACGTTTCACTGCGTCCGATCGTGTGACATCTTGATGATGTCACACCATCTACACCGAATCCCTGTACACGACCTGCAACTCATACTTCGGAGCAACCATGATCAAGCATTTCCTGGAGCAGCTGCGGATCCAGCGCTGGGACGACCATCGCTACTATCATCACAGCCGTATCAATCAGAGCCTGCACTTTGTCAGCGCGCTCAGCTTCATGATCGCCTACGTGATGATGGTGTTCGATCCGCTGGTCTCGGCGCTGATCGGCTGGCTGGTGTCGATGACCTCGCGCCAGGCGGGCCACTTCTTCTTCGAGCCGAAGGGCTACGACCACGTCAACCAGGCGACCCACGAGCACAAGGAAGAGATCAAGGTCGGCTACAATCTGCAGCGCAAGGTCGTGCTGATGTCGATCTGGGCCGCGGCCCCCGTGGTGCTGTATCTGCAGCCGACCCTGTTCGGCCTGCTGCCGCCCTGGACCTCGGCGATGGAGTTCGTCCGCGAGACCGCCAAGCTCTGGCTGGTGATCGGCATCGGCGGACTGCTGTTCCGCACCATCCATTTGTTCTTCATCCGCGACGTCGAGACCGGCCTCGTCTGGATGACCAAGATCATCACCGACCCGTTCAACGACTTCATGCAGTACCGCTCGGCGCCGCTGGCGCTGCTGCGCGGCGAGTTGATCGATCCGGGCCTGCATCTGATGGGCGAGACCCTCGAGGAGCAGCACGCCTGATCGGACCGATGCGTCGGAGTTGCGCGATGCCCGGGCCGGTCCCGGGCATCGGTGTTTGTGGGGGCTGTCGATGTTGAACGCAGGCTGTCGCGGCAAGGGCAGTGCGCCCCCTCTCCCGCTTGCGGGGGAGGGGCGGGGAGGGGGCAGGCTTGCTCCGCTGATCGTGAGAGCGCGTCGTGCCGCGGCCCCCACCCGTCGGGCTCTGCGAGCCCGCCGACCTCCCTCGCAAGCGGGGGAGGCGCTGGCCTCAGCGCCCGAACGCGGCGCCAAGCATTTCCTTCAGGATCTGGCGCTTGATCGCCTTGTTGGTGAGTGTGCCGTCGTTCCACCACCAGCCGTCCTGCTTCATCTTCTCGGCCGCCGAGACGAAGCGCCTGGTCACCTCGGCGAAATCGGCGTCGGTGTAGTTCAGGCTGAAGATGAAGCGGCCGGTGCCGACCCAGCTCAGCGCCAGGCCCTCGGCGCGCAGATAGTATTGCAGCATCCAATTGTAGCGCGACGGCACGGTGTACTCGACCAGCCAGATCGACTGCAGATTGGAGACGCGCACCGGCAGCTCCTTGGCGGTGAGCTCCGCGTTGAGCTGCGCGGCACGGCCGTTCCAGGTCTCGTCCAGCCCGTCATAGATGGCGCGGAAGTTCGGGCTGTCGAGCCGGCTCAGGAACTCGTCCATTGCCGCCATCACGTAAGGATGCGAGTTGAAGGTGCCGCGCGCGAAGCAGATGTCGGCCGGGCGGTCGTCGCGGAAGCGGCGCATCAATTCGCGCTTGCCGCAGACGACGCCGATCGGCAGTCCGCCGCCGAGGCTCTTGCCGTAGGTGACCATGTCGGCTGTGATGCCGAAATACTCCTGTGCGCCGCCCGGCGCGAGCCGGAAGCCGAGGAAGACCTCGTCGAACAGCAGCACGATGCCCCGTTCCGTGCAGACATCGCGCAGCTGCTTCAGCCAGGCGGTGTAGGCCTCGCGGTCGTACTTCCCCTTGCGCGAGGAATCGACCAGCGCGGAATCGCCAGGCGCGTTGCCGTTCGGATGCAGCGCCTGCAGCGGATTGACCAGCACGCAGGCGATGTCGCGGCGGGTACGCAGGACATGCAGGGTTCGCTCGGACATTTCGGCGAGCGTGTAGGTCTCGTGCGGCGCAATCGGATTGCCGACGCCGGGCTGCACGTCGCCCCACCAGCCATGATAGGCGCCGGCGAAACGCACCAGATGGCTGCGACCGGTGTGGTAGCGCGCGAGCCGCACCGCCTGCATCACCGCCTCGGTGCCGGACATGTGGAACGAGACCTCGTCCATGCCGGACAGCTCGGTCAGGCGCTTCACATTGTCGGCCACGACCGGGTGATAGAGCCCGAGCACCGGACCGAGCGCGCTCGCGCGTCGCTCGGCGGCTGCGATGCACTCCTTGTAGAAATCGTAGCCGAAGATGTTGACGCCGTAGGAGCCGGTGAGGTCGTAGAACTGGTTGCCGTCGAGATCGGTCAGGGTGACGCCCGAGGAGGCCTGCATGAACGAGCCGGCGCCGAGCTGCTCCTTGACCAGACGGCTGTACTGGAAGGGGACCCGGTAGCTCTGGGTGAACTGCAGGTCGGAGATGCGGCTTGCGGCCTCCGCCGTCAGCGCGCGGCTCTTGGCGAACCTCTCCTGGAACAACGCGCCGAGTCGGAAGAAGCCGTCCTGGCGCTTCGTGGCGATCGCCTGCGGCGCGCCGTCGGAGCGGAAGAAGTCGTCGATCTCGAACTCATAGCGCGGGATCAGCCTGGAGATCCGGCGCGACATCTTGGAATGGCCGGCCAGCGAGCGGTGCTTGGCGCGCGACAGCTCGATGCGGGCCTTGACCTTCGGGGCCATGGCGGCCGTCACGGCAGCGCCAACGGCGAGCGATACATAAGGAATCGAGTTTTCCATCATGTCCAAAAGCGCTAACCACTCCTGCTGACAGATTCATGACAGTCAAAAGCCTGATCGCCTCCGTCACCCAACAGGAAGACCTCAACTTCCTGCTCACCAACCGCGTGCCGCGCGCCGCGCTGACCCGTTTCATGGGCTGGTTCTCCAAGATCGAGAATCCGCTGGTCCGCGACGCCTCGATCGCGCTGTGGAAGCTGTTCTCCGACCTCGATCTCTCCGAGGCCAAGGAGAACCGCTTCAAGAGCCTGCACGGCTGCTTCACGCGCGAGCTGAAGCCCGGCCTGCGGCCGTTCGATCCCGATCCTGCCATCGTCACGAGCCCGTCGGACGGTATCATCGGCGCCCACGGCCTGATCCGCGACGGCGAGCTCTATCAGATCAAGGGCGCACCCTATTCATTGCGCGAGCTCGTCGTCGATCCCGCCGTGGTCGAGACCCACCGCAACGGCTGCTTCGTCACCTTGCGTCTCACGTCGAGCATGTATCACCGCTTCCATGCGCCTTACGACATGACGCTCGAGCATGTCAGCCTGATCCATGGCGACGTCTGGAACGTCAATCCGATCGCGCTGAAGCGGGTCGAGCGGCTGTTCTGCAAGAACGAGCGCGCCGTGATCCGCACGCATCTCGCCTCGGGCGAGCCGTTCACGATCGTGCCGGTGGCGGCGATCCTGGTCGCGAGCATCCGCCTGCATGCGCTCGACCGCGTATTGAACGCGCAGACCGAGCGGCCGCTCGCCTACCCCTGTCACAACAATGTGCGCAAGGGCGACGAGCTCGGCTGGTTCGAGCACGGCTCGACCATCATCCTGCTCGCGCCGGGCGACTTCACGTTCTGTCCCAATGTCACGGAGGGCGCCCGCATTCGCGCCGGCCAGCCACTGTGGCGCAGGCGCGTCGCCGCCGGATGAATGTCGGGTCCCTGCCTGCGCAATCTCGATTTCGTCGTTGCGCAGTCCTATATCGGAGCGTTCAACTGACGAATCAGACCGCGGGAGTTGCGGTCGTTGCGGCTCGGGAGAGGCGATGGCGAGAGCGCCGATCATGGCGGCAGGTGGCATCGTGCTGCGGCGGGAACAGCCGCCGCGCATCGCGGTCGTGCGCCTGCGCAAGCGTGACGAATGGGTGCTGCCGAAAGGCAAGCTCGACGACGGCGAGACGCCGCGCGACGCCGCCAAGCGCGAGGTGCTGGAGGAGACCGGCCACAAGGTCACCGTGCATGAATTCCTCGGCACCCTGGTCTACGACACGGGCACGCGTTCCAAGGTCGTGCACTACTGGCGCATGGAAGCGGCCGGCGAGCCGTCGCAGCCGTTGATGGACGATGTCCGCGCCGTCGACTGGCTGCCGCTCGATGCGGCAGTGGGGCGGCTGTCGCGCGACCATGAGAAGACCTTCCTGGAGACCGTCGGGCCCTACGCGCTGGCAGGCCTGATCCGCAAGACCAAAGCGAAGTCCGCGCCCGAGGTGGCGGCGAAGACCGCCGCTGACAAGAAGCCGGTCGAGAAGCCCGCGGTGGAGACGGCGGCGCTCGCGGCAAAGCCTGCAACGGCCAGGAAGCGCCGCAGCCGGATCGTAGAGCAGCCCGCCCCGGCGCCGGAGATCGCCGACCTCGCGATCGACGTGCAGGGCGAGCAGCCAGCCGAAGCCGTGCTTGCGGCTGCGGCGCCCGGCCTCGATCAATCCGAACCGATCGTCTTGGAGACGACGGCTATGTCGGTGGAGGCGGACCTAGCCCCGCTGCCGGCCGAACCCGTAGCGATGGAACGCGAGCCCGCCGACCTCGAGCGCATCGAAGCGGTCGCCGCCGCGATCAAGTCGCTGCTGCCCACCCCGGTCGCGCCGGATGCCGATGTGAGCCGCCAAAGTGAGGACGGGCTTGATCCCGGCGCTGAGGCCATGCCGCCTGAGGATGCGGCCGCCGTCGATGACGAGGCGCAGGACGGACCGCGCCGCCGCAGCCTGGCGGAGAAAATGCGGGCGTGGCTCGGCCGCGCCGCTTGAGCCGGACGGCGACGCGACCGACCAGGCGGTTGCACCGTCCGCCCTTTGCACGTGCTGGCCTGGGCAAGTCCCGCTGGCCGCTGCTGAAAAATTGTTGCGAACCATTGGCGCCATCGCGGGTTGATGCGGGTCCGTCAATGGAGATCCCGCATGAGCGCGTCGCGCGAGAATGCCTTACCCCTTTCCAGGCCTGCGCCTCTGTCCGTCACGCTTCAGATCAACGGCGAATTGCGTACCCTGCCGGTGGCGCCCTGGACCACGCTGCTCGATCTCCTGCGCAACCATCTCGATCTCACCGGCACCAAGAAGGGCTGCGATCACGGCCAGTGCGGCGCCTGCACCGTGCTGATCGACGGCCGCCGCGTGCTCTCCTGCCTGACGCTCGCGGTCATGAAGGACGGCGCCGAAATCACGACCATCGAGGGACTCGCCAAGGGTGATGAGCTGCACCCGCTGCAGCAGGCCTTCATCGATCACGACGCCTTCCAATGCGGCTATTGCACGCCGGGCCAGATCTGCTCGGCGGCCGGCCTGATCGCCGAGGGCAGGGCGAAGACGAAGGACGAGATCCGCGAGCTGATGAGCGGCAACATCTGCCGTTGCGGCGCCTATCCGAACATCGTCGGCGCCATCGAACAGGCGATGGGAGGAGGACGATGAACAATTTCGACTATGCCCGCGCGAGCGATGTCGCCGAGGCCGTCAAGCTCAAGGCGGCGGTGCCGGAAGCCAGGTTCATCGCCGGCGGCACCAACCTGATCGACCTGATGAAGTATCACGTCGAGCAGCCGCGTCAGCTGATCGACATCAGCCGCCTGCCGCTGACGAAGGTGGACGAGACGAGCGCCGGCGGCGTCAGGATCGGCGCGCTGGTGCCGAACAGCACGCTGGCCTATCACCCGGTCATCGAGAGCCGCTATCCGCTGCTGGCGAGCGCGATCCTCGCCGGCGCCTCGGCACAGCTCCGCAACATGGCCTCGACCGGCGGCAACCTGCTGCAGCGGACACGTTGCGCCTATTTCTACGACGTCGCCACGCCCTGCAACAAGCGCACACCCGGCGCCGGCTGCTCGGCCATCGATGGCTTCCACCGAGGCCATGCCATCCTCGGCACCAGCGCCGACTGCATCGCGACCCATCCCTCCGACATGTGCGTCGCGCTGGCCGCGCTCGGCGCCACGGTGCATGTTACAGGCGCCTCCAGCGAGCGCCTCATCGCCTTCGCCGATTTCCACCGGCTGCCTGGCGACCGTCCGGATCTCGACAACACGCTGCGTGCCGACGAGATCATCACCGCGATCGAGCTGCCGGCGCAAGGCTTCGCGTCGCACCACAGCTATCTGAAGATCCGCGACCGCCTGTCCTATGCCTTCGCACTGGTCTCGGTCGCCGCTGCGCTCGAGCTCGACGGCAGCCAGATCCGCGAAGCACGATTGGCGCTCGGTGGCGTCGCCCACAAGCCGTGGCGCAACCAGGCTGCCGAGGACGCGCTGCGCGGGCAGGCGCCGGATCCCCAGGCGTTCGGCCGTGCCGCGGACATCCTGCTCAAGGAAGCCAAAAGCTCCGGGCACAATGCGTTCAAGATCCCGCTCGCGCGTCGCGCGATCGTCCGCACGCTGACCCAGGCCGCGAACGCAACCCCGCAGATCCAAGCCATCAAGACCATCCGGTGACGTCATGACAGCTCACATCGGCACTGCCACCTCCCGCGTCGACGGCCGCGCCAAGGTCACCGGTGCCGCCAAATATGCCGCCGAGTTCACCGCGCCGGGCCTCGCCTTCGGCGTTGTGGTCAATTCCACCATTCCGAAGGGGCGGATCATCAGCATCGATCCCAGCCGCGCGCTCGCCGTCGACGGCGTGATCGACGTGCTGACCCACACCAACCGCGTCAGGATGGCGGACAAGGACGACGATTATCGCGACGAGGTCGCGCCGGAGGATGGCTCGCCCTATCGCCCGCTCTACGACGACCATGTGCATTTCAACTTTCAGCCGGTCGCGCTGGTCGTGGCCGAGGACGAGGACACCGCGCGCTTCGCCGCGACGCTGGTCGTGGTGGAGTATGAGGCCGAGAGCTTCGCGACCGATCTGCAGGCACGGTGCGAGCAGGCCTTCAAGGTCGACAAGCCGATGAAGCCGCGCGGCGACGCGACAAGGGCGCTCGCCGGCGCAGCCGTGCGTCACGACGCGGACTATGGCGTGCCGATCGAATATCACAACCCGATGGAGCTCTATGCGTCGACGGTGCTCTGGCGCGAGGGCGGCAAGCTCGTGGTCTACGACAAGACCCAGGGCGTGCAGAACGTGCTGCGCTATGTCTGCAGCGTTTTCCGATTGAAGGAGGACGACGTCCAGGTGATGTCGCCATTCGTCGGCGGCGCGTTCGGCTCCGGCCTGCGCCCGCAATACCAGGTGGTGCTCGCCGCCATGGCGGCGCTGAAGCTGAAGCGGGCGGTGCGCGTCGTGCTCAGCCGTGCCCAGATGTATGGCTTGTGCTATCGCCCGGCGACGATCGAGCGGCTGGGGCTCGGCGCCCGTGAGGACGGCACGCTGGCGGCGCTGACTCATGAAGCCATCGCAATGACCTCGCAGCACGAGGCGTTCTCGCGCAACGACATCGGCTGGGGCGAGGTGCTGTACACCTCCGCCACTTCGCGCGCGACGCATCGGCTCGCCAGGCTCGACGTGCCGACGCCGGGCGACATGCGCGCGCCCGGCGCCGCCAGCGGCGTCTACGGTCTCGAATGCGCGATGGACGAACTCGCCGTCGCGCTCAAGATGGATCCGCTCGAATTGCGCCTGCGCTGCTATTCCGATCGGGATCAGGACAAGGATCTGCCGTTCTCCAGCAAGCGGCTGAAGGAGTGCTATCAGCAGGGCGCCGGGGCCTTCGGCTGGTCGAAGCGCAATCCGGAGCCGAGGTCGATGCGTGACGGCCGAGAACTCGTCGGCTGGGGGATGGCGAGCGGGGCCTGGGAGGCCTTGCAGATGCCGTTCGCGGCGCGGATTGTGATGACGGCCAACGGACATGTCGAGGTGTCGAGCGCGACCTCCGATATCGGAACCGGCACCTACACGATCATGGCACAGGTCACCGCCGACATGCTCGGCGTGCCGCTCGACAGCATCAATGTGAAGCTCGGCGACTCCACGCTGCCGAAGTCGCCGGTGGAGGGCGGCTCATGGACCGCAGCCTCGATCTCGCATGCGATCGTCAACGCCGCTGATGATATCCGGGCGGAGCTTTTGAAGATCGCGCACACCATCCCGGGCTCGCCTTTGCAGGGGCTTGGGGCCGACGAGGTGACGCTCGCGGGTGGCGCGATCGTTGCCATCGCGGATCGCAATCGTTCGGTGCCCATGGCCGACGTCATGCGCCATCGCGGCATGGACCGGATCGAAAAGGAGCGCGGCTCGGAGTTCGAGGACGACGACAAGCACGCGCACAACACGCATTCGGCCGTTTTCGCCGAGGTGAAGATCGACGAGGAGCTCGGCGTCGTCAGGGTGACGCGCATCGTCAATGCCGTCGCCGCCGGGCGCATCCTCAATACCAAGACGGCTTCGAGCCAGATCATGGGCGGGGTCGTCATGGGCATCGGCATGGCGTTGCACGAGGAAGCCCAGATCGACCAGCGGTTTGGGCGCATCATGAACGCCAACATCGCCGAGTATCACATGCCGGTGAATGCCGACGTTCACGATATCAAGGTGATCTTCGTCGACGAGGAGGATCGCACCATCAACAAGATGGGCATCAAGGGCGTCGGCGAGATCGGCATCGTCGGCGTCGCCGCGGCGATCGCCAACGCGGTCTATCACGCCACCGGCAAGCGTATTCGGGATTTGCCGATCACATTGGACAAGGTCGTGGGGTGAGCCGGTCTCGCCCCCGACAGCCGACGGCTGTGAGGGGTCTCGGGGAAGATCCCAGAACGGCTCCAACTGTGAGACCCATGTTATGTGAATGTGCGTCACGACCATTGTCGTGTCCCGCGCTGGCGGGCATCCGGCTCGGCGGCACTGTCGTGACCAATGCCGTGGGGTACTGGCTTCCCGCGGGACGATGGCGTGTGCCGTCGGCGATGTGATTGCTTGACCGCGGCCGTTGCCAGGGCCAGATTGCTGGACGATCAGAACAGATCGCTCTGCAGTGTGGCCGTTCATCATGCTCTCCGATCTGGCTGCACTGGCGGCTGCTTTCAGCATCGCTGTCAGCAACCTCATTGCGCCGTCGGCCGTTCGCCAACTCGGTCCCGTCAGGTTCAACGCGATCCGTCTCGCAGCGGCGCTCCTCACCATGCTGGCCCTGGTGACGCTGCAAGGCCGCTGGGCCGCGCCGCCGGGGGATCAGCTGCTGATGCTGGCTGCATCGAGCCTGCTCGGGGTCGTCGTCGCCGACTCCTGCTTCTATGCTGCACTGGCGCGACTGGGGCCACGCCTGACGGCCGTCGTCTATGCCAGCTGGGCTGCATTTGCGGCCGTGCTCGGCTATTTGTGGCTTGGTGAAGCACTGTCGGCGATCAAGATCATGGGAGTAGGGTGTATCGTCGGCGGCGTGTCCGTCGCAATCATCTTCAGGCAGCCTGGCACCATCGCCCAGGAGACACACGGCTCGCTGCGCGTGGGGCTCGTGTTCGGTCTCGCGGCGGCGCTGTTCGCAGCGGCGGCTGTCCTGATCGCGCGTCCCGTGATGGCTGCCGGCCTCGACCCGGCGTTGGCCACGTCCATTCGTGCCGCGATCGGATTGGCAGCCTTGCTCACTTTGTCCGCCGTTCCGGGTTTCCGCAACTCGGTCGCGGTGGATAGATCAATCGTCATCCGATCGGCGCTCAGCGGTGTGCTCGGGATGGGCATCGGCATGACGCTCGTCTTGTTTGCTCTGACGAGCCGGCCCGTTGGAATCGTTTCTAGCCTGTCGTCGACGACGCCCGTCATGATCCTGCCGCTGCTGTGGTGGCGCACCGGGCGAAGGCCCGCGCCGGCGGCCTGGCTGGGCGCCGTGCTGGCCGTAGCAGGCGTCATCGCCATCACCTGCGGATTGTGAGCCCGCGGTAGCGGCGCCGCGCACACGCTCGCCGTACTCTCTCCTTGGTTGGTGCCGTTTCGAAACATCTCTCCATGCTTCCGCCCCACGCTGTCCGAAATCTCGGTGGAGAAGAATGCGCCGCCCGCGAGAGGGCGATCATCGTCGGCGTGAGGCGGGAGAAGCATGGTCGAGATCGACGTCGCGGCTTTCTTGAGATCATGCACACCGGCCACCATCCGCCTGACGATGCTGAGCGCGGCGCTCGGCCTGTCGGGCTGCGCCACGGCGCAGATGACGCAGAGCGGTGCGCTTGCATCCTATCAGGCGCTGGCGGAATCGAACGGCGTGCTCGCCAAGTCGCAGCTCAACGTCGACAAGGACAATGTGCTCGCGGCGCAGACCGTGCGCATCACGCCGACATCCTTTTCGGGGCAGGCCGGCGCGGTGCTGACGGACCAGCAGCGACAGCTCGTCGCCAATGCCGTCGACCGCGCGCTGTGTCTCAATTTGAGCGAACGCTTCACGGTCGTGCCGGCCAATCAGAAGGCCGATCTGACGACGCGGACCTTCATCACCCAGGCGACGCCGACCGATCCGGTCGCGGCAGGCGCGTCCAAGGTCGTGTCTGCCGTGCCGGGTGCGCTCGGGGTGCCCGTGCCGGTGCCGCGGCTGCCGATCGGGCTCGGCAGTCTCACGATGGAGGCTGAAGCGCTCGACCGCAAGGGCCGGCAGCAGGCTGCGATGGTGTGGGCGCGCGGCGCCAACTCGTTCACCAACTCGCCGGTGCTGTCGCAGGCCGGCGATGCCTACGATCTGGCAAGTTCGTTCAGCGCCGATTTCGGCCAGATGCTCGTGACCGGAGAGACCCCGTTCGGCAAGCCACCGAAGCTGCCGTCGATCGAACGCATCGGCGCGGCGCTCGGCGGCAAGCCGAAGAACGCGGCGTGCGAGGCGTTCGGCAGGGACCCCGGGCTCATCGGCATGGTCGCCAACCGTCTGGGCGCCCCGCCGGAATGGGTCGACAAGGGGGCTGTGCCGAGCGACGCCCAGGCGAGCACGCAGATGGCGAAGCAGTAGCGGTCATCTGCATCCGCATGCCACCGCAAAGCGAGACGCGGCGCGATGCGGCTGCATCGGAAAAAGCGTTGATGCGGCGTGATGCTGGCACGCCTCGGGGCGCGGCCGGCGCGCGCTATTCCGCCGCCTCGCTCTTGCCCTCGATCAGCAGCACGTCGAGGCTCTCGATCTCCTGCATCGCGCGGCCGGCGATGCCTTGGAGATCGCCATAGAGGCCCGCCGTCGAATCCAGCACGCCGCGCAGTTGCTCCTCGCGCTTGGCCCACAGACGCATCATGGTTTTGCGCTCGCGGTCGAGATCCGACTGCATCTCGGTGAAGCGCTCGACGATGGCATCGATGCGGTGGCGGAAGCGGGGGCCCGTGAGATAGGCGTAGACCATCTCCATCTTGGTCTGCTGGCCCTCCTGCGCGAGCTTGCTGCAGGCGACGTCGATCAGCGACTGCCGCAGTGCCAGCGACAGCGGCAGCGCGAAGCGGGGCTCGGCGACCCAGACGCCGTCGATCAGGTCGAAGCCGTCGACCCCCTTGGGTAGCGCGCTCGAGACGATCAGCGCGATGTCGGCCTTGGCGGCGCGCAGGTCGTCGCGCAGCTTCACCAGCCAACCATCGCTCCAGTTCTTGGTGCGCTTGGATTCCCACAGGATCGCGCCGCAGGCCTGCCCGCCCGGGCCGACCACGCGATGGATCACGTCGCCGCCGAACTCGCCCTTTGGCACCGGCTCGACCAGGTCGCGGGGAAAGCGCGCGCGCAATTGCGATTCCAGCTCGATCTCCAGCGCCTCGCCCTGAAGCTGCTGCGAGCCTTGCTCGGCCTTGCGGCGAAGCTCCTCGATCTGCCGCTGCATGCCGGCGATCTGGGTCTCCTTCTCGGCGACCTTGGCCTTCAGCGAATCCTCAGCCTCGAGCCGGGCCTTGTCGCGGACGGCGGCGAGATTCTCCTGCACCTTGGTCTCGATGGTGAGATCGAGCTCGCGGCGGGCCTCGTCGAGCTCGCGCTGCTTGCGCAGCATCTCGGCCTGGGCCTTCTGTGCGTCGGCGAGCTTGGCGTCCTTGCTGACGATGGCCTCGTGCAGCTCGGCGAGCTGGCGATCGCGGTTGCCCATCTCATCGGCCACCGCCTGCCGCGCCTTCTCGGCTTCGGTCTGCGCGATCGCGGCGCGTTCGGCCTTCAGCTTGGCGGCGACCTGCTGGTCGATCGCGGCCTTGGCCTGCGCGATCTGCGCCTGCGCGGCCGTGAGCTGCGCCTCGCGGCGGCCGAAATCGGCTTCTTTCGCCTGGAGCTGCTTCTCGAACTGCCGGCGCGTCTCCGCGATCAGGGGCGCTGCGAGCTGCTCGGTCAGCTTGATCTCGGTGCGGCAGGAGGGGCAGACGATCTGAGGATCGGTCATGATTCGCATCCTTCCATGAAGGCCGAATCTACCCGGCCGCCGCGCGGGCTTTAACCCACGCGGGCGGCTTATCCCACGCAATTATCCGCGATTCACGCAGGCCCCGCGTCAGGCGCCGTGCGCTGCCGGCTCGACTGAATCGCTCGCCTCCGGCGTCTTGATCCGGAACCAGGCGACATAGAGCGCCGGCAGGAACAGCAGGGTCAGCACGGTGCCGACGATGATGCCGCCCATCATCGCATAGGCCATCGGACCCCAGAACACTTCGCGCGCGATCGGGATCAGCGCCAGCGAGGCCGCGGCTGCTGTCAGCATGATCGGCCGCATGCGGTGCTCGGTCGCCTCCATCACGGCCTCCCATGGCGGGCGGCCTTCGTCGCGCAGATGCTCGATCTGCACGATCAGGATCACCGAGTTGCGGATCAGGATGCCGATCAGCGCGAGCACGCCGAGGATGGCGACGAAGCCGAGCGGCGCACCGCTCGGCAGCAGCGCCGCGACGACGCCGATCAAGGCCAGCGGCGCGACCGCGAACACCAGGAACAGGCGCTGGAAGCTCTGCAACTGCAGCATCAGGATCGTGGCCATGGTGAACAGCATGATCGGAACGACCGCGATGATCGGCGCCTGGCTCTTGGCGCTCTCCTCGACGCTGCCGCCGGTGACGACCTGATAGCCGGCCGGAAGCCTGGCGTTGAACGCCGCAAGGGCGGGCTTGAGCTGATCGACCACCGTGTTCGGCTGTACCTGATCGATGACGCTGGCCTTCAGGGTCAGCGTGGGCTGCCGCGAGCGGCGCCAGATCTCGGGCTGCTCGATCTGGTAGCGCAAGGTCGCCAGCGCCGCGAGCGGGATCGACTGGCCGTTCGAGCCCGACAGCTGCAGGTCGCGTAGGGTCTCCAGCGATTGCCGCTCCTTGGCCTGGGCGCGGCCGCGCACGTCGATCAGATAGATGTCGTCGCGCACCTGGGTGATCGAGGTGCCGTCGAGCACGCCGTTCAACGCGTTGGCGATGTCGGAGGACGTGACGCCGAGCTGGCGGGCCTTGTCCTGCAGGACGTCGACCTTCACGACACGCGCCGGCTCCATCCAGTCGAAGATGACGGCGCCGAGATGGCTGTTGCCGCGCATGACGCCGGCGAATTCCTGCGCTGTCTCGCGCACCTTTGCGACATCAGGCCCGCTGACACGGTACTGCACGGGGCGGCCGACCGGCGGGCCGATGTCGAGCAGGTGCACATAGGCGTCGGTGCCGGGGAACGTCTTGGTGAGATAGGCCTGCAGCTTGGCGCGGGCGCGGTCACGCGCCTCGAGGCTCTTGGTGACGATGATGATCTGGCCGAACGAGACGTCGGCGGGCTGCACGTCGAACGACAGCACGAAGCGCTGCGCGCCGGAGCCGACATAGGTCGACCAGTGGTCGATGTCGGGATCGCCCTTCAGCGCCTCCTGTTCGAACTTCGCCATCTGCGCGTTGGTCTCGGCGATCGAGGAATTCTGCGGCAGGTTGAAGTCGATCACCAGCTCGGTGCGGTCGGAGGAGGGGAAGAACTGCTGCTGCACGAAGCGCATGCCGAACACCGACAGGCCGAAGATCAGGACCGTGGCGACGATCGTGGTCCAGCGGTTGCGCATGCAGGCATTGAGCATGGCGCGAAATATCCGCGTCAGCCGGCCGCCTTCGGCATGGTGACTCGGCAAGGTCGCGGGCAGGATGGTGACGCCGAGCAGCGGCGCAAACAGCACGGCCACGATCCAGGACACGACGAGCGACACGGCGATCACCACGAACAGCGTGAAGGTGAACTCGCCGGCGGCGCTGCTGTTGAGGCCGATCGGAATGAAGCCGGCGACCGTCACCAGCGTGCCCGTCAGCATCGGGAACGCCGTCGAGGTGTAGACGTAGGTCGCGGCCTTGCGCAAGGAGTCGCCCACCTCGAGCCGCGCCACCATCATCTCGACCGCGATCATGGCGTCGTCGACCAGCAGGCCGAGCGCGATGATCAGCGCGCCCAGCGAGATGCGCTGCAGCGAGATGCCGGTGTAGGCCATGAACAGGAAGGTGATCGCGAGCACCAGCGGAATCGAGATCGCGACCACGAGGCCGGCGCGGACGCCGAGGCTGACGAAGCTGATCGCGAGCACGATGATGACGGCTTCGTACAGCGCCTTGGTGAAGCCGCCGACCGCTTCCTCGACGATCTTGGGCTGGTCCGAGACCAGATGCACGCCGACGCCGACCGGCAGATCGGCCACGACCTTGGTCATCTCCTCTTTCAGCGCCTCGCCGAAATCGAGCAGGTTGGCGCCGGCCTTCATGCCGATGGCAAGCCCGATCGCGGGCTGGCCGTTGAAGCGGAACAGCGAGGTCGGCGGATCCTCGTAGCCGCGGGTGATGGTGGCGACGTCGGTGAGCGGGAAGAAACGGTCGTTGATGCGCAGGTTGATCGCCTTGAGGCTCTCCTCGGAGGTGAACTGGCCGGAGACGCGTACCGCGACCCGCTCGGGGCCGGCCTGCAGCACGCCGGACGGCGACACCGCATTCTGCGCCTGCAGCGCGTTGAGGATGGTGCGCTGGTCGATGCCCAGCGCGGCGACCTTGCGTGGCGAGAATTCGAGATAGATCACCTCGTTCTGCGCGCCGACGATGTCGACGCGGCCGACATTGGGCACGGTCAGCACCTTGGCGCGGACCTCCTCGACGCGGTCGCGCAACTGGCGCTGGCTGAGGCCATCGCTGGTGAAGGCGTAGATGTTGCCGAACACATCACCGAAGCGGTCATTGAATCCTGGCCCGACGACGCCGGACGGAAAGTCGCCCTTGATGTCGTTGATCAGGTTGCGCACCTGCAGCCAGGTCGGGACGACGTCGCGCGCCTTGGTCGTGTCGCGCAGGTTGACGAACACCGTGGTCTGGCCGGGCACGGTCAGGCTCTTGGTGTAGTCGAGCGCCGGCAGCTCCTCGAGCTTCTTCTCGATGCGGTCGGTGACCTGCCGCGTCATCTCCTCGGCGGAGGCGCCGGGCCATTTGGCCTGGATCAGCATCGTCTTGATGGTGAAGGACGGATCCTCCTCGCGGCCGAGATGCACGTAGGAGAAGAGGCCCGCAGCCATGAAGGCGATCATGAAATACCAGACGAGCGAGCGGTGCTCGAGCGCCCAGTCGGAGAGGTTGAAGGACTTCACGGCTGAGATTCCTGATCGATGCGGACGGACTGGCCATCCTTGAGACTGTGCACGCCGGCGGTGACGACACGCTGCCCGGGTTCGAGGCCGCCGGTGACGCGGATGCTGCCGTCCTCGTTGCGGGCGACCATGATCTCCTGGCGCTTGACGGAGTTGTTGGCGTCATCCACCAGCCAGACGAAGCTCTTGCCGTCCTGCTCCAGGATCGCCGTCGACGGCAATCGGATGACGGTCCGTTGTTCGGTGTTCACGGTCGCGGTGACGGTGGTGCCGAGCCGCATGGTTTCGGGCGGGTTGTCGAGCGTGATGCGGACGCGACGCGTGCGCGTCGTGGCGTCGGCGCGCGGCGCGATCTCGCGGACCTTCGCGGTCGTGCTGATGGTCGGATCGACCTGCAGCCGCACCGTGAACGGCGTACCGACCTGCAGCGCGCCCGCAATGTCGTCGCCGACGTCGATGACCGCCTCGCGAATGTCGGGCCGCGCCACCGTGACCACGCTTTGGCCGGGCGAGACGACCTGTCCGACTTCCGCGCCGACGGCCGTGACGATGCCGGCGAAATCGGCCTTGAGCTGGGCGTAGCCGAGTTGCTCGCGCGCCTTGGCGAGGTTGGATTGCGCCTTGATCACGGAGGCCTGGGCGGCCGCACGCGACTGCTCGGCGCTCTCCAGCGTCGCCTTGGTGGTGGCGTCGGTTTCCAGCAGGGTGCGCTGCCGGCCCTCGGTGCCGGTCGCGTTGGTGAGCTGCGCCTGGCTGCGCGAGACCTCGGCGGCCGAGGCGCGCACGGCGAGTTCGAGCGCGGCGGGATCGATCGCCGCCACGACCTGGTCCTGTTTGACCATGTCGCCGACATAGACGGGCCGCGCGATCAGGCGTCCGAGCACGCGGAAGCTGAGATCGGCCTTGTAGCGCGGCTCGATCGTGCCGGTGACCGTCGAGACGTTGGCCGTCTGCCGTTCGACCTTCATCGACAGCACCGGCCGGACCGGATCGGGAGCGGCGGCCTTCTCGTTGCAGCCGGCGAGCAGAGCGAGCGCGCCGAGCGGAAGAACACAGCGCATCGGCGTCATCACGACCGCTTCTCCTCGTTGAATGTGATCTGTTGGCCGACGCTGAGCAGCTTGCCGCCGTCGGTCACGACGCGGTCTCCCGGTCGCAGTCCGGCCGACACCACGATCGCGCCGGTCTCATAGTCCTCGATCGTGATCGGCTTCAGCGACACCGTCTTGTCGCCGTCATCGACCAGCCAGACTGCCGGCGTCTTGCCGGCGGCGGTCAGCGCGCTCCACGGCAGCACGATGCGCTGCTCCGGCTTGATGAAGCCGGTGGCGCTGACGGCGCGGCCGAGGATCATCTCCGGCGGCGGATTCTCGATCGCAATCTTGACGCGGACGGTGCCCGATTTCGGATCGATGGTCGGCGACACCTCGCGCACCGTGCCCTTGGCCGTGACCGAGGGATCCGACAGCAGCGCCAGCGCGACCTTGCTGTCGTCGAATTTGAGCGACAGCGCGGCTTCGTAGACGTCGATGACCGCGTCGCGGTCGCCGTCATGCGCGAGCGTGAACACGGACTGCGCGGCCTGGGCGACCTGCCCGACCTCGATGTTGCGCGCGGTGATGGTGCCGTCCGCGTCGGCGCGGAGCTCGGTGTAGGTCAGGGCGTCCTTGGCGGTGTCGCGCTGGGCCTTGGCGGCCTCCAGCGATCCCTCCGCCGTGCGCAGCGTCTCCTGGGCCTGGTCGAAGGTCGCGCGCGTCGTGAAGCCGCTCGTGATCAGCGTCTGCTGGCGGTTGAAATTGGAGGTTGCGACCTTTACCTGCGACTCCGCGGCCGCCACGGCGGCCTCCGCGGAATCGAGATCGGCCTGCTGCTCGGCCGGATCGATCCTGGCGAGCAACTGGCCGGCCTTGACGTGCGCGCCGACCTCCACGAGCCGCTCGGTGACGCGGCCGCTGACCCTGAACGACAGGTCTGCGAGCACCCGCGCCTGCACGTCACCGGTCAGCGTGATCGATTGCCGGCGCTCCGACAGCCTGACCACCTCGGTTCGCACCAGCCGTGACGGCGGCGCGGTTGCGGCCGTTTTCTGCTCGCACCCGGCCAGCAGCAGGCCGACGGCAGCGCAGCCGGCCGCGGCCAGCAGGCGTGAGCCCGGTGCCCGAAGGAAAGAGGATCCTGTGAATGGAGACATGGTCGTATCTTCGGCCCGGTTGGGTGGTGGCGATCATTCCCGTCCTGCCGCGCAAGCACGCAGGGACCGGAAAGCACCTGTTGGTCGTCAGCAGCCCGCAAAACCCGCTCGCCGTTGCAGGCAAGCAGGTTCACGCGAAAGTTGAACACCATCCTCTTGACAGTGCGTGAATTAGACAATCAAATCTAGAATAATTCGTCTAGTAACATTCTCGTGGCGGTTTCGAATTTCCCCCTGTGCGGGCTGCCGGGCGCTCCCGTTGGGACGTCGGCCAGCGCTGCCGCCGCGGCGAGCCAAGGCATGACGCGAACGTGCGACGCAAAGCTGCGACCGACCTGAATGCCCCCGTGCGCACGACATCACGTGCGCCGCGGCAGGCGCGTGGCCGTGAGCGCCGCGAGCAGTTGCTCGACGCGACAGCCGCCATCATCGCCGAGTCCGGGATCGGTGCCGTCAGCATGCATGCCGCGGCCCAGCGCGCCGGCGCGTCGATCGGCTCGGTCTATCACTTCTTCCGCGACAAGGATCAGATGCTCGATGCGCTCGCCGAGCGTCACGATGCCGAGCTGCAGCCGGCGTTCGACCGCGTGGTGCAGCGAAGCGATGCGGAATGGGCGGCGATGTCGCCGCCGCAGGTCATCGAGCAGTTGATTGGCTGGGCGATCCGCTACTTCGTTCGCCACCCCGATGCGCTGGCGACGCTCGATCTGCACGACCAGACCATGCACGCCGAGTTCAGGGTCGTCATCGACCGCGTCATGCGCGCCAGGCTCGGCGACGAACTCGGCAGGCAGGCGGCCACGACGCTCGATGCCGTCGTGCTCGGGACACTGCTGTTCACGCGCGAGCAGGATCCGCGCAGCCGCGATGTCGTCGTCGCAGCGCTGCCCGAGATGATGGCTACCTATCTGAGCGCTCTCGAGGCGAAGCGGAAGCGGACGAAGGGATGAGGTACAGCCGGCGTATCGAGGCGATCAGCGCGGCGATTTGAACGGCCACGTGCTGCTCTTCCGATGTGTCGCCACCGAGCACGGCGTCGTCGCGTCCGCAATCGGCTGGTTCGGAAGGATGATCTGGTCGTCGCCGTTCCAGCGGTCGAACTCGTAGCACCATTGCCATTCTCCGATGTGCGGTATCCCTGTTCGTCAGCGCGCGATCGCCAGACGGAGAATCCCCTCATCGCGCGGGTTCGGCCGGCGATGGCGTGTCGACATGATCCATCGTCGTCATCGACAGCGGCTGCGTTTCGTCGACGCGAGCGGAGCGATCGCTGCGATGTGCCAGCCGTCGCTCGCCGGTCCGGTCGCGCCTGATGACGATCCCTTCGACCAGCCGGGCCACGACGCCGACCACGGCAAAGCTCAAGAGCAGCGAGATGCACAGCAGCCCCAGATAGAGCTTCAGTACCGAGCTTGCGAAGCAGGCAAGCGCGATGAGCACGACAATGGCCAGCCGGCCTTTGACGGAGATCGACATGATGGGGCGTTTCGCTGAGAGCTGATTGTGGGCGCCACTCTAGCGCCATGTTTTCTGCAGCCAAGCCGCGTCCCAACGGGTGGTAAATTTTGCCGCAAGCTCATGACGACAATCGGATGTGCTCCAGCTCAATCGTCGTCGCATGCATCGCAGTTCAACTCCGCGTTGCGAAAATCCGGTTGTCCTTGTGCCGGCTTCACGCAATCGTCGTGGGGAACCGAGCGAGCATCCATTGCCGCGCGCGCGATGAGCGGAGCTGTCAGCCGCACAGCGAAGCGCTTGCGGGCCGCAGCGCAACTAACTGCGCTACCATCGAGACATGGCGGCGCATTGCGCGGACGCGCTGGCGCGCCTTTGCCCGCCCCATAGACTGCCTCGGGGAGGCAAAGCAGCGGTCGTCATGCCGGCGGCAACTGCGACCGCTATTGCGCACCGGCCCACGCCGCGAGCACGGCGCGCTCCTCGCCGGTGATCTCGGTGATGTTGCCGGGCGGCATGGCGCTCGACCACGCGGCGTTGCGTGCGATCAGCCGCGCGTTGCGCTGGATGTCGTCGGCAGTGTCGAGCCGCACGCCCCTGGGCGCCGTGACGATGCCGTCCCATACGGGCTCGGCGGCGTGGCACATGCTGCAGCGGGAGGTTACGATCTCCTCGACCTGCGCGAAGCGTGGCGGCGCGCTCGTGGCCGCCTTGGCGTCGCGAGGGCCCGCTGCGGACAGCAGCAGGATGCCGATCATGCCCGCGGCTGCGACGCCCCACACCCACCATGGCGACGGATGACCCTTGTGACGCTCGTTGAAGAAATGGCGGATCACCGGGCCGAGCGCGAGCACGATGGCGACGATCGCCCAGTTGTAGCGGGTGCCGAACAGGAGCGGATAGTGGTTGCTGATCATCAGCACCACCACCGGCAGGGTCAGATAGTTGTTGTGGACCGAACGCTCCTTGCCGGCCTTGCCGAGCCTGGGGTCCGGCGCTTGGCCTGCGAGCAGCGCGGCGACGATCTTCTTCTGGTTGGGGATGATCACGGCAAACACGTTGGCGACCATGATGGTACCGATGATCGCGCCGATCTGGTTGAAGGCGCCGCGGCCGCTCAGCACATGGGTGAAGGCGTAGGTGAGCGCGACGAGAAAGACGTAGCCGCCGATCGCGAACGGCAGCTCCTGCCGGGCGAGGCCGCTGCGGCAGGCGGCCTCGTAGAGCAGCCACGCCAGCGCCAGCGAGCCGAAGCTGAACAGGCCGGCCTGGAGGGGCGTGAGATCGAGGATCGATTTGTCGACCAGGAACAGGTCGGCGTTGAGATAGTACACCACGATCATCAGCACGAAGCCGGACAGCCAGGTGGTGTAGGCCTCCCATTTGAACCAGGTCAGTTCGCTCGGCATCTGCGCCGGCGCCACCAGATATTTGACGATATGGTAGAAGCCGCCGCCATGGACCTGCCAGGCCTCGCCCATCACGCCGTTGGGCAGGTTTTCACGCGGCTTCAGGCTCAGGTCCAGCGCGATGAAGTAGAACGAGCTGCCGATCCAGGCGACCGCGGCGATCACGTGCAGCCAGCGGAAGATCAGGCTCAGCCATTCCGATATGATCGAGGCCCACATCGTGCGCTCATCTCCTTCGACAGGGCAAGCCCAGAGGCGAGTGCCTGCGTCCCATCTGTGGCATCGATCGCATCTGATTTCCAGCACGTCGCTGTGGCAGTCGGTGCACAACAGATTAGCTGCCATGTGCGCGTGACGCAGTGGACTCCGGCGGCGCGATTGCGTTCAATGTGGCGGTCTGACAAGCGGGACGGGGCGGGATGACGAGACTGGTTCTGATCATGCTGGTGCTGGGACAGTTCGCTGGTGTGCCTCTGGCGATGGCGCAGACCGCCCCCAAGCAGAGCACGGCCAAGCGCGCCGATGCCTGCGCGCCGATCGGACGCACCGAGGACGGCAAGCTGGTCTATGCGATGAAATGCGAGAGCATCCCGAAGCCGGTCGCTCCCGCCGCCCCGCCACAGGCGGCCGCCCAGCCGTCGGAGCCGGCTGCGGAACCAGAGCCCGAGACCCAGCGGAGCGGGCTGTTCGGCTGGTCGTATGATCGCCGACCCAAGCCATAGCGCAGCCGTTTCCCCAGACCGCCTCATTCGCCGAACTTTTCCTGCAACTGCGGAAACAGCCGGTCCGGCTTGAACGGCGCGGCCGTGAAGCGGATGCCGGTCGCGGCGCGGATCGCGTTACCGAGCGCGGCGGCGACCGGATTGTACGGGCTCTCGCTCATCGACTTCGCCCCCAGCGGGCCGATCGTGTCGTGGGTATCGGCAAACAGCACCTCGGTGCGCGGAACGTCGGCATAGGACGGCAGATGATAGTCGCGGAAGCGCGGATTGATCACGCGGCCGGTGCCGTCGATCACGATCTCCTCGTACAGCGCGGCGCCGAGCGCTTGCGCCACGCCGCCCTCGATCTGGCCGCGGCACTGCATCGGGTTGGCGACCTGGCCGGCGTCCGCGGCCTGGACGCTCTTGAGGATCCTGACCTCTCCGGTCCCCTTGTTCACGGCGACACGAAAACCCTGGACGTTGAACGCGACCGAGCGCGGCGTGCCCTGCGAATTACCGCTCGTGGTGAGCGGCGCGCCGCTGGCCTTGGCGAGTTCGGCGAAAGCGAGACGATGTGCGCCACAGGTGATTGCATCATCGGCGATCACGCAGGCGCCGGGAGCGACGTTCCACCTGTCGGAGGCGAACCGCTTGATCGTCTCGGCCAACGCCTCCGCCGCCGCCTGGGTCGCGCGTCCCGCGACGAAGGTGCCGGTCGAGCCATAGGCGCCCGTGTCGTGGCCGCCATGGGCGGTGTCGGACTGTCTGAGGCTGATGCGATCGACGGTGGTACCGAGCACGGCCGCGGCGATCTGGCGATGCACCGTGCTGGTGCCGTTGCCGAACTCGGCGGTGCCGACGGTGAGCACGAAGCCGCCGTCGTCGCGCAGGCTGATCACGGCGTCGGCGCAGTGGCCGTCGGGCGGCACGGTGTCGATCATCGTCAGCGCGATGCCGTCGCCCTTCAGCCACTCGGCCGACAGCTCCGGCGTCGGCGTGGCCTCGGCCATGGCGCGCTCGACCAGATCGAGGCACTGGTCGAGCCCGTAGGAGCCGTACAGCACGTCGCTATGCCCGGATGCCGGCGGCGCCAGCATGGGATCTCCGGGCCTGATGATGTTGCGGCGTCGCATCTCGAACGCGTCGATGCCGAGCTGCCGCGCAAGCTCGTCGATCGCGGCTTCGACCGCGAAGGTGGTTTGCGGCAGGCCGTAGCCGCGATAGGCGCCGGCCGGCACCGTGTTGGTATAGACGGCGATCCCGTCGACCTTCTTGTTCGGACAATTGTACACCGAGATCGACTCGGCGCAGGCATGGAACAGCACGGGCCCGGCGTGATTGCCATAGGCGCCGGTGTTGGAGAGCACGTCGAGCTGCAGCGCCGTCAGCTTGCCATCCTTGTCGGCCCCGGCCTTGACGGTGACGCGCATCGGATGCCGCGTCGAGGTGGCGATGAACTGCTCCTCCCGGGTGAATTCGAGCTTCACCGGCCGCCTTGTCTTCAGCGCCGCCAGCACCAGGATATCCTCGACGAACATCTCCTGCTTGCCGCCGAAGCCGCCGCCGACGCGCTCGCAGAACACGCGCACCTTGTCGGGCTTGAGGTCGAAGATCTCGCACAGCGCCCGCTTCGTCAGGAACGGCACCTGAGTGCTGGAGCGGACGGTGAGCACGCCGTCGTCGTCGAGCCAGACAAGCCCGCCATGGGTTTCCAGAGCGGCGTGCTGCACGCGCTGCGTGGTGAAGGTGCCTTCATAGCTCGCGGCGGCCGACGCAAGCGCGGCGGCGACGTCGCCGAACTCGCCGTGGGTCTCGGCGACGATGTTGCGGCCGACGTCGGCGATGCGATGTTCGCTGCCGCGGCCGGCGTGAATGATCGGCGCACCGGGCGTGATCGCGTCAGCGGGATCGACCACGGCAGGCAGGATCTCGTAGTCGACGACGAGGCGCCGGCAGGCCTCTTCGGCCGCGGCCTCGGTCTCGGCGACGACGGCCGCGACCTTCTGGCCGATGAAGCGGACGACGTCGTCGAGCACGCGGGTGTCCGCCGGATCCATCCAGGCCTGCTCATGGCGCGCGGTCGAGAACAGCGTCGCCGGCGCATCCTCGTGCGTCAGCACGGCATGCACGCCAGGTACTGCCAGCGCGGCCCTCTTGTCGATGCCGACGATGCGCGCATGCGCGTGCGGCGAGCGCGCGAGCTTGACGTGCAGCAGGCCGTCGATCGTGGTATCGAAAGTATAGCGCGCCCGGCCGCGCACCACGTCGGGGCCGGCAGGGGCGGGCAGGCTGCGCCCGAAGGCTTCGCCGGCCGCGACCTGCTCGACGTGAACGTGGCCGAGCAGCGCGTCCTCGATGGCGCGATAGCCGGTGCAGCGGCACAGATTGCCCTTCAGCGCCGCGCCGAGATCCTTCTTCTGCGCCTGATTCAGCGAGGCACAGGTGACGATCATGCCGGCGGTGCAGAAGCCGCATTGGAACGCCTGCGCATCGAGGAAGGCCTGCTGCATCGGATGCAGGTCGTCATCGGCGGCGAGACCTTCCACGGTCGTGACCGCCTTGCCCTCGGCGCGAAAGGCGGGGATCAGGCAGCTATGCACCGGTTCGCCGTCGAGCAGCACGGTGCAGGCACCGCAGTCGCCGGCGTCGCAGCCCTTCTTGACGCCGAAATGGCCGGTGTCGCGCAGAAGGGTCCGCAGGCATTGTCCGGCGCGCGGCGCGGTGTCGACTTCCCTGCCATTGACGATCACGCTCATGGCCTGAAGTCCGCGAGCTCGGCGCGAATCTCCTCAGCGAGGCGCAGGGTCATCGCCTTGCGCCAGGCAGGCTTGCCATGAACATCGTCGTGGTACGACGCATCTGGAATTTCGACGAGCAGGCCGGCGCGCAACGTGGTCGCGTCGGGCATGCTGGCAAAGCGCAGTTGCTGCGGCTTGATGGTCGATCCGGTCACGGTGAGCAGCAGGTCGCCGTCGCGGCCCGACGTGCCGATCAGCAGTGCGCCGGAGCGCCCGACCGGCGTCAGCGCGATCTGGCGGAAAGCGCCGCGGCGCTTCAGCGCAGCCAGCGGAATGTCGATCTGCCGCAGCAGATCTCCGGGCGCGAGCACGTTGCTGTTGTTGCCGGTGACGAAATCGGCGACGGGGACGCGCTGCTCGCCTCCGTCATTCTTCCATATCAAGCAAATGCCCTCGAGCGCGGCGAGCAGCGAGATCATCGGCCCGGCCGGCAGCGACATGCAGAGATTGCCGCCGACGGTCGCCGTCTTCCAGATCTTGAACGAAGCCAGGAACGCGCGGCAGCATTGATCGATCAACGGCGCCGCGACCCACTCGGCCGGGCAGGACAGCCCGTCCAGCGCGGCGACGCTGCAGGTCGCGGCGATGCACAGGCCCTGATCGCTGATGCCGAGAGGCGTCCAGGCGAGATCGCTGAGATCGATCAGCCGCGACAGGCGCGCCTGCGGTTCCGAGAACAGCCACGTGCCGCCGGCCAGCCAGGCGTCGCCTGCCTGCCAGGCGGGCAGTTCGGCCCGCGTTCTCGGGCGCACGACCTCCGTGATGGTGTTCAGGTCCATGGTGATGCCAGCTCGTGGGCGCAGCCTGTCGCGGGTGGAATCCTTGCAAGACCAGCGCCAACTGGCAATAGGATGACGCTGGCCTTCCGCTTGCAAGCTACCGGCACATGCAAGCGCCCAATCACCGAGACGAGGCAGCCATGAGCACGACGCCGATCTGGATCAAGGACCCGCTCGCCATTCTCGCCGAGGGCGCCACGCGCGGTGTCGTCGTCAAGGACGGTCGCATCGTCGAGCTGGTGCCTGCCGGTGCCGAGCCGGCGACTGCGGGCGCGGTGGCCTATGATGCGAGCGCGCATGTCGTCATCCCTGGTCTGATCAACACGCACCATCACTTCTACCAGACGCTGACGCGCGCGCTGCCGGCTGCGATGGACCGCGAGCTGTTCCCCTGGCTCAAGGCGCTCTATCCGATCTGGGCGAAGCTGACGCCGGAGGCGTTGGATGCGGCGGTCACGGTCGCGATGGCCGAACTGATGCTGTCGGGCTGCACGACCACGACCGATCATCACTACGTTTTCCCCGCCGGGCTCGAAGATGCCGTCGGCATCGAGGTCGCGGTGGCGAAGCGGCTCGGCATCCGTGTGCTGCTGACCCGCGGCTCGATGAACCTGTCGGAGCGCGACGGCGGACTGCCACCGGACAGCGTGGTGCAGGACGAGGACACGATCCTCGCCGACAGCGCGCGCGTGGTCACGACCTATCACGAGCGCGGACCCGATGCGATGGTGCAGATCGCGCTGGCGCCGTGCTCGCCGTTCTCGGTGACGGGATCGCTGATGCAGAAGACCGCTGCGCTTGCCGATAAGCTCGACGTGCGGCTGCACACGCATCTCGCCGAGACGGAGGATGAGAACCGCTTCTGCGAGCAGATGTTCGGCTGCCGTCCGCTGGACTATCTCGAGAAGAACGGCTGGCTCGGCCCGCGCACCTGGCTGGCGCACGGCATCTTCTTCAATGCCGAGGAGATGAAGCGGCTCGGCAAGGCCAGGACCACGATCAGCCATTGCGCCTGCTCGAACCAGTTGCTTGCCTCCGGCTGCTGTCCGGTGTGCGAGATGGAGGAGGCGGGCGTCGGGATCGGCCTCGGCGTCGACGGCTCGGCGTCGAACGACGGCTCCAACCTGATGCAGGAGGTTCGTGCCGCATTCCTGCTGCAGCGGGCGCGCTATGGCGTTGGCCGGATCAGCCACAAGGATGCGCTGCGCTGGGCGACCAAGGGCTCGGCCGCCTGCGTCGGCCGGCCAGAGCTCGGCGAGATCGCGCTGGGCAAGGCCGCCGACCTCGCGCTGTTCAAGCTCGACGAGCTGCGCTTCTCGGGTGCAGGCGATCCGATCGCGGCGCTGGTGCTATGCGGCGCGCACCGCGCCGATCGCGTCATGGTCGGCGGCCGTTGGACCGTGGTCGACGGCGCAATTCCGGGACTGGACGTCGGCGGGCTGATCGATCGGCACAGCGCGGCAGCCAGGGCCATGCGGGGAGGGTGAAGCGCGCAGCGTTGGAAAATATTCGCTCGAGAACTCTCCCCGACTTGTGGGGGAGAGTTCTAGCGGTGTACTGCGTCTACTTGCCCGGCACCTTGTCGTCGACGCCCTTGACGTAGAAGTTCATGCCGAGAATCTGTCCATCGGCGAGATGGTCGCCGCCCTTGCACTCGATCTCCTTGCCATCCTGGCCGAGCACGGGGCACTTGAACGGGTGCAGCTTGCCGGCGGTGATCGCGGCCTGCGTCTCCTCGGCCAGCTTCTTCACGTCGTCAGGCATGTTGGTATAGGGCGCCATCTCGAACATCTTGGAATCGAGGCCGCCCCAGGTGTCCTCCGATTTCCAGGTGCCGTCGAGCTCGGCCTTGACGCGCGCGATGTAGTAGGGGCCCCAGGTGTCGAGGATCGAGGTGAGCTGCGCCTTGGGGCCGAACTTGATCATCTCGGAGTCCTGGCCGAAGGCGAGCTTGCCGCGCTCGGCCGCGATCTGCATGGCGGCCGGGCTGTCGGTGTGCTGCATGATGATGTCGGCGCCCTGGTCGATCAGCGCCTTGGCGGCGTCGGCTTCCTTGCCCGGGTCGAACCAGGTGTTGGCCCAGATGATCTTGACCTTGATGTTCGGATTCACCGTCTGCGCGCCGATGATCGTGGCGTTGATGCCCGAGATCACCTCGGGGATCGGGAACGAGCCGATATAGCCGAGCACGCCTGCCTTCGACATCTTGCCGGCGATGATGCCCTGGATGTAGCGGCCCTGATACCAGCGCGCCGAATAGGTCGACATGTTCTTGTCGCGCTTGTAGCCCGTGGCATGCTCGAAATGCACGTTGGGATACTTCTTGGCGACCTTCAGGGTCGGATCCATGTAGCCGAACGAGGTCGTGAAGATCAGCTTGTTGCCGGCGCGGACCAACTGCTCGATGGCGCGCTCGGCGTCCGGGCCTTCCGGTACGTTCTCCAGATAGGTCGTCTCGATCTTGTCGCCGAGCTCCTTCACCAGCGCCTGGCGCGCGAGCTCATGCTGATAGGTCCAGCCGAGGTCGCCGATCGGTCCGAGATAGATGAAGCCGACCTTCAGCTTGTCGGCGGCGTGCGCCACGCCGGCGATGCTTCCCGCCAGCACCAGCGCGGCGGCAGCCCCCAGAAGCCTTTTCATCATCGTCCATGTCTCCAAACAATCGGGGGGAAACCTCGTGAGCCAGAGCGCCGCGCCCCATCGCTGGCGCTCCGGTTGATTGCTTCAGCGATCCGGCACGAACACCGTCCCCAGCGCCGCCGGCGCAGTGGTGCCGCCGGTGCGGGCGCGCGACAGCAGCACCAGCACGATCACCGTGGCGAGATAGGGCAGCGCCGACATGAACTGCGAGGGGATGCCCACGCCCGCACCCTGCGCATGGAGCTGCAGGATCGTCACCGCGCCGAACAGATAGGCGCCGACGACAAGGCGGCCCGGTCGCCAGGATGCAAACACGACCAGCGCCAGCGCGATCCAGCCGCGTCCCGCGGTCATGCCGGGAATGAAGAAAGGCGTATAGGCCAGCGGCAGATAGGCGCCGGCGAGCCCGGCGCAGCCGCCGCCGAACAGCACCGCGAGCAAACGGATGCGCAGCACGGGATAGCCGAGCGCGTGGGCGGAGACATGGTTGTCGCCGCAGGCGCGCAGCACCAGGCCGGCACGGGTGCGGTACAGGAACCACCAGACGGCGATGATCAGCGCGAGCGACAGATAGACGAACGCGTCCTCGCCGAACAGGATGCGGCCGACCAGCGGAATGTCGCTGAGACCGGGAATGGAGAGGTGCGGCGCGGTGCCGATGCGCTCGCCGACGAAGCGCGCGCCGATCAGGCCGGACAGACCGATGCCGAGGATGGTCAGCGCGAGGCCCGTGGCCACCTGATTGACGGCGAGGCCGAGGGTCATGAAGGCGAAGATCAGCGACATCAGCATGCCGGCGACGATGCCGCACAATGCGCCGACGACGATCGAGCCGGACAGCCAGGCCCCGCCGAAGCCGCAGGCCGCGCCGACGATCATCATGCCCTCGACGCCGAGGTTGAGCACGCCCGAGCGCTCGGTGACCAGCTCACCGGTGGCCGCCAGCAGCAGCGGCGTCGATGCGGCGAGCACCGACAGGATGATTGCTTCAACCAGCACCACTTTGCACCTGCCGCGCGGCGAAGACGAGCTTGAAACGGTAGAGGATGAGGGAATCGCAGGCGAGCACGTAGAACAGCAGGATGCCCTGGAACACCTTGGTCACATCGAGTGGAATCTTCATCGTGATCTGGGCCTGCTCGCCGCCAATGAACGTCAATGCGAGGAAGAGCCCTGCAATGAATATTCCAACTGGATTGAGCCGCCCCAGGAAGGCCACGATGATCGCGGTGAAGCCATAGCCCGGCGAGATGCCTGGTTGCAGATGTCCGATGGGGCCCGCCACCTCGATGATCCCTGCGAGACCGGCCAATGCGCCGGACACCGCGAATGTCAGGAGGATGAGCTGGTTGGCGTTGAAGCCGCCGAAGCGTGCCGCGCGGGGGGCCGCGCCGACGACGCGGATCTCGAACCCCTTGATGGTGCGCTCGAGCAGCACGAAGGCGCCTGCAACGACGAGCAGCGCGATGACGCTGCCGAGATGCAGGCGTCCGCCCTCGATCAGCACCGGCACGGTGGCGACCGGGTCGAACTCCGCCGTGGTGGGGAAGTTGAAGCCGGCGGGATCGCGCCAGGGGCCGCGGACGAGATAGTCGAGCAGGAGATCGGCGACATAGACCAGCATCAGGCTTGTGAGGATCTCGCTGGCGCCGAACTTGACGCGGCACAGCGCCGGGATCAGCGCGTAGAGGGCGCCGGCTGCGGCGCCTGCGACCAGCATCGCCGGCAGCACCCAATGTCCGGCCTCGGTGCCTTGCGTCTTGACCGCGATCCAGCTGCCGGCAACGGCGCCGATCAGGAACTGGCCTTCGGCGCCGATGTTCCAGGCGTTGGCGAGGTAGCACAGCGACAGACCGATCGCGATCATCACCAATGGCGTCGCTTTCACCGCGATCTCCTGCAGCGAATAGCCGTCGGTGAGCGGCGCGACGAAGTAGACGCCGAGCGCGGTGATCGGGTTCTTGCCGAGCACGGCGAACAGCACGCTCATCGTGACGAGTGTCAGTCCGATCGCGATCAGCGGCGAAACCAGCGCGATGGTGCGCGAACGCTCGGCGCGCTTCTCAAGCACGAGCTGCATGCGCCGCCTCCTTCTCGAGGCTGGCGCCGCCCATCAACAGGCCGAGCCTCTCCCGCGTGGCCTCGGCGCGCGGCAGCGCCTCCGACAAGTGTCCATGAAACATCACCGCGATGCGGTCGGCGATCTCGATCAGTTCGTCGAGGTCCTGGCTGGTGACGAGGACGGCAGCGCCGGCGCTGGCGAGATCGATCAGCGCCTGGCGGATGATCGCGGCGGCGCCGGCGTCGACGCCCCAGGTCGGCTGGTTGACGACCAGCACCGCCGGCGTGCGCAGGATCTCGCGGCCGACGACGAACTTCTGCAGGTTGCCGCCGGACAGGCTCGCCGCTTCCGGATCCCGCTTGGCCTTGCGGACGTCGAATGTCTCGGTCGTCAGATCGACCGTCCGCAACGTCGCGGCCGCGTTGATGAAGCCGTGCCGGACCATGTCGCTCGCGGCGTGTCCGGTCAGCAGCGCGTTCTCGGACAGCCGCATCCGCGGCGCGGTGCCGTGCCCCAGCCGCTCCTCCGGCACGAACGCCGCGCCCATCTTGCGCCGTTGGGTGATCGAGAGATTCCCGCAGGCGAGGCCGTCGATGATGATCGTGCCGGGCTCCTTGACGAGGCGTTCGCCGGACAGCGCAGCAAACAGCTCGTCCTGGCCGTTGCCGGCGACACCGGCGATGCCGAGGATCTCTCCGCCCTTCAGCTCGAAGGAAATGTTCTTGAGAGCCACGCCATGCAGCTCGCCCGGGGCGAGGGTGAGATCATTGACGACCAGACGCGGCACGGTGGTGTGCCGCTCGGCCGGCGGCTTCACCTCCTTGATCTCGGTGCCCACCATCATGCGGGCCAGCGAGGCAGCCGTCTCCAGCTTCGGATTGCAGGTCGCGACCTTCCTGCCGCCGCGAAGGATGGTGGCGGTGTCGCACAGCCGCTTCACCTCTTCCAGCTTGTGGCTGATGTAGAGAACAGCGCGGCCTTCCGCTTTCAGGCGCTCCAGGACGACGAACAGTTGGTCGGCCTCCTGCGGCGTCAGCACGGCGGTGGGCTCGTCCAGGATCAGGAATTTCGGATTCTGCATCAGCGCGCGCACGATCTCGATGCGCTGCCGCTCGCCGACCGACAATTGCCATACCTCGCGCTTCGGATCCAGCGGCAGGCCATAATCGCGCGCGACATCCGCGAGCCGCGCCGACATGGCCTTGAACGGCTCCTTGCCGTCGAGCCCGAGCGCCACGTTCTCGGCCACGGTGAGGTTGTCGAACAGAGAGAAATGCTGAAACACCATGCCGATGCCGAGGGATCGCGCTTTGGCCGGGCCGGACAGCTGGACCGGCTCACCCTGCCAGCGCAACTCGCCGGCGCTCGGCTGCACCAGTCCATAGATCGTCTTCACCAGGGTCGATTTCCCCGCACCGTTCTCGCCGAGCAGGGCGTGAATCTCGCGTGGCCGGATCTCGATGTCGATCTTGTCGTTGGCAACGAAGTCGCCATAGCGCTTGGTCAATCCGACCGTCTGCAGGAGCGGAGGCGTAGATTTCGGATCGACCGGCGCTGGGTCAGGCATTTGCTGCGTCATGGGGCAGGGGGAATGAAGCTGCCTCAATTGTGATCTAATTTGCCGCGGCGCGTAAGAGGCGAAAAGCGCCATCCTTTGCCCAACTCTTGTCCAACGGTTCATCCGCGGAGACCGGCGAATGCAGCGCGCCGTCGGTTGCAGGCATCGCAGGCCGCAATCGAGTCGAGCGCAGCGCCCCATGACGTTCTGTGGCACTTCTGCGACACTGGCCGGGAAATCGATCCGGTCGCAGCAGGCTGCACGTTGGATGAGCAGCGTCATGCAATGCGCGTCCAATGGCGCGCTTGCGCTCACGGGTGATCGCGAAATCGTGCGAGAGGCCAGGCGGTGCTTTTCGGAAAAACTTCAGCAATGTGAAGCAGCAAGATCGTGATCCGGGAGCGTCGCGGCCGCGGCCAATCGTCCCATGGTCGCGCCCGCGACCGCCACCGTCGACGCCGCAATACGGCATAACCTTGATCAAACTGCGGGCAAGTCCTGGAGAAAGTTGAGGCTTCTCCGGCCGGTGGAACGGCGCAACTGTGCATGCAAGTCGGGAATCTGCGCTTGTCAACTGGGGGTGTTCGGAATGTCGTTTCGTCAAATAATCGCGGCGGCCGTCGCGCTGGGCGCGGTCGCACTGACGTCAGTCGGTGTCGCTGGGGCCGCTGATCTGCCCGCCAAGGCGGTCGCGAAAAAGGCTCCGGCCGAGGTGCCGTTCTTCCTCGTCGTCGACAATCGCGTCAGCTACTCCTACATCTTCGATGCCAGCCAGCCTGGTGCATGGAGCGTGAACGGCAACGGCACATTCAATGCCAAGACCGCCAAGCAGGTCTACTCGTTCACCCATTTTGACGTCTGGGGCTACGGCACCAACTTCTTCACGATCTCGCTGTTCAAGTCGGACCACAACGACCCCGCCGGGCCGTGCACGCAGACCGGCGGCATCGTCTCGCCCAACGCCGGCTTCGCGTTCACGCCGGCGAGCTGCGCCGGCGCGACCGAGATCTACGGCCTGTTCCGCTCGACCTTCGGCTGGAATCAGATCTTCAACACCAAGGCCTTCACCATGGGCCCGCTGCAGAACATCTCGTTCGAGGTGGGCATGGATGCCAACACGGAGAATCGCTATTTCGGCGCCGCCAAGCGCGACGTGGTGGCCGGCCTGCAGTTCGCGTTCAACCTGCCCTACAAGGGCTATTTCAACGTCGCTCCCCTGATGTATTGGGAGTTCGCCAACCACAACTCGTTCTCGCAATGCGGCGCCGGCTGGTCGAACCCCTGCATTACTGACGGCAATACCTCGTTCAAGCCGACCTGGGCGGTCGAGACCAACTACTACATGGATCTCGGTTTCCTGCCCGAGAGCATGCAGTTCTTCTCGATCTCGGGCCGCGCCGGCTGGTACGGCAAGAAGGGCACCGACACCGAGCCGCTCCCGGCGAGCGTCGCGAACGGCGTCTATCCGACGAAGGTCGAGTTCAACTCCGAGCCGATCCGCCTGACCTTCGACGCGTCGAAGGCGATGTGGGGCGAGAAGCAGAGCCACATGATCGACGTCTGGGTGGCCTATCGCTACTGGCAGAACAAGTTCGGCCTCGACCACAACAACGCGGTCGGCTGTTCCGTCGCCGGCGTCGGCGGCACCCGCGTCGCCACGGGCGCCTGCACCGAGTCGTCGCTGTATTCAGGCGTGACCGTGAAGTTCTGATATCGACCGAGCCACGCAAGCAGGCGCCGCGCCTCCGGTCGCGGCGCCTGCTTCATTTGTCCCAGGCTCCCTCATGCAGCGTCGCGGCTTCGTCCTCCAGCAGGGGGCCGACGACTTCGGTCGCACGCTGGCCGCTCGCGAACACGTCGCGGCAGGGCAGGTCGAGGGTCGGGTTCTCCGGATGGTTGCCGGTGAGGTCGCGCAGCCGCCGTTCGCTCAGCCCATAGACCACGCGTCCGATGCCCGCCCAGTAGATCGCGCCCGCGCACATCGCGCATGGCTCGGCCGACGAATACAGCGTGGCAGCCGCTCTGATTTCGGGCGCAATCGAAATGCAGGCCTGGGTCGCGGCCAGCCGCTCGGCATGCGCGGTGGCGTCATGTGCCGGCATATAGCCGTTCTCGGCCTCGATCAGAACGCGGCCGTCGGCCGCGATGAGCACCGCTCCGAACGGATGATTGCCGTTGGACGTCGCACGGCGCGCGATGGCGAAGCTGTGGCGCAGGAAATGTGCGTCCCGGTCTTGTGCGTCGGCCTGCCTCTGTCCGTCTCTTGCCTGATCTGCCGGTCCCATCGCCACTCTGCTCCGTTGCGGGTCGGGGGATCCTGCGCCGGCGCGGAGACGTCCGCAACCGCGGGAACTGATGGCCCGCGGCTCGCGTTTCCCGGCGCACGAGTGCGGAGAGAGCGGGCAGGCGACATGGCGGCAAACGCGGATTCCAGGGTGGCCGTCTATGCGGCGCTTGCCGGCAATCTGCTCGTGGCCTGCACCAAGATCGCCGCGGCGATCTGGACCGGCAGCTCGGCCATGATGAGCGAGGCGATCCACTCCGTCGTCGACACCTCGAACGAGCTCCTGCTGCTCTACGGCTTTCATCGCGCGAGCCGTCCGCCCGACCGACGGCATCCGCTCGGGCATGGTCGTGAGCTCTACTTCTGGAGCTTCATCGTTGCGCTGCTCTTGTTCGCGCTCGGCGCCGGCGTCTCGCTGTACGAAGGCGTCGCGCATCTGATGCATCCGCTGCCGATCGAAGACCCGACGGTGAACTACATCGTGCTCGCGCTCTCATTCGTCTTCGAGGCTGGGTCCTGGTGGGTGGCGGTGCGACGCTTTCGTGCGGCGGCCCCGGGTCTCTCCTACCTCGAGGCATTCAGGCGCAGCAAGGACCCGCCGGCCTTCATGGTCGTGTTCGAAGACACCGCGGCCCTGATCGGCATCGTCATCGCTGCTGCTGCCATGGCCGCGGCCGTCGCCTTCGATCAGCCGGCATGGGACGGCATCGGGTCCATCCTGATCGGCGTGCTGCTTGCGGTGACCTCGATGGTGCTCGCGCGGGAGAGCAAGAGCCTCCTGATCGGCGAGCCCGCGGATCCCGAGCTGGCGCGTTCGATCCTCGACATCGCGCGCAGGAGGCAAAGCGTCAAGTCGGCCAACGGGCTGCTCACGGTGCAGCTGTCGCCGCAGCAGGTCGTCGTCGCGCTGAGCATCGAGTTTGCGGACGATCAGCGCGCCGACGACATCGAGCGGGCCGTCGTGGCGATCGAAAGCGAGCTGAGGGCGCGGCATCCGATCGTCGCGGCGCTGTTCGTCAAGCCGCAGACCGGCGCCCGCTATCAGGAAATGCGTGAGAGCCTGCTGCAAGATGGTTCGGCTTCGGCGTGAGATTGGCGGCTCAGCGGTCAGACGTCGCCGTTTCGTGCAGGCGAATGGTCGAGCCATGAGATGCTGGAGCCTGAGCCGCGCACAGCGCTCCTAGGGCGGTGTCCGCGCGGCCAGCGGTGCGCTCAAGAGTACGATCACCAGCAGCGCGGCCAACATCCAGAACGCGGCCGGGAGGCTCGTGGCCGCGGCGACGAACCCGATGCCGGCCGGTCCGAGCAGCACGCCGGAGTAGCCTGCGGTGGTGACGGCAGCGACGGCCAGCCCGACCGGCATCGCGGTCTGCGCCCCGGCCCGGCGGAACAGCACCGGGACGAGGTTCGACGCGCCGAGGCCGATCAGCGCAAAGCCCGCCATGGCAGCAGCAACCAAGGGAGCCGTGAGCAGCAGGACGAAGCCGGCGATCGCGATCGCGCTGCCCCCCAGCAGCGTTGCGCGATCACCGATCCGGGCAACCACGGCATCCCCGACGAGGCGCCCGGCGGTCATTGCGATCGAGAACATGATGTAGCCCAGTCCGGCCTGTGCGGCCGGCAGGCGCCCGGAACCGGCGAGCAGCAGCGCGCTCCAGTCGAGCATCGCGCCTTCGACCAGGAACATGATCGCCGCGAGCGCTGCCAGCAGCAGCACCGCGCCATGGGGAAGCACGAGCAGAGGCCCCGTTTGCGCGGGCTTGCTCGCCATCAGTCGTGGGGCAGCGACGATCATCGCGGCCAAGGCGAGTGCGCAGCAGGCCAGCGTGCCGAGCAGCGGCGCGACGTCGAACGCAAGCAGCGCGGTCATGACGCCGGAGCCCGCGAAGCCGCCGATGCTGAACTGGGCATGGAAACCCGACATCAGCGGACGCTCGCTCAGCCGCTCGACGTCGATCGCCTGGATGTTCACGGCGACGTCGAGCGAGCCCAGCGCCGCTCCGAAGGCGAACAATGCGAGCGCAAGCGTCGCTGGCGTTGCGGCGATCGCCAGCAGCGGCAGGAACAGCGCGAGAGCGATGCCGCTGACGACGACGACCGGCTTGCTGCCATAGCGGGCGCTCAGCAGTCCGGCGGCCAGCATCGATGCGACCGAGCCCACGCCGAGCGAGAGCAGCAGCAGGCCGAGCGTCGCATCGTCGACGCCGAGCCGCTGCTTGGCAAACGGCACCAGCGGTGCCCAGCAGGCGATGCCGAAGCCGGCGACGAAAAAGGCCAGGCGGGTCGCGAGCCGCGCCGCGCTGTGATCAGAACTCATTTGGAAGATTCCTGACTTTCTGAAAGGCGCTGTCACACCGGCGGAGCGGCCGTCACGATGGTCGCTCCCGCCCGTTTGAGCAGGGCAAGTCGAGCCGCCGGCGCATCATGCTCGACGGTGAGCTGGCTGATCGTCTTGGCGCCGGCGACACGGTGAGGCGCTCGGGTCTCGAGCTTCTCGTTGGTGACCATTGCGACGCTGACGCGGCTCAGCGACAGCAGCGTCCGCTTGAACGCTGCGTCGGTCGGATCAATCGCGCTGATGCCGCCTTGCGCCGACACGGCGCAGGCGCCGATGAAGCAGCGGTCGATGTTCAAGCGCTGCATCTGCATGAGGGCGTCGGCGTCGACACAGCCGCCGACTGCGGGGTGAACGGAGCCGCCGATCATGATCAGTTGCAGGTCCTGCCGATGCAGCACGGTTGCGGCAATGTCGATGGCGTTCGTTGCGACGGTGAGATCGAAATCATCGGGCAGGACCTCAGCGAGCGCGAGGTTGGTGCTGCCACTATCGAGGAAAAGAAATTCGCCACGCGCGATGCCGCGGGCGGCTGTCCGGGCGAGCGCCAGCTTGCGTTCGCGATCCTGCCCGATCCGCGCCGCCATCGGGGTCATGCCGCCGGCGATCGGCAATGCGCCGCCGTACACCCGGCGGCAGCGTCCTTCGGCGGCAAGCGCGCGAAGATCGCGCCGGATCGCATCCTCGGAGACGCCGAATTCATGGGCCAGGGCGGCCGCGATGACCGCGTGCCCTGTAGCGAGGCGGCCGGCGATCTGGTCGCGACGCGCCAGTGGAAGGTCTGACATGCCTCCTCATATCAGGCAGGAACAAGAATAACAACGTGCATAATCGTGCACGATGCAATTTGTTGTTTGCGCGGCCAGCTGGGCATGTCATTGCCAGATGTCGAACTGTTCGGGAGCAGGACGTGACCGCCGTCGATTCGTCAGCAACGCCGGCCTTTGTCGCCGTCGACTGGGGCACCTCCAGTTTCCGTGCCTGGCTAATGGCAGGAGACGGCACGGAGCAGGCGGAGAGCCGTGGTGGCGAGGGCATGCTGCATTGCGCGACATCGGGCTTTGCGCCGGTGCTGCGCGATCATCTGGCGCAACTCGGCGCGCCGGCCGATGTTCCGGTGCTGATCTGCGGCATGGCCGGCGCCCGGCAAGGCTGGGTCGAGGCGCCGTATCTGCACACGCCGACCCGGCTGGAGGCGTTGCACGCCGGCGCGATCGGCGTCGACACCGAGGGCGACGTCAGGATTCTGCCGGGGCTGGCGCAGGCCCGTGCAGATCAGCCGGACGTGATGCGCGGCGAGGAAACCCAGCTGCTCGGCGTCACCGAGCCTGACTTCACCGGGATCGTCTGTATTCCGGGCACGCACAGCAAATGGATCCGGATCGATGCCGGCGCTGTGATCGATTTTGCCACCTACATGACTGGCGAGCTGTTCGCTGTCGTCTCTCAGCATAGCATTTTGATGCACGCCGTCGAGCCGGAAGCCTCGACCGTCGCGCACGACGCGGCATTCCGCGAGAGCCTTGCGGCGGCGCTTGCCGCGCCGACGGCACTGACCAATGCGCTGTTCCGGCTCCGCGCAGCCCAGCTCCTCAATTTCGAGCAGCGGTCCGACGGGGCTGCGAGGCTCTCCGGGCTTCTGATCGGCAGCGAGATCGCCGACGCGCGGGTGCGGTTCGGCGCCGAGCTTCCGCTGCGGTTGATCGGAGCGGGCCGGCTCGGCCGTCTCTACTGCGCGGCGCTGGCAGCTGCTGATTTCGACGTGAACGAATGTGATGCCGAGCAGGCGTCCCGGCGCGGCCTGGTCAAGGCCGCGCGGCAGATCTGGGGAGCGCGTTTCCGACCATGACAAAGTCCGTTGCCTGGCCGCACGTCAAGCGGTCGCTCGTCGCGATCCTGCGCGGCATCAAACCCGACGAGTCCGAGGCCGTCGTCGATGTCCTGATCGAAGCCGGTTTCGAGCTGATCGAGGTTCCGCTCAACTCGCCGGAACCGTTCGCCTCGATCGAGCGTCTCGCCGCCCGGTTCGGCAAGCACTGCCTGATCGGTGCAGGGACGGTCGTCAATGCCGCAGATTGCGTGCGGGTCGCGGAGGCCGGCGGGCGTCTGATGGTCAGCCCCAACGTCGACGTCGAAGTGCTGGCGACCGCGCAGGCCTATGACATGGTGACCATGCCCGGGGTGTTCACGCCGAGCGAAGCGTTTCTCGCGCTGCGTTGCGGCGCCTCGGCCCTGAAATTTTTTCCTGCCTCAGTGCTCGGTCCGTCGGGAATTGCCGCGCAGCTTGCCGTCCTGCCGAAGGGCGTCGTGGTCGGCGCCGTCGGCGGCGTGTCGGACAGCAATCTCGCCTCCTATGCTGCAGTCGGCGTGCGGGCCTTCGGACTGGGCTCGAGCCTGTACAAGCCGGGCATGAGCGCGAGCGATGTACGGCAGACCGCGGCCGCTTCGGTTCGTGCCTATGACGAGGCCATCGCAGCGGCGAGCTGAGTGCGTCCACACTCCATGACGGTCTCGTGATGTTGTCGGACGAGCGTCGCGACCGCCTTCGTCACCGCAACGACCGGCTGGCTCGTTGTCTCGGTGACGGCGTGGACGATCCGGCGCAAGCTGCGCGTCACGGCAACGGCCCGCAAAGCTGCGGGTCGTTGCGACAACGCTCGGCGGCGGCCTCCGCTGGTCAGCTCGCGGCGGCGTTGATCTCGGGCGATTCGCCTTCCTCCGCAGACTGCGTGAACGCCTGCAGCGCCTCCGCCATCTGCATGCGGCCGCCGACGCCGGTGATGACGACGTCGACCATCGTGAACGACGAGTGGAAGTGGCCGTGGGCCTTGAGTTGCCCGACCGGCACGCCGGCGGCGGCGAGCGCTTCCGCATAGGCGACACCCTCGTCGCGCAGCGGATCGAACTCGCAGGTGACGATGTAGGCCGGCGGCAGGCCCTGCAGCTTGCCCCGCAACGGCGACGCGCGCGGATCGGTGCGATCCGCCGGCGAGCAGTAGATGTCCCAGAACCAGTACATCAGGCCGCGCGTCAGGAAGTAGCCGGCCGCATTATCGGTGTAGGAGGGACGATCGAAGCTGCAGTCGGTGACCGGGCACACCAGCAGCTGACCGCCGATCGCAGGCCCGCCGCGATCCCGAGCGAGCTGGCAGGTGACGGCTGCGATGTTGCCGCCGGCGCTCCAGCCGGCCACCAGCACCGGTCCGTCGCGTCCGCCGAGCTCGGCGGCGTGCTCGGCGACCCAGCGCGCCGCTGCATAGCCGTCCTCGGCCGCCGCCGGGAAGCGGTGCTCGGGCGCGTGGCGGTAGTTCACGCTGACGAAGATCATGTTGGAGCGGCGGCACATGTCGCGGCAGAACGGATCGTCCGACTGCTCGTCGCCGAGCACCCAGCCGCCGCCATGGAAATACACGACGATCGGATGCGGCCCGGGCGTGGCCGGACGGTAGAGGCGGTAGGCAAGAGGGCCCTCGGCGCCTTGCAGAGTGCCGTCCTTGACCTCGCCCACGGGGCGGCCCGGCGGTCGGGCCTTGTTGAATTCGGCGACGAAGTCGCGTGCGCCTTGCGCGCCCATCGATTCGATCGGCGGCAGGTTCATCTCGGTGAGCATGTTCAGCACCAGCCGCACATCCGGCTGCAGCTTCACGATCTCGCCGTCGTTGCACTGGCTCGCACCGTTCGGGCCCGTGAGCTTGAAGCCGAGCATGCCGCGGCTGACGACCTCGTTGCAGATGCCGCGATAGGGCCCGACGCCGCCGGTGTATGGCATCAGCGTCTGCGGCTTGCCCGGCACGTTGGCGCCTGTGTACCAGGTGTTGGCGAGCCGGTGCAGCGTGACCGTCGAGCAGTCCGCCATGTGGCGCATCCAGCCGGCCTGCGCGGTCTCGGTCGGCTCGATGGTGGTGAAGCCGGCGTCGCGCATCGCGGCGAGACGATCGACCACGAAGTCGACGTGCTGCTCGATCGACACCGCCATGTTCGACAGCACCGATGGACTACCGGGACCGGTGATCAGGAACAGGTTGGGGAAGCCGGCGACCGTCAATCCAAGATAGCTCTCCGGGCCATCAGCCCAGCTGTCGTCGAGCGACTTGCCGCCACGGCCCTTGATCGGATGCACCGCGCGGATCGCGCCGGTCATGGCATCGAAGCCGGTCGCGAACACGATGACGTCGATGTCGAAGCTGCGCTTGTCGGTCTTGATGCCATTGGATGTGATGGATGCGATCGGCTCCTTGCGCAGGTTCACCAGCGTCACGTTCGGACGGTTGAACGTCGCGTAGTAGTTCGTGTCCAGACATGGACGCTTGGCGCCGAACGGGTGATCGTGCGGCGTGAGCGCCTCGGCCGTCTCGGGATCCTTGACGATCTCGCGGATCTTCTCGCGGATGAGATCGGCGAGCAGCGCGTTGCCGTCGGCATCGACGCCCTGGTCGGCCCAGAGCTGCGTCAGCATGCCGACGAGATCGCCGGAGGCCCACATCTTCTCGAAGCGCTCGCGGCGCTCGGCCTCGCTCAGCGCCCAGCTGAACTCGGTGGCCGGCGGGATCGGCACGCCGGTCATCGACCAGCGTGCCTGCTCGCGCAGCCCCTTGCGATCCTCCGCGAGCTGCGCGGCGCGATCGGCCGGGAGCGGACCGTTGTGCGCCGGCAGCGCGAAATTCGGCGTGCGCTGGAACACCGTGAGCTGCGCGGCCTGCTCGGCGATGATCGGGATCGACTGGATGCCGGACGAGCCGGTGCCGATCACGGCCACGCGCTTGCCACGGAGGTCCACGCCATCATGCGGCCAGCGGCTGGTGAAGTAGATCTCGCCCTTGAAGTCGTGCACGCCGTCGATCTCCGGCGGCTTCGGCTGCGACAGGCAGCCGGTCGCCATGATGTAGTGGCGGCAGGACACGGCAGGGCCGTGGTCGGTCGTCAGCAGCCAGCGCTCCCTGGCCTCATCCCAGGCGGCGCCGAGCACGCGGGTGCCGAAGCGGATGTCGCGGCGCAGATCGTAGCGATCGGCGACGAAGCCGAGATAGCGCAGTATCTCCGGCTGGGTGGCGTATTTCTCCGACCACTGCCAGGCCTTTTCGAGCTCGGGATCGAAGGTGTAGCTGTAGTCGACGGTCTGGATGTCGCAGCGCGCGCCGGGATAGCGGTTCCAGTACCAGGTGCCGCCGACGTCGTTGGCCGTATCCAGAGCGACGGTCGAGAAGCCCGCCTTGCGCAGACGGTGCAGCAGGTAAAGCCCTGCAAATCCGGCCCCCACGACGGCGACATCGACCGTCTGCGTTTCACCGCCCGACGCCTCCGACGCGCGTGTCTCGACAATCCCGTCTGACATGCTGACCTCCCGATGATTTTGTGATTGGAGGAAAGGCTAGCTCTGCTCGCATGGTTTGTCAGCAGCCAAAACAACGATCTGCGGTTGTTGCAGTGCGGACCGTGCAGCGCGGCAGGTATGCCAGGCGCTGATTTTGCATCGCCGGTCAAAAGGCCGCGACGGAGTGGACAAGACCCTGAGAAAGCGACAGAAAGCCACCCTGCCGCGTCGCATTCACCAAGTTTCAACGCATCGCGACTGTAACAACCGCTACACTACGCCACCTCCACGACTGAATCAGGCCAGGCCCATGCCGCTATCGCTGCCCAAGCAAAAGATCCGCGTTCTGCTCCTCGAGGGCGTGAACGACTCGGCCGTCCGCATGTTCGAGGCCAACGGCTATACGGAAATCGAACGGCTGCCGAAGGCGCTCGGTTCGGCGGAGTTGAAACGTATGCTGTCGGGCGTGCACATGCTTGGCATTCGCTCGCGCACGCATCTGACCGAGGAAGTGCTGCAGGCCGCCGACCGGCTGATGGTGGTCGGCTGTTTCTCCGTCGGCACCAACCAGGTTGATCTCGATGCCGCGAAGCGGCTCGGCATCCCCGTGTTCAATGCGCCCTATTCGAACACCCGCAGCGTCGCCGAGCTGACGATCGCCGAGGTCGTGATGCTGATGCGCCGCATCTTCCCGCGCTCGGTGTCGGCGCATGCGGGCGGCTGGGACAAGTCCGCCAATGGCAGCCGAGAGGTGCGCGGAAAGACGCTCGGCATTGTCGGCTACGGCAACATCGGCTCGCAGCTGTCGAACCTCGCCGAGGCCATGGGCATGCGGGTGATCTTCTTCGATCTCACCGACAAGCTCCGCCACGGCAACACCGAGCCGGTCGAGAGCCTCGACGAGCTCCTGGCGATCAGCGACGTCGTGTCGCTGCATGTCCCGGAGACGCCGGCGACCGCCAACATGATCGGCGAGCGCCAGATCCGTCACATGAAGGACGGCGCCTATCTGATCAACAATTCGCGCGGCACGGTAGTCGACATCGAGGCGCTGGCCAGCGCGTTGCGCGAGGGCAAGCTCTCAGGTGCTGCCGTCGACGTGTTTCCGGTCGAGCCGGCCTCGAATGCCGATCCGTTCGTCTCGCCGCTGCAGGGCCTGCCCAACGTGATCCTGACCCCGCATGTCGGCGGCTCCACCGAGGAGGCGCAGGACCGCATCGGTGGCGAGGTTGCGCGCAAGCTGATCGACTATTCCGATGTCGGCTCGACCTTCGGCGCCGTGAACTTCCCGCAGGTGCAGTTGCCGGCACGCCCGACCGGCACGCGCTTCATCCATGTCCATCGGAACGTGCCGGGCGTGCTGCGCCAGGTCAACGATGCGGTGTCGCGGCACAACATCAACATCCTTGCGCAATATCTGCAGACCGATCCCGAGGTCGGCTATGTCGTGCTCGAGACCGACGTGGTCGGCGGTGAGGGCGAGGCGCTGCTGTCGGAGCTGCGCGCGGTGGAGGGCACGATCCGCGTGCGCGTCCTGTACGATCACGACCGGCCCTGAGGCTGTGGAGGCTGCCGCGCGATGACCGGCTCGTCTGCATCGTCTTCAGCCTCGTCCATCGTTCTCAGCACGACGGTGCCGGCGCGCGTGCTGCGCCATGATCCGCAATACGGCATGTCGACATTGTTCTTCGCCGACGGCGAGCTGCGCGTGCCGATGGTCGATGCGGCTCTTGACGCCGGCGTCTCCGTGACCATCGAGGCCCGCGACGTCTCGATCGCGCTGTCGCGGCCGATGGATGTGTCGATCACCAACCGGCTGCCGGGCCGGATCGAGGAGATCCTGCCGCTCGATCCGCCCTATGTGCGCGTGACGTTCGATCTCGGTGCGACCAGGCTCCACGCGCTCGTGACCTTGGAATCGGTCGAGCGGCTGGCGTTGGAGCCGGATCTGTCGGCCTGGGCGATGATCAAGAGCGTCGCGATCGGACCCGGCGCGGTTCGGCCTTCGGAGCTGCCTCGGCCGCGCCGCTGGCCCGCTTCTGATAGCGGGGATCGGTAGCTTTCTGCAGCTCGACGAGCGCCGCAGCGGTGGCCGTGCGGGTGCGCCGCTCCATCGAGCGATACAGCGCGATCAGCCGCTCGCCGAACGGCGTGATCTCGGCGCCGCCGCCGCGGCGGCCGGGATGGGTCTCGAACACCGGCGTCTCGAAGGTGCGGTTGAGCGCATCGACCATCAGCCAGCATTTGCGGTAGGAGATGCCGCTCGCGCGCGCGGCGCCCAGGATCGAGCGCTCCCGGCGGATGAAGTCGATCAGCAGCAGATCCTCGGGCGACAGACTTCCGCCGTTGCCGAAAGTGATGGTCAATGCGATCTGAGCTTCGCGCTTCATCCTATTCCGATCCGCTCGCGTTGTGAGCCGATCATGTCACGCGGGCTCTGCGCTGTCACCATGCGGCCGGACCACGCTTCGATCCAGCCGGCACGGCGCGCGACTTCGACCGGGACGCATTCGGCGAACACGCCGGCGAAGCGCGTCCACGCCTCCATCATCGCAGGCGATACCGCCGTGATGATCGGAAGCCCGGCTGACATCGCCGAGCCGAAGGCGTCGGCGAGGCCACCTCCCGCCGCCTCCTGCTTGCCGAACTTGCTGAGGATCACGACATCCGTGCCACGCGCGATCGACTGCTGCACGGCGGCGCAGGCCAGCACCAATCCTTCGGGATCGAGGTTGCAGGCCTGCGATCCCGGGCCGAGATCCTGCGAGATCGAGAACATGCGGTTGTCGTCGAGGCTGCGCAGCATCATGGCCTTGCACGGCCTGGTCTTGTCGACGCTGCTCTCGATCACGCCGGAGACGCGCAGCCCCACGCCTGCGAGCCGCGTGGCGAGTTCGTCGAGCAGCTCCTGGATGACGGTGGACGCGGCGCCCTGCAGCGCCACGATCTGACATGTCCCGACCTCAGCGACACCCATGGCAGTCCTCCTCACGCATTGGCGGAGACGCGGCCCGCCTTCCGACCGGTTCGCATGATCTCTTGGACAGCCGAGACGACGCTCGCGGCGATCGATCGCCCGCGGTCGTCCATGCCGGTCCATGCGGCGTGGCGGCCGCGCGGATCGATCTCCAGCAGCTTGACGTTGGCCGGCACGCGCAGACCGTCGCGCGCGATGCCGCGCAGTGCGCCATCGAGCGGCGCCAGCACCGGCGTGCCGCCGAGCGATCCGAGCTGCAGTCCTTTGTAGACGCGGGTGCCGATGTCGAGCGGCGTATGCCAGACGGCGTCCTGATCGGAATAGACGAAGCGCTCGCGGCCTGCGCCGCCGAGATCGCGTGCCTTGCCGTCCGCATCGCGCGTCGTGCCGTGCGCCACGATCGCGCCGGTCTCGCAAGGATGTGTCTCGACCGCGATGTCGCAATTGTGCCCGACCGCAAAGCGCGGCCCAATGCCGACGGCGATGCCGGCGACGCCGCGCAGATCCGGCGTCGCCAGATGCTTCTGCATCCGTGCATCGACGATGACTGCGGGATAGCGGAACGCGATGATGTCGGTGAGATGCATCCCGGTGACGGCGACCCGGCCTGGCTCGCGATGAATGCGCACGACGTCCGCGATGCCCTCGGCCCGGCAGCCGATCACGCCGTCGATGTCGCACGTCTCACCATACAGGACGTCGTGAAAGGCCATGCCGCGTCGGATCACCGGCGGAAAGGCGTCGTGACAAAGGACGAGCGCGAAGCACGCCTGGTTGAGCTTGGCCGCGATCGCGGAGGCGATCTCGTTGGTGCCCAGCACCAGCGCGAGCGGCTTGGGCGCGTTCGGATGCCAGGTGACGGCTGCGGCTTTCATGCTGATGACCTCGTGTTGCGAGATCGAATGAGCAAGCCGCGGGCCAGATCGTCAGGCGCCGACCAACTTGTTCATTGCATTGAGGAAAAGCAGGCAGGCTTCGGCTTTGCGATCCAAAGCTATATTGTTTAGGATATAACATCGGACGCTATATTGTCGCTTATACAACATGTGTTGCGATGGTGGGGGGAGGGTCGGCGCGTGCCGATCAGACGATGGGCTCTTCGCGCCGAACCAGCGCGACGCCCTTGACCTGGGCGTAGACGGCAAGCCCCGCCTGCAGGCCGAGCTCGTTCCACGAGCGTTGGGTGACCCGCGACAGCAATCGCGCGCCCTCACCGTCCTCGCCGAGGCCGAGCAGGGCGGTGACGCGGTGGTCCGATTGGCTGCGGATTTCCAGGATCTTCGCGCGCAGCACGTTGACGATGGTGCTGCGGCTCGGCATTTCCACGGCGAGGCTGACGTCATCGGCCAGCACGCGCAGGCGGCGGCGTGTTCCGGACGCAAGCGGCTCGGCCGGCAGCACGAAATGCCCGCCGGGCACCGCAAGCGTCACCATGCCGTCGATGGCGTCGTGCTTCAGAACGGTGGCGTCGAGACTCACCGCAGCATCGCGGGAGAGCGCGAGCGGCAGTGTCAGGTCGGCTTGGAGCACGGACAGCGGGCCCGAAGCCAGGACGCTGCCATTGCGCATCAGCACCAGCTGATCGGCGAGCCGCTCGACCTCCGCGATATCGTGGCTGATGTAGAGGATCGGCAGGTCGAGCGCGGCATGCAGGCGCTCCAGATAGGGCAGGATCTCGTCCTTGGTCATCTGGTCGAGCGCCGACAGCGGCTCGTCCATCAGCAGCAGCTTTGGCTGGCTGAGCAGAGCGCGGCCGATCGCCACGCGCTGCCGCTCGCCGCCGGACAGATGGCGCGGCGAGCGCTCCAGCAGCTTGGCGATGCCGAGCAGCGACACGACCTCATCGAAGCCGATGGCGGTGGGGCCGGACGGGCCGGGATGGCCGTACATGAGGTTGCGGCGGACGGAGAGATGCGGAAACAGATTGGCTTCCTGGAACACGTAGCCGATCGGGCGCCGGTGCACCGGGCGGAAGGTCTTCTCGTCCTGCCAGACGTCGCCGGCGACGGAGCATCGTCCGTCCAGGCGGTTGAGGCCGGCGATGCTGCGCATGACGGCGGTCTTGCCACAGCCGGACGGGCCGAAGATCGCGGTGACGCCGCGCGCCGGAACCTCGAACCGCGCGTTCAGCTCAAAGCGCCCGAGCGTACCGCGGAAATCGACCTTGACGGTGCTCATGACGCCCGTCGCGTCATCTTCTTCTCGATCAGCATCATCGTCAGAATGACGCCGAACGAGAACACGACCATGCCGAGCGCCAGCACGGAGGCTTCGGTCCATTGCGAGGTCTCGACGTAGTCGTAGATCGCGACCGACAGCACCTTCGTCCTGCCGGGAATGTTGCCGCCGATCATCAGCACGACGCCGAACTCGCCGACAGTGTGGGCAAAGCCGAGGATCGCGCCGGTGAGGAAGCCGGGGCTCGCCAGCGGCACGGCGATCGTCCAGAACGCGCGCCAGGGCGAGGCCCGCAGCGTGGCGGCTGCTTCCAGGGGCTTCTCGCCCATGGCCTCGAAGGCGTTGCGGATCGGCTGCACCACGAACGGCATCGAGAACAGCACCGAGCCGATCACGAGGCCCGGGAAAGTGAAGGCGAGGGTGCGTGCGCCCCACAAGGAAGCCAGTGCCCCGCCCGGACCGCTCGGGCCGAGCGCGACCAGCAGATAGAAGCCGAGCACGGTCGGCGGCAGCACCAGTGGAATCGCCACCAGGGCTGCGACCGCCTCTTTCCACCACGCCTGCGACCGCGCCAGCCACCATGCGATCGGTGTTCCCACGATCATCAGAATGACGGTCGTGATCGCTGCCAATTCGAGGGTCAGGCTGACCGGTTGCCAGATATCGGCCGAGACGTGCAAGTTCATCCCTGGAAGTTCATCGACGTGAGCGCTCAGCTGCCGGACTTCGGGTCCAGAGCATAGCCGAACTTCTCGATGACCGCACGGGCTTCCGGAGTCTTGAGGAAGGTCAGGAACGCAGTCGCCGCCTCGTTGCCGGCGGATGCCTTCAGCAGCACGGCATCCTGGCGGATCTCGGTGTAGAGGGTCTGCGGCACCAGCCAGCGCGACCCGCCGGCATTCGGCATCAGCTGCGACAGCGCGACGAAGCCCACCTCGGCATTGCCGGTATCGACGAACTGGAACGCCTGCGAGATCGTGTTGCCCTGCACGATCTTGGGCTGGATCGCTTCATAGAGCTTGAGCGCCTTCAGCGTCTCCACTGCGGCCGCGCCATAGGGCGCGGCGGTGGGATTGGCGATCGACAGCTTGTTGAACGCGTTCGCCTTCAGCGTTTCCTCGCCCTTCACCGCGTTCGGGTCCTTGCTCCACAGCACGAGCTTGCCGATGGCGTAGGTGAAGCGGCTCTCGGCGACGCCGAGGCCCTCGTCGACCAGCTTCTTAGGCCGTTCGTCGTCGGCGGAGAGCAGGATCGCGAACGGCGCGTTCTCCTTGATCTGGGTGTAGAACTGTCCGGACGCGCCGAAGCTCAGCACCAATTCGTGTCCCGTCTTGGCCTTGAACAGGCCGGCGATCTCCTTCGCCGGCTCGGTGAAGTTGGCGGCCACGGCGATGTTGGCGCTGCCGGCAAACGCGTTTGCCCCAGTCAGGAGAGCGGCAGCCGCGCACAGAGCAGCGGCGACGAAGCGCATCGATCTCATCACAATTGTCCTCGTTCATATCGACAGAGACGGGTTCGCTTCGGTGAATTGCAAGTCCCGTTCCGGCGCAGCGGCCCGTACCGATGCCGTGCTATATTCATTCGTATACATCAAAATAGACAGGTCGGCGACGTCCCGTCAACCCGAGGGGCTCCCTCGGGCAAACGCGATGGGCGTCAGTGTTCGACTTTCGACAATCGAGGCTGAAGCGATGTCGGAAACGTGACGGCCCGAGAACCAGGGGTCTTCGGGCCGGCGCGAGACTAAGCCATCCGCTCCCAGAGCTGCCGCACCAGCATGCCCGCGCGCTTCTCGATCGCCGCGGCGGCATCGAGCGCGAGGTCCTCGCGATAGCGGCCGGCGATCAGCTGCACGCCGATCGGCTGGCCATTGTGAACCGCCACCGGCACCACCGCGCCGGGCAGCCCGAGCACGTTGATGGCCGAGATGAAGCGGATCTCGTTGAAGAAGATATCACGCACGCGCTCCGGGCTTACCGTGTCCTCGCGCGGGCCCGGCGTCGGCTTGACCGTCGTTGGCGCCAGCACCACCGGATACTCCTCGAAGAACATCTGCCAGGCGCGGATATGGGTGGAGCGCTGCGCCGTCGCGTTCATCCAGCCTGCGAGGTCGAGGATCTCGGCCTTGGCCCGCATCCCGCCCCACGCCTTGTGGAAGTCTTCGGAGGTGACGGCGAGCATCTTGGCTTCCTGCATCACGACCACCTCGGTGGTGATGACGTCGCACCAGGTCTGCCAGACGCCGGAGATGTCGGGGACCTCGACCTCGCTGACCCGGTAGCCGGAGCGCTCCAGATGATCCGCGGCCTGCCGGAGCGCGGCCTGCACCGAGGGATCGACGTCCATGTCATCAGGAATCTTGGCGAGCGCGACCTTGATCGGCCGCTTGGGCGTCTCGCCCTCGAGCGGGGCCGGCACCCACCAGGGATCGCGCGGATCGCGCCGGCTCATCACCTCCAGCGCCAGCCTGACGTCGGCGACGCTGCGCGCCAGCGGCCCCTGCGACGACATCAGATGCGCCAGCATCGGCCGCTCGGCCGCGGCGCTTTCATTGTAGGCCGGGATGCGCCCCTGCGTCGGCTTGATCGTGACAACGCCGTTGCAATGCGCCGGCCAGCGCAGCGAGCCGCCGATGTCGTTGCCATGCGCGATGGTGCCGATGCCGGCGGCGACCGCAGCCCCGGCGCCGCCCGACGAGCCGCCACAGGTGATCTCGGGATCCCACGGGTTCAAGGTCAGCCCGTGCAGCGGGTTGTCCGTGAAGCCGCGGAATGAGAATTCCGGCGTGTTGGTGAGGCCGAGCACGATCGCGCCCGCCTTCTTGAGGTTGCGCACGACGGGCGCGTCCGACGGCGCGATGATCCCCATCTGCGCCGGAACGCCGTTGGGGTTTGGCCGTCCCTCGTAGTCGACGTTCTCCTTGATCGTGACGGGCACGCCATGCAGCAGGCCGTCCTTGTTGCGCGCCTTGTCCGCGGCGCGCGCAGCTTTCAAGGCTTCTTCGGACAGATCGACGACGACCGCATTCAGCTTCGGATTGACCTCATGCATGCGCGCGAGATGAGCCTCGGTCACCTCGACCGAGGAGACCGCGCCGGAGCGGATCGCAGCGGCGGTGTCGAGCGCCGACCACTGCCAGACCGGTCCTTTCGGCAGCCGCGGCTTTGGCGCGGCTGCCTTTGCCTGTGGTCTGGCCTGCGGCTTCGTCTTTGCGGGCTTCCTGCCAGCCGTGGCGCGCGCGGACACGCGCTTCGGAGCCGGCTTGGCGGTCTTCGCCGCCGGCTTCTTCTTTGTCGCTGTCTTCGCCATCGTGTTTCCCCCAGTTATCTATCTCTCAAACGACCGACATCGTCAGCGGCGGCTCGACCTCGGCGGGCAGCGGGCTGACATAGGGCGTGCGCTGCGTCCGCTTCTTCAGGTCGGCCTTGGCGGCTGCGATCAGCGCCGGCTCATTGAGCGCCTTGATGCCGAGACCGGCCATCGCCTTCGCGGCCTGCACCATCGCCTTGTGCGCGGCCGGCGTCTTGCCTTGCGCGACGACCTGCCAGGTATGGAACGGCGTGCCGATCGCCACCGTCGGCGCGTGCACCTGCACCGTTGGCACCACCCAGCTGACGTCTCCGACATCGGTCGAGCCGATCTGCGGATTGCGCTTGGCGTTCAGCGGCACCAGGAAGTCGGCCAGCGGCTTGTCGGTCGGGTCCATGCCGATGCTGTAGTAGACGGATTCGATGTCCTTGTCGGTCAGGGTCGCCTGGATCTGCCCGGCGAAATCCTTGTCGGTCGTGTCGAAATGCGGCGGCCCGAGCTCTTCCATGATCCCGTGCAGCGCCTCTTCGAGCGGCGTGTTGGGCAGGATGTTGGAGACCGCCGAGATGATCTTCATCTCGACCTTGGTCTCGGTCATCATCGCGGCACCTAGCGCGATCTTGTGCACGCGCCCGACCAGCTCGTTCATGCCGGGCAGGTCGCGCGCGCGGATCGAGTAGCGCACGCGCGCATGCGCCTGCACGACGTTGGGTGCGATGCCGCCGGTGTCGAGCAGTGCGTAATGCACGCGGGCGTCGCTCGGCATGTGCTCGCGCATGTAGTTGACGCCGACATTCATCAATTCCACCGCGTCGAGCGCGCTGCGGCCGAGATGCGGCGAGGCGGCCGCATGCGAGGTGCGTCCGGTGAAGATGAAGTCCGCGCGCGTGTTGGCGAGCGAGGGCGTCATCACCACTTCCCAGAAGCTCGACGGATGCCAGGTGATCGCGATGTCGGCATCCTCGAACGCGCCTGAGCGCACCATGAAGGCCTTTGCGGCGCCGCCTTCCTCGGCAGGGCAGCCGTAGTAGCGCACGCGTCCCGGGACCTTGTTGGCGGCGAGCCAGTCCTTGACGGCGGTGGCCGCGAGCAGCGCCGCCGAGCCCAGCAGATTGTGGCCGCAGCCATGGCCGTGGCCGCCGGTCTCGATCGGACGATGCTCGGCAACTCCCGCTTCCTGGCTGAGGCCGGGCAGGGCGTCGTATTCGCCCATGAAGGCGATGACCGGACCGCCTTCTCCCCATTCGCCCATCAGCGCCGTCGGGATGCCCGCGACCTTTTCAGTGATGCGAAAACCCTGGTGCTTGAGCTCGGCGAGGTGTTCGGCAGATGAGCGGGCCTCAGTGTAGCAGACCTCGGGCATGCTCCACACCCGGTCGCTGAGCTCGATGAAACGGGTCTTGATCGCGTCGACGCCGCGCCAGATCTCGCTGCGGTTGTCCATCTCCGGTCTTGTCCTCTTTAGCCGATAGGAAGCCGGTATGGTTATCAGCTAAGTTCCCCGACGCCTAGCGATCCGCCGCGAGAGCAGCCATGCGGCCCGCGGCAAGGCGCGGAGGAGCGCGCGTCATCCTTTGAGCAGATGATGCTGCGATGGGATGCAGCGCGATGCTTTCGGCGGCGCAGCGAGAAGGGTGGGGAGGCCGTCCTCGAATTTCGGAACTGCCGCCGTGCGCCTCTACCGCACCCGTGCAGGAACGATCATGGTCCCGTCCTGTTCTCGTGTCAGGAGTGCGACCGCCATGCGGGCAGGACCGATCACCATCATCGTTGCATTGCTGCTGATTCTCGCAGCCGCCGTCATCTTCGCCTATCAGGGCATGACCCTGCCTGGCGATCCGATGCCGGCCGGGGGCTGGATCGCGCTCGCGCTCGGCGTGGTGTTTTCGCTCATCGTGGGGATCGGGCTGATGGTGCTGTTGTTCTACAGCAGCCGCAAGGGCTACGACGAACCATCACAGTTCGGGGCTGATGATCATCGCGACTGAGACCGCTCACGCCGGGCGCGGCGGATGCTGTGTCCGCGGATGCCGGTCGTGAAGCAGCTTGGCGAGTTCGTGCCTCAGATCGTCGTGACCGCGCATCGCCGTCTCGAACAGCGCCTCCTGGATGTCGCGCGGCATGTCGCCCCAGACGCCGATGGCGGCGCTTCCGAGCAGCTCTGCGAACCGGTTGTCGTCCATGCGGCACCTCCGGACGATCTGACGCCCGAGAGCGGCAAAGGTTCCAGGCCCGGTTACTGCGTGGTGAACAGGACAACCGCAATCGCAACGGAGAGCGCGATCGCGGACACCGTCCCGGTGGTCGACAGCACGCCCATGCGCCGCAGCGCCGCTGCAAACACGATGATGATCGGGGTGGCGGTGATGAGGCCGAGCTGCGCTTCGGTCATGGACATGCTCCTGATGCCGATCCCGTAGCGCATCCAGGCGCCGTGCTGTTTGTGCGCCGACAAAGAGCATGTCTGCCGTCCCGATTAGCTTTGCCGACATCTGATCGGAGGTGGCGGTGTCGGCACTCACATACGAACCGGAACCAACGGAGCGCTGGGGCGTGCTCGACGGGTTGCCGGGCGACCCCATGATGTGGGTCCTGATCCTCAGCGAGCTCGTCGCTTTCGGCCTGCTGCTCGGCGCTTTCGTCGTGGCGCGCGCAGTCAATCCAGTCGTGTTCGCGGCCGGGCAGGCCATGCTGGACGGACCTCTCGCCGCATTGAACACAATCGTGCTTGTGACGAGCGGGTGGGCTGCGGCGCGCGCGGCGGCCGCGGCGAGAGGCGCATCGCCGCCCACCGCACGGCGTTGGATCATGCTGGCGATCCTGCTCGGCGCGGCCTTCATTGCCGTCAAGCTGACCGAGTATGGCAGGGAGATTGCCGCCGGCGCAGGCCTGGAGACGTCGCCGTTCTTCACGCTCTATTTTCTGCTCACGGGCTTCCATCTGCTCCACGTCGTGCTCGGGATGGTCATCCTGGGAGGCGTCGGTCGTCATGCCGCGCCCGACAGCGTCGAGACCGGGACGGCGTTCTGGCACATGGTCGACCTGGTCTGGATCGTGATGTTCCCGATCCTCTATCTGGTGGGATGAGTCATGGTCCGCGATCGCCTCACGCTCGCCTGGCTTCAATTGATGAGCCTCGCCACCGCCACGCTCGCGGCCTCGCTGCTGCTGCCGAATCGCTGGCTCGCCGATGCTCTCGTGCTCGTGCTCGCATTGGCCAAGGGCAGGGTGATCGTGCTGGATTTTCTCGGCCTGCGCCATGCGCCCGCGCTGTGGCGGGGCCTGCTCACATCGTGGCTCCTAGGCCTGGTCGCGCTCGCCGGGCTCGCGGTGGCGATCCGCGCACTGGTCTGACGCGCCATCGCCATGCTGCTTGCGCGGCGACAAAGAGACTCCCGGCAGTGCCGGTAGATTGCCTTCACCATCGACCTTCACCAAACGGAAAGGACGTGTCATGGCGGAACGCCTGACCAAGTCTGCCGCACGGAACGTCTTCTACGGCGGTTCGGCCTTCTTCTTTGCGATCTTCCTCGGGCTCACAGCGCACAGCCACTACTACATGGTCACGACCTCGACCAGTGCGTCGACGCTGTCCGACGGCGTCGCTCGCGGCAAGCACGTCTGGGAGAAAAACTCCTGCATCAACTGCCACACGCTGCTGGGCGAGGGCGCCTATTTCGCGCCAGAGGTCGGCAATGTCTGGGACCGCTGGGGCGGCAGGCAGGACCCGGCCGCCGCGCGCGAGATGCTGAAGTCCTGGATGCAGTCGCAACCCTCCGGCGCGCCCGGCCGCCGGCAGATGCCGCAGTTCAACCTGTCCGACCAGGAGCTCAACGATCTCGCGGACTTCCTGCAATGGACCGACACGATCAAGCGCCAGGACTGGCCGCCGAACAAGGCCGGCTGAGCCGGCATCCCGCCCCCCGTCATGAGAGAGATCCGCGATGAGATATGAGACCCAGAAGGTCGCGATGCTGTATTTCTACGGCGCGCTGACGCTCTTCCTCGCTCAGGTCATCTTCGGCCTGCTCGCCGGCACGATCTACGTGCTGCCGAACACGCTGTCGGTCCTGCTGCCCTTCAACATCGTCCGCATGATCCACACCAACGCGCTGATCGTGTGGTCGCTGATCGGCTTCATGGGCGCCACCTACTTCCTGCTGCCCGAGGAGACCGAGACCGAGCTCTACAGCCCGCTGCTCGCCAAGATCCAGTTCTGGATGTTCTTCGGCGCCGCGGGGGCTGCCGTCGTCGGTTATCTCTTCCACTACCATGAGGGCCGAGAGTTTCTCGAGCAGCCCTTCATCATCAAGGTCGGCATCGTCGTCGTCTGCCTGATGTTCCTGTTCAACGTCACGATGACGGCGCTCAAGGGTCGCAAGACCACGGTGACCAACATCCTGCTGTTCGGGCTGTGGGGCGTGGCGATCTTCTTCCTGTTCGCCTTCTACAATCCGGCCAATCTCGCCGTCGACAAGATGTACTGGTGGTACATCGTCCATCTCTGGGTCGAAGGCGTCTGGGAGCTGATCATGGCCTCGATCCTGGCCTTCCTGATGATCAAGCTCAACGGCATCGATCGCGAGGTGGTCGAGAAGTGGCTCTACGTCATCATTGGCCTTGCGCTGTTCTCCGGCATCCTCGGCACCGGCCATCATTTCTACTGGATCGGCGCCCCCGGCTACTGGCAGTGGATCGGCTCGCTGTTCTCGACCCTCGAGGTCGCGCCGTTCTTCACCATGGTGATCTTCACGGTGCAGATGACGCTCAAGGCCGGCCGCAAGCATCCGAACCGCGCCGCGCTGCTGTGGTCGGTCGGCTGCTCCGTGATGGCGTTCCTCGGCGCCGGCGTGTGGGGCTTCCTGCACACGCTGTCCAGCGTGAACTACTACACCCACGGCACCCAGGTCACGGCGGCACACGGCCATCTCGCCTTCTTCGGCGCCTATGTGATGCTCAACCTCGCCGTCATGGCCTATGCGGTGCCGCAGCTGCGCCAGCGTGCGCCGTATAACCAGTGGCTCTCGATGGCGAGCTTCTGGATCATGTGCACGGCGATGATGACGATGACCTTTGCACTGACCTTCGCCGGTATCATCCAGGTGCATCTGCAGCGCGTGCTCGGCCAGAGCTACATGGACGTGCAGGACCAGCTCGCGATGTTCTACTGGGTGCGGCTCGGCTCCGGCGTGTTCGTGGCGATCGCGGCGCTGATGTTCGTCTGGGCCGTGCTGATGCCCGGCCGCACCAAGGAGGCTGCGCTGCCCGGCGCGCTGCAGCCGGCGGAGTGAAATCCCGCAGGCGGCGGCCTCGATGCCGCCGCCTGCATCCCCCTGATACGGAGAGTTGTCATGAAGCCCGCGCTGCACGCGATCCATACCGCCCCGTCGTTCCCCTCGTACACGCCGACCGGCCATGAATGCGCGCTGTTCGAGCATGCGTTCCGACATCGCCTGCCGGTGCTGCTGAAGGGGCCGACCGGCTGCGGCAAGACCCGCTTCGTCGCGCACATGGCGGCGCGACTGGGCCTGCCGCTGCACACGGTCGCCTGTCACGACGACCTCACCGCCGCCGACCTCACCGGGCGCTATCTGCTCAAGGGCGGCGACACCGTGTGGACCGACGGCCCGCTGACCCGCGCGGTGCGCGAGGGCGGAATCTGCTATCTGGACGAGGTCGTCGAGGCCCGCAAGGACGTCACCGTCGTGCTGCATCCCCTCACCGACGACCGCCGGATCCTGCCCTTGGAGCGCACCGGCGAGGAGCTGATCGCGCCCGACGGCTTCATGCTCGTGGTCTCCTACAATCCCGGCTACCAGTCGCTGCACAAGGCGCTCAAGCCGTCGACACGGCAGCGCTTCATCGCCATCGAATTCGGCTTCCTGCCGGCCGAGCAGGAGATCGTGGTGGTTGCCGCCGAGAGCGGGCTGGCGCCGGAGCGCGTTCGGCCGCTGGTGGCGCTCGCGCATCGGCTGCGCGCGCTGCAGGGCCATGACCTGGAGGAGGGCGTCTCGACGCGCTTGCTGGTCTATTGTGCGACGCTCGTCGCCGCCGGAGCATCCATCGCGGACGCCGTGCTCGCTGCGATGATCGAGCCGCTCACCGACGACGCCGACGTCAAGGCCGCGCTGCGCGAGGTCGCGCATGCCGTGATCGGGTGAGCCATGCTCGACTTCCTCGAACTGGAGGAGACCGTCGGCCGTGCCTGGCATCGCATGGTCGGCACGACCTCGAGCTATCCGGTCCATCCGGATCAGGCCGTCGCCCTGAACGAGATCAGCGGCCGCATCGCCGTGATGTTCCGCGCGCTGGGCGGCGAGAGCGGCGTGCAGGTCGCCGGAGCCAAGGCGCGCAAATCGGGCCATCGGCTCGGCTGGCGCCAGCGCATTGGCCTCGGCGACGAATGCCTCGATCAGGCCGGACGCGATGGCGCCACCGTGTTCCTGCCGGAGACCATCGCGCTGCTGCCGGGTCGCGGGCTCAATGCGCAGCTCTATCACTGGCTCGCGGCGTGGTTCGCGACCATGGCAGTCGAGCCGATCGCGGAGCGCGATCCGCTGCGGCATGATCTGCTGGCGCTGCGCCGGGCCTGTGAGACGACCTCGCTGGTGCTGGCGCGCTTCCCTGGACTGGCGCGTCCTCATGCGCAACTCGCCGAAGCGCTGGCTGTGGCGCGTCCGCGGCGGCCGCTGCCTCGGCTCGAGCAGCAGGTCGAGCACATCGTCATTGCGCTGCTCGGCGCGGGCGCGCCGCCCAAAGGCGCGCTGTGGAATGCGGTCATCGCCGGCGGCCCGTTGCCGCAGGCCGCCCCGCCCGGCTATCGGCCGATGCTGCCGTGTCCGCTGTGGGGCGATTGCTGGGGCCGCGATGCCGTTGCCGCGGCGCGCGAGGACGACGAGACGCAGACGCCGGCAGAGCAGGAGGGGACACCCGACACCCGCAAGCGATTCGCGCGGCGCGAGCGCGACGACACGGCCAAGCGCGATCCATTCATTCTCAACCGCTTCGAGAAGATCCTCGCGATGGCGGAGATGGTCAATGTCGATCGTCCGTCCGACGATGCCGACGATGACGACGCCCGCAAGGCCGCCGACGATCTCGACGAGCTTGCGATCGCCAGGCGCAAGGGGCGGCCGGCGAGCAAGCTGAAGTTCGACCTCGATCTGCCGCCCGAGGCGGTCGACACCGCGAGGCTCGACAGCGGCCGGCTGTATCCCGAATGGAATTATCGCAGCGGCGCCTATCTGCCGGATCATTGCCGCGTCGTGACCGGCGACGCCGCCGAAGCGGGCGAGGCGTGGGCTCCGGACGATGCGATGCGCCGGCGGATCCGCAGCGTCCGGCGCAGGTTCGAGACCTTGCGACCGCGCCACGAGATCATGCGCGCGCAGGCCGACGGCCACGACCTCGACATCGACGCGCTGGTGCGCGCGCGCAGCGATCTCAATGCCGGCCATGGCGGCATCGACCGCGTGCACCTCGCGATGCGCCCGCTGGCGCATGATCTCGCGGTGACTCTCCTGGTCGACGTGTCCCTGTCGACCGATGCATGGATCGATGGCGTGCGCGTCCTCGACGTCGAGAAGGAGGCGCTGCTGGTGCTGGCGCATGGGCTGTCGGCCTGCGGCGACAGCCACAGCATTCTCACCTTCACCTCGCGGCGCAACTCGTGGGTCCGCCTGGAGACCGTGAAGGCATTCGGCGAGCCGATGAGCGGGCGGGTCGAGCGCCGCATCGGCGCGCTCAGGCCCGGCTACTACACGCGTATCGGCACGGCGGTGCGTCACGCCGCCGGCGAGCTCGCCGAGCGATCCGAGCGCAAGCGCCTGCTGCTGGTGCTGACCGACGGCAAGCCGAACGACGTCGATCACTATGAGGGACGGTTCGCGATCGAGGACACGCGCAAGGCGGTGCAGGAAGCGCGACGCGGCGGCGTCGCGGTGTTCGGCGTGACCATCGATGCGTCGGCGCAGTCGTATTTTCCAACCCTGTTCGGTCGCGGCGGCTACGCCATCGTCGGCAACATCCGGCGACTACCGGCCGCACTGCCGGCGCTGTACCGGCAGTTGGCGCACTGACGCTTACGTCGCCGGCTCGCGCAGATTGCGCAGCGACACGGGCAGGTGGGCCATCAGCTTGTCGAACTCGCCGGGATCGAGCTTCTCCCAGAGAATCTCGAAGATGCCGCGCGCCGCCGTGAGCGGATCGACCGGGAATTGCGGCGGCAGTTGGCGGAAGATGTCATCGACGAAATATTCGAGATGGCGGTCCTTGGTCGGGGTTGCCGCGTGGTGCCAGCCCTCGTAGTAGATCCCGCGAATGAGCATCGGCAACTGGACGCCGAAATTCACGGCGACGGCCAGGGGCATGCGGTCGCGCAGCACATGGAGCACGGCACGCAGTGCATTGTAGGCCTGCTGCCGGCTCGCCAGCGCGAGGCGCTGCTCGATGGCCTTCAGCCAGATGTTGGTTTCCTGGACGGTGTGATCCAGGGCGGTCACGCCGGTCTCGCTCATGTGGTTCTCCATGATGACAAGTGCACAGGACCGTTCGAGGGACGCCGAACGAGGTAACGGCAAGGCCTGATTCGCTTGAACGCCTTGTCAGTAAGTGGTGCGTCCGGGCCGGGCATGTTGACCTGCATCAAATCACGATGTCGTGGTCGGACCGTGAGGTAAATGGCGGGTCAACGGTCTGCCCAGCCGTTTACGATCCCTGGCTGCCGGAGCGGCACCGGCGGTCGGCAAGCCCATCCGTCATCTTACGGAGATCGTCGTGCCCACGTGCACGGCACGCAACATTGGTCAGCAGTTCACTCTGACAAACAGCCATCGACAAACAGCCATCGACAAACAGAACGTCTACAAATCAGCACGTCGCGATCTCGCGGCGCGGATCGCGCCCGAGTCTTGCTTGACGGAACCCTCTTCAAGGGAGAGGGCGCAGGGAAGGCCGGGAGCTCGCCGCCCCCATGGCCCCCGTGCGGAAAGAATGCACGGGGCAGGAACCACAGGTTCGGCCGAGACATCCCGGCCTTCCCTGCGCGACGGTGTTACGGCTTATACGCACTCTCCCCGGTGAACGGGCTGTCTTGCCACCGTCACCCGCGCGAGGCTGAAACCTCGTCGCGAGCTTGACGCCAGCGTCGCGGCGCCAGGACCATGCGATTTCGCCGTCCGCACCGTGCCGTTCGTCCGCAGGCATGACACCCGCTGCGACACGTCGCGTCCATCGCATCCCGCACTCCACGTCTCGTGACGTTCGCGACACGCCCCTCTTCATGAGGCGGGATGCGCGGAAATGTGCAGGTGATTTGCCCGACGGCGCAAGCGCCAAACGTGCGACGAACTAACACGACGGGCAATTCGCGCATGGCGGCCATGCTGATTCGTTCGTTCGATGGTGGCGGGATTTTGCGTCTACCCGTGCTCAGTCGGAGAGCGCATCTCAAGTTGGCATCGGGCTGCTGCCTTGGGGGTGGTGCGAGGTGGGCGCTGCGGGCGCTGAGAGACGCGCGACCACAGCGCTCCTCGTTCGCGGTGGCGAGCATGATGCCGAGCCACCGGAACGTTCGCGTCGCAAGTCTGGAACTTGCGCGATTCGTTCGCGCTGAACATCCCGAGATCATCGCGGGCCGGCGCTGCGCCGTCAGGTTGAACCGTAGTTGTCCTGCTTGTGAAGAACACGTCTTCGCTTGCTCGTCGCGACAGACTCACCTTACATCGGAGTCGTCCGAGGCGGAGAGATCGCGCACTCGACACCCCTTTCAACTCACGAATCGACGTCGGCTCGCAATGCTCAAGTCTGCCCAAGAGAAGCCTGTTCACAACAAGCCTGCTCAAGACAAATCCGGCAAAGACCTTCCGCTGACCGGCTATGCCGTCGTGGTCGATGGTCAGATCAAGACCGAATTCAAGACCAAGGATGGCGCACACAACGGCGCGCATGACCTCAAGCGCCGGTTTCCGATGTTGCAGATCAGGGTGTACGACGCGGAGACGAAGCAGACCCACGACATCGAACTGACGCGGGCGTGAGACCGGCCTGCCGCGCGGGCCGTGGTGTTGTGAGGACGCAAGGCGTTGCACCTTGTCGAGCCCGCAATCGCTGTCGATGTTTGAGCGTATGGAGAGCATGCTCCTGATGTAGCCGAGGGTGCGGTCCGGGTTGCCGCGCCGTCACCCTTGTGGGAGAGGCCGCTGTATCGCGCAGTGGCGTGCAGGCCTGGCTGCACGCAGGCCACTGTCGGCTTGCGCGCAAGAGACGCCGAGATGGGCTGTTGCGGTCGCTGCGTGATCTGAGCCAATCTGCCTCATCTCCGACCACGCGAGCAGCCATCATGACCGAAACCGCCTGGAATAGACTTTCCGCCGCAGCGCTTCGCGCGCTCGCGGCCCGTGACGCGCTCGTGCTGTTGCCGGTGGCCTCGACCGAGCAGCACGGCCCGCATCTGCCGACGGGAGTCGACGACTTCCTGTGCAGCGAGGTCTGCCGCCGCACCGCGCTGGAGCTGGCTCCAGACCATCCCATCGTGGTCGCGCCGACTGTCTGGTGCGGGCTCGCCGACCATCACGTTCCATTCGGCGGCACCTTTACCCTCAGTCTCTCCACCTACCACGCTGTGCTCAGGGACCTTTGCCGCTCGATCCTGAATGCCGGCTTCCGCCGCATCGTGATCGTCAACGGCCATGGCGGCAACATCCAGGCGCTGGCCGCCCTCACCGGCGAACTGACGCGCGAGCTCAATGCCCCGATCGCGACCACGACCTATTTCATGGAAGGGCGGGAGACGATGGCCGAGGTCCTCGAGGATCAGGACGGTGTGATGCACGCCTGCGAAGCCGAGACGTCGATGATGATGGCGGCTCATCCGAGCCTCGTCGATGCGGCGAGGCTCGACGCGGCCTTCGGGCCGAGCTTCGACATCATGGGCTCGATGGTGCCGTCGCTGAAAATGTTCAGATCGTTCGCCGACATCACCACCTCCGGCGTCGCAGGCGATGCGCGCAAGGCATCTGCTGCAAAGGGCGAGAAGCTGCTCGTCGGCTGCGCGGCTGCGCTGGCGGCGCGATTGCGGGCGGGCGAGCCATGGTCCACAATGTCTCCTGCAACCATTCCGCCGCCAGCCGCAAGATGACGGAGGCGCAGAGCATCATCGCGAGAAGCCCGCCGCAGGCAGGCATTTCGGATGATGGACCGCAAACGATACGTCCACGGGTCTATTGGACGCGTCGTGCCGATCGGCAATCAGCCGCGTTCCGCGGAAGCGGCGAGACTCGGAGCCGCCGCGTCGAGGCCATCCGCGAGACTGCGGCTCGCGTTTCGCACCTCGCTGCGAAACGTCTTCGCCAGGTTCGACAGCGGCCGCGCCTCCGACCACAACACATAGGCCGAGACTTTGGTGCTCGGCGTGAACGGCCGTACCACGAGATCATGCCCGCCCTGGCGCGGCGAGAATGGATCGACCACGGCGACGCCGACGCCGGTCGAAGCCAGCACGCAGGCCGTGTTGCAGTAACGCACTTCGACCGTCGGCTGGAAGTCGGCGTCGGCTTGCCGGAAGCTCTCGCGCACGGCTTCGCCGAGGCGTGTGCCGCGTTCGAGGCCGATCAGCGGGAACCCGGCAAGGTCCCGCGCTGAAATCATGTCGCGTTCCGCAAGCGGATGCCGGGCCGGCATCACGCACACCATCTCGCCGGTGTGCACGACCTCGTGCGCGATCCCGGGATGGTCAGACAGTCCGAGCGCGAAACCGAGCTCGGCGACGTTTCCGAGCACGCCCTCGATGATGCCCTCGTAGCGGCGCACGTCGAAGAACATCCGCGTCTGCGGCCGGCGCCGCAGGAAGCCTGACAAGGTCGGTGGGATGATGCTGTAGGCGAGCGGCGGCGTGGCGACGATCGACAGATGACCCGTCTTCTGCTCGCGCAGGTCACGCACGCGGCTTTCCAGCCGGGCATGCAAGGTGAAGATCGCCTCGCTCTCCTCATAGAGCGTCATCGCCTCGGGCGTCGGGAACAGCCGGTTGTTGACGCGCTCGAACAGCGTGAAGCCGGCCTGCGCCTCCATCGCCTTCAGCGCATTGCTGATCGCGGGCTGCGACAGCGCCAGCTCCTCGGCGGCGGCGACCGTGGTGTGGTGGCGGATGACCGCCCGCAGGATCTCCAGCTGGCGCAGGTTCATGTGAACGCCCTATAAGCCCAGGTTATGGTCTCGGCCAAAATATCATAGCGCGCGGCCGTGTGGGCAGATTGCAAATCCCGCGCCGCTTTCGCCAAATGATCCCTTCTTTCAGTGCGCGCATTCAGGCGGCGTTCCGCCTGATCGTTCGGCATGACGCACAGATTGGAGGCACTATTGAGCCGTATCTTCCGCGCCGCCGCGGCCCAGATGGGACCGACCCAGCGCGCCGACAGCCGGACGCACACGCTGTCCCGCATGATCGCGCTGCTGGATCAGGCCGCCAGCGAGGGCGCGAAGCTGGTGGTCTTCCCCGAACTCGCATTCACGACCTTCTTCCCGCGCTGGATCCTCGAAGGCGAGGCGCTCGACGGCCACTTCGAGCGTTCGATGCCGAATCCGTCCGTTGCCGCGCTGTTCGACCGGGCGCGGGCGCTTCGCGTCGGCTTCTATGTCGGCTATGCCGAGCTGACACCGGACGGACGCCGCTTCAACAGCTCCATCCTGGTCGATCCCGACGGTGAGATCATCAGCAAATATCGCAAGGTGCATCTGCCCGGCTCCGTCGAGCCGCGCCCGGGTGCCAAGTATCAGCAGCTGGAGAAGCGCTATTTCGGCTATGGCGATCTCGGCTTTCCGGCCGTGCGCGCCGGCCGCGAGTGGGGCGGCGCCATCATGGGCATGATGATCTGCAACGACCGGCGCTGGCCGGAATCGTGGCGCGTGCTCGGACTGCAGGGCGTCGAGCTGGTCTGCGTCGGTTACAATTCCGCGGCCTACGATCCGAACGGCGGCAACACCGAGGATGCCGCGCTGCGCACCTTCCATTCCACGCTGGTGGCGCAGGCCAACGCCTACATGAATGCGACGTGGGCGATCGCGGTCGCAAAGGCGGGCGACGAGGATGGCAGCGGGCTGATCGGCGGCTCCTGCATCATCGATCCCAATGGCTGCATCGTGGCGCAGGCGAGGACGCTCGCTGACGAGGTCGTCGTCGCCGACATCGACCTCGATCTGTGCCGCCAGGGCAAGGACAAGATGTTCAACTTCGCGGCCCATCGCCGGCCGGATCAGTACAGGCTCATCACCGAGCGCGCCGGCGTCGTCGAGCCGGTCGTGGTCGATTAGCCGTTCACATGGGGGAGTGTTGCAGGATGCGCCGTTCGTTGTTTGCAGGTCTCGTCATCCTCGCCTCGTTTGCTGCGGCGGGGGCGGCGGAGCTGCCCGCTGAGATCAAGCAGGCTGGCGTGCTCAAGCTCACGGTCAACTCGACCTACGCGCCGATGGAATATCACGACCCCGCCACCAACGAGCTGAAGGGTCTCGACATCGACCTCGCCAACGCGTTGGCGAAGCGCCTCGGCGTCAAGATCGTCTGGAGCGAGACGCCGTTCGCCGAGCTCATTCCGTCGCTGCAGACGAAGCGCGCCGACTTCATCATCTCCGGCATCTCGGATCGTGCGTCGCGGCGCGAGACCGCCGATTTCGTCGACTATCTCGTCACCGGTCCGCAGTTCTTCGTGCTGGCGGACAGCGATGCCAAGGCCGCGACCGATCTGTGCGGCCGGAAGATCGGCACCACGCGCTCGACCAGCTTCCCGCAGGAGATCGAGAAATGGAGCAAGGCCAATTGCGAGGCCGCAGGGAAGCCCGCCGCGCAATATGTGCCGGGGGAGAACTCGATCGATGTCCGCAATCAGCTCAAGCAGGGCCGCATCGATGCTGCCGTGCAGGGCAGCGAGACCTTGCCCTATGCGCAGTCGCAGGAGGCCGGCAAGTATCGCATCGTCGGTGAGCCCATCGCCTTCGGCTACCAGGGCATCATGTTCCGCAAGGATGATGCCGCGCTGCGTGAAGTGGTGACCGAGCAGCTCAAGGCGATGATCGCCGACGGCAGCTACAAGGCCATCCTGGACACATGGGGGCTCGGGGCCAATGCGGTCCGCGAGCCCATGCTCAACGCGGCGCCGCAATGAGCCGCAGCGAGGCCCTGGCCGACGGCTTCCCGGATCTGTCCGGACACGGGATTGCGCGGCAGGCGCATTGGGGCCGCTGGCTCGCGGCCGCTGTCATCGTCGTCGTCCTCGTCGCGATCGGGCGGGCCTTCGCCAAGGGGCAGATCGAGTGGGTGTTCGTCGAACGCTTCCTGACGGCGCCGGTGATCCTGCGCGGCATCGTCAACACCATGGTCATGGCGGTCCTGGCGATGATGCTCGGAATCGCGCTCGGCGTCGTCGTTGCGATCATGCGGCTGTCGCCCAATCCGGTGCTGCGGTCGGTCGCGGCCGGCTACACCTGGCTGTTCCGCGGCACGCCGCTGATCCTCCAGTTGTTGTTGTGGTTCAATCTGGCGCTGGTGTTTCCGACCATCGGCATTCCCGGCCTGTGGAGCGCGCGCGCGGTCGACGTGATGACGCCGTTCTTGGCCGCGCTGCTCGGGCTCGGCATCAACCAGGGCGCCTACACGTCCGAGGTGATGCGCGCGGGCCTGCTGTCGGTCGATATCGGGCAATACGAGGCGGCGCAGGCGATCGGCATGGGACGATTGCAGGCGCTGCGCCGGATCATTCTGCCGCAGGCGATGCGCGTGGTGATCCCGCCGCTCGGCAACGAGTTCATCGGCCTGGTCAAGGCGACCTCGCTCGCCAGCGTGATCCAGTACCCGGAGGTGCTGCATTCGGCCGAGAACATCTACTACGCCAATTCGCGCGTCATCGAGCTCCTGATCGTCGCCGGCCTGTGGTATCTGCTCGTGGTCTCGATCCTGACGCCGCTGCAGATGCTGCTCGAACGCCGCTTTGCCCGCGGCATCGCGCGAGGCGGCCGCTGATGAGGCCGCTGGTCGCCATCCGCCAACTGAGCAAGCGCTTCGGTGAATTTCAGGCGCTGAAGCAGGTCTCGCTCGACGTCTCCGAGGGCGAGGTGGTTTGCCTGATCGGGCAATCCGGTTCCGGCAAGACCACCTTGCTCCGCTGCGTCAACCAGTTGACCACGGCCGACAGCGGCGGCATCTGGCTCGACGGCGCGCTGCTCGGCTTCCGCGAGCAGGACGGCCGGCTGCACCGGCTGTCGGAGCGCGAGATCGCGCGGCAGCGGCTCGCCTGCGGCATGGTGTTCCAGCGCTTCAACCTGTTTCCGCACATGACGGCGCTGGAGAACGTGATCGAGGGGCCGGTGCAGGTGCAGAGGCGCAGGCCGGCCGAGGCGAAGGACGAGGCGATGGCGCTGCTGCGCCGGGTCGGCCTCGCCGACAAGGCGGGCTCCTATCCGTCACAATTGTCGGGCGGCCAGCAGCAGCGCGTCGCGATTGCGCGGGCGCTTGCGATGAAGCCGCGGCTGGTGCTGTTCGACGAGCCGACCTCGGCGCTCGATCCGGAGCTGGTCGGCGAGGTGCTTGCCGTGATGAAGGAGCTCGCGACATCGGGCATGACCATGCTGGTGGTGACGCATGAGCTCGGCTTTGCGCGCGAGGTCGCCGACCGGGTGGTCTACATGGACCAGGGCGTGATCGTGGAGAGCGGCCCGGCCCGCGAGGTGCTGCGCGCGCCGCGCGAGGCGAGAACAAGAGCGTTTCTGGCAGCGGAAGTGGGGTGAGGTGATGGATTTGAAGTGGATCGTGTTGGCTGGACTCATGAGCGCCGCCGTGGCGGGCACGGCTCTCGCCGCCGAACTGCCGGCCGAGATCAATCAGAACGGCCTGCGCATCGCGGTGGTGCCGAACTATCCGCCGATGGAGTTCAAGGATCCGGCCACATCGACCCTGACCGGCTTCGATGTCGAGCTCGGCGAGGCGCTGGCCAAGAAGCTCGGCGTCAAGGCTGTCTGGCAGGAGACGAGCTTCGACCAGTTGATGCCGGGCCTCGCCACGCAGCGTTTCGACATCATCCTGACCGGCATGACCGACTACAAGAGCCGGCAGGACACCGCGACCTTCATCGATTATCTGCGCAGCGGCCCGCGCTTCTTCGTGCAGGCGTCGCGCGCGGCCGAGCTCAAGGAGCCGACCGCGCTGTGCGGCAGGAAGGTCGGCGCCTCCAGGCGCACCAAGTTTCCGGACCAGATCGCGGCCTGGAGCGAGAAGAACTGCGGATCAAGCCCGATCCAGTTCGTCGGCACTGAAGGCTCGGCCGACGCGCGGACGCAATTGAAGCAGGGCCGCATCGATGCCGCCGTGCAGGGCAACGAGACCTTGCCCTACATCATGGACCTCGAGCCGAACGCCTACGCGCCGGTCGGCGAGATGATCGCGCTGCAATATACCGGACTCGCGACGCCGGTGAAGGCGGACGAGCTCCGTGGCGCGCTGCACGCTGCGCTGGAGGGCCTGATCGCCGACGGCAGCTACAAGGCGCTTCTGGCGAAGTGGAAGCTCAGCGACAACGGAATCGAGAAGGTGCTGATCAATGCTGGACAGTAGGGCGCTCGCGGGGATCCCGGTCGTTCCCGCCAACACTGCGCCGCCGGCGCCGGACTATCCATGGCCTGCGCCGTACAGAGCGGCGATGTTCCTGTCGTTCGACATCGACGCCGAGAGCGCCTGGACGTCGAAGGATCCGGCGCACGCCGCGCGCCTGGTCACGATGAGCTTCGGCGGCTACGAGGCGCGCGTCGGCACGCCGAAGCTGCTCGAGCTGCTCGCCGAGCTCGATCTCAAGGCGACGTTCTTCATCACGGGATGGGCGGTCGATGCGCATCCGGCGATGGCGGAGGCCGTGCTGAAGGCGGGCCACGAGATCGGCCATCACGGCTATCACCATCTGCTGCCCGATCCGGGCGATCCCTTCATCGTCGAGGAGATCGAGCGCGGCTTCGAGGCGATCCAGCGCCGGCTCGGCATCCGGCCGATCGGCTACCGCGCGCCGTTCGGCGAGTTCTGCGAGGAGCTGCGGATAGCGCTGGTGCGCCAGGGAATCGTCTACACCTCGTCGTTCCGCGACGACGTCAGGCCCTATCGCCATTGCCTCGCCGACGGCAGGCCGGGCACGATCGAGATCCCGGTGACCGCGAGCTATGACGACTGGATGCACGGCCTGTCGGCGCGGTTCTCGCCGCGCTCGATCTTTCCGAAGGAGCACGTGCTGTCGATGTGGAAGGATGAGCTGGACGAAGTCCGCGACTGGGGCGCGATGGTGACGACCGTGCTGCATCCGCAGGTCTCGGGCCGGCCGATGCGCTTCCGCCTGCTGCGCGAGTTCCTGACCTACGCCAAATCGTGCCAGGACGTCTGGATCACGACCGGCGCCGAGATCGCCGCGAACTACCAGCGTCACGAGGCGGCGGAAGCGAAGAGCGCATGAGCACGACCGCGATCTTCGGCAGCTATGTGCTGACGCGCAGGGACGGCGCGCAGGACGTGCTGCGCGATCACTGGGTGCTGGTCGAGGGCAGGCGCATCGCGGCCGTGACGCGCGACAGGCCGGCGGCGGACGAGGTGTTCGATCGTCCGGGCCGATTCGTGCTGCCGGGCCTGTTGAACCTGCACAACCACGTCTTCAGCGAGGCGATCGCACGCACGCTGACCGAGGACGGCAACGGCCGCCGCAACAACAAGAGCATCGTCTACACGGTGCTGCTGCCGCTGTCCAAGCGCGGCGCGGAGATCCTCACCGCGGAGGAGCGCTTGGCGATCGGCCGCATGGGCGTGCTGCAGCTCCTGAAGGGCGGCGCGACCACGGTGATGGAGCCGTTCCGCAACGCCATCCCGGAGCTGTTCGATGCGGCATTCGAGATGGGCCTGCGCTTCTACGGCGCGCCCTATCTGTTCTCGACCTCGGACGCCAAGGCGGATGCCTCGGGCACCGTGCACTATGCCGGTGACGACGGCGAAGCCGACATGGCGACCTGGAACGCGCTGCATCAGCGCTGGCACGGGCAGGGCGACGGCCGCATCCGGCTCGCGATGAGCCCGCACGCGACGGATACCTGCGGGCCGGATCTCTTGCGCGCGGCCGCGAGCCGGGCGCGCGAGCTCGACGTTCCCATCACGACGCACATGGCGCAGAGCCCAGGCGAAGTCGCGACGATTGCGCAGCACCATGGCGGCCGCACGCCGGCCGAATATCTCGACTGGCTCGGCCTGCTCGGTCCCGATCTGCTGGCCGCGCACTGCCATGCCTCGACCGATGCCGACCTCGCGCTGATGGCGGCGCGCGGCGCCGGCGTGCTGAACTGCCCGCGCGTGTTCGCGCGCGCCGGCGTCACCGCCGCCTTCGGCCGCTTCGCCGCGCACGGCATACGCACCGCGGTCGGCACCGACGGCTACAACATGGATCTGCTCGGCGAGCTCAACGCGGCGTCGATGATCTCGAAGATCGCGCTGGGAAGCGCCGAGACGGCGAGCGCGCCGGAATTGATCGACGCCGTCACCACGACGGCCGCCGCCATGATCAAGCGCGACGATCTCGGCGTCCTCGCGGCGGGGGCGACCGCCGACCTCACCGTCGTCGACATGACGCATCCACATCTTCGGCCGCTACATGACCCGCGCCGCGGCCTGATCGCGCTCGCCAACCGCGCCAACATCGACCAGGTGATGATCGATGGCCGGCTGCTGATCCACGACGGCCGCTATCTCCACGGCGACGAGGCGGCCATCACCGCCGCGGGTACTGCTGCGATCGAGAGGATCTGGGCGCTGCCGGAGGCAGAGGCGGCATTCGCCGGCTGAATGCTGCTACCGCGTGCCGTAGGCGCGGTCGCCGGCGTCGCCGAGGCCGGGAACGATGAAGGCGTCGTCGTCGAGGCCTTCATCGATCGCGGCGGTCCACAGGGCGACATCCGGATGCAGGCCGCGGACGCGCTCGACGCCCTCCGGAGCTGCGATCATGCAAACCATGCGGATATCCTTGGCGCCGCGCTCCTTGAGCCGGTCGACCGCGGCGACGGCGCTGTTGCCGGTCGCGAGCACCGGGGTGACGACGACGGCCAGGCGCTCCTGCAGGTCGGACGGCGCCTTGAAGAAGTACTCGACTGCGGTGAACGTCTGCGGCTCGCGGTAGAGGCCGATATGGGCGACGCGAGCGGTCGGCACCAGATCGAGCATGCCGTCGACGAAGGTGACGCCGGCGCGCAGCACGGGCACGAACACCAGCTTCTTGCCGGCGATCTTGGCCGACTGCATCCGCGCCAGCGGCGTCTCGACCTCGACCTCGGTCAGCGGCAGGTCGCGCGTGACCTCGTAGCAGAGCAGCATGCCGATCTCCTTCAAGAGCTCGCGGAACGACTTGGTCGAGATCGACTTGTCGCGGATCAGGGTCAGCTTGTGCTGCACCAGCGGATGATCGACGACCGTGACGCCTTCCATGGCTTTCATCTCCGAAGCGGTGGTGGGCAAAGGCGCGACGCGCCGTGCCCACCGCGATCTTAGCTCAGCTTGGAATGGTGGGCACGCTGCGCTTTGCCCACCGTACGCGCAACTGATCAGTTTCGTCATGGCGAGGAGCGAAGCGACGAAGCAATCCAGACGTCCTTCCCGCTTTGCTCGCAATGACGGAACCGCGAGGTCGGCGACCTCAGGCCCAAACCCCTTAAAACACCGTGCCGTCGGTGAGGATGGTCAGCGGCGGCGAACCGTCCGGGCGGCGGGCGAAGGCGAGCTTGCGGCCGGCGGCCCAGCTGCCGCCTTCGAGGATGCGCGCCAGCGGTAGCTGCTCCGCGGTCTGGCCGGTGCGCCGGCGGATCAGTTCGGCCAGCCGGTCGAGCAGGGCGACGGTCAACGCGCGCCATTCCACCACCAGCGGAGAATCGACCTCATGCACGCGCGCGGCATCGGCGGGATCGCGCAAGCTCAGCACACCGCCGTCGACGAACAGGCCGCCATTGCGGTATTCGGCGAGGCCGGTGAGGCCGTCGATGTTGTCCACCACAAGGCCGGCGCGCTGCAGCGGTTCGATCAGCGAATAGCTCAGCCATTGCGACAGCTTGTGCAGCGGGACGAGACCGGTGGTCGCGTCATCGGTGATCAATGATGGATGCCGCCAGCAATCGCCGAGCGCCGTGCCGTGCAGCGTCAGGCGTGACGGCCAGATCGGGCCGAGCTGACGCAGCACCTGCTGCAAAATCGAAGGGGCCTCGATGCGGCCGCCAGCAGCCAACCGATCGAACAGGCCACCCGGCCGCGGACCGTCCTTCGCACCGAAGACCTCGGGGCTTGCCGCCACGACGGCGCCTAGCCGCCGCAGCAACTCCACGCGCCCCTCGAGCCCGACCAGCGGATTGTCGGCACCGACCTGAAAACCGCGTTCGAGATCCGCGACCGTGAGCTGCCTGAGCCTCGCCGCATCGGCCCGCAGCGGATCGCTCGCATTGGACGAGAACGCGCCGCTTGCGAACATCTCGAGGCTGGCCAGCGCCAGCCCCTCGGAGCGGCCGACGCTGAAGCCGCTGGCTTCGTCATGATAGCGCCACGCCGCGCCGGCGCCGGCGTCGAGCAGCACGCTCGCGATGGCGAGATCGAACTCGGCGCGCGCCCGCGACGCCGCATTCGGCCAATTCACTTTGTCGGCGATCGCGGCCCAGCGATCGACACCACCGACCACGAAATGCCGCCAGCGCGAGTGGAACGGCACCTCGCCGTCGGGATAGGCCTTGCGGGTCACATCGAGCACGACGTCGGCGATCGCGTCGAGCCGGGCGATGTCGATGCGGAAATGCGGCAGCTTGTCGGCGAGACCGAGCGCAAGCAGCTGATGCGACCGCTCGCGCACGGCGCGGGCCGACAGGAGATATGAGACGTCGTCCATGATCTGCTGCTGCGCTCAGTACTTCTCGAGCGGGCGGCCGACGGTGTCGCCGAGCGCCTCGGGTTTCTGCGGCTCCAGCGAGAAATAGCCGGCCGCCTTCTTGGCCGCGATCTCGACATGGGCGTCGGCGGGAATCAGCTCGTCCGGGATCGGCACGCGCTCGACGATGTCGACGCCTTGGCCCACCAGCGCGTCGTGCTTCATGTCGCTCATCGAGATGAAGCGGTCGATGCGTTTGATGCCGAGCCAGTGGATGACGTCGGGCATCAACTGCTGGAACCGGGCGTCCTGCACGCCGGCGACGCATTCGGTGCGCTCGAAATAGGCCGCTGCGGCGTCGCCGTCCTCCTGGCGCTTGCGCGCATTGTAGACCAGGAATTTCGTCACCTCGCCGAGCGCGCGGCCTTCCTTGCGGTTGTAGACGATGATGCCGAGCCCGCCGTTCTGCCCGGCCGCAACGCATTCCTCGATACCGTGGATCAGATAGGGGCGGCAGGTGCAGATGTCGGAGCCGAACACGTCGGAGCCGTTGCACTCGTCGTGTACGCGGCACGTGATCTTCGTTCGGCCGTCGTTCAGCTTGGTGACGTCGCCGAACAGATAGACCGTGGTGCCGCCGATCGGCGGCAGGAACACCTGCAGATCGGGCCGGGTCACCAGCTCCGGATACATGCCGCCGGTCTGCTCGAACAGGCCGCGGCGCAGACTGGTCTCGCTGGTGCCGAAGCGCGCGGCGACGCCGGGCAGGTACCACACCGGGTCGATCGCGACCTTCACCACCGAGACGCTGCCATTGGCATGCACGACGTCGCCGTCATGGACGAGCCGCTTGGCCGCGAGCGCTGCATGCAGCTCAGGGAGCTCGATCCGCGCCTTGGTCACGGCGATGGTCGGTCGGATATCGATTCCTTCCGCGATCTCGCCGCCGAAATTCTCGGCCACCAGATGGCCCCAGGGATCGAGCGCGACGATCTTCGCCGGATCGCGCCACTGCGCGAACGGGCCGATCGTGGCGGCGGGATGGGTGTTGGTGAGATCGGGGCGGCGGATCGGATCGAGCGCACCGGATGATACCGCGAGCGCGCGGTAGACTGTGTAGGAGCCACCATGGCTGCCGATTACGTTGCGGTCCTGCGGACGCGACACCGTGCCGATCACGGGTCCGCGCTCGCGCGCGTTCTCGGCGCCCCAGTGGAGCGGGAAGTTGTGCTTGGCGCCTGGCACCGGGTGCGAGGTCAGGCGGATATGATCCGTACGGTTGGAGCGAGTCATCGGACAGCCACCCCCAAAACGGCAACGGCCCGCCTTGACGACGGGCCTGAGCAGAACGCGTTCACGTTTTCCATGCATCAATATAGCAGTTTTTCCCCAGCGAACAAGTGGTCCGCGGCGGCCGTCTATTTGTAAACGAATGGTATCGGCCGCTGGCCGCGCGTTGCGGCGGAGGGACCTTGGCATGGCGCTTGCCTTTTTGTGGCCGGGCCGCCAGCTTGGCGCGCGTATGGAATCCCTGGTGGCAGCGGCAGCATGGACCTGATCATTCGCAACGCGGTGCTGGCGCAGCAGGGCGAGCTGCGCCGTGCCGATATCGGAATTTCCGACGGTGCCATCGTGGCGATCGCGCCGTCGCTGCAGGCCGACGGCGCGGAGCGTGACGCGGAGAATTGCCTCGTCGTTCCCGGCTTCATCGAGACGCACATCCACCTCGACAAGACCTGCATCCTCGACCGCTGCAGCATCCGGGAGGGGACAGTCGCCGAGGCGGTGCGGGAGACCGCGGCGGCCAAGCGCAACTTCACGCCGGAGGATGTCTATGCCAGGGCGAAGCAGACCGTTGAGCGCTGCGTCAGCCATGGCACGATGCGGATGCGCACCCATGTCGAGCTCGATCCCGGCATCGGCTTCATCGCGTTCGAAGCCATCCAACAGCTCGCGCGCGACTACGCCTGGGCGCTCGATCTCGAGATCTGCGTGTTCCCGCAGGAAGGCCTGACGAACTATCCGGGCACCGAGGAGCTGCTGATCGAAGGACTGCGTCGTGGCGCGCGCACCATCGGCGCCGCCCCGTATTTCGACACCAACCCGCCGGCGCAGATCGACCGCATCTTCGCGATCGCGCGCGAACACGACGTCGACATCGACATGCATCTCGATCTCGCCGAGACGCTCGACCACATGCAGATCGAATATGTCTGCCGCAAGACCGAGGAGTACAAGTGGGGCGGGCGCGTCGCTGTCGGCCATGTCACGCAGCTGTCGCTGCTGCCGCCGGAACGCTTCAACGCGATCGCCGCGCAGCTCGCCAATGCCGGTGTCGCCGTGACCGTGCTGCCCTCGACCGACCTGCATCTGATGGGACGGCGGCAGGATCATGCGATCCCGCGCGGCGTGGTCCCGCTGGAGCCGTTGCGCGAGAGGGGCGTGACCTGCTCGCTCTCGACCAACAACGTGCTCAACCCGTTCACGCCCTATGGCGACGGCTCGCTGATCCGGATGGCCAACCTCTACGCCAATGTCTGCCACGTCTCGCGCCCTGACCATCTCGCCGGCTGCCTCGACATGGTGACCCATGATGCGGCGAAGCTGATGCGGCTCGGCAACTACGGCATCACCGTCGGCGCGCCGGCCGATCTCGTCTGCATCGATGCCGCCGATCCGACCGAGGCGGTCGCAACGCTGGCGCAACCGCTGTGGGGCCTGAAGCGGGGGCGGCCGTCGTTCTCGCGCACGCGCCCGGTGCTGCATCGGCCGGGATGATGGCGGCACCAGGTACTTTCGGCATAGTGGCACACGCCGCTCTCTCGATATCGGTTCGGTGCCGCCGGTCATCTCAGCGCTGTCCGATGCAGCGCCCTCTCCCCTTGTGGGAGAGGGCATGTACGGCCATCCGCGTACGCGGTCGGGTGAGGGGTCTCGTTCGACGAGTGCCGCTCGTGGAGAAAGACCCCTCACCCAACCGAGCTTGCCGAGACGTCATACATGCCCTCTCCCACAAGGGGAGAGGGCGCATATACGAACTGATTGTGGAGTTCCATCATGCGCATCATCAACGTTGCCGCGGCCCAGATGGGGCCGATCCAGCGCGCTGACAGCCGCGAGGCCGTCGTCACGCGCATGATCGCGCTGCTGGACGAGGCCAAGCGCAGGGGCGCTGATCTCATCGTCTATCCGGAGCTGGCGCTCACCACGTTCTTTCCGCGCTGGTACATGGAGGATCAGGCCGATGTCGATGCCTGGTTCGAGCGCGAGATGCCCAACGCCGCGGTGCAGCCGCTGTTCGACCGCGCAGCGCAGCACGGCATCGCGATGTATCTCGGCTATGCCGAGCTGACGCCGGATGGGCATCACTACAACACGGCAGTTCTCACCGATCGCGCCGGCAACATCGTCGGCAAGTATCGCAAGGTACATCTGCCAGGCCACGAGGAGTTCGAACCGGAGCGCAGCCACCAGCATCTGGAGAAGCGCTATTTCGAGCCGGGCGATCTCGGCTTTCCCGTCTGGCGCAATCTCGGCGGCATCATCGGTATGGCGATCTGCAACGACCGCCGCTGGCCGGAGACTTATCGGGTCATGGGCCTGCAGGACGTCGAACTGGTGCTGATCGGCTACAACACGCCGTCGGTGAATTCGCTGAAGTCAGCGGAGGGACTGCAGCAGCGCCTGTTCCACAACCGGCTGTCCGCGCAGGCCGGCGCCTATCAGAACTCGTGCTGGGTCGTGGCGGTCGCGAAGGCTGGCGTCGAGGACGGTCATCACCTGATCGGCGGCAGCCTGATCGTCAATCCCGACGGCGAGATCGTCGCGGAAGCGCTGACGGAGGGCGACGAGGTGCTGGTCGTACCTTGCGATCTCGATGCGACACGGTTCGGCAAGGAGACGATCTTCGACTTCGGGCGGCATCGCCGGGTCGAGCATTACGGGCTCATCACCAGCCGCACCGGCGCAGTGCCGCCGGAGTGACCCAATGTTGTAGTTTGTAGGCGAAATCCTCGCGCGGATCTCGGTGCGCTCCCTCTCCCCGTTCTTACGGGGAGAGGGTTGGGGTGAGGGGCAGCCACGCGCACCGACCGTGCGGAGAGTCCCCCTCACCCGGATTGCATCTGACGATGCAATCCGACCTCTCCCCGCAAGCCGGGCGAGGTGCACCGAGGTCGCCGCGCGAGTGTTGCCACCAAACAATGCGCTCAGCTGGCAAACGCCACCGCGCCCAGAGCCATGGTCACCGCAGCCTGGGTCGGATCGATCACCGGAATCCCCAGCGCGTCCTCCATGTTCTTGCGATGCCGCGCCATGCCGGCGCAGCCCATCACGATGGCGCCGGCGCCGTCCTCCTCCTTCAGCGCGCGGCCGACCGCGATCATCTTCGCCAAGGTGCCTTCACCAGATGCCGTCTCGGCCACCGTCATGTCGAGCGGACGCTCGGCGGCGAGGCGGTCCATCAGCCCCATCTGGCGGAGATAGCGGATGTGGCGGCGGATCGAGCGCTGCGCGATGGCGAGCACGCCGAACGTATCGGCGCGGGTCAGCGCGGTGAGCACGCCGCATTCGGCGATGCCGAGCACCGGCCGTGCCGTGGCCTCGCGGCAGACATGCAGGCCAGGGTCGCTGTAGCAGGCGATCACGAACGCGCTGGACGCGTTGTCGCCTTCGACGAAACGTCGCAGCGGCAGGGTGACGCTGTCGGCGTCCTTCTGGCTCTCGATGCCGTAGGGTCCTTCCTTCAAGGTCTCGCAGACGATCTCCGGTCCGCCGGCGAACATCAGCGGCTTGAGCGCCGCCGCCAGGCCGTCGGTCACCACCTGGTTGGAGTTCGGGTTGATCACGGTGATGCGCGGGCGGGACATGGGAGCTACCTGCTTCTTCAGTGTTGACGGCGCGTGACAGGCAATCACTATGCCACGGCTGACGCAATAGGGCCGATGCGGCCATCTCGCGTCGACGGCGTTCCATTTGACAGAACTAGGAGATCGCGATGACCGAGCCGGCCTATGACCTGATCATCCGGGGCGGGCGCGTCGCCACCACCACGGATACGTTCGAGGCCGATGTCGCCGTATCAGGCGAGACGATCGCGGCGATCGGCCGCGCGCTCGGGCCCGCCAGGCGCGAGATCGACGCGCGCGGCAAATACGTTCTTCCCGGCGGCGTCGATAGCCATTGCCACATCGAGCAGCTCTCGGCTGCCGGCATCGTCAATGCCGACACGTTCGAGAGCGCGACGACCTCCGCCGCGTTCGGCGGCACCACCAGCGTGATCTCGTTCGCCGCGCAGCATGTCGGTATGCAGCTGCCGCAGGTGCTCGAGGACTACCACGCGCTGGCGCGCAAGGGTGCGGTGATCGACTACGCGTTCCACATGATCATTGCCGATCCGACCAAGGAGACCTTGGAGCGCGACCTGCCGGCGCTGATCCGGCAGGGGCACGGTTCGATCAAGATCTTCATGACCTATGACCGGCTCAAGATCGACGACGAGCCGCTGCTCGACATTCTCGTCGCCGCGCGCGAGGGCGGCGCGATGCTGTGCGCGCACGCCGAGAATCACGGCATCATTTCGTGGATGGTGAAGCGGCTGCTGGCACGCGGCTACACCGCGCCGAAATATCACGCCATCAGCCATGCGCGCTTTTCCGAGGCCGAGGCGTTCAACCGCCTGATCGGCATGGCGGCGCTGGTCGATCAGCCGATCATGATCTTCCACGTCTCGACCGCGGAAGGCGCCAAGGTGATCCGCGACGCGCGCGGGCAGGGGCTGAAGGTGTTCGCGGAAACCTGTCCGCAATATCTGTTCATGACGGCTGATGATCTCGACAAGCCCGGCATCGATGGCGCCAAGTGGATGTGCAGCCCGCCGCCGCGCCGCGCGCCCGACCAGGAGGCGCTGTGGCAGGCGCTGGCGCTCGGCGATTTGCAGACCGTCTCCTCCGATCACGCGCCGTATCGGTTTGACGAGACCGGCAAGCTGCGCGCCGGTCCCAACCCCAACTTCAAGCAGATCGCCAACGGCCTGCCGGGCCTCGAGCTGCGGCTGCCGCTGCTGTTCGACGCGATGGTGTCGAAGGGCGGGCTCGGCCTCAACAAGTTCGTCGAGCTGACGGCGACGGCGCCGGCGAAGATTTACAATCTGCATCCGCGCAAGGGGGCGATCGCGATCGGGGCCGATGCCGATATCGCGCTGTGGGATCCGGACAAGCGCGTCACGATCACGGATGCCGCGATGCACGACCTCGCCGGCTACACGCCGTTCGCCGGACGCAGCGTGCAGGGCTGGCCGGTGACCGTGCTGTCGCGTGGCCGGGTGATCGTCGATGGCGGCAAGGTCTCGGTGCAGCCCGGCTCGGGCCAGTTCCTCGCTCGCAGCGGCGGCGAGGCGGCGAAGCCGACGGGACGACTGGTGGCGGACATGGACCCGGAGCAGAATTTCGGGGCGACGCTGCTGTGAGGGCGCGAGCACACGTCGGCCGGTGGCCTCGTGCTTCGAGACGGGCGCTACGCGCCCTCCTCAGCATGAGGAGCGAGGGCGAGGTTCGCGGCGCGCGAGCCGTGTCCCCTCATGGTGAGGAGGCTGCGTCAGCAGCCGTCTCGAACCATGAGGCCCTCGGGGAGGCGTCTTTCGCATGCATGTCCTGATCTTCGGCGGGGCCGGCTTCGTCGGCCTCAACATCGCGCAAGGCCTGCTGGAGCGCGGCCATGCCGTGACGATCTTCGACGCAACAGGTCTGCCCGCGGCGGCGCAGCGTGCGTTTGAACCCTATCGCGAGCGTCTGCACCTGGTGCAGGGCGACGTCACCGATGCGAGCGCTGTGGCGGCCGCGATCGGCAATGGCTGCGATGCCGTCGTGATGGGCGCTGCGATCACCGCCGGAGCCGAGCGCGATGCCGCCGACCCCGAGCGCATCCTCGCGGTCAATCTGCTGGCGCAGGTGCCGATCCTGCGGGCGGCGCGCGGCAGCGGCATCCGCCGGGTCATCAACCTGTCCTCGGCGGCGTCCTATGGCGCGAGCGGTCAGCGCTTTGCCGTGCTGGAGGAGACGACGCCGTGCGAGCCGGTGTCGCTCTATGCGATCAGCAAGTTCGCCTCCGAGCGCGTCGCCGCGCGGCTGAGCGATCTGTGGAAGACGGATGTCATCAGCGTGCGCCTGTCCGCCGTGTTCGGCCCGTTCGAGCGCGGCGGCGGCGTGCGCGACACGCCCTCGCCGCAGGCGCTCATCGCCGCCTGCTGCGCGCGCAACGAGTCGGCGCTGTTGAACGAACCCGGTGACAAGGACTGGGTCTACGCGGTCGACGTCGCGGATGCTGTCTGTCTGCTGTTGGAGGCTGAGAAGCCGCAGCACGCGCTCTACAACATCTCCAACGCGGCGACGTTCACAGCCGAAACCTGGGGCCGCGCCTTCGCGACCGGTCGAGCTGGATTCACCTGCCGGCTCAAGGAGCAGGGGGAAACGCCGACGGTGCCGGTGTTCGCGCCCAATCGCGGCCGGCTGTCGACGACGCGGCTGGCCGAGGAGTTCGGCTGGCGCGCGCGCTTCGACTGCGCGGCTTCCGCCGAGCATTTCGGCCGCTGGTTCGATCAGTACGGGAGAGACTGAGATGAGGCTCAAGGCCAAGGTCGCCGTCATCACCGGCGGCGGCTCCGGCATCGGCCGCGCCAGTGCCGTGATGTTCGCGCGCGAAGGTGCGTTCCTCGCGTTGGTCGATCGCGATGCTGCAGGCGCCGAGGAGACACTGGCGCTGGTGCGCAATGCGGGCGGCGACGGCAGCGTCCATGTCGGCGATGTCGGCGACGCCGACTTTGCCAAGGCAACCATCGAGAGCGTGGCCGCCGCGCGCCGCCGGCTGGACGTGCTGATGACCGCGGCCGGTTTTTCCTGTGGCGGCACCGTCGTCACGACCGATCCGGCGGATTGGGATGCGGTGTTCCGAGCCAACGTCGGCGGCACCTGGCTGTGGGCCAAGGTCGCGGTGCCGATCATGCAGAAGCAGAAGGCCGGCTCGATCATCACCGTCGCATCGCAGCTCGCGGTCGCCGGCGGCAAGGGCAATAGCGCCTATATCGCCGCCAAGGGCGCGATCATCAGCCTGACCCGCACCATGGCGGTGGACTTCGCCACCGATGGCATCCGCGTCAACGCACTGGCCCCCGGCGCGATCGACACGCCGCTGCTGCGTCGGAGCTTCGCGCGCCACGCCGATCCCGAGCCGGTGCGCGAGGCCTCGCGCCAGCGCCATGCCATGAAGCGGTTCGGCGCGGCCGACGAGGTCGCCGCCGCCGCGTTATTCTTGGCGAGCGACGAGGCGTCGTTCACCACAGGCATCGTGCTGCCGGTGGATGGCGGCTGGCTCGCGGCGTAACTCAACGCTTCGTAGCCACAGGCTTGCGATCCCGCCCTCGCAAAATATCCGCGAGCGCGGCTGCGTTGCGCGACAGCGGCTCGAACCGAGGCGTCAGCAGATAGGCCCGCATCGGCGTCTTGGGCGCCAGCGGCCGCGCGATCAGGTCGGGCCAGGCGCGGCCGCGCAGCACGAACTCGTCGACGACGGCGAGGCCGGCGCCGGCGCGCACCATGGCGCAGGCGTCGGGCGTGTAGCGCACGATCGTGGCTGGCTCCGGGCCGCCGGCCAGGGCCGACGTGACGATGTGACCATAAGGCGTCTGCGGGCCGAAGCCGACCAGCGGATAGGGCAGCATGTCCTTCGGCCTGATGCTGCGCAGCCTCGTCAGGGCATGGTCGGCCGGCATGATCACGTGTAGCGCGCCCTCCGCGATCGTCTCTACCGCGACTGTCGGCTCGTCGACCGGCAGCACAGTGATGCCGAGATCGGCGCGGGCTGTGCCGACGCGGCCGACGATCTCCAGCAGGGTCAACGATTCGAACTCGACGCGCAGATCTGGAAAGCGGCCGCGCAGCCGCGACAGTGCCTCCGGCAGCATGCCGTGGCCCGCGCTCGGGCTCGCCACCACGCGGATGGTGCCGGTGCCGCCGGCGCGCAGTTCGTCGGCGAGGTCGTTGATGCGCGCGACGCCGCGATGGACGTGCTCGACCTCGGCGAATAACCGCTTGGCCTCCGGCGTCGGCTGCACCCGGCCGCTGATGCGCTCGAACAGCTTGAGCTTGAGGCCATCCTCGGTATAGGCCAGCAGCCGGCTGATCGCGGGCTGCGATACCGAGAGCAGCCGCGCAGCGCCGCTGATCGAGCCTGTCATCATGATCGCGCGGAACACCTCGATCTGGCGCAGATTGAGCGGCATGCGACCTCTTGTCTCGCTGTGGATGGCTGTCGACTCTAGCCGCGGCTGCCGCCCCATAACAAGCTGTTATGGGCGGCGGACAAATCGGTATGGTCGGTCCCAGACCTGCTTTGCTAAGCTTCGCGTGCCGGGTGACATGACTGATGGAGAGAGCGTGAGCGACAGCGAGCGTTCCGATCGCGATTGCGCGTGTTTCATCCGGTGGCCGGCATGAGCGACGGTCTTGCCGCGCTGACGGCCCAGGTTCGCAGCGATCTTGCCAGGATCGCGCATCCCAGCATGCCATGGCTGACGCCTGTCACCGGTCCCGATGGCGGACCTGCGTTCGATGTGCTGATCGTCGGGGGCGGGCAATCGGGTCTCGCGACCGCCTTCGCGCTGCTGCGCTCCCGCGTCGGCAACATTCTCGTGCTCGACAAGGCTGAGGCAGGCCGCGAAGGACCGTGGCTCAGCTATGCGCGCATGCCGACCCTGCGCAGCCCGAAAGACTTCACCGGACCCGATCTCGACATACCTTGTCTGACCTATCAGGCGTGGCACGAGGCGAAGTTTGGCGGCGAGAGCTGGCGCAATCTTGATCTGATTCCGCGCGAATATTGGGCAGACTATCTCGCCTGGTATCGCGAGGTGCTCGACCTTCCCGTGCGCAACGGCTGCGACGTCGTCGATATCGCACCCGCCGCTGACGGACTGCTGCAGGCGACCGTGCGCAGCAAGGATGGTGAGACGACGATCCATGCCCGCAAGATCGTGCTGGCGACCGGGCAGGAGGGGATGGGCGACTGGAGCATTCCGGAGCCGCTGCGCTATCTGCCCGCCACGCGCGGCGCCCATTCCGGCGCCGAGATCGATTTCGACAGCCTGCGCGGCCGCCGCGTCGCCGTGATCGGCGCCGGTGCCTCGGCGTTCGACAATGCGGCGGCTGCACTCGAAGCCGGTGCGGCGCGTGTCGATCTGCTATGCCGCCGCGCGGAAATCCAGCTGATCCAGCCCTATCGCTGGCTGACGTTCCGCGGCTTTCTCAGGCACTTCTCCGAGCTCGACGATGCCTGGCGCTGGCGCTTCATGCGCGCAGTCCTGGAACTGCGCGAAGGTTTTCCGCAGCACACTTATGATCGCTGCGCCCGCCACGCGGCGTTCCGCCTGCAAGAAGGCGCGCCGGTCACGGGCGCGCGCGAGACGGCCGACGGCGTCGTGCTGCAGACAGCGAAGGGCGAGATCACGGCGGACTTCGTGATCAGCGCAACCGGCATCTCGATGGACTTCGCAAAGCGGCCGGAGCTGCGGCGCTTCGCGGCCAACATCGCGCGCTGGTCTGACCGCTACACGCCCGATGCGAGCGAACGCAACGATCGGCTCGGCGCCTTCCCTTATCTTGCAGACGACTATGCGCTGTGCGAGCGCAACGCGGGAGAGACGCCGTGGATCGGCAACATTCACGTGTTCGCCATCGCCTCGACGATGAGCTTCGGCGCGTCGGGATCGTCGATCAACGCAATGACGACCGCAGTGCCGAAGCTCGTGCATGGTTTGACGCGTGGGCTGTTCACGGCTGATATCGACAAGCATTGGGCGAACTTCCGGGCCTATGATGTGAAGCAGGCGACGGTGCGCCGTGGCACGTGATTTGCTGTTGAGCGTCGATGCTGAGAGTCGATCTTGTGCGTCGATCTCATGGTAGCGCGTCGCGGATCTCCGCCGACGCGCGATTTCAGTGCCGGATTTTGAGACCAATGAGGGAACAGGGGCGATGAGTTTCGAGATGTCCAAACGTTCGTTGTTCGCGGCGACCGCGTGGCTCGCGGTGATGCTGGCTGCGCCGTCGGTGCATGCGCAGAGCCGCGCCGAGACTCTGCGCTACGTCACCGGCGCCACCGTCAACACGCTCGATCCGAACATTCCGGGCTCGACGCGCGAGGCCTTCGCGCTGTCGATGTCGAGCTACGACCGGCTGGTGTCGTTCGGCCGCAAGCAGCTCAATGGTAAGTGGGTGTTCGATCTCGACACGATCACCGGCGAGCTCGCCGAATCCTATTCTGTCAGCGCCGACGGTCTGAAGATCACCTTCAAGCTGCGCCCTGATGCGAAGTTCCAGGACGGCTCGCCGGTCACCGCCGAGGACGTCAAATGGTCGCTCGACCGCTGCGTCACCGCGCCGATCCTCGGCAAGGCGCAATTGCTGACGGGGTCGCTGACGTCGGCCGATCAGTTCAAGGTCATCGATCCCCTGACGTTCGAAGTGACCTTGCCGAAGCCGGACAAGCTGGCACTGCCGAATCTCGCGACCGTCTACCCGATCATCATCAACTCCAAGCTCGCCAAGGCGCATGCGACGGCCGAAGATCCGTGGGCGCTGAACTGGACCAAGGAGAATGCGGCCGGCAGCGGCGCCTACATCGTCGAGACCTTCAAGCCCGGCGAGCAGGTGATCGCCAAGCGCAACGAGGCCTGGAATCGCGGCACGCCGGACAAGCCGGCGGCATTCAAGCGCCTGATCATCCAGTCGGTGCCGGAGCCGGCGACGCGCGCCAACCTCGTCGAGCGCGGAGACGCCGATCTCGTGATCGACCTGCAGGCCAGCGACGTGCAGTCGTTGGAGGGCAAGGGCAAGCTGAAGGTGATCTCGACGCCGCAGTATAATGCGGTGACCTTCATCTCGATGAATAACACCATTCCGCCGTTCGACAACGTCAATGTGCGCCGCGCGATCGCCTATGCGCTGCCTTATGACGACATGTTCAAGGCCGCGCTGTTCAGCCGCGGCGCGCCGCTCTATGGCGCGACCTGGGCCGACGGCAAGCCGCCGAGCGGCGGCTATCCGATCCCGCAGCCGATCAAGCTCGACCTGGAGAAGGCCAAGGCCTATCTGAAGGACGCCGGCATGCCCGACGGCTTCTCGACCACCTTCAGCTTCAATGTCGGCCAGGCTGCGACCGCCGAGCCGATGGCGGCGCTGGTGAAGGAGCAGCTCGCCAAGATCGGCATCAAGGTCGACATCCAGAAGCTGCCGGACGCGCAGATGTCGACCGCGATCAACGAGAAGAAGCTGCCGTTCTTCACCGAGGGCATCGTCGCCTGGCTGCCCTCGACGGACTATTTCTACCGCAACTTCTACACCGGCAAGCAGCGCTGGAACTATTCCTCGACCGACAATGCCGAATTGGAGAAGATCGCGCAGGAGGCGCGCTTCGAGGCCGACAAGGCGAAATACGAGGAGCAGGGCAAGGCGCTCAACGCGATCCATTTCGACCAGATGTTCCAGATCCCGATCTGGCAGGCGGCGCAGGATGCGGTGATGCAGCCGACGGTGGACGGCTACGTCTACCAGTTCACGCGACAGGTCGATTATCGTAACCTGAGCCGCAAGTAACCGGGACGGCTGAGGACCATGGGCACGATCGGCGCAACATTGCTGCGGGCGGGACGGCGTTTCGTCTCGTCGCTGCCGGCACTGTTCGGTGTCCTGGTCTTCACCTTCCTCTTGATGCGCGTGCTGCCGGGGGATCCGGCCGTGTTCTTTGCCTCCGGCCCCAATGCCGGCCAGGAGGAGATCGAGGTCATCCGCCGGCAGCTCGGGCTCGACAAGCCGCTGCCGAATCAGCTCGCGATCTACCTCTATGATGTCGGTCGCGGCAACCTCGGCCGCTCGATGATGACCGGGCAGCCGGTCGCCAAGGATCTCAAGGAGCGACTGCCGGCCTCGCTGGAGCTGACCTTGACGGCGCTGCTGATCGCGCTGGTCTCGGCGGTGCCGCTCGGCGTGCTGGCTGCGCTGCGGCCGGGCTCGCTGGTCGATCACGGCGTCCGGCTATTTTGTTCGTTCGGCGTCTGCGTGCCGACCTTCGTCTCCGGGCTCCTGCTGATCTACGTGTTCTATTATCTGCTCGGTTTCGCGCCGGATCCGACAGGGCGGATCGATATCTTCACCACGATGCCGCCATCGCGCACCGGCTTCCTGATCATCGACTTCCTGCTCGCAGGCGATGTCGAGGGCTGGTGGGCGGCGGCGCGGCAGCTGATGCTGCCGGCGCTGACCATGGCGTTGTTCGTGATCGCGCCGCTGGCGCGCATCACGCGGGCCTCGATGCTGGTCTCGCTCGGCAGCGATTTCGTCCGCACCGCGCGCTCGGTCGGGCTGTCGTGGTGGCGCATCGTCGTCACCTATGCCTTGAGGAACGCGATCCTTCCCGTCATCACCATCGCCGGCATCGTGTTCTCGACCATGCTGGGCGCGAACGTGCTGGTGGAGAAGGTGTTCTCTTGGCCCGGCGTCGCCTCCTACGCGCTCGATGCGCTGCTGGTCTCCGACTACGCGCCGGTACAGGGCTTCGTGCTGCTGATGGCGACGATCTTCGTGATCGTCAATCTCCTGGTCGATGTGCTCTATGGCATCGCCGATCCCAGGGCGACGGTGGCGTGAGCATGAGCACGATAGAGACCGCCTCAACCCTGCGCCACACGGCCTTCGTGCTGCGCGGCAACCCGGTCACCGCCGTCGCGGCTGGCGGCGCGCTGCTGCTGGCGCTCATCGCGGTCTTTGCGCCGTGGCTGGCGCCTTACGATCCCGTTGCGTCCGAGGTCTCTGCCGCGTTGCAGCCGCCGAGCTCCGCGCACTGGTTCGGCACCGACCAGCTCGGCCGCGATGTGCTCAGCCGCCTGATCGTCGCCAGCCGGCTCGACCTCACGATCGCGGTGACGGCGGTCGCGGTGTCCTTTGCGCTCGGCTCCGTCATCGGTGCGCTGTGCGGCTATGCCGGCGGCCGTCTCGACAAGGCGGTCGGCCGCTTCGTCGACGTGCTGATGGCGTTTCCGCTGTTCGTGCTGGCGATGGCGATGGTCGCGGCGCTCGGCAACCGCGTCGAGAACATCGTGATCGCGACCGCGATCATCAACCTGCCGTTCTACATCCGCTTCGCCCGCGCCGAGGTGAACATCCGCCGCAATCTCGGCTGGGTCGAGGCCGCGCGTGCCTGTGGCGAGAGCCATGTTGCTGTCGTGCTGCGCTTCCTGTTGCCGAACGTGCTGCCGGCGATGGCGGTGCAGATGTCGCTCAATCTCGGCTGGGCGATCCTCAATGCCGCGGGCCTCTCCTTCATCGGCCTCGGCGTCAAGCCGCCGACGCCGGAATGGGGCATCATGGTCGCCGAGGGCGCGCGCTTCATCTCCACCGGGCGCTGGTGGCTGGTGGCGTTTCCCGGCTTCGCGCTGATGACAGCGGTGCTGTGCTTCAATCTGCTCGGCGACGGCCTGCGCGACATCCTGGATCCCCGGATGCGCACATGATGTCTCGTCAGAACACAAACAGCTGGGGCGCATCCGAGGATGCGGACGTGACAGCGCCTGATATTTCCAAGCCGCTGCTCGAGGTCGAGAATCTCAAAGTGACCTTCTCGACCCGTCGTGGGCTCGTCGAGGCGGTGCGCGGCGTGTCGCTGTCGCTCCAGCCGGGCGAGATGCTGGGTCTCGTCGGCGAGAGCGGCTCGGGCAAATCGGTGACCGGCTTTGCCATCACCCATCTGCTCGACAAGGCCGGCCGCATCACCGATGGCTGCATCCGCTTCAAGGGCCAGGACGTCACCCGGGCCGGCGGTGCCGATCTGCGCAGCCTGCACGGCGCGGCCATGGCGATGATCTTCCAGAATCCGCGTGCCGCGCTCAACCCGATCCGCACCATCGGCCAGCAGATCGCGGATGCGATCCTCGCCCATCGCCGGCTGTCGCGGCAGGAGGCGCATGCGGAGGCCTTGTCGCTGCTGAAGGCCGTGCAGATCCGCGATCCCGGGCGCCGCATGGGCGCCTATCCGCACGAACTCTCCGGCGGCATGTGCCAGCGGGTGATGATCGCAATCGCGATCTCCTGCAGCCCGCAGCTGCTGATCGCGGACGAGCCGACCACCGGCCTCGACGTCACCACGCAGAAGGTGGTCATGGATCTTCTTGCGAAGATCGCCGCCGAGCGCGGCATGGCGACGATCCTGATCACGCATGATCTCGGGCTTGCCGCGCGCTATTGCGCGCGCGTGGTCGTGATGGAGCAGGGCAGGCTGGTCGAGGAGGCCGCGCCGTTGACGCTGTTCCACCGGCCGCAGCATCCCTACACCAAGCGCCTCGTTGCGGCCTCGCCGACGGCAACCTCGCGTGTCGAGGATCTGGTGCCGGACGGCGAAAAAATTCCCCTGGTCACGGTGACGGAGCTGCCGCCGCTGCCGCACGGCACGCCGCTGCTGCTCGACGTCAAGGGCGTCAGCAAGCGCTTCGACGACGGTACGGTCGGCGTCGCCGACTTCTCGATGACGATGCGCGGCGGCGAGAGCGTCGGTCTCGTCGGCGAGAGCGGCTCCGGCAAGAGCACGACCTCGCGGATGATCTGCCGTCTGATCGACGCCAGCGCCGGCGAGATCCTGTTCGACGGCCAGGCGATCGGCCAGATCCCGGCGCGGGACTTCCACCGTTCCGAGCTGCGCAAGGACATCCAGATCGTCTTCCAGGATCCGAACGACAGCCTCAATCCGCGCTACACGGCGTTCGACTGCATCGCCCATCCGCTGCTGCGGCTGATGAACATGCGCTCGGGCGACAGACTGCGCCAGCGCGTCGAGGAATGCGCCGATCGCGTCGGCCTGCCGCGCGAGCTGTTGTCGCGCTTTCCGCATCAGCTCTCCGGCGGGCAGAAGGCGCGCGTCGGCATTGCTCGCGCGATTGCCTGCAAGCCGCGGCTGCTGGTGCTGGACGAGCCGACCGCGGCGCTCGACGTCTCCGTGCAGGCCGTGGTGCTGCAGCTCCTGAACCGGCTTCGGTGCGAGGACAACCTCGCCTTCCTGTTCGTGAGCCACGATCTCAACGTCGTGCGCATGATGTGCGACCGCACCATCGTGCTGCGCACAGGTCTCATCATCGAGCAGGGCGAGAGCCGGGCGCTGTTCGCCAATCCGCAGACCGACTACACGCGCGAGCTGGTCGACGCCGTCCCGCATATCGCCCCGCCGGCGGCTTTCGCGTCCGCCTGAGCCGCCCATAACATTCGATTATGGGTGGCGGACAACTCGGTATTGGGGACGAGAGGCACTGTCCTGTTAGTTTGTGCGCATCGCAAGTGCAGCCTCCGGAGTCATCGAAGCGCGCGTCATGACCGAACTGATCGAACGCCTGCAACGCCTCGTCGGTGTCGCGCATGTTCTCGTCGCAGCCGAGGATCAGGCGCCTTATCTGCACGACTGGCTCGGCAAGTATCACGGGGCCACGCCGGCGGTGGTTCGGCCGGGATCGACGGACGAGGTCGCGGCGGTGATGGAGGCCTGCGCCGCCGCCCGCGTGGCCGTCGTGCCGCAGGGCGGACACACCAGCCTGTCGGGCGGCGCGACTCCGGATGCGAGCGGCCGGGCGATCGTGCTGTCCCTGTCGCGGATGAACCGCATCCGCGCGGTGGATCCCGTCGGCCAGACCATCGTCGTCGATGCCGGCATCGTGCTGGCGAGGGTGCAGGACGCGGCGCGCGAGGCCGGCCTGTTCTTTCCGCTCAGCCTCGGCTCGGAGGGCAGTTGCACCGTCGGCGGCAATCTCGCCGCGAATGCCGGCGGCGTCGCCGTGCTGCGCTATGGCGTGATGCGCGAGCTGACGCTGGGGCTCGAAGTGGTGCTGCCGGATGGCCGCATCTGGGACGGCCTGCGCGCCTTGCGCAAGGACAACACCGGTTATGCGCTGCGCGATCTCTTCATCGGCTCCGAAGGCACGCTGGGGGTCATCACCGGCGCCGTGTTGAAGCTGTTTCCGCAGCCGACCGCACGGGCCACCGCGTTCGTCGCGGTCGCCGATGCGGCCGCCGCGCTGAACCTGCTGCGGCTATCGCGCGCGCGTTGTGGCGATCGCCTCACCGCATTCGAGTTCCTGACCTCGGCAACGCTCGAGATGATCCTGCGCCAGATGCCGGATATACGGCTGCCGTTCGCTGCACTTCCCGAGGCTGCTGTCCTGATCGAGCTGAGCGATATCGGCGAGGAAGCCGCGCTGACCGCACGGCTCGAAACCACGCTGGCCGCCGCGATGACGGAAGGGCTCGCCTCCGACGCCGTCGTCGCCCAGGACGGCACCCAGGCCAAGGCGTTCTGGCGGGTGCGCGAGAGCGTCTCCGAGGCTCTGGTCCGCGAAGGCAGGGCGCTCAAGCACGACATCTCGGTGCCCGTCGCCGAGATCGCCGATTTCGTCACGATCATGGACACTGCGGTCGGCGCGGCGCTGACCGGCATCCGTCCGATGGTGTTCGGCCATCTCGGCGACGGCAACCTGCACTACAATCTGATGCGCCCGCTCGACATGAGCGAAGACGAGTTCTATCGGTACGGTCCGCGCATCACCCGCCTGGTCCATGACGAGATCACCCGCCGCCGCGGCTCGATCAGCGCCGAGCACGGCATCGGCCAGCTCCGCACCGCCGAGATGCCGCTGTGCAAGCCGCCGCTCGAGCTGGAGCTGATGCGTCAGCTCAAGCGCGCGCTCGATCCGTATGGTCTGATGAACCCGGGGAAATTGCTGCCTCGGTTGTAGTCAGCACCCGGCGGCCGGCTCAATCCGCCTCGTAGCCATACACCTCCGGCAGGATGAAGATGGCGGCGAGCAGTCCGACCAGCGGGAAGATCGCGACGAACAGTGTCGCGTTGGCCTGGCCGATGGCGGTGAACAGCGCCGGGAACAGGAAGATCGCGAGGAACGACGGCAGCTTCACGAACATGTAGGCGAAGCCGCTTGCCGTGCCGCGATAGCGCGGGCGCGCCACCATGGTCGGGATGGTCATGCAGTTCGAGGCGTCCCAATAGTGGCCCCACAGCATGCCGGCTGCGGCAAAAGGCAGGATTACGGTGTGGCCGGTGTAGAGGGCACCCGCGGCGATCAACAGCGACACCAGCACGATCGCAAAGCCGGCGATGCCGATGCCGCGATGGCCGATCTTCGGCGTCAGCAGCGGCCCGACCCAGCCCGAGACGGCGGCGAGGCAGAACAGCGCCATCGTGACGAGGTTGTTGCCCAACACCGAGGAGACGCCGACCATCGTGAACAGCACCGGGAGATAGAATGCGAAGGTCGAAAACTCCGCGCCCTGGGCGAAGCAGGCGATCCAGCCATAGATGGTCGCTCGCCAGCGGATCGGGTCCTTGCGCAGATCCGAGAGGAAGTCCCAGGTGCTCGGCTTGTCCACCGGCATGTCCTGGTTCGGCAGCATCGCGAGCTCATCATTGTACATCTGGCGGGCCACCGTCTTGGCCTCGCGGAAGCGGCCGTGCTGCACCAGCCAGACGGCAGTCTCGGGCACGTCGTGGCGCAGGAACAGGATGATCAGCGCCGGCAGCGCGCCGAGGCCCAGGGTGACGCGCCAGACCGTCTCGTGATCGATCTCGGCAACGAGGAAGATCGCGATGACGCCGAGCGTGAGGACCTCGCCGACCGCGAACATGAACTGCCAGCGATTGCCCATGACCTCGCGCTGGCCCTTGGCCATCGATTCCATGATGTAGGTGTAGCCGGTGGAGATGTCGCTGCCGAGCGGCAGGCCGAGCAGGAAGCGGACCACGATCAGCCACGCCACGTTCGGAACGAACGCCTGCGCGATCGCCAGCGCGACGAACATCGTCATCGTGCCGAGAAACATCCAGCGCCGGCCGATCTTGTCGGACAGCCAGCCGCCGAGCAGGGCGCCGATCAGCGCCCCGCCTTGCGTGCCGGCGGCCGCAAGGCCGAGTTCCAGCGGACCGGGATTGAACTGCTCCTTGATGAAGATCAGGACGAAGGCGATCGAATAGAGGTCCCAGGCCTCGACCAGGATCGAGGCCATCATCAGCCAGCCGACACGGTTGCCCTTGGGGCTGTAGTTCTGGACAAGATAGCGCACGGCGTCGTCGATCGCCGCCCGTTGAGGCGTGATGTCGGATGTGGCTGCGAGACTCATGACGGGTACCTTTCGATGCCGAAGGGCGACTCGCAACGCTTTCCGCAGCGGAGGTCGCGCGCGGAGGATCGGTCGCCGTTCCAATGTCCGTTTTGTTTTGACGGTTGAGATCGATCAAGGTTCCCCCGCGTTGTAACGCCGCACGAGATTGCTGGTCTGCGGCTGGAACCGTGGGCCGAGCCACAGGAGCCGACAATGAAGATCACCGCGATCGAGACCGTCCGCACCGATGAATTCGCCAACGTCATCTGGGTGCGGGTGCACACTGATGCCGAGGTGATCGGTCTCGGCGAGACGTTCTATGGGACCGGCGCGGTCGAAGCGCACATCCATGACACCCTGGCCGCGCGCCTGCTCGGGCGCGATCCGCTGCGCATCGAGGCCATTCATCGCGACATGGTGAACCTGCCGATGGCGCAGTCCTCGACCGGTGTCGAATATCGGTCGGCGTCCGCAATCGACATCGCGTTGTGGGACCTGTTCGGCAAGGTCTGCGGCCAGCCAGTGCACCAGATGCTCGGCGGCCTCTGCCGCGACCGGCAGCGCATCTACAACACCTGCGCCGGCACGCGTTACGTGCGCTCCTCCAACATCCGCCCGGTGTCGAACTGGAGCCTGGAGACGAATGGACGCTATGAGGATCTCGACGCCTTCATGAACCGCGCTGACGCCCTTGCCGAGGATCTGTTGGCGAGCGGCATCTCGGCCATGAAGATCTGGCCGTTCGATCCGGCGGCGCAGGAGAACGAGGGCCTGTTCATCACCGCGGCGCAGATGAAGGAGGCGGTCGCGCCGTTCGAGAAGATCCGCAGAGCGGTCGGCGACCGCATGGAGATCATGGTCGAGCTGCATTCGTTGTGGAATCTGCCGGCCGCCAAGCAGATCGCGCGTGTGCTGGAAGACTATCAGCCGACCTGGTACGAGGATCCGATCCGCATGAACTCGCCGCAGGCGCTGGCCGAATATGCCCGATCGACGGATGTGTGGGTGACCGCCAGCGAGACGCTCGGCTCGCGCTATCCCTACAAGGACATGCTCGACCGCGACGCGGTCCACGTCGTGATGGCCGACCTGTGCTGGACCGGCGGGCTGACGGAGGGCCGCAAGATCGCCGCGCTCGCCGAAACCTATCACCGTCCGTTCGCGCCGCATGACTGCATCGGACCTGTCGGCTTCGTCGCCGCCGTGCACATGTCGTTCAGCCAACCGAACACGCTGATCCAGGAATCGGTGCGCGCGTTCTACAAGGGCTGGTACAACGAGCTTGTCACGGCGATGCCCGAGATCAGGGAGGGCTACGTCTATCCGATGCAGGGGCCGGGGCTCGGCGTCGAGCTGCTGCCGGCCGTGTTCGAGCGGACCGACTTGACCGTTCGCCGCAGTGCGGCTTGAACACCGCGAGGCCGATCGCAGGCGGCAAGATCGCGCCGCAAAGGCGTGAGATGGATCGACCTCGGCAGCGAGACTTGCGGAACGGCCCAGGCGAACTCGACAAGGTGACGACATGGAACAGACGTGGCGCTGGTTCGGACCCGATGATCCCATCACTTTGCCGCAGGTTCGCCAGACCGGCGCGACCGGCATCGTGACGGCGCTGCATCACATCCCCTACGGCGTGGTGTGGAGCACCGATGAGATCATCAAGCGCATCGGCGTGATCGAGGGCGATTCATCGCTGCGGCTGCGCTGGAGCGTGGTCGAGAGCCTGCCGGTCTCCGAGGCCATCAAGCTGGGCGAGGGCGATCTGACGTCCTTGTTCGACAACTACCGCCAGTCGCTGCGCAACCTCGCCGCCTGCGGCGTCACCACCGTCTGCTACAATTTCATGGCGGTGCTGGACTGGACCCGCACCGAGCTCGCCTTCCGTCTGCCGGGCGGCGCCACGGCGCTGCGCTTCGATATGGATCGCCTTGCTGCGTTCGACTGCTACATCCTGCAGCGGCCCGGTGCCGGGGCGGAGTTCTCCGCCGACGTGCTCGACCGCGCCAAGGCCTGGGTGGCACAGGCGTCCGAATCCGACAAGGACCGGCTGCTCGCGACCATCATGGCCGGCCTGCCCGGCGCCTATGACCGCTATGACGTGCCCGGCCTGCGCCGCATGCTGGAGAAATATCGCGGCATCGGCCATGCCGAGCTGCGCGCCAACTACGCGCGCTTCCTGCGCGAGGTGGTGCCTACGGCCGAGGAATGCGGCGTCAGCCTCTGTGTCCATCCCGATGATCCGCCGCGTGACCTGTTCGGTCTGCCGCGCGTGGTGTCCTCAGCCGAGGATCTGCAGTTCATCGTCGATGCCGCCCCGTCGAAGGCCAACGGCCTCACCTTCTGCACCGGCGCGCTCGGCGCCGGCGGCCACAACAACGTCCCGGCGCTCGCCGAGCGGTTCGCGCCGCACATCCGCTTCGTGCACCTGCGCAACGTCACCAAGATGCTCGACGGCTCGTTCATGGAGGCGGAGCATCTGCGCGGCGACGTCGACATGGTCGCGGTCGTGACGACCTTGCTGAAGGAGCAGGCCCGGCGCAAGGCGGAAGGCGAGCCGGACTGGCGGATCCCGTTCCGGCCCGACCACGGCCATGAGCTCGCCGACGACATCGGCCGCGGCACCCATCCGGGCTATCCGCTGGTCGGCCGCCTCAAGGGCCTCGCCGAGATTCGCGGGATCATGACCGCGGTGGCTGCCATTAACCGCTTGCCGGTCTGATCCCGCCGGTGCCGGACAACCCGCTTGTCAGCGCGCGTCCCGTGGCCGAGGATGCCGGCCCGCATTTGCCCATTCGAGTTGAACAAATGTCGACCTCGCTCTTCGATCTCTCCGGCAAGACCGCGCTGGTGACCGGCTCCTCGCGCGGCCTTGGCCGCGCCATCGCGGAGGGTTTTGCCAAGGCGGGGGCGCGGCTCGTCATTAACGGAACCGACCCCGCGCGTACCCTGGCTGCCGTGGAAGAATTCCGCGCCGCGGGCCATCAGGCCGAGGCCTGTCCGTTCGACGTGACCGATGAGGACGCCGTCGTCGGCGCCTTCACGCGCTTCGACGCCGAGGGGATCGCGATCGACATCCTCGTCAACAATGCCGGCATCCAGCACCGCAAGCCGCTGGTCGAGTTCACCACGGATGAGTGGCGCCGCGTCATCGAGACCAACCTCACCAGCGCCTTCGTGATCGGGCGCGAGGCTGCCAAACGCATGATCCCGCGCAAGAGCGGCAAGATCATCAATATCGGCTCGCTCGGCAGCGAGCTGGCACGGCCGACCATCGGGCCCTACACCACGGCGAAGGGCGGCATCCGCAACCTGACCCGCGCGATGGCGGTCGAATGGGCGGCGCACGGCATCCAGGCCAATGCAATCGGACCGGGCTACATGCTCACCGACATGAACCAGGCGCTGATGAGCAACCCCGACTTCAACAACTGGCTGATGTCGCGCGTCCCGTCGAAGCGCTGGGGCCGGCCGGACGAGCTGGTCGGCACCGCGATCTTCCTGGCCTCGGAGGCGTCGACCTATGTCAACGGCCAGACCATCTATGTCGACGGCGGCATGCTGGCGGCGATGTAGGATCGCGGAAGACAAGAGACAGGGAGGCCGGCCATGCGTGCGGTCGTCATTCACGCGCCGAAGGATCTGCGCATCGACAGCTTTCCCGATCCGGCGCCGGGACCCGGCGAGGTGCGGGTCAAGATCGAGGCCGGCGGCATCTGCGGCTCGGACCTGCATTACTATCATCACGGCGGCTTCGGCACCGTGCGCATCAGGCAGCCGATGGCGCTGGGCCATGAGATCGCAGGCCACGTTGCCGCGGTCGGTGCCGGCGTGACCGGCCTCGCCGAGGGCACCCGCGTCGCCGTCAATCCGAGCCTGCCCTGCGGCCGCTGCAGCTATTGCCGCGAGGGGCTGCGCAACCAATGCCTCGACATGCGCTTCATGGGCAGCGCGATGCGTGATCCCCACGTGCAGGGCGGCTTCCGCGAGTTCGTCACCATCGATGTCTCGCAGGCAGTGCCGATCGCGCCGTCGCTGTCGCTCGGTGAGGCCGCGATGGCCGAGCCGCTGTCGGTCTGCCTGCATGCGGCGCATCAGGCCGGCTCGCTGCTCGGCAAGCGCGTGCTGGTGACCGGCTGCGGCCCGATCGGCGCGCTGTCGATCCTGGTGGCGCGCTACGGCGGTGCGGCCGAGATCGTGGTCACCGACATTGCCGATGCGCCGCTGGCGGTGGCGCGCACGCTCGGTGCCAGCCATGCGTTCAATGTCGGGGCGGAGCCGTCGGCGCTCGATCCGTGGCGGAGCGGGAAGGGCACGTTCGACGTGCTGTTCGAGGCCTCCGGCAACCAGGCCGCCTTGCGGGCCGCGCTCGACGTCATGAGGCCCGGCGGCGTCATCGTCCAGCTCGGGCTCGGCGGCGAGATGACCTTGCCGCTCAACACGCTGGTCACGAAGGAGCTGCAATTGCGCGGCACGTTCCGGTTCGACCGCGAATTCGAGCTGGCGCTGCGGCTGATGGGCGAGGGGCTGCTGGACGTCAAGCCGCTGATCTCGGCTGCGCTGCCATTCGAGCAGGCGGTCGCCGCCTTCGAGCTCGCCAGCGATCGCAGCCGGTCGATGAAGGTTCATTTGACGTTTTGATGGATGGATTGACGCCGATGAAAGTCGCCTGCATCGGAGAGTGCATGGTGGAGTTTGCGCAGGAGGACGGCTCGCTGTTCCGGCGCGGCTTCGGCGGCGACACGCTCAACACCGCGCTCTATCTGGCCCGGCTCGGCGTGCCCACCTCCTACGTGACGGCGCTCGGCGATGATCCCCTGAGTGCCATGATGCTGGCGGCCTGGCAGGCCGAGGGCATCGACACCTCGGAGGTGCTGCAGGTCGAGGGCCGCGTGCCCGGCCTGTACATGATCGAGCGCGATGCCAAGGGCGAGCGCAGCTTCCTGTATTGGCGCGACCGCGCGCCGGCGCGCGAGCTGTTCGATCGCGCCGACCGCGACATGCTCGACAGGCTCTCGCGATTCGACTGGATCTATCTCTCCGGCATCAGCCTCTCGCTCTATGGCGAGACCGGCAAGGCCAAGCTGCGCGAGCTCTTGACGGTCGCACGCAAGCGCGGCGCGCGCGTGGTGTTCGACGGCAACTACCGGCCGCGCGGCTGGGCCAGCCGCGAGGTCGCCCAGCGCGCGTTCCGTGCGATCCTGCCGCTGGTCGACGTTGCGCTGCCGACCTTGGAGGACGAGCAGATGCTGTTCGGCGATGCCGACGCCTCCGTCAGCCTGCGCCGCTTCAAGGACGCCGGGGTCAACGAGGTCGTGGTCAAGCGCGGCGCGCGCGGCTGCCTGATCCATGCCGATGGCGTGCTGGTCGACATCGCGCCACCTGCGGTGCTCAAGCCAATCGACACCACGGCGGCCGGCGATTCCTTCAATGCGGGGTATCTCGCCGCGCGCATCAAGGGCGCGCCGCCGCGCAAGGCGGCGTTGGCAGGGCACCGGCTCGCCGGTGCCGTGATCATGGCGCCGGGGGCCGTGATCCCGGCCACCGCGATGCCGCGGGACATTCTGACGATGAGCGAGGCGTGATGAACAATTTGGACAAGCGCGCGAAGCTCGATGCGGTCTTCGCGCTGGCGCCGGTGATCCCGGTGATCACGATCGAGGACGCGGCGCATGCCGTGCCGCTTGCGCGTGCGCTCGTCGCCGGCGGCCTCCGCGTCATCGAAATCACTTTGCGGACGCAGGCGGGGCTCGATGCCGCGCGCGCGATCATCGATGAGGTGCCGGACGCCGTCGTCGGCATCGGCACGGTGCTGACGCCGGCGGACTACGAGCGCGCCGCCAAGCTCGGCGCCGCCTTCGCGATCAGTCCGGGCCTCTCGCTCGGCCTGCTCGACGCCGCGAATGCCGGCGAGATGCCGTTCGCGCCGGGCATTCAGACCGCCTCTGATCTCATCGCCTGCGTGACGCGGGGCTATGAGCTGGTGAAGTTCTTTCCCGCGGTGCCGGCCGGCGGGCTCGCGGCGCTCGACGCGCTAGCGGGTCCCTTCCCGAACGTGCGCTTCTGTCCGACCGGCGGCATCAATGCCGGCAACGCCGCGCAATGGCTGGCGCACAAGAAGGTCGTTGCGATCGGCGGCTCGTGGGTCGCGCCCGCGGCCGACATCAAGGCCGGTGCGTGGGCCGCGATCGAGCAGCGCGCCCGCGAAGCGACGAAGCTGCGCTGATCCAGCCTATCCACAACTTAAAATTTTGTTTGTGTCCGACGATTATCTTCGGCGGCAGTGGAGCCGCGCCGGCGCCTGTCATTCTCAAAAAGTATTACGGTCAAATAATATGACTAGTCATCTCCTGGGTTCCGTGAAATAACGGACGTCACCGGCCGTCGAGGCGGGTGAATAGGTGCGTCGGCACCGCTGTTCGCGGCGGCGCATCAAAAAACAGTACCTTTTTGGGAGAGAACGTCTGATGACCCTGAAAGCCCTCTTTGCGGCCTCGGCCACGGCCGCCTTGTTGTTTGCCACGTCCGCTGGCGCCGCGGAGCTGACCGTCGGCTTCTCGCAGATCGGATCGGAGTCCGGCTGGCGCGCCGCCGAGACCTCGGTCTCGAAATCGGAAGCCACCAAGCGCAAGATCAACCTGAAGATCGCCGACGCCCAGCAGAAGCAGGAAAACCAGATCAAGGCGATCCGCTCCTTCATCGCCCAGGGCGTGGACGCGATCTTCCTCGCGCCGGTCGTGGCTTCGGGTTGGGACGCCGTGCTGAAGGAAGCCAAGGAAGCCAAGATCCCGGTCGTACTGCTCGACCGCGACATCGATCCCTCCGGCAAGGACCTCTATCTGACCGCCGTCACCTCCGACAGCGTGCACGAGGGCGAGGTGGCAGGCGAGTGGCTCGCCAAGACGGTCGGCGGCAAGGCCTGCAACGTCGTCGAGCTGCAGGGCACGGTCGGCGCCAGCGTCGCCACCAACCGCAAGAAGGGCTTTGACGCCGTTGTCGCCAAGAACGCCAACCTGAAGGTCGTGCGCAGCCAGACCGGCGACTTCACCCGTGCCAAGGGCAAGGAGGTGATGGAGAGCTTCATCAAGGCCGAGAACGGCGGCAAGTCGATCTGCGCGGTCTATGCCCACAACGACGACATGATGGTCGGCGCGATCCAGGCAATGAAGGAGGCCGGCCTGAAGCCGGGCAAGGACATCCTGACCGTCTCGATCGACGCCGTGCCGGACATCTTCAAGGCAATCGCCGCCGGCGAGGCCAACGCCACCGTCGAGCTGACGCCGAACATGGCGGGGCCGGCGTTCGACGCGATCGTGGCCTTCAAGGAGAAGGGCACCGTTCCGCCGAAGTGGATCCAGACGGAATCCAAGCTCTACACCGCGACTGACGATCCGCAGAAGGTCTACGACAGCAAGAAGGGCTTGGGCTACTGAGCTGAAGCCTATGTTGTTGCCGTCGTCCTGGCGAACGCCAGGACCCATAGCCACCGATCTTTGTGAGGTCTGCGGTATTGGCCCAGTGCCTCAATCGACTATTCCGCGGTATGGGTCCCGGCGTTCGCCGGGACGACGAAATCAGGTGCTGGCGTCCGCTCATTCGGCGGGCGTCGGCTTCCTGGCTGATGTCCAATCGTCGCGCCAAGTAGTTCGTCATGTCTGATCCTTCAGCTCCGCCGGCGACGCGTCCAGCCCTGCTGGAGATCCGCGGCCTGACCAAGAGCTTCGGGGCGCTGAAGGCGCTTGATGACGTCGACTTCACTCTGGGGGAGGGCGAGATCCATGCGCTGCTCGGCGAGAACGGCGCCGGCAAGTCGACCCTGATCAAGGTGGTCACCGGCGTGTTCGCGCGGGACGCCGGCACTGTGCGGCTGGCCGATCGGGAGATCGCGCCGCGCTCGGCCAAGGACGCTGTCGATGCCGGCATCGCCACCGTCTATCAGGAAGTCAATCTGCTGCCGAACCTCTCGGTGGCGCAAAATCTCTATCTCGGCCGGCAGCCGACGCGGTTCGGCGTCGTGCGCGAGGCCGAGATGCGGCGGCGCGCGCACGCGCTGCTGCTGGATTATGGGCTGGACATCGACGTCGGTGCGCCGCTTTCGAGCTACTCGGTCGCGGTCCAGCATATCACGGCGATCGCGCGCGCGGTCGATCTGTCGGCGCGCGTCCTCATTCTCGACGAGCCCACGGCGAGCCTCGACCGCCACGAGGTCGAGATCCTGTTCAAGGTGATGCGAAAGCTCGCGGCTGATGGCATCGGCATCGTGTTCGTCAGCCACTTCCTCGATCAGGTCTACGAGATCTGCGATCGCGTCACCGTGCTGCGCAACGGCCGGCTGATCGGTTCGCGCGACGTCGCCGACCTGCCGCGGCTCGACCTTATCAGAATGATGCTGGGGCGCGAGCTGGCCGAGACCACGCATGAACGCGCGGCGAGCCAGCCGGACACGGCGCGCGAGGTCTGCATCAGTTTCAAGGGCTATGGCAAGCAGGGCTACCTTGCGCCGTTCGATCTCGAGCTGCGCCGCGGCGAGGTCGTCGGGCTCGCGGGCCTGCTCGGCTCCGGCCGCACCGAGACGGCGCGGCTGGTGTTCGGGGCCGAACGCGCCGACACCGGTGCGGCCACCGTCGACGGCGAGACCGTCCGGCTGAATTCGCCGCGCGATGCCGCCGGGCTCGGCTTCGGCTACTGCCCCGAGGAGCGCAAGACCGAGGGCATAATCGCCGATCTCACCGTGCGCGAGAACATCGTGCTGGCGCTGCAGGCCCGGCGCGGCCTGCACCGGCCACTGTCGCGGCGCGAGCAGGACGAGATCGCGCTGCGTTACATCCGCATGCTCGACATCCGGCCGCCGGATCCGGAACGTCCCATTGGGCTGCTGTCGGGCGGCAACCAGCAGAAGGCGCTACTGGCGCGCTGGCTCGCCACGTCGCCGAAGCTCCTCGTTCTGGACGAGCCGACGCGCGGCATCGACGTCGGGGCCCATGCCGAGATCATCCGGCTGGTGCGCGAGCTGTGCGAGCAGGGGCTGGCGCTGCTCGTGATCTCCTCCGAGCTCGACGAGATCGTGACCTATTCCAACCGGGTCGTCGTGCTGCGCGACCGCGCCCATGTCGAGGAGCTGAAGGGCGACGCCGTCGAGGTTTCCAGCATTCTTGCGGCGATCGCGGCCGATGGTGAGCCTGTGCGCGAGGCCGTGTCATGACGCTTCGCATTCCCCGCCGTGGCCTGGCACAGGCGTTCGCGCTGATCGTGATCCTGATCATCGATCGCGCGGTCTCGCCGCAGTTCTTCAACCTCCATCTGCAGGACGGCCGGCTGTTCGGCAGCGTCATCGACGTGCTCAACCGCGGCACGCCGGTGGCGCTGCTGTCGCTCGGCATGGTGCTCGTCATCGCCACCGGCGGCATCGACCTTTCGGTCGGCGCCGTCATGGCGATCGCGGGCGCCACCGCGGCGAGCCTCGCCGATACGCATTCGCTGCCGGTGGTCATCGGCGCCGCGCTCGCTGTCGGTTTGGTGTGCGGGCTCTGGAACGGCATCCTCGTCGCTGTCCTGCGTATCCAGCCGATCGTCGCCACGCTCATTCTGATGGTCGCAGGACGCGGCATCGCGCAGCTCATCACGGAAGGTCGGATCGTCACCTTCACCTCGCCCGATCTGGTCTGGATGGGCAACGGCGCCGTGCTCGGCCTGCCGACGCCGGTCGTGATCGCGATCGGCATGCTGCTGGTGACGGGGGCGGTCGTGCGCGGCACCGCGCTCGGGCTCTTGATCGAGGCGACCGGCGGCAACGCCCGCGCCAGCGAGCTCTCCGGCGTCGGCACCCGCGCCATGATCCTGTCGGTCTATGTCTGGTGCGGCCTGTGCGCGGCGCTCGCTGGCGTCATCGCCGCAGCCGACATCATGGGGGCGGACGCCAACAATGCCGGGCTGTGGCTCGAGCTCGATGCGATCCTCGCCGTCGTGATCGGCGGCACCTCGCTGTTCGGCGGCCGCTTCAGCCTGGTGCTGGCGGTGGCCGGCGCGCTGATCATCCAGGCCATGAACACCGGCATTCTGTTGTCGGGCTATCCGCCGGAGCTCAATCTGCTGGTCAAGGCCGTGGTCGTTCTCGCCGTCCTGCTGGCGCAGTCGCCGCGGCTCGGCGATCTCTCGCGCTTCACCGCGCGCTGGCGGAGGACCAAGCCATGAAGGCCTCGACCTCGGCTGCGATCACCGCCTTCGTGCTGGTCGCCGGCTTTGCGCTGTGCGCGCTGCAATTCCCGAACATCGCCTCGACCCGCGTCGTCGCCAATCTGCTCACCGACAATGCCTTCCTCGGCATCGTCGCCGCGGGCATGACCTTCGTCATCATCTCCGGCGGCATCGATCTCTCGGTCGGCTCGGTGATCGGCTTCACCACGGTATTCGTGGCGCTCGCGGTCGAGCGCTGGGGCATCCCGCCCTTCGCCGCCTTCGCACTGGTGCTGGTGCTGTGCGCGCTGTTCGGTGCCGCGATGGGCGCGGTGATCCACGTGTTCGAGCTGCCGCCCTTCATCGTGACCCTCGCCGGCATGTTCCTGGCGCGCGGCGTCAGCTTCCTGCTGTCGACCGAATCGATTCCGATCACCGCCCCGATCTACAGTGCCGTCTCCGACTTCGCGATCCGCCTGCCAGGCGGCGGACGGCTCACCGCGATCGCGATTGCGATGCTGGTGATCCTGGTGCTCTGCGCGTTGCTGCTGCATTTGACCCGGTTCGGCGTCAACGTCTACGCGCTCGGTGGCAGCCGTGTGGCGACAGCCCTGATGGGCATTCCGGTCGGGCCGATGACCATCCGCATCTATATGCTGTCGAGCGTGCTTGCGGGCCTCGCCGGCATCGTCTTCTCGTTCTACACCGCGGCCGGCTATTCGCTTTCGGCCGTCGGTGTCGAACTCGATACCATCGCTGCCGTGGTGATCGGCGGAACCTTGTTGACCGGCGGACAGGGCTCGGTCATCGGCACCTTCCTTGGCGTCCTGATACAGGGCATGATCCAGACCTACATCAATTTCGACGGCACGCTGTCGAGCTGGTGGACCAAGATCGCCACGGGGGTTCTGTTGTTCGTTTTCATTGCGCTGCAGCAAGGTCTGATGGCGCTCGCGCGCCGCTCATCCGTCAAGCCCGCCGCGGCCAAGCCGGTGGGGGCGCCGACATGACGACGTCGCACATCGTCTCGATTCCGACCCGGCGCGCGCATTCCAACCATGCCGAGGTCGCCCGCAGCATCGGCATCGACATCATCTCGGGCCGTCTGGCCGAGGGCGCGCGGTTGCCGGGTGACGCCGAGCTGACCGCGACTTTCGGCGTCTCACGGCCGGTGCTGCGCGAGAGCGTGAAGACCCTCGTTGCAAAAGGTCTGCTGTCGACCAAGGCCCGCGTCGGCACCGTGGTGCGCGGACGCTCGGACTGGAACATGTTCGATCCCGACGTGCTCGCCTGGCACCTCGACGCGGGGATCGACAAGCGCTTTCTTGCCGACCTCGCCGAGATCCGGTTGGCGATCGAGCCGCGCGCCGCGGCGCTCGCGGCAGAGCGCCGCAGCGACGACGATCTCGCCGCGATGAACCAGGCGATGGCGCAGATGGAACGCGAGCCGTCGACCTCGATCGCCTTTGCCGAAGCCGACCTCGCTCTGCACATCGCGATCGCCAATGCCTCGGGCAATCCCTTCATGCGATCGATCGGCGCGGTCATCGAGGCGGCATTGCGCGCGTCGTTCGTCCTGAGCGCGCCGATCGAAACCGCCGACCGGGACACCGTGCTGGTCTGGCACCAGCGCATCATCGATGCGATCGCAGATGGCAATCCCGAGGGCGCCTCGGAGGCCATGATCGAAGTCATCTACAACGGCCGGCGGCGTCATGCGCAATCGGCTGCACGAACGGACCAGGAATGAGCAACGACAACGAGAAGAAGACGCTGCGGAGCCAGGCGTGGTTTGGCCGCCAGGACAAAATGGGCTTCTACTATCGCTCGTTCCTGAAGAACAGCGGCACGCCGCAGGATCGCTTCGAGGGCCGTCCGGTCATCGGCATCTGCAACACCTGGTCGGAGCTGACGCCCTGCAATGCGCATTTCCGCGTCATCGCCGAGCATGTCCGCCAGGGCGTGCTCGATGCCGGCGGCTATCCGCTGGAGTTTCCGGTCTCCTCGCTCGGCGAGGTGACGATGCGTCCCACTGCGATGCTGTTCCGCAATCTCGCCTCGATGGATGTGGAGGAGGCGATCCGTGCGCATCCGCTCGACGGTGTCGTGCTCTTGATGGGCTGCGACAAGACCACGCCGGCGCTCTTGATGGGCGCGGCCTCCGCCGACCTGCCTGCGATCGGCGTCTCCGGCGGTCCGCAATTGCGCGGCGTCTATCGCGGCCAGATCATCGGCTCCGGCACCAACATCATCTCGATGAGCGAGCAGCTGCGCGCCGGCGAGATCACCTTGAAGGAATTCCACGAGGCCGAGGCCGGCATGAACCGCTCCGCCGGCAGCTGCATGACCATGGGCACGGCCTCGACGATGGCCTCGATGGTCGAGGCACTCGGCATCGGCCTGCCGGAGAATGCGGCGATTCCCGCCGCCGATGCGCGCCGCAACCTGCTCGCGCGCATGGCGGGACGGCGCATCGTCGAGATGGTCGGCGAAGACCTCAAGCCATCGGACATTCTGACCCGTCAGGCGTTCGAGAATGCGATCCGCACGCTCGCGGCGATCGGCGGCTCGACCAACGCTGTGGTGCATCTGCTTGCGATCGCCGGACGTGTCGGCGTCGAGCTGACGCTCGACGACTTCGACCGTCTGTGTCGCGACGTGCACTGCCTGGTCGACCTGATGCCGTCGGGCCGCTTCCTGATGGAGGACTTCTACTACGCAGGCGGCCTGCCGGCGGTGCTGCGCGCACTCGGCGAGCGCGGCCTGTTGCACAAGGACGCCCGGACCGTCAATGGCAGGACGCTGTGGGACAATGTCGCCGTGGCGCCGAATTACAATGCCGAGGTCATCACGCCGTTCGAGACGCCGTTCAAGACCGAAGCCGGCATCGCGATCCTGACCGGCAACCTCGCCCCCAACGGCGCCGTTATCAAGCCGTCGGCGGCCTCGCCGGAGCTGATGAACCACACCGGACGCGCCGTCGTGTTCGAAAGCGTCGAGGAAATGCACGATGCGGTCGACGACGACAATCTCGACATCGATGCGTCCTGCATCATGGTGCTGAAGAATTGCGGGCCGAAGGGCTATCCGGGCATGGCCGAGGTCGGCAACATGCCGCTGCCCGCGAAAGTGCTGCGCCAGGGCGTGCGCGACATGATCCGAATCTCGGACGCACGCATGTCCGGCACGGCGTACGGCACCGTGGTGCTGCATGTCGCCCCGGAAGCCACCGTCGGCGGGCCGCTGGCGCTGGTCAAGAATGGCGACATGATCACGCTGGACGTCGCTGGCCGCCGGCTGCATCTGCATGTCAGCGACGAGGAGCTCGCCGCGCGCCGCGCCGCCTGGAGGCCGCCGAAGCCGCATGCGGCCCGCGGCTATCAGAAGCTCTACATCGATCACGTGCTGCAGGCCGATCGCGGCGTCGATTTCGACTTCCTGGTCGGCCGCACCGGCTCGCCCGTGCCGCGCGACAATCACTAAAGAGGTGCCCATGACCGCTTCCGCCAAAAAGCTCTACAAGGGCGTCTTCCCGGTGGCGCCGACCGTGTTCGACGCCGACGGCCGTCTCGACCTCGAGGGCCAGAAGCGCGCGATCGACTTCATGATCGATGCCGGCTCGCACGGCATCTGCATCCTCGCCAACTTCTCCGAGCAGTTCGTGCTGACCGATGACGAGCGCGATCTGGTGATGACCACGGTGCTAGAGCATGTCGCCGGCCGCGTGCCGATCATCGTCACGACGACGCATTTCTCGACCTTTGTCTGCGCCGAGCGCTCGCGCCGGGCGCAGGAGAGGGGCGCCGCCATGGTCATGGTGATGCCGCCCTACCATGGCGCGACCTTCCGCGTGCCGGATAGCTCGATCTACGAGTTCTATCGCGGCGTGTCCGACGCGATCTCGATCCCGATCATGGTGCAGGATGCGCCGGTCGCCGGCACGCCGCTGTCGGTGCCGTTCTTGGCGCGCATGGCCAAGGAGATCGAGAACCTCGCTTATTTCAAGATCGAGGTGCCGCGCGCGGCGGACAAGCTGCGCGCGCTGATCGAGGCCGGCGGCGCTGATATCGAAGGCCCGTGGGACGGCGAGGAGGCGATCACGCTGATGGCCGATCTCGATGCCGGCGCCACCGGCGCGATGACCGGCGGCGGCTATCCCGACGGTATCCGCAAGATCATCGATCCGTATTTCGCGGGCGACCGCGAGGCCGCGGCCGCGGCCTATGAGCGCTGGCTGCCGCTGATCAACTACGAGAACCGGCAGTGCGGCCTTGCGACCTGCAAGATCCTGATGAAGGCTGGCGGCGTGATCAAGCACGACACGCTGCGCGCGCCGCAGCCGCCGATCCATCCGGCGACACAGAAGGGTCTGATCGAGATCGCGCGCCGGCTCGACCCGGTCGTGCTGCGCTGGGGACGCTAGAGATGAGCGAGCTTCGTGTCGCCATCGTCGGCTTCGGCAAGATCGCCAGGGATCAGCACGTGCCGGCCATCGCCGCCACCGAGGGCGTGACCTTGACGGCCGTCGCAAGCCGTAACGCCTCGCTGCCCGGCCTGCCGCATTTCGGCACCATCGAGGAACTGCTGCGCGATGGTCCCGAGATCGACGCGGTTGCGTTGTGCACGCCGCCGCAGGTGCGCCGTGCGCAGGCGCTGGCGGCGCTCGAGGCCGGCAAGCATGTGATGCTGGAAAAGCCGCCCGGTGCTGCCGTCAGCGAGCTCGATCCGCTGATTGCACTCGCCGCCGCAAAGGGGCGCACGCTGTTCGCGACCTGGCATTCGCGCTACGCGCCGGCCGTCGAGCCGGCGCGGGAATGGCTGTCACAGCGTCGGATCCGCAGCGTGCGGATCGACTGGAAGGAGGACGTGCGCGTCTGGCATCCCGGCCAGGCCTGGATCTGGGAGCCGGGCGGTCTCGGCGTGTTCGATCCCGGCATCAACGCGCTGTCGATCCTGACCCGCATCCTGCCCGAGCCGGTGTTCCTGACCGAGGCCGAGCTGTCGTTTCCGTCCAACCGTCAGGCGCCGATCGCGGCCAACCTGTCGTTGTCGACAGCCAGCGAGCTGCCGATCGCGGCCGAGTTCGACTTCCGCCAGACCGGGCCGCAGAGCTGGGACATCCGGATCGAGACCGACGCCGGGCAACTCAAGCTGTCGCTCGGCGGCGCGCGGATGACCGCGGATGACCAAGTGATGATCGACGAGAAGGAGCGCGAATATCCCGGCCTCTATCGCCGCTTCGTCGAGCTGACGAAGACCGGCGCTGGTGACGTCGATCTCGCGCCGCTGCGGCTGGTGGCCGACGCGTTCCTGCTCGGCCGCCGCCACTTCGTCGAGCCGTTCGAGGACTAGAGCGATGGCAGAGGCTGATATCACCAGGGATGTGTTTGGCAGCCTGCCGGACGGCCGCGAGGTCGAGCGCGTCACCTTGCGTGGCGCTCACGGCTTCGAGGCGCGGATCGTCACCTACGGCGCGGCGCTGCAGACGCTGCTGGTGCCGGATGCGAAGGGGCTTGTCGATGACGTGGTGCTCGGACATGACGACTTGCTGAGCTACGTCAAGCTCCGAAAGTTCTTCGGTGCGACGGTCGGGCGCTATGCCAACCGCATCGCCAAGGCGCGCTTCCCGCTCGACGGTCAGGATCTGCGCCTCGACGCCAACAATGGTGCACATGCATTGCATGGCGGTCCCGACGGCTTCGACCGCAAGCTCTGGCAGATCGTCGCCACCGAAGACGGCGCCCAGCCCTCGGTCACGATGCTCTATGTCAGTCCCGACGGCGAGGCCAATTATCCGGGGCGGCTCGACGTTCGTGTCACCTATCAGTTGACCGGGCCGATGGAGTTGGCTGTCAGCTTCAGCGCCCGGACCACCCGGACGACGGTGGTCAACCTGACCAACCACAGCTTCTTCAATCTCGATGGCCTGGCCGCCGGCAGCGACATCCTTGATCATCGTCTGACGGTCGAAGCCGACCATTATCTCGCGATCGACGAGACCGCGATCCCGCTGGAAGGGCCGCCGCACGCCGTCGCCGGCACGCCGTTCGATTTCCGCGAGCCGTATGCGGTCGGTGCCCGCATCCGCGCTGACGACCCGCAGATCAAATGCGGTCGCGGCTACGATCATAATTTCTGCCTTCGACAGCAGGCGGGGGTGCGCTTGGCCGCCCGGCTGGCGTCCCCGCGCTCGGGGCGCGTCATGGAGTTGCTCACCGATCAGCCCGGCCTGCAGGTCTATTCCGGCAACTATCTTGACGGGACCGTGACCGGCAAGGGGCGTGTCTATCGTCAATCCGACGCGCTCTGCCTGGAGCCGCAGGTCTGGCCGGACAGTCCGAACCGCCCGGATTTTCCCAGCGCGCGTCTTGCGCCCGATGACGTCTACAAGCACGAGACGGTGTATCGCTTCTCGACCGCGGGAGCGTCCGCATGATGGAGCAGGTGCCGACCACGATTCTTTGCGACGAGCGCTGCCATCTCGGCGAGGGGCCGACCTACGATCCCCACACCGACACCGCCTGGTGGTTCGACATCCGCGAGGGCCTGCTGTTCGAGGCCAAGATCGGCAGCGGCGAGGTCCGCCGCCATGGCCTCGGCAGGATGGCGAGCGCGCTCGGCCGTATCGATGCCAACAGGCAGTTGATCGTGGCCGAGGACGGGCTCTACATCCGCAGCATCGCCGACGGTGCGCTATCCCTGTATCTGGCGCTCGAAGCCGACAATCCGGCGACGCGGTCGAACGACTCGCGGGTCCATCCCTCCGGGACGTTCTGGATCGGCACCATGGGGCGCAACGCCGAGTGCGGCCTGGGCTCGATCTATGCGCTGCATCGCGGTGAGATCATCCGCCTGTTCCCCAACGTCACCATTCCCAACGCAATCTGCTTCTCGCCGGATGGCGCGATCGGCTATTTCGCCGATACGGACGAGAACGTGCTCTACCGCGTCGCGCTCGACCCGACGACCGGCCTGCCGCGCGGCGAGCCGGAGGTGCTGCTGCGCCATGCCGGCGTCGGCGGGCTCGACGGTGCCGTCGTCGACGCCGAGGGGCGGATCTGGAACGCGCGCTGGGGCGGCGGTTGTGTCGATGTCTACAGCCCGCAGGGCGAGCATCTGCGCTGCATCGCGGTTCCGGCCAGCCAGGCGAGCTGCCCGGCCTTCGTCGGTCCCGGTCTGTCGCGCCTGCTGGTCACGTCGGCCTGGCAGGACATGGACGCGGCGGCCAAGGCGGCCGACCCCGGCCACGGCCAGACTTTCCTGCTTGAGGTCGGCGCTCACGGTCGCGCCGAGCCTGACGTGAAGCTGTCGATCTGAGAGGAGGAACAATCGAGTCGAGCGTCGTTCAGCCTAACAGCTATCTGGTATCGAGATACGCAATCGCGTATTCCTAGTTCAAATCTGAAAATCTTAGAGGGAGTGAAGCATGCTGAATTTCAAGACCATCATGGCCGCCGCGCTGGCCGGCCTCGGCGCCGTGGCGCTGTCCAGCGCCGCAATGGCGCAGGGCAAGGCAACCGTCGGCATCGCGATGCCGACCAAGTCCTCGGCGCGCTGGATCGACGACGGCAACAACATCGTGAAGGTGCTGAAGGAGCGTGGCTACAACACCGACCTGCAATATGCCGAGGACGACATCCCGAACCAGCTCTCGCAGGTCGAGAACATGGTCACCAAGGGCGCCAAGGTGCTGGTCATCGCCGCGATCGACGGCACGACGCTGTCCGACGCGCTGAAGCAGGCCAAGGAGAAGGGCGTCACCGTCATCGCCTATGACCGCCTGATCCGCGACACGCCGAATGTCGACTACTACGCGACCTTCGACAATTTCCAGGTCGGCGTGCTGCAGGCGCAGTCGATCGTCGACAAGCTCGGCCTGAAGGACGGCAAGGGCCCGTTCAACATCGAGCTGTTCGGCGGCTCGCCGGACGACAACAACGCCTACTTCTTCTACAACGGCTCGATGTCGGTGCTGCAGCCGTACATCGACTCCGGCAAGCTCAAGGTTGCGTCCGGCCAGATGGGCATGGACAAGGTCGCGACCCTGCGCTGGGACGGCGCCACCGCCCAGGCCCGCATGGACAACCTGCTCAGTGCCTATTACGGCAACAAGCGTGTCGACGCGGTGCTGTCGCCCTATGACGGCCTCTCGATCGGCATCATCTCGTCGCTGAAGGGCGTCGGCTATGGCAGCGGCAACCAGCCGATGCCGGTCATCTCAGGCCAGGACGCCGAGGTGCCGTCGGTCAAGGCGATCCTGCGCGGCGACCAGTACTCGACGATCTTCAAGGACACCCGCGACCTCGCCAAGGTGACCGCCGATATGGTCGATGCCGTGCTCAACGGCAAGCAGGTGCAGGTCAACGACACCAAGACCTACAACAACGGCGTCAAGGTCGTTCCCGCTTATCTGCTCAAGCCGGTCGTGGTCGACAAGAGCAATTGGGAGAAGGTCCTGATCGAGGGCGGCTACTACAAGAAGTCGCAGGTCGAGTGATCACCGGTGGCCGGCGAGCGCGGTCATGCGCTCGCCGGCCACCTCCAAGACGGCTCAAGTTGCGGGATACAGAGCGATGACGGCAATCCTCGAAATGCGCGGCGTCAGCAAGAGCTTCGTGGGCGTGCAGGCGCTGCGCGACGTCAGCTTCACGGTCGAGGCGGGCGAGATCCACGCTTTGGTCGGCGAGAACGGCGCCGGCAAGTCGACCCTGATGAAGGTGCTGAGCGGCGTCTATCCGTACGGTCGCTATGAGGGCCAGATCATCTTCGAGGGCGAGGAGCGGCGCTTCCGCGACATCAACGATTCCGAGGCGCTCGGCATCATCATCATCCACCAGGAGCTCGCGCTGATCCCGCTGATGTCGATCGCCGAGAACATCTTCCTGTCGCATGCGCCGCAGCGCTTCGGCGTCATCGACCGCGACGAGGTCTACCGGCGCACCCAGCAATTGCTGGCCCAGGTCGGCCTGAAGGAATCGCCGGATACACTGATCACTGATCTCGGTGTCGGCAAGCAGCAGCTCGTGGAGATCGCCAAGGCGCTGTCCAAGCGCGTCAAGCTGCTGATCCTGGACGAGCCTACGGCGAGCCTGAACGAGGCCGACAGCCAGGCGCTGCTCGACCGCCTCGTCGCCTTCCGCGAGCAGGGCATCTCCTCGATCCTGATCACGCACAAGCTCAACGAGGTCGCCCGCGTCGCCGACCGCATCACGGTGCTGCGCGACGGGCGCAGCGTCGACAGCATCGACTGCCGCGCCGAGCCGGTCCTGGAGGACCGCATCATCAAGAGCATGGTCAATCGCGACATGGCGCACCGCTTCCCGGAGCGGCAACCCAAGATCGGCGAGCCCGTGTTCACGGTCGAGAACTGGTCGGTCTACCACCCGCAGCATACCGATCGGCAGGTGATCAAGAACGTCGACTTCCAGGTCCGCCGCGGCGAGATCGTCGGCATCGCCGGCCTGATGGGGGCGGGGCGCACCGAATTCGCCATGAGCCTGTTCGGCCGCTCCTGGGGCATCAACATCACCGGCCGCGCCCGGCTCGAAGGCCACGACGTCCATCTCACCAGCGTCCCGGCGGCGATCGATGCCGGCCTCGCCTATGTCACCGAAGACCGCAAGCAGCTCGGCCTGATCCTGGCCGACGACGTCCGCAAGAACATCACCCTGGCGTCTCTCTCCCAGGTCGCGCCGAAGGGCGTGATCGACGACATCGCCGAGCTCAAGGCGGCGTCCGGTTACCGCGGCCGGATGCGGATTCGCTGCTCGGACGTCTACCAGGAGGCCGGCCAGCTCTCCGGCGGCAACCAGCAGAAGGTCGTGCTGTCGAAATGGCTGATGACAGATCCCAAGGTCTTGATCCTGGACGAGCCGACGCGCGGCATCGACGTTGGCGCAAAGTACGAGATTTACTGTATCATCCAGGAGCTCGCTGATGCCGGCCGGGGTGTGGTGGTGATCTCCTCGGAGATGCCGGAGCTGCTCGGGATCTGCGACCGCATCTGCGTGATGAATGACGGCGCCTTCGTCGGCGAGTTCGCCGGGCCGGAGGCGACGCAGGAAAAGATCATGCGCGCCATCATGCGCAACGAAACCATCAAGAACCAGGAGACGGCCGCGTAAGCGGCCGGGAGGACGCCAGCAATGACCGACAAGACGGTTTCGCTCCCGGAGGAGAAGTCGCACAGCGGCTTCCTGAAGAACAATCTGCGCAGCTACGGCATGCTGCTGTCGCTGTTCGTGATCATGCTGTTCTTCCAGTTCATGACGGACGGCACCCTGCTGCAGCCGCTCAACCTCACCAACCTGGTGCTGCAGAACAGCTACATCGTCATCATGGCGCTGGGCATGCTGCTGGTGATCGTCACCGGGCACATCGACCTGTCGGTCGGCTCGGTCGCGGGCTTCGTCGGCGCGGTCGCCGCCGTGCTGATGGTGCGCTATCACGTCGACTTCCCGCTCGCGATCATTGCCTGCCTGATCGTCGGCGCCGCGATCGGCGCCGCGCAGGGCTATTGGGTGGCCTATTTCGGCATTCCCTCCTTCATCGTGACCCTGGCGGGCATGCTGGTGTTCAAGGGGCTGGCGCTGGCGCTGCTGCAGGGGCAGTCGGTCGGGCCGTTCCCGGGCACGTTCCAGAAGCTGTCGTCCGGCTTCATCCCTGAGTTCATGCCGAGCGCGGCGCACCTTTATCCCACCTCGCTCGCGATCGGGGCGGTGCTGACGCTCATCCTGGTCTATGCCAGCGTCAAGGGCCGCGCGCGCGAGGTGGAGCACGGCATCGAGGTCGAGCCGTTCGGATTCTTCGCTGCCAAGAACGTCGTGCTGGCCGGCGCCCTGATGTATTTCACCTACCTGATCGCCTCGCATCGCGGCCTGCCCAACGTGCTGGTCATCATGACCGCGCTGATCGCGCTCTACGGCTTCATGACCCGCCGCACCGTGGTCGGCCGGCAGATCTATGCGGTCGGCGGCAACGCCAAGGCCGCCAAGCTGTCGGGCATCAAGACCGAGCGGCTGGTGTTCATGACCTTCGTCAACATGGGTGTGCTGGCGGCACTGGCCGGCCTGATCTTTGCCGCGCGTCTCAACACGGCGACGCCGAAGGCCGGTCTCGGGTTTGAGCTCGACGTCATCGCGGCGTGCTTCATCGGTGGCGCCTCGGCCTATGGCGGCGTGGGGCGGGTCGGCGGCGCTGTCATCGGCGCCATGATCATGGGCGTGATGAACAACGGCATGTCCATCCTCGGCATCGGCATCGACTATCAGCAGGTCATCAAGGGCCTGGTGCTGCTCGGCGCCGTCTGCATCGACGTCTACAACCAGCGCCGTTGAGCGCTATATGCCGCACATTCTCTGACAGAGCCTCTTAGCCGAGGCTCTTCGGCATCCGCAATCGTCATTCCGGGCGCGCGTCGCGCGAGCCCGGAATCCATCTGTCCTCATGCTCCCCGGTGAAGTGGATTTCGGGCTCGCCCTGCGGGCGCCCCGGAATGACGAGGTCGAGTCCGTCGCCGACCTACACCACGTGGAAATTCGACACGCTGTCGTTGGCGAGCTGGGCGACGAGCTGCAGCTCCCAGTCGATATAGGCCTGCATCGCTTCCGCCGCGTTGTCGGTGCCCTCATAGGGCCGCTTGTAGACGTCGTCGGCAGGCGAGATCCATGCGTGCCGCTCCGTGTCCAACGCATACCCGGCAGCGACCCACGCCCGCGTACCGCCCGAGAGAACGCGGAGTTCGCGGTGTGTCACAGCGCGTGCAGCGGCCAGCGCGAAAGCCGCCTCGGCGCCATCGTCGCTGGTCAGCACGAGCGGACCGTTGCCCGGCAGCTTGGCGAGATCGTCGGCAAAGCGCGACGCGAGCACGAAATGTGCGCGCGGAATGTGCCCGGCCTTGTAGCCCGGACTGCGTGTGAGATCGACGACGGTCCACGCCGCGGGATCGGCCGCGAGTTGCTCGGCGCTGATGGTCGCTTCGCCAAGTTGCGGCAGCGGCGGCCGGCGTGCGGCGCGGATTTCGGTTTCGGTGGCTGCAACGACATCCGGTCCCACGACCGACACGTCCCAGCCCATCTGCTTGAGCCACGACGCCGTCATGCGCGCGCGCACGCCGTCATCATCGAACAGCACCAGGCGGGCGCCGCGCACGCCGACCCATTCGTCGATCGCCTGCACGAGCTGGCCGCCCGGCGCCGACGCGAAGCCGGCTGGATGCGAGCTGGCATATTCCTCGGGCGTGCGAACGTCGAGGCAATACAGCGTGCGCGTCCCGGCCTCGGCCTGATGGCGCGCGAAGGTCGCGGCATCCAGCACGCCGACGCCGACGCGCTCGGCCCAGGCCTTGGCATCAGCCAGCGCGGTCGCGTAGCTCGCCGCTGGCCGCTCCAGCATGCGCGCGGTCCTGCCGCGTTCGACCTGATGGCCGGCCAGCGTCCAGCCGATCGTGCCGTTGCGCAGCGCGTAGATCCTGTTCGGCAGCCCGGCATTGATCAGCGACTGCGTGCCGATGATCGAGCGCGTGCGCCCGGCGCAGTTGACGATGATCGTGGTGTCGGGCGACGGCGCGAGCTCGCGCGCCCGGAACGCCAGCTCGCCGCCAGGGACGCTGACCCCGCGCGGAATGCTCATGGTGCGGTATTCCTCGAAGCGGCGGGCATCGAGCACGACCAGGTTCGACTCGCGCTCGATCAGGGCCTTGGCTTCGTCGGCCGACAGCGACGGCGTGTGCCTGATCGCCTCGACCAGTTCGCCAAACGCCTTGCTCGGCACGTTGACGTCGCGGAACACCTCGCCATGGCGCGCATAGCCCGACAGCCCGCCGTCGAGGACCGACACGTCGGTGTAGCCCAGCGCCCGGATGCGCAGCACCGCGCGCGCGGCATAGCCTTCGCCGTCGTCATAGACGACGACAGGCACATCCAGCCGCGGCACGAGATCGAGGATCCGCAGCTCGATCTGCGACAGCGGCAGCGACACCGCGAAGAACGGGTGCGACAGCGAGTAGGGGCCTTCCTCGCGGACGTCGAGCAGCGCAACCTCCTCGCCGGCGCGCCAGCGCCGCCGCAGTTCGGTCGAGGCCATCAGGCGCGGCTGATCAGATGCATTCGGGGACAGGTGAGAAGGCGTCGGCGATGTCATTCGGGAGTCCGCAGGTGAGCTCCGCCGCGGCTTCCGGAACCGTTCATGCGTCCGTAGAGCAGACCTGCGGCATGGAGCGGCAATCACGGTGCGCAGCCCGGGGCGGGGCGCATGGGATGTCGCACCTGTGTGGCGGCATGGCGGCCGTTTGTCCAGCCCGCCGTGCCTGGTTGCGCTCGGCAGCAGCGCCGGTCAGACGTGCGGTCCCAGCATGGCGATGTAGAACAGGTCCTCGCTCGAGAGCCCGGCGGACCGCCGCGGAAGAACGGCGGCGTTTCGTCCGGTCGTTCTCTGCTCCGACATGCGCTCGGAACGGAAGCTGCCGAGCCAGCCTTCAAACCACGAGACGTAGCGCACGAGATCCTCCGCAACTGCTGTGGCCACTCGACTATCACGCGGCAGGACTGCCTGGACAAGGGCCGTTGATGCCGTCGCCCCGACTTTGACAAATCATGCTCGCTGTAACGCCTCGCCGGCAAATTCCTTTCCCGCTGCGCGTTCGTCGCACAGCTCTGCTTCTCCACCGGAGGCGTGAACGTCGCCATTCCGTCCCATCAGGTCGTCATGCCAATGGGTACGGAACGCCATCCAAGAGGCGTGATCCTGGAACGCGACCTCGGCGAACCACTCGACCGTGACTGCGCCGCTCGGCCAGTAGCGTTCCTGGTCATGCCAGCACACCACCGGCCAGCGCGGATTGCGATAGGAGCGGCCGGTCTCATCATGCAGCGAGGGACGGCCGAGGTGATCGATCAGCCACGCCATCACCTCGGGCAGGAACGTCGCGGCAAACGACACGCCGTGGCGTCCGAGCCGTTGCGGCATCCGCATGACGCGCTGATCGATGATGGCGAACGCCGGCGGCACGGCACCGACGTTGAACTGCCTGATCATCAGCAAGCGGAAGCCGCAGTCGCAGAGCTCGGCGGGAACGGCGTGGATCGCGGTCGGCTGTAGCGGAGCCGTGATGTTCATCCCAGTGCTCCCCGCGCCTGGCCGAACGTGAGGTCGATGGCGTGCTGCAACGCTGTGCGCGTCGGCACATCGCTGCGCTTCAGATAGGCGGTCAGAACGCGTGCCATCCCGTGTCTCCCGTCGGCATCTGCACACTGCTGGTCGCAGCCTTCGCAGATCGCCTTGCGTGGAGACGGACATCCGGTCCGAATCCGACGCGACGAAAATCAACAATCTCCGACATTGCTGCCGGTCAGGGAGGACACATCAAGTTTCGTGCCAGATGCGACGATCAGTGGAGGCGATGGCCGTCGGCGTCGTCTTCCGGTGTCGCGAGCTGCGCGATCGGGCTGGATTGGTGGTGGATCATCCGCCAGGCGCCGTCGATGCGCGCAAAGTGATTGGCCGCGGCGAGCGCCGCGCCATCCACCAGCTCGATGCAGAGCACGTGACCATGATCGCCGCTGACGATCGCGTGCGGATCCGCACAGACGATGTTCGGCCGGCCCGGGTTGGCGAGGATATCGCGCCAGCTGCCGATCACGGCGGCGCGGCCGACGATCGCCGGCCAGCCGGGATGAATGCAGGAGATACCGTCGCGATCGGCCCAGAGGGCGACGAGCGCCGCGAAATCACCGTCCGTGAAGGCAGCATAGAAGGCCGCATTGGCGGCCAGGATCTCGCGCTCGTCGCTCATTGTGATGAGGTGAGCCAAGCCGTTGCGAAAATCAAGCAATGTTTGGAAACGCACACGCGCGCGCCTGCAAAAACTTGCAAGCTTTTTGCAGGACCCGGTCGAGACGCGATCGCAACGCATCAGCCGAGGTCCTGCCATGCTCGAAACGGCCATTGTCGGAGGTGGATTGTGCGGAATGGCACTCGCGCGCAGCCTGCAGCAGCGCGGCAGCACGTTCGCTTTGTTCGAAGCCCGACATCGCCTGGGCGGGCGGGTGCTGTCGGCCAGGAGCAAGGGCGGGCTTGCGCTGGACCTCGGCCCGACCTGGTTCTGGCCGGACACCCAGCCGCTGCTCGCCGGCCTGGTCGCGGAGCTCGGCCTGTCTGACTTTGCCCAGCACGATGATGGCACGCATCTTCATCTGAGAGAGGCGGACAAGCCGGCCGAGCAGATCGGCGGGCCGCCGGTCCACCAGGGCGCGCGCCGGCTCTCCGGCGGCATGGCGAAATTGATCGAGGCGCTGGCACGCGATCTGCCGCAGCCCTTCATCCATCTCGGCCATGAGCTGATGCGCATCGTCGACTGCGGCACGCATGTGCGGCTGATCTTCGCCACAGCAACGGAATCGGTCGCGATCGAGGCCAGGCGCGCCGTGCTCGCGCTGCCGCCGCGGCTGCTGATCGACCACGTCGGCTTCTTTCCCGAGCTGGACGACGCGACCTTCGAGGCGATGCGTGGCGCCGAGACCTGGATGGCGGCGCAGGCCAAGGTCGTGATCGCCTACGACCAGGCGCATTGGCGCGACCAGGGCCGGTCCGGCAATGCGTTCGTCAGCCACGAGCAGGCCGTGATCGGCGAGATCTTCGATGCCTGCGATGCGGGCGGCGACCGCGCTGCGCTCGGCGGCTTCCTCGCATTCTCGCCCGATCTGCGCGCGGCCTTCAGCGTCGGGCTGCCGTTGCTGATGGACAGCCAGATGGTGCAGTTGTTCGGCTCCGCGCTGGAAGGCGGCGAGCAGCACTACCAGGACTGGGCGGCCGAGCGCTTCACCTGCAGCGCACTGGATCGCACCACGCCACGCGGCGAGCACAGCGAGATCGCCAATCCGATGCTGCGGCGGGCGCTGTGGGACGGGCGGCTGCATCTTGGCGGCGCTGAAACCGCAAGCCACGCGGCCGGCTATCTCGAAGGCGCGCTGAACGCCGCCAGGCGCATCGAGCGCGCGATCGCCCGGGGCATCGGCGAGACCGCCGCGCCGCGCGCGGTCGCCGCGACCGGCGACGGGCTGTCGGGCAACGCCGCGAGCCTCGCCTGGTTCGGCGCCTGGGTCGCCGCGCAGCGTGACGCCGCGTTCGACGACTATCGGCAGCGGCTCAATCGCGGCCTCGCCGCGCAGCAGCGCGAGCAACTGACCCAGCTCGCTCTTCTCGGAGCCACCGAGCAGGTGTTCGCTGCGGCGCTGCAGGTGCTGGACGCACTGACCTTCGACATGCGCGACGTTGCCGTCGAGCGCGGACGCTCCGTCCTGATGCCGGAGATCCAGAAGCCGTTTCGCGATGTCATGCAGTCGCTGCTCGACGATGCCATAGCCTTCAACCGCACGTCCTGCGCGCTGTCGAACTTTCCGTTCGAGCACAAGCCGTCGAAGGATTATGTGCAGACGATCCTGCGCGACATCGCCGCCGCCTGGCAGGAATTCTCGCTCGCCGCGAACCGTCTGCTGCTGGCGAAGGCGGACGCGGCGATGCGCCCGCCGACGAGAGTGCCGTCGTGAGTGGGGCGGCATCGAGATGCGAACCATGAAGCTGCAGATCGAACGTCCGACCATCGAGGCGATGGCGGCGGCCTTTCCGCACCTCGCCTCGCTGAAGGAGCAGTTGCGCTTCGGCGACAGGGTCGAGGTCGACGTGGCGCAGCTCGCGACCGCCGAGCTCGACTTCCTGCGCGACAGCTACCAGAAGGCCGGTCCCGAATGGCACGCCCGTGCGGCGCAGATCGCGACCCTGCAGCGCGCCTTTGCCGATTCCGGCGCCCGCTTCGCCGAGCACGAGCTGGAATCGGTGCTGCCGGCGATTGCGCGCTACCTGATCTCGGGCGCCATCCGCGGCTGGATGTTCACCGCCAACGTCGCCAGCCGTCCGTTGCCCTATGTCGTGACGCGGCTCGACTACACAGCGCCGTCGAACGACGAGGCCGGCCGTGTCTTCATCGAGCTCAAGGCCAATGCCAAGGGCGCGATCACCACGTCCACCTTGCGCATCTCCGCCGGCGACATCGTCGGCAGGACGGTCGCCGAGATCTTCGCCGCCAAGGGCTTCCTCAAGGAGACGCCCGAGCTGATATCCGCCTACGATGAGACGGCCGAGCGGTACTTCGCCTGGCGCGGCCGCTATGGCGCGCAGTTCTCCGGCCGCGGCATCGGCTTCTTCGCCGATGATCCGAACTCCTCGCATCGCGACATGGACTGGTCGCGCAAGGACGTGATCGTGCTGTCGTCGGGCGGCGGCAGCGCGCGCCTCGTCAACGACGAGGGCGTTCTCACCGAGCGGGCGCTGACGCTCGAGGTCACCGGCGACATTCTCGGGCAGTACCTGCGCAAGGCCGCCAAGAGCAATCTCTATGATGCCGAGCAGGAGGTCGCGGACTCCAGGGCGGCGATCCCGAAGGGCCTCTTCTGCAAGATCCCCGTCCATCCCTACATGCTGATGTTCCATCTCGACCTGCACCATTATCTCTGGGTGCACGCCGACGACATGGTGCCTTACGCCTATCAGCCCGAGCTCAAGCAGAAGCTGGTGCTGCCGGAGGAGCAGACCGACCTGATCGACATTCTCACGGCCGAGATGGACCTGCTGATGGACGACATCGTCGCCGGCAAGTCGGGCGGCACTACGGTGCTGTGCGCAGGCCCGCCCGGGGTCGGCAAGACGCTGACGGCGGAGGTCTACGCCGAGATCATCGGCCGGCCGCTCTATCGCGTGCATTCCGGCCAGCTCGGGCTGAACGTCGCGGCAATGGAGGGCGCGCTGAAGGATGCGCTGACCCGGGCGCAGCGCTGGGGCGCGGTCATGCTGATCGACGAGGCCGACGTCTACATCAAGCGGCGCGAGGACGACATGACGATGAATGCCGTCGTCGGCGTGTTCCTGCGCGTGCTGGAATATTTCAATGGGCTGTTGTTCCTCACGACGAACCGCATCGACGACATCGACGAAGCCATCGTGTCGCGCTGCATTGCGTTGATCAAGTTCCAGGCGCCGGACGCCGCAGCGCGCGGCCGGATCTGGCGGGTGATGTGCGAGCAGTTCGGCTTGAAGATCGATGCCGGCCTGGTGGAGCCGCTGGTGGAGACGTTCCCGGGTGCCTCGGGCCGCGACATCAAGGGGCTGGCCAAGCTGGTCGCCAAATACTGCCACCACAAGGGCGTCCGTCCGACCATCGAGGTCTTCCGCCGCTGCGCCATCTTCCGCGGCATCGATCTCGGAGACCACGCGCTGCTGCCGGAAGCCGCGGAGTAGTCACGGCGTCGTCGTCTTCCCCAGCGTCGCCGGATTGTAGCCTTCCTCGCGCAGCACCCGCTGCACGACCGGCCGCGCCAGCATCCGCCGGTAGTGCGCGAGCAGGTTGGCCGGCAGCGCAATGCCGGTCTTGTCGGCCCAGAACGCGACGTAGAACAGGATCGGATCCGCCACGGAGAATTCGCCGCCGAGATAGGGCCGCGTGCCGAGCATCTTGTCGAGCACTGCGAAGCCTTTCACGACGATGTTGCGGCCGAGCGCGCGCACGGACTCCTGGTCGGCCTCGTTGCGGCTGAAGGTCGGCGTCGCAAAAATGCGCGCGAAGCCGTGGCCATGCACGGTACCGGCAATGTAGCTCATGGCTTCGAGCAGCCGCGTTTCGGTCTCGATATCCGAAGGCCATAATCCGGCGCGTGGCCGCGAGCGGCCGAGCCAATAGGCGATCGCCGGCACTTCCGTCAGCACACTGCCGTCGCTGCGCACCAGCGCCGGAATCGTCGATTTCGGGTTGATGGCCACATAATCGGGTTTGAAATTGTCTCCGGCCGGGAGATTGACGACATGGGCCTCGAACACCTCCTCGAGCTCTTCGAGGATGATGTGGATGCCGGTCGAGCACGATCCCGGCGTCATGTAGAACTTCATCGCGGCCATCATTTGTCTCCAAGCCGACATCGCGCGCGGTCTCAGCGCAGGCGGCATGCTTCATGCAAGGATCGGGACAGATCGAGAGTGACGCGCCGAGGCCCGCCAGTTCGGGCCGCTGCCGTCAGGTTTGCGACAGGAGACTCTTCACGGTCCCGCAGCTCCGTCGCCTCGTTGAGGGAGCGTCGCGCATGACGGAACGTGAGCCGGAAGTCTTCGTCATCTGTCCGACGACGAGCATCGCGCCGGCTGAAGCCAGGGCGTTCAGCCTGTCGCGGATCGGCGACAATGGCGAGGCGCGGCCGTTTCCGATCGTGATCATCCATACCGTGTCCGGCGGTTTCGTCGGCTATGTCAACAGCTGCCCGCACGAAGGCAAATGGCTGAACATCGGCAGCGGCCAATTCTTCAACGCGGAGCGCACGATGCTGCGCTGTGGCCGGCACGGCGCGATCTTCGAGATCGACACCGGATTGTGCACCAGCGGCAATTGCGAGGGCCAGAGCCTGGAGCCGATCGCGCTCGCCGTCATCGACGGCGAGGTCTGCCTGTGCGGCGTGGCGCTGGTGGAGGACGTCAGCTTCCCCGATCCATTCGACGATCTCGACGAGACCATGGAGATCATGATCCATCCGGACTGAGGCATTCGTCCATCCGCCCGTCATTGCCTGAAGCGAAGCGACGAAGCAATCCAGGGCCGCGCGCGTTGTTCTGGATTGCTTCGCTCGCAACGACGTCGTCACGTTGACGGGGCTCAGAACCCATCCGCCTTCGTTCCCCACGGATGACTTCCGGGCACCAGCGGCGCCTTGATGCCGGCTTTCTCGACATCGGCCGTCGTCTTGAAGAAAGTCGCCTCGTGCACCAGCGTGCCGTTCTTCGTCGTCACCGCGACATAGCGTGCGACCGTGTCGATGTCGCAAAGATAGCCGCCGCCGGGATCGGCGGCACTGCGCAGATTGCCGTCCCAGTCCACGAAGAAGCCGTCACTCGACATTTCGATCTCCATTTCGTCGTTGCCTCAGGTTTCGGGCTGATCGGCGACCAGTTGCGCATAGGCGCGCTCGACGATCTCCCGGCATTGCCGCAGGCGCTGATGCTCGGCCTTGCCGATGCTGACCATCTCGCCGCCGTCATCGATCGCGGCCGTCACCGCCTGCATCGCCTCGAACAGGGCCTTCTCGAGCTGATAGATGCGCTCGCTGGCGCGCTCCAGATAGGGAATGGGATTGGCACGGATATTGGCCTCGTGCAGCGCATCGAGGCTGAGCAGCGTCCGAAACCGGCGTTCGACCTGGCGCTGCTGCATGCCGAAATCGTGCTCGATGACGCTCATGGCCGGGCCTCGGGCGGGACCGCCTGCAACGCCGCCGCTTTGGCGGCGCGGCGCAGCAAGGTGAGGCATTCGAGCGAGGCGGCCATGTCGAGCGCGGAAAAGCCGTCCAGCGTCTCGGTGCTGATGTCCGCGCCCTTGGCCAGCAGATGCGCGACTACGTCGGCCTTGCCGGAGGACGACGCATACATCAGCGCGGTGGCACCATTGTCGTTGCTGTTGTCGAGATCGATGCCGGCCTCGATCAGCGCGTCGATGGCGGCGAGATGCCGGCCGACGCAGGCGAGCCACAATGCGTTGTTGCCGTCGGCGTTCCTGGCGGTGACGTCGGCGCCGGCAGCGAGCAGTTCGCGGATGACGGCGACGTTGCCGAGATGTGCCGCCTTCATCAGCGGTGTGGTGCGATTGGCGATGATGGCGTCGACATCGTCGGCGGGAAAGCCTTCGGCGGCGAGCCACGCCGCCAGGGTCGAACCGACGTTCGCCGCGCCGCTCCGCACGGGATAGCGCTGGCGCCACGCCTCATAGCCGCCGTCGAGGCTATAGACCTCCGCGAAGCCGAAATCGGAGAAGGTCTGCGCATACTCCTGGCTGGCGTTGCCGTGATAGCAGTAGATCAGGACCGGCGCGCGCTTGGTCGTGCCGGCGATGATCTCGGAGAGATTGCGCTGGGTCAGATGCTGCGCGCCGGCCATGTGCGCCGCGTTGAACGAGGCGGGGTCGCGGACGTCGAAGCGCAGCACGTCGTCGCGCTGCAGCAGCTCGGCCGCGTGGTCGACGTCGATGCGCTGGAACGGAATGCGCGGTCTCATCGCAGGACTCCCGCTTCGTTGCGTGTGCGGCCCGGATAGGCGGCCAGTGTCGTGATGCGGTCATCGGTCAGGGCACGGCCGACGGTGAAGTGGTAGAGCGTCTGGAAATCGGCTGCGACGACGCCGAGCATCTCGTGCACGGAGTCGTCGAAGAAGCAGCCGATGCCGGTGCCGCGCAGGCCCGCCGCTTCGGCTTCAAGGTAGAGTACGTGGCCGATCAGGCCGGCCTCCCAATGCAGTTGCCGATAGCGCCACGGATGGTCGCTCACGGCAGGCGTGAACTCGGCGAGCATCGCCATCGCAAAGCAGCTATCGCCCGCGATCGCCTGGTGACAGCTCGCGGTGCGGATCACGCCGCGGCTGTCGGTCGGCAGCAGCCGGAACAACGGCAGATGGTCGGCTGCGCGCTCGACGTGCTGCCAGTCGAAGTCGGGACGCAGCGCGCGCCGCAGGCTGCTCTCCGCCTCGCCGTTGCGCGGTAGCGCATAGAGCCCGGGCGTGAGGCCGTCGACGCGGTGGACGAACAGCAGCGGATGCAGCCGTGGCGCGAATGGCCAGACGGTCCATGGCGGCGTGGCGCGCGGCAGCAGCGCGTCGAGAAGGTGAAGGAACGCTGCGAGGTCCATCGTGAATCTGGCGTCGAAGCGCTGCGCGCTGCGCCGGCCGAGAATGAGCTCGGCCGCGCGCGCGCCTGACCGCCGCGGCAGCGGCGGGCACTGCGACGGAACGGAGACAGCATCCTGCGCCGCACCGGCCGTGGCCGTGCTCACCTCGGGGATGACGGGCCAGCGATAGAGCGGATGGCGATCGAGCCGGTTCGCCTGGCCCTTCCAACTGTCGTCGATCTCGGCCGGCGATGGCATCGGCGGCCGCGAGCGCGCATCGCGCGGCACGATCGCGAGCAGCACATCGGCGTCCTCGGTCTCGACGCCGGCGAAATCATCCGCGCGATCGAGTCCCATCAGTGCTGCGAGTTGCGCGCTGTCGATGCCGTCGATCACGTGCGCGCTCCAGCCCAGCGCAGCGGCGGCGTAGCTGACGGCGCCGATCGCATGTCCGAGGTCGAGCTGGCAGTAGCGGAACGCGCGCTCGCCATATTTCCACGCCTCGCGCCAATGGATCGAGGACAGCGCGAGCCACAGTCGCGGCTCGCCGGGCGATGTCCTGCCGCGACGGCAACGTTGCTCAAGCGCGTGATCGCGGCTGACATAGTGGTGAAGACCGTCGCTGAGCCCCGGCACGTTCTCCGCGATGACATAGGCCTCGGTCGGATGCAGATTGCCGCTGGAGGGATTGCAGCGCAGCGCCCAGCGGTCCGGGCCAAGCTCCTTCCATGCGGCCAGTCCGAACGACAGTTCGAGCAGCAGCACGACGCGGTCGATCGTCAACGGCTGGACCGGCGCCGTGGCGTCGCAGGCCTCGGCGAAGCTCACGGCGAGACGGTCCGAGGTCAGCGGCAGATGCAGCCGAGGGCTGCCGGCGAACTCGCGGAACGGATTCGGCTGCGCGTCCCAGTCCAGCGTCTCGGGTCCCGCCGCATAGCGCTTGAGACTGTGCTTGGTGCGGGCGTGATAGGCCAACGCGATGTCGGCGGCGGCTGGGACGTCCGCCGTGCCGGACGATGACACGGACATGCTTCCTCACAAGGCGCGACCTGCGCGGTCGCGCATGTTGGACGGTCGCTCGGTAACGGCGTCGGGCGGAGCGAGAACCGTTCCGAACGGCCGCAACTGCCTCCGCATCGTCATTTTGGAATGCGCCGGTCGGGCGCGGGCTCGGAGCTCATCGCCACGGCCGGTGGATCTGGAATCCAAGCGCCTCGCTGCGCATCGTCTCGGAGTGACGCGACGGGAGAGCGTGTCCGATTCCGAACAGCGCGACCGGAACTGTGGGCTTCTCGACATTTCAATGCCGGTGCGCGCCGGCCGATGCGCTGGCGTCGATCAGCACGGTGACCTTGGCCGCGATCGACAGCCACGCCCGATGCGCGGCGAGCTTGTGGCCGAGCTTGAAGCTGTCGGCCATGCGGGCCGCGAACGCCGGCCCCTCGGTCCCGTGCTGTTGGGCGATGATCCACGCGGTCTGCCACAGATCGGTCTCGCTGGTCACGGCGGATGCCTGCTAGAGATCGAGCACCAGCCGGTCGCCCTTGGCGCGCGACACGCACGGCAGGAAATAGCCCTCGGCGCGCTGGGCCGCGGAGAGGCGCTTGTCGCGATGATCGATCTCGCCGTCGATCACCCGTGTCTTGCAGGTGCCGCACATCCCTTGCTCGCAGGAGGTCGCGATCTTGACGCCGTTCTCCTCGAGAAAGGCGGTGACGGTCTTGTCGCCGGGGATCTTGAAGGTCGCGCCGGTGCTCTTGATGGTGACGTCGAACACCTTGTCGAGCAGCGCGGCCGCCGCCTTGGCGGTGAACCGCTCGACATGGATGCGCTCCTCGGCAAAGCCCTTCTGCCTGGCGAGCGCGATGATCGGATCCATCCACCAGTCGACGCCGCAGATGAACAGTTGCGTGTCGTCGGGTCGGTCGGCCAGCAGCTCGGCGGCCTTCAGCAACTGATTGTCCTCGCTGGATTCCTTGTAGTATCTGGTGTCTTCGGCGAAACGCGACGCCTCGATGGTGCCGCGGAACGAGTCCGGCGACATCAGCGCGAACACGTAGTGCAGCTCGAACGGGATGGTCTTGGCCTTCAGCGTGTCGGCGATCGACAGGATCGGCGTCACGCCGATGCCACGCGCCACGAGCAAGGCGCGCTTGGTGTCCTTGGGGATCTTGAAGCGGTTGCGCGGGCGGCTGACCTGCAGCCGGTCGCCCTCGTTGATGTCGAGATGCAGCGCCTTGGAGCCGCCGCGGCTGTTGCCGTCCTTCCACACGCCGATGCAGTAGCGGTTGCGCTCTGAGGCGCTGTTCAGCAGTGAATATTGCCGCGTCAGTCCATTCGGCAATGTGACGTCGATATGGCTGCCGGGGGTGAAGCCCGGCAGCGGCTGATCGTCCGCCGGAACGAGCTCGAACGAGGCCATGTTGTGCGCCTCGATGGCCTTCTTGGCCACGACGACCGTGTGCAGGCTGTCGGACATCTGACAACTCCATCTTGCGAGCCGGCTCATGAGAAACCGATGCAAGGGCGAGGCCAAACCGCGTTCGCCGCGGAGCGCGGCGGCTTTTCCGCTTGTGCTCGCTGCAGATTGGATGTATCAGCGTCGCCCGTTTCAACTCCGACAGCGTTCAACGCGAGAGGCCATCAGCCATGTCGAATCCACTGTGCGCGACACGATCCGTGCCGACGCCCGCAGTGCGTCCGGCTGATAGTTTCTCGATCATGTTGAACGACAATGGCAAAGTCATCGATTGCACGACGGCAGGAGGCCGAGCGCGCGCGGGTTGAAGCCTATGAGCTGACGCTGCGCCGCGCGGCACGGCCGACGCGGCCGCCGCCGGATCTGCGCAATGCGATCCGCGAGGCGGGGCGTGGCTTCGAAGCCGACATCATCCGGGATCCCGAGAGCTGGAAGCCGCAGCTCAAGACGCGCGATGCCGCGCGCCTGCGGCTGGCGGCGGCGCGGCATCTGTTCGCGCGCTATCCCGTGCCTTCGCATCTGGAGCAGATCTGGATCGAGGCGTCGGGGCTCGGCCACGACGAGATCGTCCGTCGCAAGCGCTGGTACATCGCGGCAGCCGGTGGCGGCTCGCTGTACAAGGCTGGCGCGTCGGCGTTCCTGTCGCGAAAGGAGGTTCACGGCTTCCTCCATCCTTTCGGGCAGGTCGGCTTCGACGAGGCGATCTGGCAGGCGATCGCGCGGTCCTACACGGGCGATCCGGCGATCGTGTCGCGGATCACCCGGTCCCGGATCGCGCGGACGCCGCGCGGCGAGCACGCGTTCTGGCGCGAGGCGGCGCAGTTCTTCTGCGCGCAGCCGACCACTGTCGAGGAGATCGACGATCTCTGCGACTACATCGCCGATCGTCGCCGGCGCGAGCGGGCGTTCAGCCTCAAGGGCCGCTCGCTCGCGGCGCTGCGCCGGCTGGCGCGGGAATGGCACCGCGATCTCGCGGTGATCGCCCGCATCGAGGCGGCGCGCCGGCGTGCCGAGATGGCGCGTCACTGTTCGGCAGCGCAGGCGGCGGAGCTTGCGGCGCATTGGCCGGGCGCGCAACTCGCGGACTGGTCGTGGAGTCCGTCGGCCAAGGCCTTCGCCAAGCGTGACGAATATGTGATCACGCAGCTGCGGACCGCGGAGGACCTCGTCGCTGAGTCCAGGGCCATGCGTCACTGCGTGTCGAGCTACGCGACGAGGTGCATCGCCGGCCATTCCTCGATCTGGTCGCTGCGGCATCGCCATGGCGGCGCGGCGCAGCGGCTGCTGACGATCGAGCTCGATCGGCAGCGCCGCGCGGTGCAGGTGCGTGGCTTCGCCAACCGCGTGGCTCACGCCGGTGAGCGCAAGGTGCTGGAGCGCTGGGCCAAGGCGCGCGGCATCGACCTGCCGGAGACATGATCTGCGTCGCCCGTTCCGGGCGGCGCAGGTCGTGCGCGCCAGTCAATGCGCGTCGATCGCATCCGCCTTGGCGCCGCCGGCGACGGAATAGCGCATCGGCACCTTGCGGGTCTTGAGGAACGCCTCCAGGGTCTCGCCGCGGAAGGCTGCGTAGACCTCCGGGTTGGAGACGCCGATCACCGCGGCCATCTTCTCCAGCACGAAGAAGCTGACGCCCCGCCTGATCATCTCGATCCAGCGGCGGTTCTTGATGAGCTCGCGCTCCTCGCCCGTGAGCTCGTACTCGTCCGCGAGCGCGTCGAATTCCTCAACAAATCTCTTGCGATGCGCGGGGATCACGAGCCGGTGCAGGAAGTCGTTGATGCGGAAATTGGCCTGGCTGCGGCGATGCGTGAACGGATAGGTGCCAGCCAGCGTCTCGGCGCCCGCGAACTCGTGTCCGATATGCGCGCGATAGGTCGCGACCTCCCGCGGATCCGGCGCGCCGCCGAGATCCTCGAACACCAGGGTCGCGATGTTGGTCACCGACGGCGCGTAGGTCTGCCTGTGCACGAGCCTCACCTTGTCCGACAGCGCACCACGCATGATCAGCCACATGATCACCTCGGCGCCTTCCATGCCCCCCTTGACCGCATAATCGGCGATCCGCATCGCCGTGAGCCGCTCCGGGTCCTTTTCCAGCAGATCGAGGAATTCGTTGTCCCAGTCCTCGTTGAGAAAGCCGGCACGCTCGCCATGCACCTGGTGCGACAGCCCGCCGGTGGCGAAGATGGCGACTTTCAGATCCTCCGGATAGCTCTCGATCGCCTTGCGCAGCGTCTTGCCCAGCTTCCACATCCGCTTCGCATTGGGGATCGGCAGCTGCAGCACGCCGACCTGAAGCGGCACCACGCGGCCCGGCCACGGGCCGCTGGCATCGCCCATCATCGACAGCGGCGACAGCAGGCCGTGATCGACCGGCTTGCCCTGGAAGAACGACATGTCGAACTCGTCGGCGACCATCGCCATCGCAATGTGCTGCGACAGGCCGAGATGCCCCTTCGCCGGCGGCACGTCGCGCGGTCCGCCGCCCTCGTCGGCCGCGACATAGCGGTCGTCTATGCCGAGCGCGAACGCCGAGTAGTGATCGAAGAAGAACGAGGTGATGTGATCATTGTAGATCATGAACAGGACGTCGATGTCCTTGCGCTTCACCCAGTCGCGCACCGCCGCGAAGCCGTCGAAGATCGGCTTCCAGGCAGGGTCGCTCTGCTTGTTGGTGTCGAGTGCGAAGCCGATGGTGGGCGAGTGCGATGCGCCGATGCCGCCGATGATCCGGGCCATGTGTCCCTCCGCGGAATGGGCCGCGGCTGACTGTCACCCGCGGCCGCGCCGGGGCCGACCTTACGAAGTTTCCCATGCTAGACAATCATGCTAACGTGCACGGATCGTTTCTCTCGATGAACGAGAGCCCTAGGATGAAATGGCGGATCGAGGACATTCCGGTGTTCCATGCGGTGGTGGCGACCGGCGGCATGACCGGTGCCGCGCGGTCGCTGGGCATGCCGAAATCCTCGGTCAGCAAATCGGTCGCCCGACTCGAGCAGGATCTCGGCATCCGGCTGTTCGACCGCAACTCGCGGCGCGTCCGGGTGACCCGCGAGGGCGAGCTGTTCTTCCAGCAATGTCAGAAGATCCTGGACCAGGTCTCGGAGGCCGACGCGGTCATGACCGGGCTCTCCGGCGTCCCCAGCGGCCGGCTCTCGGTGGCGCTGCCGCCGGCGTTCTGCGAGGAGATCCTGGCGCCGCAGCTCGCCGAATTCCACCGCCGCTATCCCCGGATCGAGCTCGACGTCGAGGCGACGACGCGCGCGATCGACATGCTGGCCGACCGCTTCGACATCGCGGTCGTGGTCGGCGTGCAGGAGAATTCCGAGCTGGCGCAGAAGGTGCTGATCGGCGGCCGCCTGATCTGGGTGACCAGCCCCGCTTATCTCGCCGCGCACGACATCGGCGAGGACGTCCGCGCGCTTGAGCGCCATCTCATGATCTGCGAGCGCCGCTACGGCGACCGCACCCTGGTGATCAAGCAGCATGGTCATCTCGTCCGCTTCGACGTCGGGGCGCATGTCGCCCGCATCAACAATCCGCTGGCGGTGCGCCGCGCCGTCGCCCACGGCGCCGGCATTTCCTTTCTGCCGGAGCACTATTGCGTCGAGCTGCTCGGCGAAGGCCGGCTGGTCGAGATCGGCAGGGGGGTCGTGTTCGACACCCGCGCCGCGCAGCTCACCGCGATCTTTCCGAGCCGCAAGCTGATCTCCTCGCGCGCCCGCGCCTTCCTCGATTTTCTCGAGGAGATCTGCAGCCCGTCCGCGCGCGGTTGAGCGGGCTGCTGCCAAAACGTCACATGACAGGCCCCGGAAAGAGGTCTAAGACGCGCGGCTCTTGAGTTGACCTCTTACGAGAGCCGCCATGAATCTGCGCCAGCAATGGGAAGATCAGGCCGCCCAGTGGCTCGCCTGGGCGAGGGCGCCGGGCCATGACAGCTTCTGGCGTCATCATCGCGAGCAGTTCACCAGCCTGCTGCCGGGGCCGGGTGCGCTGACGCTCGACATCGGCTGCGGCGAGGGCCGGTTGTCGCGTCATCTCAACGCCTCGGGGCACAGGGTGATCGGCATCGACGCTTCGCCCTCGCTGATCGCGGCGGCGCGCGCCGCCGATCCCGCCATCTCCGTCGTGCGCGCCGATGCGGCATCGCTGCCGCTGGCCGATGCCTGCGCAGATCTCGCGATCGCCTTCATGTCGCTGCAGGACGTCGATGCGATGCCGGCCGCAGTGCGCGAGGCGGCGCGAGTGCTGAGGCCCGGCGGCCGGCTGTGCATGGCGATCGTCCATCCGCTCAATTCGGCCGGCCGCTTCGCCAGCCTGGCGCCGGACGCGCCGTTCGTGATCCAGGGGAGCTACCTGGACTCCTTCAACTACAGCGATCCGATGGAGCGCGACGGCTTCAGCATCATCTTTCACAGCGCGCATCGTCCTCTGCAGCGCTATTTTGCGGCGTTGGAGGAGGCGGGCTTCCTGATCGAGGCGCTGCGCGAGCCGTCGATCCCCGAAGCGGCGATCACCCGCGACAGCAGCCGGCGCTGGCTGCGCGTGCCGCTGTTCCTCCATCTGCGCTGCTTGCGCCCGTAGGGCCGGAACGCCGCGACGCGCTCCGGCTTCGCGCGGGCGTCACCCGCGCCGGGCCGCCTCGATTGCTGCAACGTCGATCTTCTTCATCGTCATCATCGCGCCGAAGACGCGCTTGGCGGCGGCGCCGCCTTCGGTCATCGCATCGGTGAGCGCGCGCGGCGTGATCTGCCAGGAGATGCCCCATTTGTCCTTGCACCAGCCGCACTGGCTTTCCTGGCCGCCATTGCCGACGATGGCAGTCCAATAGCGGTCCGTCTCCGCCTGATCATCGGTGGCGATCTGGAACGAGAAGGATTCGTTGTGGGTGAACGCAGGTCCGCCATTGAGGCCGAGACAGGGGATGCCGCAGACGGTGAATTCCACCGTGAGCACGTCGCCAGCCTTGCCGGAAGGGTAGTCACCCGGCGCGCGATGGACTGCCGTCACTTTGCTGTCCGGAAACAGCTCGGCATAGAAGCGCGCGGCGGCCTCTGCGTCCTTGTCGAACCACAGACAGATCGTGTTCTTGGGCTTTGCCATGGCAGGGCTTCCTTCCATTTCAGTGCAGGCCGCGCGCTGGTTCACGACGCGGCGCTCGGGGTTGTGATCGCGCCGGCTCGTCGCGATCCGGCTTGATCCAAGGACGCAGCCGCCGGCCGCGATCCGACATCATGATCTGCCTTGGACGAACTTTTTGTGGCCGGCCTGCGCGGCGGATTCTTCATCACGCAGCAGTTGTAGCCGGGGTGCGGCCCTGTCGTGTAGGCTCGCGGGGGGATCGACCGGTGAGTGGGGGTGGTGAGATGAGCGTCACGCGTGCCGCGCGCCGGGGTGTGTTCACCCTGCTGGCATTGGTGGTCCTCAGCGGCCACCGCGCCGAAGCCGCGTTCGACTACGCCCGCTACAAGGAGGCCGGTCTCGACGACCTTCTGGCGCTGCCGCGCCCGGCCAAGGGTGTCGACATCAAGACGGGTGCGCCGTTCAAGCTCGAGGTCATCCTCGCGAGTGCCGGGGGTCCATGTCAGACGGGGTTCTTGAAGAAGTCGATGGCGATGTCGGGCTTCGACCAGGTCGAGAAGCTCGGCGTCTCGAATTGCATCACGGTGCGTTCATCCAAGGGGCGGGAGCTCAAGGTTTTCGTGCAGGACATCGTTTATGGCTTCCTGCCGCGCGAGGTGAAGGTCGGCGGCAAGCTGACGCTCTATGCCGTCCACATCTACACCTCCGCCGAGGGACCCGGACTGCTGGTCAACGAATTCCAGACGGTGCAGCCAGCCGCGCCGGCTCAGCAGCAGCCGTCCGAAGCCGGAATGGCCTCGTGCGGCTGCTGGTCGCTGCGCGATCATCCCGGTATCGATGTCGACGCCGGGACGGAGGGGGCACCGATCGGGGTGATGGAGGATGGCGTCGTGGTCAAGGTGGAGGCGGCCGATCAGGCGCCCGCTGACCTGCCGCTTGTCGGCGGCTGCGGGCGCTACGTCGTGCTCAAGCACAGCTATCCGAACGGCGCTGTCCTCTTCACCCGTTATGCCCATCTCGGTCGTCTGGTCGATGGCAAAGGCGAGATGCCGGCCGTCGGCGCGCGCTTCAAGCGCGGCGAGAAGATCGCCGAGGCCGGCCCCGGCAAGATCATGCATTTCGAGTTGCGGCCCGTTGCGCAAGGCAACGCGACGGTGGATTCCGGGTGGACTAAGCAATACGACGGGATTGCCGACATGGAGTGGTCACGCTACGAGCCGGTGGATCCGAGGAAGTTCGATCCCGACGCCTTTGGCGGTCTGGGCAAGCGTGGGAAGTAGGCGTCGACATGGTGAAGACTGGGGGCCGCATTCAAGCGGTGCTTGTGGGGATCGCCGCGGCGATGCTGACCGGGTGGCTCTCGCCATCGGCGCATGCACAATCGGCGCCGCGACCGGCGTCGCCGCCGCCGGCACGTCCGGCGCCCTCACCACCGGCGCCAGCCGTTCCTGCCGATCTGAAGGACCTGCGCGGCGAATGGAAGCGCGTCGGCGCCGGCTTCGGCTGCGTCGTGACCCCGCCGCGCGAGCTGTCACAGGAGCTGTTGCTCGCAGTCATGGCGCGCGCCTGCATGCGGCTGGGCCCGCTGGTGGTCGGCGACGGTGCTGACACGGCGACCGCTGCGCTCGGGCAGCCCCACCGCACCTTGAAGCAGGCGCAGGACAAGGTCGCCTGGATCTACTTCGTCGGCCAGCGCGAGCACTATCCTTATTTCGTGGTCACCGTGGCCGCCGATAAGATCGTCGCGCTGCAGGTCACCGGCGACGGCACCACGACGGCTCCGGGCTACGAGCTCAGCAGCGTCGGTCTCGGCGCCGCCACCGACGATCTGGTGAAGGTGTTCGGCCAGCCCAACCATTTCGAGCCGAGCGAATTGAAGGGCGTCGAGCTCTGGACCTATCCGCCGCATGCGTTCTCCTTCGAGCTCAAGGGCGGACGGGTGATGTCGATCCGTGTTGGGAAGTCGTGATCCGGCTCCACTGATTGCGCAGCGAAGCCGGATTTGCGCATCGCGGTACGCTAGCCGCCGGGCGACTTTGGCGGTTCCGCGCCGCCGTGAGCGGCCTGCTCGGCGTCATGGGATGACGGCGGAACAGCCTCTGACGCTGTCGGCGCCTGATCCGTCTTGGTGCCTGAGGTCTCGGCCTTCTTAACGTTGTCATCAGGGTTCTTGGCGTCTGCGCCCTTGTTGTCCGAACTCTTATTGTTCGAGCTGTTGTCGTTCGAGCTCTTGGCGTCCGGCGCCTTGTCCGGTTTCGGCGGCTCGATCAATGCCGCGCGCGTGGCCTGCACGACCGGCGCGGCGGCGTCGGCGTTGACATGGAAGAGATAGTCCTCCGCCGACCGCGTGAACAGATAGCCCCCACCGGCGTCCTTCTTGTAGCGATAGGTCAGCTCGCTTCCATCGGTCCGCTTCAGCGTGACGGTGACGTCGGGCGCATCCGTCTGCGCCAGCGCCGCCTTGCCCTTGCCGCGCACGTTATCGAAGGGGGGATGCGCCATCGCGCTGACCAGGGCGTCGATCTTGTCGGGCCGCGGCTTCTCGTCCTTGCCGAGCCCCGCCAGCGTGAACTTGCCGTCCTTGCCATCGATGGTGACGTCGCCGACATTGACGCTGGCGATCTTGTCGCGCGGCGTGTCCAGCATGTCGTGCTGCATCCAGGCGCTGGGCTCCGCGCCGATGTCGTAGGTCGCCAGCTCGACGGCGTAGACCGGAGAGGCATCGCCGGCACGGACATGCACCTGGCGATAGGCCGGCGAGGTCCCGACCAGCAGCTCGCCGATCCGGCTGCCGCCGCTCGTCAGCACCACGCGGCGCTCATGAACCTTTTCGGTGACCTTGAAGCGCTCGGCCGCGGCATCGGTCTTCGCGATCGGCCAGCCCTTCTTCAGGCCGGCGATGCGGTCGAGCAGGCCATTGACCTTCGTCGTGTCGGCGGGAAAGTCGGCCAAGGCGGGGATCACCCATTTGCCGTCCTTGCGCGCGAGCGTGACGGTGTGGCCGGCATCGTCGTCGATCGCGACCTGATCGACCTTGGCCGGCGCGAACGCGACCAGCGGCTCCTTGGCGTCGAACGCGGCATGATCGGAACGGTTGACCGCGAAGGTGACAGCCAGCGCGAGCTGGCCACCCAGCAGCGCCGTGAGCAGGATGGGAAGCCCTTTCATGTCCGCGCCTCCGCGATGCCGAGCATGTTGAGATATCTCCGTTGGGCGCCGAGCCGCAGCGCGCGGCGCACGATGTAGACGAGGGCGAGCCCTGCGAGCGCGAGCGCATAGTTCAGGTATTCCCAGAACATCTGGCCGCCGCTCTGCATCGGGGCGAGCGTGCGCGAGAACTGGCCGCCGCGGCTGCGCAGCGCCAGCAGCCCGCGGTCCTCCAGCGACCAGTCGACCAGGTTCTGGGCGAAGTCGAGCGGTGCCAGATATTGCGTGCGGTCGACGCTGGAGGCGAGTTGCAGCACGTCGTCCGACAGGAAAGTGCCCGAGCCGATCACGATCAGCCGAGCGCTTTCGGGCGAGCGGGAGATCACGCCGGTGATGCTGGGCTTGGCGTCGGCAGCCGCCGTCTTCGCCGCGTCATCGGGCTTTGCATCAGCCTTTGCGTCGGGTTTGGGCTCAGCAGCGTCCTTGGCGAGAGGCGATGGCTTGCCGGCGAAGAACGACGTGAACTCGCCCTCCATCATGGCCCCGAGCAGCTGGCGCCCCTGCTTGTCGGCAGGAGGGAAGCCGGTGTCGGGATGCGCCTTGAAGTCCGGCACGACGTTGGTCGTCTTGGCGGTCCATGAATGCGGCGAGCTCTGGATCAGATCGACGATCTTTCGCTTCTTGCCGACCTTGTCGGCGTCGATCGTCAATGGCGAGGCCCAGGACAGCGTCAGCTGCTGGGTGCCGGCCGAGGGTGCCGCGCCCTGCGCCAGCCCGTCGCTGCGGATGTCGGCGAAGAACGGGTAGTCCATCAGCCGGATCTGCCGCACCTTGATGCCGCCGCCGACGTCGCGCTCGCTCGGGATCGGGAACGAGGCGTTCTGGCGGTCGAGCACCATGCTGTCGCCGACCTTCACGCCCTGGAACGCCAGCCAGTCCTCCAGGCCGGACGGCGTCTTGGTCACGTCGAGATTGCCGCGCAGCGACGGCTGATAGGGCGAGATGGCGACGATCACCGTGCCCCCCTTCATCAGGAACTGATCGACGGCGAACAGCTGCTTCTGATCGAGCTGCTGCGGCGAGGCGACGAACAGGATGTCGGCGCGTTCGGGAACGCGTCCATCCTTCAGCTGGGTGGCGTCGACGAGCGTGTTCTCCTGCAGCTTCTGCTGCAGCAGATCGAACGACGGCCCACTGCTGCCGGGGATGCCGAGCTGCGGCATCGGCTGCTGCGCCGGCGGGGTGTACAGCGCGACGGTGCGCAGCGCGCCGGGCGTGAAGCGCTTCAGCTCGGCGTCGATGTTGCGCTTCAAGCCGTCCTTGTCGAGCTGCTCCGGCAGCTGGATCTGCTCGGTCTTGTCGCCGCTCTTCAGGATCAAATGGAACCAGAAGCGTTTCGGGTTGAGCAGGCCGACCGAAAGCGGCTCGAGGCCGTATTCGTCCTGCAGGGTCTTGGCGATCTGTCCGCCATCGGCGTCGGGATCGACGATCTTCGCGTCGAGCTTGCCCGGCGTCTTGCTCTGGTAGTCCTTGATCAGCTCCTGCAGCGCGGTCTTCAGCTTGGCGAGCGGCTCGGGCAGGTTCTTGGCCGAGATATAGGCCTCGAGCGTCACCGGCTGCGGCAGGCCGGCCAGCACGTCGCCGGAGCCGCGATAGCCGTTCAACACCTTCTTGATCGCGCGCGTGATCGTATACTCGGGATTGCGCAGATTGACGTCGAGCTCGCTGTCGCCGTCACCGCGCTCCTTGACCTCGATGAGATCGCGGAAACCGAGCGTCGTGTATTCATCGCCATATTTGACGAGGATGTTGAAGTAGGAGTTAGTCACCGACGCCTGATACTTGCTCGAGGTCTGGAACGGCACCGGCTGGATGCCGTACTGCTTGTTGGCTTCCGCCTCGAGCGCGGCGTTCTGCATCGGGTCGACGAACTCGACCCGGACCTTGCCTTGTCCTGCGATCTCGTACTCCTTCAGGAGATCGCGCAGCCGCGGCACCAGCGGCGCCAGCAGCGGGTGGGTCTGGGCGCTGAAATAGCCCCGGATCAGCAGCGGCTCCTGCAGCTGGCCGAGATAGCTCCTTGTCTCGTCCGAGATCGAGTAGATGTGTCCCGCGGTGAGATCGGCCCGTGCGGCCGGGAGCTGGCCGAGCCACAGGTTGACCGCGACGAGATTGGCCACCGTGAGCGCGGCCACCATGCGCCAGCGCCGGTGCTGCGGCGCGCGGCCCTGCGACGACCAGCGCAGGCTCTCCAGCACATAGAGATTGAGCACCAGGAAGACGCCGAAGATGCTGAGATAGTAATAGAGGTCGCGCAGGTCGATGACGCCGCGGGCGATCGACTCGAAGCGCGACCCGGCCCCGAGCTGGCGCAGCAGCTCGCCGCCTTCGTTGCCGGTCAGCGAGGTCAGCGTGTTGGAGCCGAGCAGATAGAACGCGCCGCAGATCAGGGTGGAGACGATCAGGCTGATGACCTGGTTGTCTGAGCGGGCGCTGACGAACAGGCCAATCGAGATGTAGGCGGAGGCGAGGGCCAGCGCGGCGAGATAGCCGCCGGCCACCGGTCCCCAGTCGAGCCGGCCGATCATGGAGACCGTGATCGGGAGCGGCAGCGTCAGCGCCAGCGCGATCGCAACCAAAGCGAGGCAGGCGAGGAACTTGCCGAGCACCAGCTGCAGCGGCGCGACCGGCGAGGTCAGCAGAAACTCCAGCGTGCCGGCGCGCCGTTCCTCGCTCCACATCCGCATCGTGATGGCCGACACGATGAAGATCATCAGCACCGGCATCCATTCGAACAGCGGCCGGACGTCGGCGATGTTGCGGGCGAAGAAGCGGTCGACCCAGAAGAACAGGAACAGGGTGACGGCGAGGAACGCGGCCATGAAGATGAAGGCCGCAGGCGAGGCGAAGAAGACGGCCAGTTCCTTGCGAGCGATACGAAGAACGTTATGCATGCAGGGCCTCCGGGGTCGGCGCGCCGGCGCCGGTGATGTCGGCAAACAGGGTTTCGAGATCGCGCTGTTCGGGATGCAGGGCGAACAGATCGAGCTTGTTGTCGGTGATGACGCGGGCGACCGCCGGCGCCACGGCGCTCGCCGCGTGGCCATTGAGGTTGAGAGCATAGGCATGGCCGGGCTCGGCGGCGGTCAGCCGCTCCACGCTGGTCACGAGGCCAAGCCCCGTGACCAGCCGCTCGACCAGTTCTGGCGGCCCGCTGGTGACGAGACGCAACCGGCCGGGACCGCCGAGATCGCTCATCCTTGTGTCGAGCGCCAGCCGGCCGCGGTTGATCACCAGCACGCGCTCGCATACGGCGCGCACCTCCTGCAGGATATGGGTCGACAGGATCACGGTGGCTGTCTTCGCGAGATCCCGGATCAATCCCCGCATCTGCGCGATCTGCGACGGATCGAGGCCGTTGGTCGGCTCGTCGAGGATCACGATCTTCGGCTTGTGCAGGATCGCCTGCGCGACGCCGGTGCGCTGCCGGTAGCCGCGCGACAGGCTCGCGATCGGCGCGGTGGCCTTTTCCGCAAGGCCGGTCGCGGCGATGGCATCGCGCAGCGCCTGCGCCCGGGCGCCCGGCGGGATTCCTCTCAGCTCCGCCGCGTAGTCGAGAAATTCGATCACTGTCATCTCGGGATACAGCGGACAATTCTCGGGCAGGTAGCCGATCAGTGCCTGCGCCTGCCGGCGCTGCCTGCCGATGTCGTGGCCATGAATGGTCGCCGTGCCGGCGGTCGGCTCGAGATAGCCCGTCAGCATTTTCATGATGGTGGTCTTGCCGGCGCCATTGTGCCCGAGCAGGCCGACGATCTCGCCGTCGCCGACCTCAAAGGAGACGTCGTCGACGGCGGTGAATGACCCGTATTGGCGGGTCAGGTGTTCGGCGGAGATCATGTGACGTGTCGCTCCTGAGTTGGCCGTCGCGGCGCCGGATCCTGATCGACATGCAGGATCGATCACCGGCGGCACGCGCGTCGGATGCAGCTGAGAGGATCGGGCCGACCGAACCGGTGGTCGTCGGCATGGAAGCTGAGAGATCGGCGCGCCGAGCGCAGCGGTTCAGAGCGGCCCGGCCTATGCGATGGGGGGAGTCATCATCCGGAAGAGCACATCGTGCGACGAAGCCTTGTGCAACACCTTGGGAGGTCGTGAAGCGTTTGTTTCCCGCCGTTCTGTTGGTTGCGGCTAACTAATCGAACGCGAGCAGATGAATCAAGCGGGGGCAGCCGCCCTGGATCGATCACGACCGGTCAATTGGATGTGAGCGGGCAAGTCGAACGCACGTGCTGCGCCGACCGCGATCCGCGCCGATGCGCATGACTTCGACGGCTGCGCGTGGCCTGGCACTTGGCCGTCGTGGTAATGAGGGCGTCACGGTCCACGACATCCCGGCGATCTTCGTCCGCTCGCAAGACCGTGCGTCGGAGCGCGGCTCCTTTCGGGTCGTCGGACCGGAACTACCCGTCGCACGACTGTGATTTGCGCGGCCGTGACGAGCCGCCTGGTAACCTTTCCCGGTCCGAGATCGTATCGTCGAATGGCAGCATCCGGACACGCGGGTGGGAGGTATTCAATTGCACAAGAGGCAGCCGCGCATCGTGCGCATCACGCACCGTCCCAGCGGCGAGGTCATCGCCGAGGGGCCTGTCGGACTCTGGGACATCACGCCGTTCGAGGGAAACTTCTACATTCGGTGGCGCTGCCTGAGAACACGCCATCTGCGTCCGAACTGGATTCCCGGACTGTGCATCTACAAATTCCTGTATGTGTGGCTCGACCTGGAGCTCCCGGACGGCCGGCGCGAGCCGTCGATCGGATGGCTGTACTGGCTGCCCAATCCGCTGTTCGCCTTCGTCGCGTTCCGGCCCGCCGTTCCGCAGTTTTCGCCAGCGCTTGCCATCGAGGAACTGGCGCGGTGAGCGTTGCGAGCCGGCGCGAGGTGATCGGCGGGCTGCTGACGGCGCTCATGGCGCGCGCGGGATCCGCTTCGGCTGCATCCGCCGACGACGACGTGCCTGCCTTCACAACCGGCCGTCACCAACTCACGCTGTTGCGGCCGCAGCAGAGCCTGCCGGCGATACGGCTGTTTCGCCTCGACGGCGGTACGCTCGATCTCGCCGCGCTACGCGGCGCGCCAATCGTACTGAATTTCTGGGCCTCGTGGTGCGCGGCCTGCCGCATCGAGCTGCCGGAGCTCGATCGGCTTGCACGCAGTGTCGCGCGCCAGCGCCTGCACGTCCTCGCGGTATCCGAAGACCGCAGCGATCGCGACAGTGTCGGTCGCTTCGTGCGCGCGCTGAGGCTGACGTCGCTGTCCATCTGCCTCGATCCGAACGGATACGTGGCGCAATCCGGAGACGACGGTGGCAGGCCTGCGCCGTTTACGCTGTACGGCATGCCGATCACCTATCTGATCTCGGCTTCAGGTCTGATCGTCGGATACCTCCCGGGTGCGGCCGACTGGTCGTCGTCGGCGGCGGCAGATCTGCTCGAATATCTCGGGCGCAACTGAGCGATGAATCGCGAAGCAGTCAGCGTAACCTTCCGATGCATTGGAGCGAACCGATGGACAGGCGCGCCGATGGCCGCCAGACACCTGCAATGTCCGCAGGCTGAAACCCGGAGAATGGAGGAATTCGCATGTCCAATCGCACGCTGTCCGCAATGATCGTCGGCGCATTTGCGGTCGCTGCCGGCGCGCTCGCCGTCACGTCCGCCTCGGCGGAGACGATGGCCAAGGGCGACATGGAAAAGATGATGAAGGCCAAGCAGGCCGAGACCATGAAGGCCATGAAGGACGGCAAGATGGAGAAGTGTTTTGGCGTCGCGCTGAAGGGCCAGAACGACTGCTTTGCTGGCGCCGGCACGACCTGCGCGGGTACCAGCACGATCGATTATCAGGGCAATTCGTTCAAGCTGGAGCCGAAGGGGACTTGCACGACAATGCAGACCCCCAAGGGTCCGGGTAGCCTGACGCCGAAGGCCTGAGACATCGTCGGCGGGCTGCTTGCGGCCCGCCATTTCTCTCGATCGGAGTCTGCACGTGGCACGCGCGCAATTCTCGACGGCCGGCCGGATCCCCGCGCGGGGCGGCGTCGGCCTCAAGGCCGAGCACTATCGCGGTATCGTCGAAACGTGGCCCGATATCGGCTTCTTCGAAGTCCATGCCGAGAACTACATGGGCGCGGGCGGGCCGCCGCATCGCTATCTCACGGCCGTTCGCGAGCGCTATCCGGTGTCGCTGCATGGAGTCGGATTGTCGATCGGGGCCGATCGGCCGCTTGACCAGGCCCATCTCGGCCGTCTCAAGCATCTGGTCGACCGCTACGAACCAGGGTTGTTTTCCGAGCACCTCGCCTGGTCGTCGCACGGTAGCGGCTTTCTCAACGATCTGCTTCCGGTTCCCTATACGAGCGAGACCCTTATCCGCGTCTGCGATCACGTCGACGAGGTGCAGAGCGTGCTCGGCCGGCGGATGCTGCTGGAAAATCCATCGACCTACGTCGCGTTCACCGAGAGCAACTGGTCCGAGCCCGACTTCATCGCCGAGGTCGCCCGCCGCACCGGCTGCGGGCTGCTGCTCGACGTCAACAACGTCCATGTCGCCGCGACCAATCAGCAGTGGGACCCGCATGGCTATCTCGCCGCCTTGCCGCTCGCGCAGGTGTTGCAGGTCCATCTTGCCGGCCACGCCCGCGAAGTCGACGAACATGGCAGGCCGCTGCTGATCGACACCCACGACCGACCGGTCGACGACGTCGTCTGGTCGCTGTATGCGCATGCGATCCGCGCGACCGGCCCGGTGCCGACATTGATCGAGTGGGACGCTGAGGTGCCGCCATGGCAGGTGCTTGCGGCGGAGGCCCGCCACGCAGAGGCCGTCATGCTCTCGCCGCCGCTGGAGGTGGTCTGTAATGCCGCCGCTTGCTGAACGTCTCGGCGGCTTTGCGCGCGCACTGCTCGATCCCGCGCAGCCGGTGCCTCCAGGTCTGGTCGGGCCGGACGGGAGGCCGAGCGACCGCCGGTTCGGAGTTTATCGCAACAATGTCGTCGCCGGCTTGACCGCAACACTGAAGGACGCCTACCCGGCGGTGTATCGCATCGTCGGAGCGGAGTTCTTCCATGCCATGGCGCGCTGCTATCTGTCGTCCGAGCTACCGAGCTCGCCGATCCTGCTCGACTATGGCAGCGGCTTCGCGGCGTTCATTCGCGGCTTCGCGCCGGCGTCAGTGCTGCCGTATCTCGCCGACGTCGCAGCGATGGAGCGCGCCTGGACCGAGTCGTATCATGCGGCGGAAGCCGAGCCGGTCACGCCTGCGGCTTTCGCCGCCGTAGCGCCGGCCGATCTGCCGGCCCTCCGCCTGCACTTGCATCCATCCCTGCGGCTGGTGTGCTCGGCGTTTCCCGTGCTTACGGTCTGGCAGATGAATGTCGCGGAGGGAATTGCTGGCCCGGTCGATCTCGACGCGGGCGGTGGTGAGGCGGTTCTGATCGTCCGTCCCGAAGCCGATGTCGTGGTTCGCGCGATCCCGTCGGGCAGCCTTGCGTTCGTTCAGGCCTTGTTGGCCGGTCGGTCGATACTGATGGCGGTCGAAGACGCGCTGCGCGAGGATGCCGGCTTCGACCTTGCCGGCACCCTGCACGATCTGATCCATGGCGGAGCCGTGATCGGCTCCGACCACGTGACGATGGCGGAGGCGTCATGAGCGCGGACAGCCGGGCTCTCGCGTTGCCCATGTCGGATGCGATCGATCGGCTCGTGCGGCTGGCTCTGATCGTCGCGCCGCCGATGCTGCGCATCGCGCTTGCGGCGCCGTTCTTCAGATCCGGGCTCACCAAATGGGATGGCTTCCTGTCGCTGTCACCGGCCGCGGCGTATCTGTTCGAGGACGAGTTCAAGCTGCATCTGTTCGGTCAGGCCTATGATTTTCCCTGGCCTGCGGTGTTCGCTCATCTCGATGGCGTGGCCGAGATGCTGCTGCCGGTTCTCCTGGTGGCCGGGCTGGCGACCCGGATCAGCGCGCTCGGGCTGTTGGTCATGACCGCCTTCATCCAGCTCGTCGTCCCGGATGGCTGGGCCAATTTTCATCTGCCCTGGGCTGCGATGGCGGTTGCGATCATCGCGCTCGGGCCCGGGCTCATCAGCCTCGATCATCTCGTCCTGTCGCTCGGTCGAAAGCTGGAGGGCGCCGATGGGCAGTGACCAGAGCGGTCCTGCACCGCGGCTGAGGCTCGTCCCGGTGGACGCGCCGAGCGGGGCGGACCTCAAGCCGGGACGGCGCGCGCTCGATTGGGCGATTCTGATGGCGCATGCCCAGGAGGGTGATCGTGTCGCCTATCAGCGGCTGCTGCAGGAGATCACGCCCTACCTTCGCTCTCTCGCGGCACGGCGCTGCAAGCAGCGCAGCGACATCGAGGACGCGGTGCAGGACGTGCTGTTGACCATTCACTCGGTCCGCCACACCTACGATCCGACGCGCCCGTTCGCGCCGTGGCTGGTGACCATCACCAACCGTCGCCTGATCGACCGAGTACGGCGGCAGTCGCGCCAATGGCGGCGTGAGACTGTGTTGTCTCCCGAGCACGAGATCGCAGCCGGGCCCGAGACCGGCGTGGAGGCGGCGCCCGACCGCCGCGAATTGGAGCTGGCGATCGACAACCTCCCGCCCGCACAGCAACAAGCCGTGCGCCTGTTGAAGCTCAGGGAGCTGTCGCTCAAGGAGGCCTCGGCGGCAACCGGAATGTCCACGACCTCATTGAAGGTGAACATGCATCGCGCTCTGAAGAGTCTTCAGAAGCTGCTCATTCCGCGGAACGAGCCATGATCAAGACCGGCGATCTGATCGACTCTCTTGCGAACGACATGCGGCCGGTCAAGCGGCTGCGGCCGCCGCTGCTGCGTGCCTGCGGCTGGCTGATCGGGGCAGGCGCCGTAGTGGCGCTGCTCGCCGTCAACCAGGGGATCCGTCCGGATCTGGCGCAGCGTCTGCACGATGCGCCATTCGTGACCAGTCTCGTCGGCTCGATCCTGACCGGCGTGCTGGCCGCGATCGCGGCATTCCTGGTCAGTCTTCCCGACCGCTCGCGGTGGTGGATGCTGCTGCCGATGCCGGCGCTGGCGCTATGGCTGTCCAACATCGGCTATCAGTGCCTCACCGACTGGGTTGCGGTTGGTCCAGACGGCATGAGCCCTGGCGAGGCGGCCCGCTGCTTCACGACGCTTGCTGTGACGAGCCTGCCGTTGTCGCTGGCCCTGCTGGTGATGCTGCGCTACGCGGCGCGTCTGCGGCCGACCATCGTCGCCTTGACCGGCGGCCTCGCCGTGTCCGCGATCACGTCGACGGCGCTCGCGCTGTTTCATACGATCGACGCCTCGGTGATGATCCTGATGTGGAACGTCGGAACGGCTGTCCTGCTGATCGGCGCGGGTGGCCTGTTCGGCCGTCGGATGTTCGGCTGGGTCGCGCCGCGCGTCTTTGCGCAGGACTGAGCTCGTGGTCGGTGGACTGACGGGGACCGTAACCTTCGTCGTGCTTGGAGCGAACAGTCTCCGGGCTCAGGCGCAGACAGCCCCTCGGGACGCGCATCGCGCGTCGATGTTCACAGGCGCGAGGAGAATGAGACAATGCAACGATCGAAAAGCCTTGCCGGGTTGGCCAGCGTGGCGCTGATGCTGGCGGCGCTCGTGCCGTCCGGCGCCAGCCGGGCTGCCGATGCGACCCATCTGTCGTTCGTCACCCACGCGGCATTCTTCTCGGCGGAGACGAAGCAGCCGAAGCCGCTCGATCCCCATGCCTTCGTCGCGGACGCCGCGGCGTTGGCCGCCGTCGGGCCGCAGAACATCTCCCACGTCGCGGGTTTCCGTCCGGCCTTCATCGAGCAGGATGCGAAGACCGCCGCGGTCGCTAATGCGAATGGCGAGCCGATCGGCTTCACGCTCGGCGACTGGCTCGCGGCGAGCGGCAGCGTGACGCTCACTCCTTCGGCCGGCGGCAAGGTCGAGATCGCCATGAGCTTCGACCATCTGAAGCCGGGCGGTCACTACAGCCTGTTCGAGAATCACTTCGATCAAAAGCCGGTCGGCTTCACGCCGCTCGATGGCACTGCGACGGCCAATGATTTCGTGGCCGGGCCGGACGGCAGGGCGAAGCTGACGATCATCGCGCCGCAGCCGCTGACCCACGACAACGCCGTGCTGCTGGTCTATCACAGCGACGGCATGACGCATGGCGCGAAGCGCGGCGACATCGGCGTCAATGCCCATCACCAGCTGATCGCGCGGATTCCGGAATAGATCATCGGCTGGGATCCCGCTGGGCGTCACGCGCCGCGGGATCGTTGCCAGCGGGCTTCGATCCAGGACTCCCAACTCGTCGTCAGTGGCTTGCGCTCCGTCATGGCCGGCCGGACCTTTCGTCAGAACGAGGATGCAAGGTTACCCACCGGCCGCGACCATCGGCGAAAATAATGATTGCTGGTTTTCAGAAAATATGCTTATATCTCTGCAACCCGCCTCGAGCAGAGGGACGTACGCGTCGTCACGAACGTGGAGGCGGGCTGCGATGGACGTGACGGCTGTGCCAGACGAGTGCAGTCGTGACGGACGGCGAAGTCGTGTGGTCCTGGCCTCTCGACGCTGAGGTCTGCGCAACGCGCCAAAGGCGCGTTGTTGCAAAATGGGGGCAAGAACGCCGATCCCCAGGGAGGGCACGAAGGACACCGTAAAACCATCGCGCGGGGAAGGCCGGGTCTGTCCGGCTGTACCTGTGGTACCTGCCGCCTGCATTCTTTTGAGCAGGCGGGCCACGGGCCTCAGCCGAGGTCCGGCCTTCCTCGCGCCCTCTCGTATTTCAGGAGGGACATGATTGCCGCATGACCTGGGCGCTGCGCGCCGCGGGAATGTGGGGCCGTGTCTCTGTAGCCGGCAGGGCCAACTCCGTCCTTCGGTGTCTCAAGGCCGGGACGACACCGAATTTGTCGCACGCACCGGGCAGCCATGATCAGCCGTGCCTTTGCAGCGCACTCCCGATCCCGTATCCAGCAGCAACAACGCAAAGAGGAAACCACCATGACCAAGACCGCCGCCGAGATCGAGGACGACCGCCAGATTCGCGAGCTGTTGCAGAACTGGGCGATCTGGCGCGATGCGGGCGATTGGGAGCGCTTCCGCACGGTGTGGCATCCGGATGGGCGGATGATGGCGACGTGGACGCAGGGCACCGGCGACGAGTTCATCGAGATCAGCAAGGCGGCCTGGGCCAAGGGCGTCAACATCCTGCACTTCCTCGGCGGCATCTCGGTCGATCTCGCCGGTCATCGCGCGATCTCCCAGACCAAGATGACGATCTCGCAGCGGGCCGAGGTCGAGGGCGTCGTCTGCGACGTGCTGTGCACCGGCCGCTTCTACGACTTCCTCGAGAAGCGCGCGGGCAAATGGGGCATCGTGCTGCGCCAGCCGATCTACGAGAAGGACCGCATGGACCCGGTGACGCCCGGCGCGGTGCCGGCGCTGGACCGTGCGCTGCTGGAGCAGTTTCCCGTGGGGTATCGGCATCTCGCTTATCTGCAGACGCGCATCGGCTACACGGTGAAGCGCGACATGCCCGGGCTGAAGGGGCCGGAGGTCGAAGCGCTCTATGCGCGCGGCGCCGCGTGGCTTCGGGGCGAGGGGCTGTGATCGTCGACCCCTGCCTCGCCGGAGCCGCGCTCCGAACGGGACCAGCTCTCGCCGTGAGGGGCTGATCCGGCGGATCTCTGGTGCCGTTACAGAGCGGGTGACTGTGGCTCGGAGTGCGTAGCGAGGAATCAGCGCAAGTACCTGAATCAGAAAGGATTGTCTGTCAGCCTTGTTCCTTGGAGCGGAACCGTCGCGCGGGTGCTGTATACAGGATCGGCAGTTTTTGCCGAAAGAAGGCGGAACTTGCGTCTCATCCTTTGCTTGCTGTATACAATGCTCAGTTGGAAGTATACCGACACGAGGACACGCCATGGCCGCTTCTTTTCCGATGAATGCATGGTACGCCGCGGCCTGGGACGCCGAGGTCAAGCAGGCCCTGCTGCCGCGGACGATCTGCGGCAAGCACGTCGTGATGTACCGCAAGGCCGATGGCACCATCGCCGCGCTCGAAGATGCCTGCTGGCACCGGCTGGTGCCGCTGTCCAAGGGCCGGCTGGAAGGCGACACCGTCGTTTGCGGCTATCATGGCCTGAAATTCAGCCCGCAGGGCCGCTGCACCTTCATGCCGTCGCAGGAGACCATCAATCCCTCGGCCTGCGTACGTGCCTATCCGGCGGTCGAACGGCATCGGTTCATCTGGCTGTGGATGGGCGATCCGGCGCTGGCCGATCCCGCTATTATTCCCGACATGCACTGGAATCACGATCCGGCCTGGGCCGGCGACGGCAAGACCATCCACGTCAAATGCGACTACCGGCTGGTGGTCGACAATCTGATGGATCTCACGCACGAGACCTTCGTGCACGGCTCGTCGATCGGCAACGACGCGGTGGCCGAAGCGCCGTTCGACGTCACCCATGGCGAGCGCACCGCCACCGTGACGCGCTGGATGCGCGGTATCGAGCCGCCCCCATTCTGGGCGAAGCAGCTCGGCAAGCCGGGCCTGGTGGACCGCTGGCAGATCATCCGCTTCGAGGCGCCGTGCACGGTGACGATCGACGTCGGCGTCGCGCCGACCGGGACGGGCGCGCCGGAGGGTGACCGCTCGCAGGGCGTCAACGGCATGGTGCTCAACACCATCACGCCGGAGACCGACACGACCTGCCATTATTTCTGGGCGTTCGCCCGCAACTACCAGCTCACCGAGCAGCGGCTGACGACCGAGATCCGCGAGGGTGTGTCGGGCATCTTCCGCGAGGACGAACTGATCCTGGAAGCGCAGCAGCGCGCGATGGACGAGAATCCGGGGCGCGTGTTCTACAATCTCAACATCGATGCAGGCGCAATGTGGGCACGGCGGATCATCGATCGGATGATCGCGCGCGAAATGCCGCTGCGTGAAGCCGCGGAGTAGAATGGAATGGCCGAGCGTGACAGCGAGCGTTCGATCTCGCAGACCGTCCGAGCGCAGCTCACCTTGCGCGACCTGATCCTCACCGGCGGCTTGCGCCCCGGTGAGCGCATATCCGAGCTGCAGGCGGTCGAGGCCGCCGGCGTCTCCCGCACGCCGGTGCGCATGGCGCTGGTCCGGCTCGAGGAGGAGGGGCTGCTGGAGGCGATTCCGTCCGGCGGCTTCATGGTGAAATCGTTCTCCGAGCGCGACGTGCTCGACTCCATCGAGGTGCGCGGCACGATGGAAGGACTGGCGGCGCGGCTCGCCGCCGAGCGCGGCGTGTCCGTGCGCGACACCGAGCCGATGCGCGAATGCCTCGCCCAGATCGACGAACTGATCGCGCCCGCCGAGCTCTCCTTCGACGGCTTCTCGGCCTATGTGGCGCTGAATGCGCGCTTTCATGCCTTGCTGGCCGAGTTGTCGCGCAGCCCGCCGGTGATCCGCCAGGTCGACCGCGCCAGCGCGCTGCCGTTCGCCTCGCCGAGCGGATTCGTGATGGCGCAATCGGCGCTGCCGGAGGCGCGCCACATCCTGGTGGTCGCGCAGGAGCATCACCGCATCGTCATCGATGCGATCGAGAACCGCGAGGGCGCCCGCGCCGAGAGCATCATGCGTGAGCATGCCCGGCTGGCCGCCCGCAACCTGCGGCTGGCCGTGAAGGCGCGTGGTCCGATGGACCTGGTGCCGGCGGCGGTGCTGATCAAGACGCAGATCAACGGTTGAGGAGGCGATCATGCGTTTCCAGGACAATTGGTCGCCTGCGACCCTGGTCTCGACACGCGACCTTGCGCCGGGCATCCGCGAATTCATCCTGCGGCCCGACGGCTATGTCTGCGCGCCCTATGCGGTCGGCAGCCACATCAAGGTCGGCGTCCTCGCCGGCGGCCAGCCCGATGTCCGCTCCTACTCGCTGGTCGGCGAGGCGGACCCGCGGGGCTACCGGATCGCCGTGCGCTTCGCCGAGGATTCCCGCGGCGGATCGCGCTATCTGTGGTCGCTGCAGCCCGGCGCGCGGCTGGACGTGGCGAGCCCGACCTCGCTGCTGCAGGTCGATTGGCAGTATCAGCATTATTGTCTGGTCGCCGGCGGCATCGGCATCACGCCGCTGGTCGGGGCGGCGCATGCGCTGCTGCGCAAGACGCCGAGCGTCTCGCTGCATTACGCGGTGCGATCGCGCAGTGATGCGGCCTACCTCGATGAGCTCTCGGCGCTGCTCGGCGACCGTCTCGCGGTGTATGCCGCGGACCAGTCGCAGCGGCTCGACCTGACCGATCTTTTTTCGAGTCTGCCGTCCGGAGCAGTCGTGCTGTTCTGCGGACCGATGCGGATGCTGGATGCCGCGCGCAGCGCGTGGGCGGCGTGCGGCCGCGCGCCGGCCGATCTCAGCTATGAGACGTTCGGATCGAGCGGCCGGCTGTCGACCGAGCCGTTCAAGGTCCGGCTGCGCGACAGCGGCGAGGAGATCGTGGTGCCGCGCGACCGCTCGATGCTCGACGTGCTCAATGCCGCCGGCCACGAGATCATGGCGGATTGCCGGCGCGGCGAGTGCGGTGTCTGCGCGGTCGACGTGGTCGATGTCGAGGGCGAGATCGATCATCGCGACGTGTTCTTCAGCGCCGAACAGAAGCACGAGAGCCGCAAGCTCTGCGCCTGCGTTTCCCGCGCCCACGGCGTGGTCACGATCGATACGCTGGAACGGGCCGACGCGCTGTGAGCGCGCTGCCGGCTATTTGTCGGCGAGCAGGTTGACCGGCATCGCCGACGGCGGCTTGGCTGAGGACTTCCGGCCGCTCTGCTCGGCTGCGACGGCGGCGCGTGCGGCCTTCAGGCGTGCATCGGTCTCCTTGTCGGCCAATAGCGCGTCGGTGAGGTTCGCTTCGGCGGTGTACGCCGCCTCGGCCGCGGCCTTGGCCGCCGCGATGTTGGCTGCGGTGGGATTGGCCTTTGCCACCGCCTCCGCCGCGTCGCGGTCGGAAATGGCCTTCTCGTTGGCCGCCAGCGCGGCATCGAGATTGGCGTCGGCGACCGTCTCGGCCGCATCGGCAGCCGCCAGCGTCGCCGCGGCCGGACTGAGCGGCGGCCGGGGGCGCAATGGTTTCGCTGCCGCCTGCGGCTTGACGGCCTGGGCCTGCGGCGGGAACGCGGGCCGAGAGGGTGGTGGCAGTGCCGTTGGCTGCTGGATGGGAGGCGGCTGGAGCGATGGCATGGTCGGCACGAGCCCGATCGGCACCATCCGCGCAAACGAGCTGCGCGCGTCGCGCATCAGGCCGCCCATGATATCGTCGAGCGGGTCGGCCATCGCGGTCCCGCTCACCGCTGCGCCGGCAAGCATGCCGATCGCGGCGGCGACGTTCCTCGACGTGATGCAGACGGCCATCGGAGCCTCCCTCGCGACGACATCGGGCCAGCCGATCCCCGGCGCTCACCGCCTGCCTTATTCCGGAAATGGGTTTGCAGGGTGGCGCCATCGTGGAGCGCCGCGCCCGACATGCGCCGCATCTGCCACATTGGGCTGTCAGGCGAGTTCCTCGCGCATCCGCGCCGCCGCCGCGCACATCGCCTTCAATTTCGCGAAGGCGGTCGCGCGCGGCAGATATTTCATGCCACAGTCGGGCGCCACGACCAGCCGCTCCGGCGCCACCACTTTCAGGCCGCTGCGGATGCGCTCGGCCACGACAGCGATCGGCTCGATCTCGGGATCGCCGAGATCGAGGACGCCGAGCACGATGGTCTTGGTCGAGAGATCTCTGAGAACGCCGAGGTCGAGCCGCGGCTGCGCCGCCTCGATCGCGATCTGCGCAGCGTGGCAATCGGCAAGCTCGGCCAGGAACGCATATCCGCTCGGCTTGCTGGAGCCCGGCACGATGGCGGCATAACCGAAGCAGACGTGAACGATGGTGGGCACCGTAATATGATCCAGAGCCCGGTTGATCGCCTTGACGGCATAGCGCCGCGCCGCCTGCGGATTGTTGCGGACCCAGGGCTCGTCGAGCTGGATGACGTCGGCGCCGGCGCGTTGCAGGTCGCGGGCCTCGGCATTGACGACCTCGGCGAAAGCCATCGCGAGCGCCTCGTCGTCGCCGTAGAAGTCGTCCTGGGCCTGCTGGCTCAATGTGAACGGCCCGGGCAGGGTGATCTTGGCGGCACGCCGGGTGTTACGGCGGAGGAACTCCATGTCGCGCAGCTCGACCGGCTGCGTCCGCCGGATCGGACCGACGACGCGCGGCACTGGCGTCTTGATCCCGGACGGCGAGATGATGATGGCGGGATTGTCGGCATCGACGCCGTCGAGCGCGGTCGCGAACCGGTTGGAGTAGCTTTCGCGCCGGATCTCGCCATCCGACACGATGTCGATCCCCGCCTGTTCCATGTCGTGGATCGCGACGATGGTCGCGTCGTCCTGGGCGTCGTCGAGCAGCGGCCGGGGAATGCGCCACATGCCCTGCATGCGAATGCGAGGAACGGATTTCGAGAGCATTGCGCGATCGACCAGCCAATCCGGCTGCGGGTAGCTTCCGACCACGGTGGTCGGGAGGAGATGTCGAGGCATATTCACGCAATGGCCCTCCCGCGGGTCCGACTCAACCTTGGGTACGATGGCAGACGATAATTCGGTGTCAGAATGCAACCTAGCGTTTTGTTCGTCTTCGGATCGTCATGGAAATAATTCGTATTTTCTGCAGTTTATCAGTTCAACATTCGTCACGAGGCGGCATCACCGATGCAACACATCCTGACCCTCAACTCCGGCTCATCCTCGATCAAATTCGCCTTGTTCGAGGAAGATGCCGTCCTTGTCGAGACCGTGCATGGCCAGATCGAGGGGCTTGGCCGTAACGCGCCGCATCTCGAAGCAAAGCTGAGGGGCGCTCCGCTGGCCGATGAACGCCTGGATGCAGCGAGCGCCGCCGATCACGAAGCGGCTCTCGGCGTCGTGCTCGAGGTCCTGCAGCGCGCCATCGGCCGCACCGAAGTCGACGCCGTCGGTCACCGCGTCGTTCATGGCGGGCTCGCATTCACGCGGCCGATCGTCGTCAATGACGATGTTCTGAATGATCTGCAAAAGCTCATTCCGCTGGCGCCGCTGCACCAGCCTCACAATCTCTCTGGTGTCCGCGCCGCCCATCGCGCCTTTCCTGGCGCCATGCAGGTCGCATGTTTCGATACCGCGTTCCATCGCTTGCACCCCTGGGTTAACGACACCTACGCCTTGCCGCGCGAGTTCTACGATCAGGGCGTCCGCCGCTACGGCTTTCACGGCCTGTCCTATGAATACGTCGTGTCGCGATTGAAGGAGATCGCTCCGCTCGACGAGAAGGGCCGGGTGGTCGTGATGCATCTCGGCAACGGCGCCTCGATGTGTGCGATCCGGGATGGGCAGAGCATCGGTTCGTCGATGGGCTTCACGGCACTCGACGGTCTGCCGATGGGCACGCGCTGCGGTCAGCTCGACCCTGGCGTCGTTCTCTATCTGCTTGAGGAGAAGCGCATGACGGCCGAGGCGGTCACCGATCTCCTCTACAATCACTCGGGCCTTAAGGGATTGTCGGGGTTGTCGCAGGACATGCGCGAACTGGAGGCCGCCGGCACGCCGGAGGCGCGGCAGGCGATCGACTACTTCGTCGACCGCATCAGGCGCGAGCTCGGCGCCATGGCCGCGATCCTCTCTGGCATCGACGCGGTGGTGTTCTGCGGCGGGATCGGCGAGCATGCATGGCGCATTCGCGAGCGCGTCTGCCAAGGATTCGAGTGGCTCGGGATCGCGTTGGACGAAAGCCGCAACCGCGCGAGCCATTCCTTGATCTCTTCGGACCAGTCGCGGGTGCGTGTGCGGGTGGTCAATACCGATGAAGAGATGATGATCGCACGGCACGCCGCGCGGCTGCTGAAGCAGTCATGACTGAGATGGCCGACCAGACCTGCTGATTTGCCGCTTGCATGCGCCGGCTTTTGGTATCATCGAAGATGAAACAACAACAAGGCCGGTGGGGAAGCGATGGAAGGCAGCGCAGCGTTGCGTGAGACGGACCTGGAGTTCGACTATATCGTGGTCGGTGCCGGCTCGGCCGGGTGCGTTCTCGCCAACAGGCTCAGCAGTGACGGCAAGCACACGGTGCTGCTGCTCGAGGCCGGTCCGAAGGACACCAACATCTGGATCCACGTTCCGCTCGGCTACGGCAAGCTTTTCAAGGAAAAGACCGTCAACTGGATGTACCAGACCGAGCCGGAGCCGGGGCTCGACGGCCGCTCGGTGTTTCAGCCGCGCGGCAAGGTGCTCGGCGGCTCCAGCTCGATCAACGGCCTGCTCTATGTGCGCGGTCAGCACGAGGACTACGACCGCTGGCGGCAGCGCGGCAATGTCGGCTGGGGCTATGACGACGTGCTGCCCTATTTCAAGCGGGCGGAAAATCAGTCCCGCGGCGCCGACGACTATCATGGCATCGACGGCCCGCTGCCGGTGTCCGACTGGCGGCACGAGGACCCCTTGTCTGAAGCCTTCGTGAAGGCGGCGGTCGAGGCCGGGTTGCCCTTCAATGGCGACTTCAATGGTGCGAGCCAGGAGGGCGCGGGGTTCTTCCAGACGACGACCCGGCGGGGCCGTCGCGCCAGCACCGCGGCCTCCTACCTGCGGCCGGCGCTCGGTCGCAGCAACCTGCACGTCGAGACCGACGCGCTGGCCCAGCGGATCGTGTTCGAGGGACGCCGGGCCGGCGGCGTCACGTTCAGCCAGCGCGGCCGGATGCGGACGGCCCGCGCCCGCAGGGAGATCCTGGTGTCGAGCGGCGCCTACAACTCGCCGCAACTGCTGCAGCTGTCCGGGGTCGGTCCGGCCGAGCTGTTGAAGGAGCATGGTCTCGACGTGGTCCTCGATGCGCCCGGTGTCGGGAGTGACCTGCAGGACCATCTGCAGGTGCGTATCGTGATGCGCTGCAGCCAGCGCATCACGCTCAACGACATCGTCAACAATCCGGTGCGCAAGGTGCTGGCTGGCGCACGCTATGCGGCCTTCCGCAACGGTCCGCTGACGATCGCGGCGGGGACGGCCGGCGCATTCTTCAAGACCGATCCGCGGCTTGCGAGCCCGGACATCCAGATCCACTTCATCCCGTTCTCGACCGACAAGATGGGCGAGAAGCTGCACACCTTCTCCGGCTTCACCGCCTCGGTCTGCCAGCTCAGGCCCGAAAGCCGCGGTTCGCTGCGGATCAGGAGCGCGGATCCGACGGTGCCGCCGGAAATCCGCATCAATTATCTCGCCAGTGAAACCGACCGGCGGGCCAACGTCGATGGCCTCCGGATCCTGCGGAAAATCCTGGCGGCACCGGCGCTGAAGCCGTATGTCTCGGGTGAAGCCTATCCGGGGTCCAAGATCGTGAGCGATGACGACATCCTGGCCTATTGCCGGCAGACCGGCAGCACGATCTACCATCCGACCTCGACCTGCCGGATGGGGACCGATGCTGTCGCCGTGGTCGATCAGCGCCTGCGCGTGCGCGGCATCGACGGCCTGCGCGTGGTCGATGCCTCGATCATGCCGGACCTGGTTTCGGGCAACACCAACGCGCCGGTCATCATGATCGCGGAGAAGGCCTCCGACATGATCTTGCAGGACGCGCGCTGACGCAGGAATGAGTTCGTGACACGTTTCCGGATCGGCACCCGCAAGAGCACGATGGCCTTGGCGCAGACGGAGGAGATCGCCCGCCGGCTGCAGGCCGCGATTCCGTCGCTCGACATCGAGATCGTCAAGTTCGAGACGACGGGCGATTCCGACCAGACCAGCAAGCTGCTCACCCATGGCGGCAAGGGCGGGGCGTTCGTGGCCGAGATCCGCCGCGCCATGCTGGATGGCAGGCTGCATGCAGCAATGCACTCGCTGAAGGACATGCCGGGCAACGAGGAAACGCCGGGGCTGGTGGTTGCGGCGCTGCTGTCGCGCGATCCGCCGGGCGACGTGCTGGTGCTGCGGCGGGGGCTGTCGCTGGACGAATTCCGCAACGATGGCGGCCGGGGCTTCAAGATCGGCACCAATGCCGTGCGCCGGGCCGCCTATGCGCGACGGCTGTTTCCGCAGGCCGAGCTGATCCATTTTCGCGGCGCGGCCGATACCCGCATCCGCAAGCTCGACAATGGCGAGCTGCAGAAGCTGCCGGACGGCGGCGCCGTGGGGCCGGCTGATGCGCTGATCATGGCGCGCTCCGGGCTGGAGCGGGTCGGCCTGTCCGACCGCGCCTCCTATGACTTCCCGGTCGCCGACATGCTGCCGGCGGTCGGGCAGGGCATCGTCGCCGTCGAGTGCCCGGCCTCCGACTGGGACACGCGGCGCATCCTGGCGACCATCGACGACGCCGCGGCGCGGACCTGCGCCGATGCCGAGCGCGAGGTGCTGTGGGTGCTCAACGGTCACTGCAACTCGCCGATCGCTGGCTTTTCGACCATCGACGGCGGTCAGCTGACGCTGACCGCCTCGGTGCTCGACGAGGATGGCGGCCACTTCATCGAGGCGCAGCGCTCGGCGCCGGCGGATCGTCCGCGCGAGCTCGGCCGGGCGGTCGGGCTCGATCTGCTTGCCAACGGCGCGGCGGAGCTGATCGAGCGCAGCCGGCCGCGCTAGCAAGTCATCCCTTGTAGGCGCGGACCCGCGCCAGCATCTGCTCCACATGGGCGATCGGGGTTTCCGGCAGGATGCCGTGGCCGAGGTTGAAGATGTGGCGGCCGCCGGAATAGCTCGCCAGCACGTCGTCGACCGCCTGGTCGAGCGCCGCGCCGCCGGTGATCAGTGCCAGCGGATCGAGATTGCCCTGCACCGCGACCTTGCTCTGCACCTTCTCGCGCACGAGGCCCGGCTCCGCGGTCCAGTCGATGCTGACGGCATCGATGCCGGTTTCGGCGACGTAGCCCGGCAACAGCGCGCCGGCGCCACGTGGAAAGCCGATGATCTTCGCATCCGGCCGCGCCTTGCGCACGCCCTCGACGATGCGCCGTGTCGGCGCGACGGACCAGCGCGCGAACTCGCGCGGCGACAGCACGCCGGCCCAGGTGTCGAAGATCTGCAGCGCGTCGGCGCCGGCCTCCAGCTGCTTCAGGAGATAGGCGATCGAGCTGTCGACCAGCGCATCGATGATTCTGCCGAACGCATCGGGATGCCGATAGGCGAGCAGCCGCGCTGGCGCCTGATCAGGCGTGCCTTGGCCTGCGACCATGTAGGTCGCGACCGTCCATGGGGCGCCGCAGAAGCCGATCAGCGCGGTGCTCCGCGGCAGCTCGGCCCGCACCCGGCGCAGCGCCTCGAACACCGCTTCCAGCTTCGACAAATCGGCCTTCGCCGACAGCGTCGCGATCTTGTCCGGCGTATCGAGCGGGTCCAGCCGCGGGCCTTCGCCGATTTCGAAGCGGACGCTGCGGCCGAGCGCGTGCGGGATCACCAGAATGTCGGAAAAGATGATCGCCGCATCGAAGCCGAAGCGCCGGATCGGCTGCAGCGTGACTTCGGCCGCGAGTTCGGGATTGAAGCAGAGGTCGAGAAAGCCGCCGGCCTTGGCGCGGACCTCGCGGTACTCCGGCAAATAGCGGCCGGCCTGCCGCATCATCCAGATCGGGGGCACGCTCTGCCGCCGTCCGGCCAGCACGTCGATGAAGGGCTTGTTCACGGCAGTCTCACTCACGCTCGGGCTCCGCAACTTTCGGGAACAGTTTACCGTCCGTGATACATGCCCACGCGGTTCCGGCCAAGGTGATATCGACGCGGAAGCGGCGGGAGATACGAGCGCCATTGCGGTCGCCGGCCGCCACATCTCGCGGAACACGTCTTTCGCCACTGCGTTGTCGTTCCACAGGGAGATTGACCATGGCTGAGAAATTCAATCCTGCGCCCCACGACAAGCACGCGGTCGATCCGCGCGAGGCCGCGCGTCTCGATCGTGAGACGGCCACGCAACTCGACAAGGGACTGATGGATACGTTCCCGGCATCGGATCCGGTGAGCCTGCAACAGCCCTCGACGACCCGAGCGAAGGACGACGACGTCGACCACGATCCGGCGCATGCGTCATCGTTGTGGGACAAGGTGCGATCGGTGTTCGCCCGTTGAACTAACAAGCGGGACGCCGCTTGCGACCGCGGATTTCTCGGTGTGGCTCCGTATTTGTACGGGAGCAGCCGTAGTCTTACGGGCCGCTGAGGACACCTTCGGAGCAGCCGCATTTCAGAGTTAAATAAGATGTCCATGGGAACCTCGGCGCGTCCGGAGAGTCCCGCGGAATGGACGTTGGTGCGACCAGAGTTGATCGAGGCCGCCTGCCCATGTGGGCGGCTGGCGTGCTTGCGCTCGTGTCGGTCGCCATTCTCGCTTTCAGCATCTGGGGCGAATGGACCTCCCGCCAGGCGGAGGTGCGAAATGCCGAAACCGATCTCAGCAATCTCGCTCATTCGCTCACCCAGCACGTCGAGGACACATTCGAGCTTGCGGATTCGCTGTTGCGCGGCGTCGTCGCCGCCCTCGAAACCGATGACGGCAAGCCCGGCGCGATCACCCGACTGCAGACGATCCTGAAGGCGAGGAAGCCCAATCTCGGGCGCATCCGCGGCATCTTCGCGTATGGCGAAAACGGCGACTGGCTCGCGACCACCGAGGACGTCACGCTCACCAACTACAACAATGCCGATCGCGACTACTTCGCGCACCACAGGGTTTCCGCCGATCGTTCGCTGCTGATCGGTCGCCCGGTGCAGAGCAGGGCTGGCGGCCAGTGGGTCATCACCCTGTCGCGGCGCTGGAATCACGCGGATGGCCGGTTCGGCGGCGTCGTGCTGGCAACCATCGACGTTGCCTATTTTGCTCAGTTCTACCGTCAGTTTGCCGTCGGTCGTCAGGGCACGATCAGCCTGATGAGCCGCGATGGGGCCGTCCTCGCCGACAATGCGGAGCCCGACGCTCAGACGGTTGGGCGCGCCATCCTCGAAGCGATTCCCTATCATCCTGCGTCGGGGACGCTGCATTTCCGGCGGCTCGGCGAAACGTCCGACCGCATCGGGTTCTATCAGCACGCGCAGCGCTATCCGTTCCTCATTCTGGTGACGCGCACGGAGGCGGAGGTCCTGGCCGAATGGAAGCGTGATGCGCTCATTCGGCTCACGGTGCTGGTCTGTCTGGTTGCGCTCGTCATTGCGATCGGCATCTTCCTCGCGAAGCAGTTGCTGCAGCGCCAGCAGCTCGCCGCGGCGCTGGCCGCCAAGGAAGAAAACTTCCGGCTGCTCGCCGAAGGCTCCAGCGACATCGTGACGCGGATCGAGCTGGACGAATGCATCGGCTACGTTTCGCCCTCGACCATGCGCGTGCTGGGCTGGCATCCGTCGCAGCTCCTGGGCAAGCGCGCGCTCTCCGGCGTGCATCCGCTCGATCGCCCGCAGTTGCAGGAGATCCTCGATCAGCTCAGGCGAGGGGCCGTCGACGAAGCCCGCGCCACCTATCGCATGCGCCGCCGCGACAAGTCGGAGATCTGGGTCGAGGCCACGATCCGCGCCACCCGTCAGCCGGATGGTGCGCTCGACGGCTTCGTCGCGGTCACCCGCGACGTGACCCAGCAGAAGACGCTGCAGGGCCGGCTCGAGACACTGGCCATCGAGGACGGCCTCACCGGGCTCGCCAACCGCCGCCGGTTCGACGAGCGGCTGCTGGAGGAGTGGGGCAGGGCCTACCGCGACAAGACCTCGCTGGCGCTGCTGATGATCGACATCGACCACTTCAAGGCCTTCAACGACGCCTATGGCCATCCGGCCGGCGACGAGTGCCTGCACACCGTGGCCGGCATTCTCGCCGACGAGGCGCAGCGCAGCTCGGATCTGGCCGCCCGCTACGGCGGCGAGGAGTTCGCCATCCTGCTGCCGAACACCGATGCCGGGGGCTGCGCCAGGCTCGGCGAGCGGATCAGGCGGGCACTGCACGAGGCCCGCATCGTCCACGATCACAACCCGGCGGGAATCGTCACCGCGAGCATCGGCGGTGCGGTGTGCCGGCCGGGTTTCGAACGCTCCGCCGGCCCGGCCTCGCTGATCGAGGCGGCCGACCGCGCGCTCTATGCCGCGAAGGACGCCGGCCGCGACCGCCTGATCATGGCCGGCGAGGTGGTCGACCTGCCCGCCGGCAAGGCGCCGGCGACCGTCCCGGCGTGAGATCGCCGCCTGCTCAGTAGTGCGGCGGCGGCTCATTGCGCGGCCCCTCGGTATTGCCTTGCGCCTCCTCGAGCCGCTCCACCAGCAGGGCGACCTGTCGCTTCAGCGCATCGATCTCGCGCCACTGCGCGGTGATGGTCTGGTTCAGCGTCTCGATCGTGTCGTCCTGAAACGTCAGGCGCATCTCCAGCGTGTCGATCCGCTCGCCGAGCTGCGCGTTGGATTGCTCAGAGCTGTTCATCGCGTGCGCCCTCCGGAACGGCCTTGATCGTGGCCTCGCTGTGCTCCCGCAGCCCGTGACCGAGCGCCACCCGTTCGTCGAACACGAAACAGCCGCCGCGCCAGCGGCTCTCGGATTCCGGGGTCTCCTCGAGATATTTCAGGATGCCCCCCTTGAGGTGGTAGACCTCGGAAAAGCCGCGCGCCAGCAGCAGCGCGCTCGCCTTCTCGCAGCGGATGCCGCCGGTGCAGAACATCGCGATCCGCTTGTGCCTGGCAGGATCGAGCGCGCGTGCGGCAAAATCCTTGAACTGCCCGAAGCTCTGCAGGCCCGGATCGATTGCGCCCTCGAACGTGCCCATCGCCACCTCGAACGCATTGCGGGTGTCGAGCACGACGGTATCGGGCGCTGCGATCAGCGCGTTCCAATCGGCGGGACTGACATAGGTCCCGACCTGGCGGGTCGGATCGGCGGCGGGATCGCCGAGTGTCACGATCTCCCGCTTCAGCCGCACCTTGAGGCGCCGGAACGGCATGGCGGTGGCGCGCGAGTATTTCAGCTCCAGATTGTCCAGCCGGCCGGCGAACAGCGTTCCGTCGCGAAACTCGCCGACCAGGGCGGCAATTGCCGGCTCGGTCCCGGCCACGGTGCCGTTGATGCCCTCCTCGGCCAGCAGGACGCTGCCCTTGATGCCGCGTTCGGCGCAAAAGGCGTGGAGCGGCGCACGCAGGTCGCGAAAATCCGGCAGGGCGACGAACTGATAGAAGGCGGCGACGGCGAGGGGCATGCGGCCGTTTACCAGCAGAGCTGACCATAGAAAAGCTGGTATCCCCGGGCATTGCCGAGCCCGGAAGGAATGTGCGATGTAGCCGGCCAGCACTGGTATTCCAACCACCACACGATCACGCAGCGAGCAACGATGAGAAGCTTCCATTTCCCCGGCAGGTCGACGGTCCACGCCCAGAACGGAATGATCGCGACATCGCACCCGCAGGCGGCGCTGGCCGGGATCGAGGTGCTGCGGGCCGGCGGCACCGCGGCCGATGCGGCGGTGGCAGCCTGCGCCCTGCTCGGAGTGATCGAGCCGCAATCGACCGGTATCGGCGGCGACTGCTTCGCCCTGGTCCAGCCCAGGGGCGAGGGCCGGATCATGGCCTATAACGGCTCGGGCCGGGCGCCTGCCGCCGCGACCGTGGACTGGTACCTCGAGCGCAAGATCCATTCGGTGCCGCTGACCTCCGCCCACGCCGTCTCCGTGCCCGGTGCCATCGATGCCTGGGCGCGCATCCTGCACGACCATGGCCGGCTCGGCCTCGACCGGCTGCTGCAGCCGGCGATCCGCGCCGCCGAGGACGGCTATGTGGTGGCGCCGCGGGTGGCCTTCGACTGGAACAACCAGTTCGAGAAGCTCAAGAACGGCACCAACACCGCGCGCTACTTCCTGCCGCGCGGCAAGGCGGCGGCGGTCGGCGACGTGATCCGCCAGCCGGAGCTGGCGCAGACGCTGCGCGTGATCGCCAAGGAGGGGGCGAAGGGCTTCTACACCGGCGCGGTCGCCGAGGACATGGTGCAGACGCTGCGCGGCATCGGCGGCCTGCACACCCTGGAGGACTTCGCCAATCACCAGACCGAGGTGACCTCGCCGATCGGCACCACCTACAAGGATCACGACGTCTGGCAGTGCCCGCCGAACGGCCCGGGCATCACCATGCTGGTGATGCTCAACATTCTTTCCCGCTTCGACCTCACGCGGATCGATCCGCTCAGCGTCGAGCGCTTCCACCTCGAGGCCGAGGCCGCGCGCATCGCCTACATGATGCGCGAGCAGCATATCGGCGACCCCGCGCACATGACCACCGAGGTCGCGAGCATCCTCGCCAAGGAGTTCGCCGACGAGTACATCTCGCAGATCAGCCTCGACAAGCTGCTCGATCTGCCGAACGTCGCGCCGCCGATGAATCCGGAGACGGTCTACATCACCGTCGTCGACCGCGACCGCAACGTCTGCTCCTTCATCAACTCGATCGCGCATTCGTTCGGCTCGGCCATCGTCTCCAACGAGACCGGTGTGCTGCTGCAGAACCGCGCCGGCGGCTTCCGCATCCAGCCCGGTCATCCGAACTGCATCGGTCCGGGCAAGCGTCCGCTGCACACCATCATCCCGGCGCTCGCCACCAAGGCCGGCCGCGCCCAGATGTCGTTCGGCGTGATGGGCGGCCAGTATCAGCCGGTCGGCCAGACCCACGTGCTGACCAACATCCTCGATTATGGCTGCGACGTGCAGGAAGCGATCGATATGGCGCGCGGCCTGCATTACGAGGGCGTCTATCAGCTCGAGGACGGCGTGCCGGCCGATGTCGTCGAAGGCTTGCAGAAGATCGGCCACAAGACCACCAAGGTGGTGTCGCCGCTCGGCGGCGGCCAGGCGATCTGGATCGACTGGGACAAGGGCACGCTCACCGGCGGCTCCGACCCGCGCAAGGACGGCTGCGCGCTGGGATATTGAGGCGGGCGCGTTCTCGCGGACTATCTCACCATCACTGCGCTTGGGCCCTGTCGTGTCCACACATTCCGCTGTCGTCCCGGCCTTGAGCCGGGACCCATACCCCCAGGGAGCGGTTTGAGGCAGGCTGGCAATTGGCTTTTTGCCCATCACGTCTGCTGCGGCGTATGGGTCCCGGATCGGCGCCGCGACGCGCTGGCGCGTCACGGCTTGTCCGGGACGACAGCGGTGGGTTTGGCGGATTCACAATTCAAACAGCCATCGAGTTGAAGACATGAGGACGTGATCTCGCGGCGAGACTCGCCCGAGGTCTGCACTTGGTCGTCCCTCGCAATCATGCAGAGGGCGCAGGGAATGCCGGGTGAGGGCCTCACCCATGGCCCGCCTGCGAAAAGAATGCAGGCGGCAGGTACCACAGGCAAAGCCGAACACTCCGGCATTCCCTGCGCGACGGTCTTCACGCTTATACGCAGTCTCCCTGGTGCGCCGGGCTTGTTGGCCACCATGCCGCGACGATGCTTGCGCATCGCGCGGGTGACACCAGCGTCGGGGTGTCAGGACGCTGCGACTTCACGTCCGCAAGATATCGTTCGTCCGCATCCTCGTCGAAGAGAATGCTGCGATCTCTCGCGGCCATCGCACCCCGCCTCGCGTGTCGTGACGATCGCGCGCTACGCCCCTCTGCGGTGAGGCGGGATGCGCGGAGATAATCATGATTTCCGATTATTGGCAATAGGATTATTTTTTTCGGAAGCAGATGCCGGGCTGGTCAGCCGCTCCCGCTTGGGCTAAACCGCGGCTCCCGTGAACGAGCAGAGGCGGTCTGGAGCATGCGGCGTCCGATGAACAGAAGAGTTGCGCTGATGATGGCGGCATCGGCCGCGGCCGGTGGCGTGCTGGGCTCCCGCGCGGTCTCGGCACAGACCAGTTCCGCCCAACCGACAGGAAAGACCATGACCACTCCCTCCGGACTGCAGATCATCGACACCAAGGAAGGCACCGGCGCGACGCCGACGCGCGGTCAGACCTGCGTGATGCATTATACGGGCTGGCTCTATGAGAACGGCCAGAAGGGCAAGAAATTCGACTCGTCTGTGGATCGCAACGAGCCGTTCGAATTCCCGATCGGCATGAAGCGCGTGATCGCCGGCTGGGACGAGGGCGTCGCCACCATGAAGGTCGGCGGCAAGCGCACGCTGATCATTCCGCCCGAGCTCGGCTATGGCGCACGCGGTGCCGGCGGCGTGATTCCGCCGAACGCGACCTTGATGTTCGACGTCGAGCTGCTGGGCGTGAAGTAGGTCTGGGCGAGTGACGGCGGTTCGGTCAGCAAGCGTGCTGTGCGATACAGCGTCCTCTCCCCCAAGGCGAAGCTGAGCTTCGCCAGGGTGGGAGAGGACATCACCGGCCCATCCGCGAACGCTATAGGGTGAGGGGTATCCTTCGGCGAGCGATGCTCGGGGAGAGATACCCCTCACCCGACGAAGCTTGTGGGGACTGTCCTGCATGCCCTCTCCCACAAGGGGAGAGGGCGCATTTATAGGCGCCGGTTGGGACGCCGATAGTTGCTATTCGTCGTCAACTAACAACGGCGCGAAGACCGGCCCGCGAGGGGCCGGTCTTGTTAGTTTCTGGAGATCGTCATCGCGCGACCTCAGCGACCGCGCCGATCCTGCTCAGAGGTTCTTGTTCGCAGCGCCGGCGGCGGTGTTCACCGCGTCCTTGGTCGCCTGCTTGGCATCGCCCAGCGCCTGCTGGCCCTTGCCCTTCACTTCCTGGATCGCGCCTTCGCCCTGCAGACGGTCGTTGCCGGTGGCTTCGCCGATGCCCTGCTTGGCCTTGCCGATCGCCTCGTTGGTCGCACCTTTGATCTTGTCCATGGTCGCACCCATGATGTCTCTCCATTGTGTGTGTGAACTGTGCGGACTCAACGCGGGCGTTGCGAAAAGGTTCGCGTGGAACCGCAATGGCGCCGATGCGGCATTTCGACTACAATCGCGCCGGTTCCTCCGAACACAAGAATCCGAGAAGAAGAAAATCATGTCAGGCTCTCACGATCACACGCACGGCCATTCCCACGATCACGGCGACGAGCGCTGGAAGCACGACGGCGTCCGCGTCATTCCGGGTCATCAGCTCGATGGCAACGTGCCGTCGACACCGGGCATGGACCGCAAGGCCGCGATCAACTTCGCGCGCGTCGGCGCGCAGAAATTGTGGGCCGGCACCGTCACGATCCGGCCGGACGCCAAGACCGGCGCGCATCATCACGGCCATCTCGAAAGCGTGATCTACGTCGTCAAGGGCAAGGCGCGGATGCGCTGGGGCGATCGGCTGCAATTCACCGCGGAGGCCGGCCCCGGCGACTTCATCTTCGTGCCGCCCTATGTGCCGCACCAGGAGATCAACGCCAGCCCGGACGAAGTGCTGGAATGCGTGCTGGTGCGCAGCGACGGCGAGGCGGTCGCGATCAACATCGACATCGAGCCGGTCGAGAAGCCGGAGACGGTGCTGTGGATCGATCCGGTGCACCGCGATCCCGCCGAGTCGAAGCCGTAGCCATCAAGGAAATGGCGGAGCCGTCTCGCGACGGCTCCGCCGGGCAGGGAGTGGCTATACCGCCCTCCCTCTCACACGCGAAGCAGGGGCGACTGTCGCGCGTGTGTCTCGCGGTTCGTTGTCTCGAGCCGCAGTTCGGATGAATGCCGATCAGGCCGCCTCGTCGGCGCGGCGCCAGACCGGAAACGGATCCGACAGCCGCGCCCATGCGGCGACATCCATCGCAGGCTTCCCCGGCAGCAGGCAGGCGTCGAGCCGCGCGCTCAGGCCCGCCTCATCCATGTTGCTGCCGATGAACACGATCTCCTGGCGGCGGTCGCCATAGACCTCGTCCCAGCGCCCGAGCATGCGCGTGCGCCAGTCGAGGTCCTCGGGCCACAATTTCTGCGGCACCGCAGCCCACCAGAAGCCGAGCGCGCTGGTGCGGACGATGGCGCCGGCCTGGCTGATCTCTCCGAGCCATTGCGGCCGGGTCGCCAGCCAGAAATGGCCCTTGGCGCGGATCACGCCCGGCCAGGATTCGCGCAGGAACCGGTCGAAGCGGGCCGGAATGAACGGCCGCCGGGCGCGGTAGACGAAGCTCGTCACGCCATAGGCCTCGGTCTCCGGCGCATGGTCGGCGAAGCCGTAGAGCTCGCTGTACCAGAGCGGGTGCTGCTGGGCGCGGTCGAAGTCGAGGCGCCCGGTCGCAAGCACGCGCTCCAGTGGCACACGGCCCTGGTTGGTCTCGATGATGTCGGCGTCCGGATTGAGCGCGCGAATGATCTTGCGCGCGGCGTCGCGCTGATCGCTGCTGGCATCGTCGACCTTGTTGAGCACGATCACGTCGGCGAACTCGATCTGCTCGACCAGCAGATCGACCAGCGCGCGCCGGTCGCCGTCGAACTGGTCGCCGCGGTCAGTCAGGAAGTCGGACGACGAATAGTCCTTGAGCAGGTTGACCGCGTCGACCACCGTCACCATCGTGTCGAGGCGCGCGACATCCGACAGGCTCATGCCATGCTCGTCGCGGAAGTCGAAGGTCGCCGCCACCGGCAGCGGCTCTGAAATGCCGGTGGCCTCGATCACGAGATAGTCGAAACGACCGCTCTCGGCCAGCGTGCGGACTTCCTTCAGCAGGTCGTCGCGCAGGGTGCAGCAGATGCAGCCATTGGTCATCTCGACCAGTTGCTCATCCGTCCGTGACAGATTGGCACCGCCATCGCGAACGAGGTCCGCATCGATGTTCACCTCGCTCATGTCGTTGACGATCACCGCCACCTTCAGACCCTGGCGGTTGTTCAGGACGTGGTTCAGCAAAGTGGTCTTCCCAGCCCCGAGGAAGCCGGACAAGACCGTGACGGGGAGTTTGCGCATCGAGATCGAACAGCCTCTTCAGGGGAAGGGGTCGGTGCCGGCGAACGGGCATGCGGCCTCAATCGTTATGTTATAACATAACATCATCTCAAGTCGCGCTGGGTGTCAAGGGAGAGTGGGTGACAAAGGTGTGAGAGGCGTGATGACGTGGGGTCTTGCCGCGGGCGGTGGACGCGCGGGGCAGGCGTCGGCCTCAAGGAGCAGAGCAGGTTCAGCGGTGTGCTTTAGAACCGTCGGGACACCGATCCGCTTGAGCGATGTTGCAGGAGCGACGCTGCAAGAACAACGCTGCAAGAACAACGACTGGTGCGCTCCCTCTCCCCGTTCTTACGGGGAGAGGGTCGGGGTGAGGGGCAGCCACACAAGAAGTCTTAGTTGTTAGGTCCGTTCTTTCTTGGCGTGAGGACGTTCGTGATGTGATCCGAACCTCTGTGATTCAGGTGAGACGGGTGGAGGCTATCGACTCAAACCGCTCGTGCGGCTGCCGCTCACCCCAACCCTCTCCCCGTGAAGAACGGGGAGAGGGGGCGCACCGTCATTGCGGCTGGAGCGTGCCTCATATGCAGCAAGCTACTTCGACAAAAACGCCGTGCCGGCCTGGCCGCTGGTCGCCGACATCGACAGCGCGCCGGGCGCGATCGCCCAGTTGGTCTGGTTGAGGATCAGCGTGTTGAACACCATCGTGACGCTGTTGCTGCTCATGGTCGAGACCGAGTTGATGGTGACGTTGCGGCTCGGCAGGTACATCAGGCCGGTGTAGGACGAGCTGCTGGTGCCGTTGATCGGCAGGTTCGTCGTCGACAGGCCTGACGGCTCGTACATCAGGATGTTGGCGTAGGTGCCGCTGGTCGGCGCCGACAGCGTCGCATTGACGTTGCCGTTGAAGGTGAGCGTCGCGTTCTGGTCGACGAGGTAGAAGGTGACGCCGCTGCCCGTCACCGTCCACCCCGAGTTGAAGGTCATCGCGCCGCCCTTGATGATGTAGAGGCCGGGATTGAGCGTCAGCGTGCCGGAGCCGTTGAAATTGGTCGCGCCGCAATACACGCCGGGGCTGAGCGTGACCGAGCCGGGATCGTAGACCTTGTTGTTGGTGGTGCACGCGCCCACCGTGACGGCGGGCAGCTTGCCGGCGAAGGGATCGGCGATCGCCGCGCAGCCGGTCTCGGCCGGCGGCGTGACGCCGCCGTTCTTGGTGATGTTGGTGCCCTTGATGCAGATGCGCTTGACGTTGAGCGTGGCGTTGAACATCGCCGCCGGGCTCTGCGTCGACAGCACGTGAACCTCGCAGCTCGGCGCATTGAGCTGGGCGCCGGAATTCACCAGCAACGATTGCGCGTTGATGGTGCTGACCAGCAGGATGCAGACCGGCGACCTGGCCTGCGCACCGGCTTTCGCCGTAGCGGACGCCGTCACGCCGAGCGACGTCGCGCCCATGACGTTGAGGAACGAGGTCTTCACCGTGGTCGTCGCGGTGCCCGACAGCGAGCCGTCGCCGTTGGGCGTGAAGGTCGCCGATGTGCCGCTGCCGAACCGGCCCTTGAAGCTGCCCGAGAACACCGCGCTCGCGGTCGAGACCTGCTGCGCGCTGGCCTGGGTCACGCCGGCGAGGACCGCGGCATCGACCGACTTCTGGAGTTGCGCCTTGGTGTCGCTGGACTTGGCGAAATCGACGGCGGCGCCGACCGACACCAGGATGGGGATGATGGTGATGGCGAAGATCATGCTGATCTGGCCGTCCTTCGCGCGGCCAAATCTCCATGCCAGATCGCGAAGTGTCTTCGACGAAATCGATACGGTCATGTGCAACGCTTCCTGCTGATGGCTGTCCGAGGCTCGACGCCGGCGGATGCGAGCCCGTGCTGCAAGGAAGTGGCGGCCAGACATTACCGCATGCTGAATCCGGTTCCGTAAAGGAACCCTGCGACGTCGTTGCGGAAGCCGAAGGTTATCAGTGTATTTGCCGGATCATCGAGAGGTGCTCGTTCGCACCACTCACTGGTAGTAGCTGCGCGAATTGCTTGTATTCGGCGGTGGCCGCTTGTGAGTTGCAGGTCGTTTGAATTGCTCTTTCCGGTTAGTGTCCGCTAAGCGCGCGAGCGCCAGATCCGGGGCGAGAGAACGAGGCTGCAAACGAGTGCGTAGGCGACGAGCGACAGCGTGACCATCGCGGCGAGCGAGGCCATGCCGCCGCCGAGCATGACGATAGCGACATAGCCGCCGCCCGCCGCGATCAGCACGCGCAGGGCGGAGCCGACGAACGGCCACAGCACGTGCCCCGCGCCTTGGCCGGCAAAAGCCAGCACGAAGCCGAAGCCGAGCGCGGCGTAGGCCGGCGCTACGGTGCGCAGATAGGTCGCGCCCTCGCGCACAACCTCGGCGTCGCGGCTGAACAGGCCGAGCCAGAGCGGCGGATGCAGCGCCACGATCACGCCGATGGTCCCGACCAGCGCCGCGCCCGCCAGGGCGCTGATCCAGGCGATGCGGCGCGCACGGCCGCGCTGTCCGGCGCCGACATTGATGCCGACCATGGTCAGGGTGGCCGTGCACAGTCCGAACAGGATCGGGATCATGATGTAGTCGAGCCGCGAGGCGATGCCGTAGGCGGCGAGCTCGGAGGTGCCGAAGCGGCCGGCGAGCGCGGTCACCAGGATGACGGTGAGATTGACCATGACCGCGTTCAGCGCGGTCGGCAGTCCGACCCTCAGGATGTCGGCGAACAGCCGGGCCTGCAGCGGCGCAACGCGTACATGCAGGCTGGAGCGGCCGGAGGCCATATAGCGCACCAGCACCAGCATGGCGCCGCAGTAATACAGGCCGAAGGCGATGCCCGCGCCGGCAATGCCGAGCCCCGGCAGCGGGCCGAGGCCGAAGATCAGCAGCGGCGAGGCGGGGATCATGACCAGCGCGCCGACCAGGGTGACCAGCGCCGGCACGCGCACATTGCCGGCGCCGCGCAGCGCTGCCGCCTGCAGGTTGACGATCCACACCGGGATGGCGCCGGCGAACAGATAGTTCGAGTAGCGCAGCGCCGCCTCCAGCGCGCCTGCGCGTCCGCCGAGCGCATGGTACAGGGCCGGGCCGAGCAGGGCGGTCGCGAGCGTGAACAGGCCGCCGGCGATCACCGCCAGCACGATCGCATGGAACGCGATGGCATCGGCATCGGCGTTGTGCCCGGCGCCGACGGCGCGCGCCACCGCCGAGGAGACGCCGCTGCCGATGCCGCCATTGGACATCATCGTCATCAGCATGAAGATCGGGAACACCAGCGCGACGCCGGCCAGCGCATCGGTGCCGAGGAAGCCGACGTAGTAGGCCTCGGCGACGTTGACCGCGGTCTGCGCCACCAGCACCGTCATGGTCGGCAACGCCAAGCGGAACAGCGCCGGCAGCACCGGGCCGGAGAGCAATGCCGTGCGGACCGACGCGGCCTTGGCGCGCGACGGAGCCGGGGCCGGCGTGACAAGCGGCGCTGGCGCCTCCGGAGCTGCCGTGCCGCTACGCCGGGCCTCGCCGGTCGCCTGGGTGGAAACGTCCATCGGATCTCCGTGCGCCCTGGCGAGCCGTTGCATTGAAATGACGATCATCATTCAATAGGTCCGCCGCCGGGCGCGGGTCAAGGCGACGCGGGCGCAGGCCGATCATGAAAATTTGGCGGAGCAGGGTGATCCGCTGCGCCGGGGCGGCCCGCTAATAATGGACGCGCAGGCCGATGCCGCCGTGGATGGTGTTGCCGACCGGCTGCGGGCCGAGCGTGCCGTTGACGAACAGGTCGGCGATCCAGCCCTGCGGCAGGCGGAAGCCGAGCCGGCCGCCATATTCGAACCAGCCCTGGTTGCCCATGGTCGGCGTCACCGTGCCGTTGCCGGTGACGGTGGCGACGATGCCGGAGCTGGTCGCGAACGACTGGACGTAGCCGCCATTGATGTTGGCCTCGATGCTCGTGCCGAACAGGTGGGTCCACTGGCCGCCGACCTTGACCAGGCTGGTGCGGTCGGTGCCGCCGGCGATCGTCGCGTCGAACGGGTTGAAGGCTACCGTGGGATCGCGATAGCCGGCGACGTGCTGCCACAATTGCCACAGCTCGACCGAGGCCGCGAGCTCGTCGCGCGGCGAGAACCGGCTGATCCAGCCGGCGCGGCCATAGACCGCGTAGTTCGATGCCGTGGTGGTGCCGTCCACGGTGACGTTGCCGAGGCTCGTCGCATAGCTGCGGCCGTAGCGCACGCGCTCATAGGGTGTCAGGATGGTGCCGACGTCGAAGAACGGCCGCGACGAGCCCCAGTCGGCGAAGTCGTAGCGCAGTGCAAAGGCGCCGATCGGCGCAGACGTCACGTGATAGCCGTTCTCGTCGTAATGCGTGTAGGCGAGGCCGGCGAGCAGCGCCAGATTGCTGGTGAGCTGCTTGCGGCCATGGATGCCCGCCGAGAACGAGCCGGCCGAGCCGAACGCGCTGACGCAGTCGCTGCAGTTGACCTGCTCATTGACGCCGAGCAGCACCAGCCCGAGCACGCGGTTGGTGATCATCTGGTTGAAGCGCTGGTCGGCGAGGCTGTTGATCGCGTTGGCGCTGTTTCCCGCGCCGGTGGGCGACGGCGACGGGGTCGGCGTGCTCGAGGGCGAGGGCGTCGGCGTCGGACTGGCGGTCGATGTCGGCGTGGCCGACGGCGTCGGCGTCGCGGTGGGCGAGGAGGTCGGAGACGGCGACGGGGTCGGGCACGGCGCCGCCGCGAAGTTGTCCACCCCGCAATTGCTCTGCGCGGCGGCCGGCGCGGCTTGCAGGGCGAGCGCGAGCAGCCCGCCGGCGATGGCCGTCATCAGGAGAGCAAGCTGACCGCGGCGTGTTCTCATCGTCATCGTCCGCACAGGATGCCGGTGAAATCCTGCGGCGGCGCATTGCTGGCGAGATCGGTGACCGTGCAGAGGCCCGATGTCGACGCGCAGCTCGCCGCAAAGCTCCAGGACGGATTGCTGGTCTTCTTGATCGTGCTCCTGCCGTTGCCGGTTGCGGTGACGATGGCCGTGTCGCCGGGCTGGGTCAGCTCGAGGCATTGGAAGGTGAGGGTGCAGACCCGCGACGCGCCTTCCTGCAGCACGACCATGGTCTGGCCGCGCTGCGAGCGGATGTCGAGGATGGTGCCGCGCACGCCGATGGTCGCGAGTGGCGTGTTGATCTTGTAGGCGGTCTTCTCGGAATGGCCGGTGACGAAGCGGAACGCGCCGGTGCCGAGCCGGATCGCGATGTCGCGATAGCTGGTCTCGTCGTTGAACACGGTGCGGTCGAGCGTCAGGGTGGCGTTGGCGCCGAGCGAGAGATTGGTGCTGTCGATCATGACGAGCCGCGCGGCGCTGTCATTGCCGGTGCGCACGGTCTCGTTGCGTACGACGCCGTCGCCGACATTGATCGGGCTGCTCGACGCGCCTGCAACGCGCAGCACGTCCTTCTGCACCAGCACGGCTTCGCCGATGCGGCCGTCGGCGCTCGCGCCGCCCGCGACGCCCAGCAGGGCGGCGGCCGAGATCGCAGCGACACAGGTTCGGCGACGCAGGCTCATATCCACACCGAAGGTCGTTCCCTGCTCAATCTAGCCGAAGACGGCGTGCGGGGTTGTTGTAAAATGGGCACAAGTTTGCCTCGATGACCGTTCGGTGGTTAGTTGCCGTCACCGTGGGATCAGTTCAACGCGGAGGCCCATGAAGGTATCTGCTGCTCGCCGGGATGACGACGAAGATGACGGCGAGGTTGCGCAGGATGGCGCTCTGTCGGTCCGCCGCTGCGTGATGACGGCGTTGCTGATCTTCGCGATCGCGCACGTCGTGCTGATGATCGGGCTCGCCTCGCCGCCGAAATTCGTCTTCGACGAGGTGCATTACGTGCCGGCGGCGCGGCAGATGCTGGGACTGGGGCCGGCGACGCCGCAGCTCAACCCGATGCATCCGCCGCTCGCCAAGGAGCTGATCGCGCTGTCGATCAGGACGTTCGGCGACAATGCCTTCGCATGGCGCTATCCCGGTACCGTGCTCGGCGGGCTCGCCGTCGCCGCGATCTATCTGTGCGGCCTGGCGCTGTTCGCGGCGCAATGGCCCGCCATCGCGGCGGCGCTGCTCGCGGCCTTCAACCAGATGCTGTTCGTGCAGGCGCGCATCGCGATGCTCGACATCGGTGCGCTCGCCTTCAGCCTGCTCGCGATCGCGACGTTCCTGTTTTCATTCAGGCAGCGCCGGCCGCAACTCGTGTTCGCGCTGGCGGGGGCGCTGTTCGGCCTTGCGATCGCCTGCAAATGGAGCGGGCTGTTTCCGCTCTTGACGGCGCTTATCATCGTCGGTCTCATCAAGCTGTTGCAGCATTGGCAGACCTCGTTCGGCGATGGCGAGCCGACCGACTGGTATCGGCCCGAGCAATGGCCGCAACTGAGCTGGCTGCAGATCGTGCTGGGCCTCGTCGCGATGCCTACTGTCTGCTATCTCGCGACCTTCGTCCCGCTGCACGGCCTGTCCGTCATGGGTATCGTCGAGGCGCAGCGGCGCATCTTCGCCGACAGCATCACCACGGCGATCGCCGGCCACACCTATATGAGCGCGTGGCCGACCTGGCCGCTGCTGGTGCGTCCGGTCTGGTTCCTGTTCGACAAGAATGTTGACACCGACATCGCCGCAGTGGTGCTGCTCGGCAATCCGCTGGTGCTGTGGCCGGCGCTTGCCGCGCTCGCCATCTGCGTCCGGGATTTCATCGCGACGCGCAGCGCGACGGCGTTCCTGATCCTGGCGTTCTATCTCGGCTGCTATCTGCCCTGGGCGCTGCTGCCGCGCGCGCTGAGCTTCATCTACTACTACCTGCCGTCGGCGACGCTGGCGAGCCTCGCGCTCGTCCATGCGCTGCGACGCTGGCCGCGCTGGGTGCTGGTGAGCTATGTCGCCGTCGCGATCCTCGGCTTCGTCGCGATGCTGCCGATCAGCGCCGCCTTCATCGGCACGACGATGCAGACCTTCACCCGGCTGATGCTGTTCCAGAGCTGGATCTGAAGGGCGGACAAAAAGCGCCCCGCCTGCCAGGGACCGTCAGCAGGCGGGGCGATGCGCGGCGGAGCGCTCACTTCGCCGCGGTTTTGGTGTCCATGTTGACGACCTGGACCCGCCGGTTGAGCGGATCGGCCGGGTTTGCCGCGTCCTTGAGCTTGGTCTTGCCGTAGCCGACCGCGACGAGGTCCTGGCCGGGGAGGGCGAACTTCTCGACCAGATAGCGCTTGATGGTGTCGGCACGGCGCTCGGAGAGATCCTGGTTGAAGCCGTCGCTGCCGATGCCGTCGGTATGGCCGGCGACCACGAAGGTCGAGCCCTTCAGGTTCGGATCGGATAGCGCCTTGCCGAGTTCCTGCACGGCCGGCATCGAGGCCTTGCTGATCTCGGCCGAATTGTAGTCGAACTGGATCTCCAGATCGATCTTGGGCTTGGTCGCCGCGATCTCGGCAATCTGCTCGCGCTCGCCGAGCGACAGCGAGCGGGTCTTGCGGTTGCGCATGCTGTCGATGAAGGCCGCCTGCTTGGCCTGCGTCGCCGCGTCGACCTGCGGGTTCGCCTGCGGTCCGACCGAGATGCTGCGCGTGACCGCCTTCGGCTTCAGCGCGTTGAGGATCTTGTCGGCCGACACGGCCTCGCCGGCGAGAGCGGTGCCTGCGCCGAGCGCCAGCATCGCGGAGAACGCCGCCGCCTGAACTGCAAAACGTCCAAAATATGGGGTCATCGTCGTTATCCTTGGGTCGTCATGCCCTATGGCCATTGGATGCGTGAACGATAGAACGGGTTCAAAGCGTCCAATGTGATCGACGTCACGTTGCCGGACCGGGCGGGCCCTCGAGGGGCGAAGCGAGCGGTCTGCGAGACGCGCCGCGCGCTGCCGCAAAGCGATCGGCAGGTGGCCGGTCCGCGAACAACAAATCGGCCAGATGCGGTTCTACCGGATAGCGCTCGCCAGGAAAAAATCGCAAACCTAAGGGACGCGAACGGCGAGTGGATTCGTAGTCAAGAAACGCGAACAGAAAAGCAGAGCCGTGTTCAACCCATCGCACAGGCGCGACTATCAGTCCCATCGGGCGAGCAGCCAGGATCAGGCGGGATCATCCGGTTCCATGTCGACGCTGATTGGAGCAGGGATCATTGCCGCATCGATCCTGCTGTCGACGCTGTTCACGGCCGTCGGCAACCGCTATGTCGGCCTGGAAAGTCCCTCCGAGGATACGGCCTGGCTGGTCGACCGCCTGACCGGCCGCATCTACAAATGCCGTGCGCCCGATCCCGGCCGCGCCAGCTGCAAGGCCGAGATCGCCACCGGCAGCATTCCGGACAAGTCCAAGCCTTGAGGTTCCGCAAGGGGTTCCCGTCGGCCTGATTCGCCGTTGCGGGAGCGGGGGCGAATCTCGCACCATTGCGCGGCATGCCCGCCGTTTCCACGCCCATCCCGCTCTCCAAGCCGCAGGCGCGCCGCATCTGGCTGCGCGCGCAGCGGCTCGATGCCGAGGCGCCTTTCGGCGCGGGCCCCGAGGCGGTCGCCGCCGCCATCGCCCATCTCGGTTATGTGCAGATCGACACCATCAACGTCATCGAGCGCTGCCACCACCACATCCTGTTCAGCCGCATTCCCGCCTATCGCCGCGCCGATCTCAGGCAGGCGCAGAGCGCGGACAAGACCGTGTTCGAATATTGGACCCACGCGCTGTCCTATATTCCGGTGCAGGACTTCCGCTACTTCGTTCCGGCGATGCGCCGCCACCGCCGCGAGGGCCATCGCTGGCTCACGACCGTGAAGCCGGAGGATACGCGCAAGGTCATGCGGCTGATCCGCCAAGGCGGCGCGCTGACGATCCGCGACATCGACGACGACGTGCTGCGCGAGAAGGACCACGCCTGGGCCAGCCGCAAGCCGTCGAAGCGCGCGCTGCAACTCGGCTTCTACGAGGGCGTGCTGACGGTGTCGGGCCGCGACGGCATGCTCAAGACCTACGACCTCACCACCCGGCATTTCGGCTGGGAACGGCTGCCGAAGGGCGCCAACGATCGCGAGATCGCAGCCTATCTGCTCGACCGCGGCTTGCGCGCGCAAGGCGTCGTCAGCCTCGATTCGCTCTGCCATCTCAATGCGCCCAGCAAGGCCGCGGTGCGCCGGGTCATCGATGCCAGGGTCCAGCGCGGCGAACTGCTGCCGGTGACGGTGGAGGGCGCCGGCAAGCAGGAGCACTGGGCGACGCCAGCAGCGTTGGACGAGCCGGCTGAAATCGATCCGGCGCGCGTGCACATTCTGTCGCCGTTCGATCCGCTGATCATCCAGCGCAAGCGGACGCAGGCGATCTTCGACTACGATCATCGCTTCGAAGCCTATGTCCCGAAGGACAAGCGCCTGTTCGGCTATTTCGCGCTGCCCGTCCTGGTCGGCGACGAGATCGTCGCCGCGCTCGACCTCAAGACCGACCGCCAGAACGGCAAGCTTCTGATGCAGAAATGGAGCTGGGTCGGCCACGGCAAGGCCGCGCGTGGCGAGCCGCGCAAGGCGCTGAAGCGGCAGATCGAGGACGAGTTGCACCGGTTCCAGCGCTTTCAACTTGGAGACTGACCGCTGCGCCGGAGAGTCCCGTCGTGCTCTTGATTTGGAAACGAATGTTTCCTAAAAGAAGGAATGACGCGGTCACGAACGAATTCATCCGAGCGCCGCGGCCCCGGTCGGCCGCGCGAGTTCGATATGGACACGGCCCTGAACAGGGCCCTGGTGGTCTTCAGCGAACGCGGCTATCACGCCGCGTCGCTGGCCGAGTTGCGCGCCGCCATGAAGCTCGCCACTGGCAGCCTGTACAAGGCCTTTGCGGACAAGCGCGCGATCTTCCTGGCGACGTTGGATCATTACATCGCGCGCCGCGACCAGCAGGTGCGCGAGCGTCTCGATGCGCAGCACAGCGGCCGCGACAAGCTTAAAGCCTTGCTGCAGTTCTATGCGGAATCCGCCAGCGACAGCGAAGGCCGGCGCGGCTGCCTGGTCGTCACCAGCGCGGCTGAGCTCGCCACCTTGGATGCGGAGGCCGCCGCCAAGGTCCGCGGGGCGATGCGCCGGGTTGAGAGCCTGTTGCGCGATCTGATCAAGCTCGGACAATCCGATGGATCGATCCGGCCGAATCTCGACGCGGAAGTCGTGGCCGGCGCTCTTTTCTGCGTGATCCAGGGGCTGCGGGTGGTCGGCAAGACGGGGCGTGCGAAGAGCGAGATGATGAGCGTCGCAAATCAGGCCGCGGCCTTGTTCGCGTGATGCTGCGCCGATTTAGGAAACATTTGTTCTACAATAAAGGAGAGTGATCGATGCCCGAGTTGATGAACGCCATCTCTGCCAAAAGTCCGTCGCGTCTGGTCGCGGCTGAGCCGTTCTGTCGCGCCGAGCCCTCGTTGCCGGGATTCACCCACCGCTTCGAGACCGTCGACGGTGTCAGGCTGCACTATGTCAGCGGTGGCCCGCCGGATGGCGAGGTGGTGGTGCTGCTCGCAGGCTTCCCCGAAAGCTGGTTTGCCTGGCGCAAGGTCATGCCGCTGCTCGGGTCGCGCTATCGGGTCATTGCGCCGGATCTCCCGGGACAGGGGGACTCGGACCGTCCAGCCGAAGGCTACGACACGCAGGCGCTGGCCACGACGGTGCACCGCCTGCTGCAGCAGCTCGGTCTCACCCGCTATCATCTGGTGGCCCATGATATCGGCGCGTGGGTGGCCTATCCCTATGCGGCCTTGTTTGAAGCCGAGGTGCGCAGCCTGGCCCTGCTCGATGCAGGAATTCCCGGCGTCACCTTGCCCGAGGCGTTGCCGTTCGCGCCAGACCGCGCGTGGCGCACTTGGCACTTCGCGTTCCACGCCGTCGCGGATCTCCCGGAGATGCTGATCCATGGCCGCGAACGCGACTATCTCGCCTGGTTCCTGCGGCGGAAGGGGGCCAGTCCAGAAGCGTTCTCCGAATGCGATCTCGACGAATACGACCGCGTGCTGACCAAGGCCGGCGGCTTGCGCGCCGGGCTCGCCTATTATCGTTCCGCTGCACTGTCCGCGCTTCAGAACCGCGAGCTGAAAGCCAGGGGCAGGCTGAAGCCGCCGGTGCTGGCCGTCGGCGCCGACCAGGGATCGATCGTGGACATGGCCGCGCCGCTCAGGGAGGTCGCTGATCACGTCGAGGGCATCACCATATCTTCGTGCGGCCACTACATCCCGGAAGAGCAGCCTGCCGTTCTGGCCGAGGAGCTGAACGCCTTCTTCAGCCGCGTCGGTACCGCGTCGGGCTGAGCTCTCGCGCGATGTCGTAGCTTGCCCGGGGCAAGCCTATGCCGAAGCCGGCCGCATCGCGATCCGGTCGATCCAGACGCCGATGAGGATGCCGACCACATAGGCGGCAATGTTCCACAGCGAGAAGATGCGGCCGAGCAGCAGCGCGCCCGCCAGCGTCAGGCGAAAGCTGTCGAGCCAGGGCGTGTGGATCAGCCTGAAGGCTTCGACGATGGCGGCGATGGCGAGCGCGAGGCCGGCGATCTGCCCCACCGCCATTCGCGGCAGCAGCGCGACGAGCAGCATATAGACCATCGTCGCCCAGAGCACGGAGCCGCCATACTTGACGATCAAGGCGGGAAGGCCGAGGCCGGGACCGTGGAAGCGCAGGCCAAGCCCGAGCGCGATCACGATCAGCGCCGTCGCGAGCGCTCGTGCTGCGCGGCGGCGCCTGTCAGCGCGGGTGAGCATCCCGGGTGACGAGAGCGTCATGCGCGTGCCGCGCCCCCGCGATGCGCCGACGGGCTGTGGGGTCTCAGGTTTTCCGATTGACTTGCCACGACCGATGCTCAACACCGCCCATCAACTACCAATGTCTGCAATGCTCCCGGGAGGAGATCGATGAGTCCGTCCGCCACCACCCCGGCCGCGCCTGGCCGCTCCGACATCGAGGCCGCGACCATCCGCGCCATCTCCTGGCGGCTGATCCCGTTCCTGGTGCTGGCCTATTTCTTCTCGTATCTGGATCGCGTCAATCTCGGCTTCGCCGCGCTGACCATGAACGCCGAGCTGAAGTTCTCGCCGCTGGTGTTCGCCTGGGGCGCCGGCATCTTCTTCATTGGCTATTTCATCTTCGAGGTGCCGAGCAATCTGGCGCTGGAGAAGTTCGGCGCCAGCCGCTGGATCGCGCGCATCATGGTGACCTGGGGCATCATCTCGGCGCTGATGGCGCTGGTCTCGGGCCCGTGGAGCTTCTACACGCTGCGCTTCCTGCTCGGCGTCGCCGAGGCCGGATTCTTCCCGGGCATCATCCTCTATCTCACTTACTGGTATCCCGCGCAGTATCGCGCGCGCTTCCTCGCCGCCTTCGCGGTTGCCGTGCCGATTTCGACCGTGATCGGCGCGCCTGTGTCGGGCCTGCTGCTCGGCATGCACGGCTTGATGGGACTGCAGGGCTGGCAGTGGCTGTTCATCATCGAGGGCATCCCCTCGGTCATCCTCGGCGTGGTCACCTGGTTCTACCTGACCGACCGGCCCGAACATGCAACCTGGCTGTCGGCGGAGCAGAAGGCCTGGCTCGCGGCAAGGCTCGAGGCCGAGACGGCGGCGAAGCAGGCCGCCGGACACATGACGCTCGGCGAGGCGCTGTCGTCGCCCAAGGTGATCGTGCTCAGCCTGATCTATTTCGGCTTCGTCGGCGCGCTCTACGGCATGCAGTTCTGGCTGCCGCAGATCGTCAAGGCGTTCGGACTGACCAATGTGCAGACCGGCTTCGTCACCGCGATCCCCTATGCGTTCGGCACCGTGGCGATGATCCTGTGGGCGCGGCATTCGGATGCGACGCGCGAGCGCGTGATCCATGTCGGCGCGCCACTGATCCTGATCGCGGTGGCGCTGGCCGCCTCGAGCATGATCGGCGATCCCACGCTCACCATGGTCGCGCTGACGGTCGCCGCGATCGGCGTGTTCTGCGTCTTCGGCGTGTTCTGGACCTTGCCCACGGCGTGGCTGTCGGGCACGGCCGCCGCCGGCGCCATCGCGCTGATCAATTCGATCGGCAATCTCGCCGGTTTCGGCGGCCCCTATCTGGTCGGCTGGATCAAGGACACCACCGGCTCGACCACCCATGGCCTGCTCGCATTGTCGGTGCTGCCGCTGATCGCCGGGCTGCTGGTGTTCTTCGGCGGCCATGAGAGCAAGGTCGAATTCGCAGGCCAGGCGCCGGCGGAATAGCGACCGCACAATCGGCTGACGATTGCAGACCTGAAACCGCCCATCGGCTGAGTGCGACGAAGGGCCCGGTCTCGACCGGGCTCTTTGTTGTCGTTGCCCCAGCAAGGGCACGTGCGCTCCGCGGGGTGAGGCGGGTGCGATCCGCGGCGGCCGTGCGGACGTTCGTTGAGAGGCTGCATCAGCCACGTCATTCCGGGGCGGTCGCGCAGCGACCGAACCCGGAATCTCGAGATGATGAGGATCGTGCCAACCACCTCGGGATTCCGGGTTCGACCGCTGGCGCGGTCGCCCCGGAATGACGTGAGTCCCCGACAGGCTGCCTGCCGATGGACTGAGCACCTGCGGCAACGTGTCCAGATGTTCACGAAGTCATGATCACTGACGAATATTGACAATCGTCACTCAACATTCGACACTTGCTCGCAACTGCAGCGAGGGTGCCCCATGTTGATCCGCCTGATTTTCGCGAGCTATTCCAAGCTGTTGACCGGTCTTGCGCTGGCCACCATGACCGTCGCCCTGGCCGGGTGCAATGAAACCGTCGCCCAGAAGGCCGAGCCTGTCAGGCCGGTGCTGGTCGCGCCCGTGCATTACGAGGCCGAGACCCCCGAACGCAGCTTCGTCGGCACCATCCGGCCGCGCATCGAGGCCGATATCGGCTTCCGCGTCGCCGGCAAGGTCGCCAAGCGCCTGGTCGAGGTCGGCCAGACTGTCGATGTCGGCCAGCCGCTGGCCACGCTCGACGAGGTCGACCTGAAGCTCCAGGCCGAGCAGGCTGAAGCCGAATTCCGCGCTGCCACCGGCGTGCTGGCGCAGGCGTCCGCCGCCGAGACCCGCGCCAAGGAGCTGCGGGCCAAGGGCTGGACCACGGATGCCCAGATGGACCAAGCCAGGGCGTCCGCCGACGAGGCGAGGGCACGGCTCAACCGTGCCGAACGCTCGGTCGAACTGACCCGCAACTCGCTGTCCTACGCGACGCTGGTTGCGGATGCGCGCGGCGTGGTCACCGCGAGCATGATCGAGCCGGGCGTGGTGGTTGCCGCCGGCCAGGCCGCGATCCGGGTCGCGCGCTTCGCCGAGAAGGAGGCGGTGGTCGCGATCCCGGAGACGCTGCTCGAACGCGCCAAGACCGGCAGCGCCTACGTCACGCTGTGGTCGGACGCCGACAAGAAATATGCGGCCAAGCTGCGCGAGATCGCGCCGGCCGCCGATCCCGCCACGCGCACCTATCTCGCCAAATTCTCGCTGCCGGACGCCGGCGAGGCCGTCTCGCTCGGCATGACCGCGACCTTGACGCTCGCCGATCCCGCCACCACCCGCGTCGCGCGGCTGCCGCTGTCGGCGCTGTTCAGCGAGGGCCGCGATCCGTCGCTCTATGTGGTCAACGACAAGGGCGAGGTGACGCTGAAGCCGGTGAAGGTGAAGGCCTATGACAGCAAGGACGTGCTGGTCACCTCGGGCGTCGACGAGGGTGAGAAGGTCGTGGCGCTCGGCGTGCAGAAGATCGACCCCGCGCAGAGAGTGCGCATCGTGTCGGCGCTGACGTTCTGATGGCATGATGGCCTCATGGTTCGAGACGCGCGGCGACGCCGCGCTCCTCACCATGAGGGGCTAGATCCTCATCCTGAGGAGGCGCGAAAGCGCCGTCTCGAGGGATTGAGGCCACCGAAGCGTGAAGCAACTAGGTCCTCATCGGAGAGCACCCATGAAGCGGTTCAACCTGTCGGCCTGGGCGGTCAATCATCCGCCGCTGGTGCTGTTCCTGATCATTGCGCTCGGCGTCGCCGGCTTCTTCTCCTATCAGAAGCTCGGCCGCGCCGAAGATCCGTTCTTCACCGTCAAGGTCGTCAACGTCTCGGTGATGTGGCCGGGCGCGACGGCGGCCGAGATGCAGAGCCAGGTGGCCGACCCCATCGAGAAGAAGCTGCAGGAGCTGCCTTATTTCGAGAAGGTGCAGACCTATTCGAAGCCGGCCTTCACCGCGATGCAGGTGACCTTCCGCGATTCGACGCCGCCGAAGGAGGTGCCGCATCTGTTCTACCTGATCCGCAAGAAGCTCGACGACGTGCAGTCCTCGCTGCCGTCGGGCATCGTCGGTCCGTTCGTCAATGACGAGTTCTCCGACGTCGATTCGATCCTGTTCATGATGACCGGCGACGGCGCCGACTATGCGCAATTGAAGAAGACCGCCGAAGGTCTGCGCCAGCGCCTGCTGAAGGTCGCCGGCGTCACCAAGGTCAATCTCTACGGCACCCAGGACGAGCGCATCTATGTCGAGTTCAGCCATGCCAAGCTCGCCACGCTCGGCATCACGCCGCAGGCGCTGTTCGATTCGCTTGCCAAGCAGAACAATGTGACACCGGCCGGCACGGTCGAGACCTCGTCGCAGCGGGTGCCGCTGCGTGTCACCGGCGCGCTCGATGGCGCCAAGGCGGTGGCGGAGACGCCGGTCGAAAGCAATGGTCGGGTGTTCCGGCTCGGCGATATCGCCACCGTCACCCACGGCTACGTCGATCCGCCGAGCTTCAAGGTGCGGCAGGAGGGCAAGCCCGCGCTCGGCATCGGCGTCGTCACCGCCAAGGAGGCCAACATCCTGGAGCTCGGCAAGGAGGTCCACGCCGCGGCCGACGACTTCATGAAGGCCGTGCCGCAGGGCATCGAGATCGAGCAGATTGCCGACCAGCCCAAGGTGGTCGAGCACGCCGTCAGCGAGTTCGTGCATTCGTTCGTCGAGGCGCTGGTGATCGTGCTGTTCGTGTCGTTCCTGGCGCTGGGGTGGCGCACCGGCATCGTCGTGGCGCTGTCGGTGCCGCTGGTGCTCGGGCTCGTCTTCATCGTCATGAACATCATGGGGCTGAACCTGCACCGCATTTCGCTTGGGGCCCTCATCATTGCGCTCGGCCTTCTGGTCGATGATGCCATCATCGCGGTCGAGATGATGGTGGTGAAGATGGAGCAGGGCTGGGACCGGATGCGCGCGGCGTCGTTTGCGTGGGAGTCCACCGCGTTCCCGATGCTGACCGGCACCCTGGTCACGGCCGCCGGCTTCCTGCCGATCGGCTTCGCCAATTCCGCGGTCGGCGAATATGCCGGCAGCATCTTCTGGATCGTCGCCATCGCGCTGGTCGCGTCCTGGTTCGTCGCGGTGATCTTCACGCCCTATATCGGCGTCAAGCTGCTACCGGACATGAAGGCCCATCACGGCCATGACGAGCACGCGGTCTACGACACGCGCATGTATCGCGGCCTGCGCGCCATCGTGCGCTGGTGCGTCGATCACCGCATCACCACCGTCGCTGCGACGGTCGGCGTGTTCGCGGCATCGATCGTCGCCTTCGGCCACGTCCAACAGCAGTTCTTCCCGCTGTCGGAACGCCCCGAGCTGTTCCTGCAGTTGCGGCTGCCGGAGGGCACCGCGTTCGGTGTCACCGAGAAGGCGGCGCGCGAGGCCGAGGCGCTGCTGAAGGACGACAAGGACATCGAGACCTACACCGCCTATGTCGGGCAGGGCTCGCCGCGCTTCTGGCTCGGCCTCAACCCGCAACTGCCGAACGAGGCCTTCGCCGAGATCGTGATCGTCGCCAAGGACGTCGCCGCGCGCGAGCGCATCAAGGCCAAGATCGAGACCGCGGCTGCGAACGGCGAGCTGAACGAAGCGCGCGTCCGCGTCGATCGCTTCAATTTCGGTCCGCCGGTCGGCTTCCCCGTCCAGTTCCGCGTCATCGGTCCCGATGCGGCCAAGGTGCGCGAGATCGCCCATCAGGTGCGTGACGTCATGCGCCAGAACCCGAATGTCAGGGATCCGCAGCTCGATTGGAACGAGCAGTCGCCTTACCTCAAGCTGGTCGTCGACCAGGATCGTGCCCGTGCGCTCGGCCTGACCCCGCAGGACGTGTCGCAGTCGCTGGCGATGCTGATCTCCGGCGTCCAGGTCACGACCATCCGTGACGGCATCGAGAAGGTCGGCGTCGTCGCGCGCGCGGCACCGTCCGAGCGGCTGGATCTCGCCCATGTCGGCGATCTCACCATCACCTCGAAGAACGGCGTGGCGGTGCCGCTGCAGCAGATCGCCAAGATCGAATATTCCCACGAGGAGCCGATCCTGTGGCGGCGCAACCGCGACATGGCGATCACGGTGCGCGCCGACGTGGCCGATGGCGTGCAGGCGCCTGATGTCACCAACCAGATCTCGCCGAAACTGCAGGATATCCGCAACCACCTCGAGCCCGCCTACCGGATCGAGGCCGGCGGCGCGTTCGAGGAATCAGCCAAGGGCAATGCCTCGATCTTCGTGCTGTTTCCGCTGATGGTCATCGTGATGCTGACCCTGCTGATGATCCAGCTTCAGAGCTTCTCGCGGCTGATCCTGGTGTTCCTGACCGCGCCGCTCGGCATCGTCGGAGCGTCACTCGGACTGAATGTCGCCAACGCGCCGTTCGGCTTCGTGGCGCTGCTCGGCCTGATCGCCCTCGCCGGCATGATCATGCGCAACGCGGTGATCCTGGTCGATCAGATCGAGACCGACGTCGCCCATGGCCTGACCCGCAAGGACGCGATCATCGAGGCCACGGTGCGCCGCGCCCGCCCCGTGGTGCTGACCGCGCTGGCGGCGATCCTGGCCATGATCCCGTTGTCGCGCTCGGCGTTCTGGGGCCCGATGGCGATCACCATCATGGGCGGGTTGTTCGTTGCAACCTTCCTGACGCTGCTGTACTTGCCTGGATTGTATGCCCTATGGTTCCGCAAGAGTCTGGACGAGCGCGGAGCGAAAGACGCGGATCATTCCGCAGCGCAGCACGTTGACGTGCCGAGGCCTTCGCTTCCTCTGGCCGAGGCCGCCGAATGAAGGATCAACAAGATCGCAGGCATGATGACCCTGGTTTCCGACCATATCGAATCCGACACGCACGAGCGCATTCTCGTCGTTGCTGAGCGCCTGTTTCGACAGATCGGCTACCAGAAGACGACCGTCGCCGACATCGCCAAGGAGCTCCGCATGAGCCCGGCGAATGTCTACCGGTTCTTCGACTCCAAGAAGGCGATCCACCGCGGGGTCGCCCGCACGCTGATGGCCCAGGTCGAGGCGGCCGCCATCGCGATCGCGGAGCGGCCCGGACCGGCGGCGCCGCGGCTGCGCGAGCTGCTCGGCACGATCCATCGCATGAACACCGAGCGCTATGTCGGCGACAACAAGCTGCACGAGATGGTCGCGGTGGCGATGGAGGAGAGCTGGGACGTCTGCGAGGCGCACATGCTGCTGATCACCGAGATCATCGGCCGCGTGATCGGGCAGGGCGCGGCGTCCGGCGAATTCGCGGTCACCGACCTGACGCTGGCGGCAAAATGTGCGACGACCGCGATGATGCGCTTCTTCCATCCGCAGATGATCGCGCAATGCGCGACCAAGCCGGGCCCGACGATCGACGAGATGATCGATTTCGTGCTGGCAGGGCTTGGTTCCAGGGGCGCTGCGGTCTAGGTTGCAGTCATTCCGGGGCGATGCGAAGCATCGAACCCGGAATCTCGAGATTCCGGGTTCGCCTCTTCCGATCAAAGTGGCTTCGCCATTTTTGTCGCGCGAGGCGCCCCGGAATGACTGCTGCTTAGGAGACGACGGCGTGATCGAACGCGACTTGCATTTCTACGAACCGAAGAACGGCCACGGCCTGCGCCACGATCCCTTCAACGCCATCGTCGCGCCGCGTCCGATCGGCTGGATCTCGTCGCGTGATCCGGATGGGCACGTCAACCTTGCGCCCTACAGCTTTTTCAATGCGTTCAACTACACGCCGCCGATCATCGGCTTCTCCTCGACGCAGTGGAAGGACTCGGTCGCCAACATCCAGGACACCGGCGAGTTCGTCTGGAACCTGGTGACGCGCGACCTGGCGACGCAGATGAATGCGACCGCCGCGCATGTCGCGCGCGAGGTCGACGAGTTCAAGCTCGCGGGCGTGACGCCGGTGCCGTGCAAGTTCGTCAACGTGCCGCGGGTCGGCGAAAGCCCCGTCGCGTTCGAATGCAAGGTGACGCAGATCATCCAGCTGCAGGGCGCCGACGGCACCAAGGCCCAGGCCTGGCTGACGCTCGGCGAGGTGGTCGGCGTGCATATCGACAAGACGCTGATCAAGGACGGTGTCTACCAGACCGCGCTCGCGCATCCGATCGTCCGCGCCGGCCGTCGCGGCGACTATTTCGAGATCATGCAGGAGGCGATGTTCGAAATGGCGAGGCCGGACTGACGGCCCTGCTTGGCGCCTTCTTGAACGCTCCCGCAATTGGAGACCATCCGACGTGACCGAAGCGACCGCCCATGCCGCGCCGACCGAGCCCCGCGGCGATCTCTGCATCCGCACGCTGGCGATGCCGGCGGACACCAACGCCAATGGCGACATCTTCGGCGGCTGGCTGCTCAGCCAGATGGACGTCGGCGGCGGCGTGTTCGCCGCCAAGGTCGCGAAGTCGCGCACGGTGACGGTCGCGATCGAGGCGATGAACTTCCGCAAGGCGGTCTATGTCGGCGACCTCGTTTCGGTCTACGCACATCTCGTCCGCGTCGGCCGGACGTCGATGACGGTGCGTCTCGAAGCCTGGGTGCTGCGCCGGAAAGAGGAGCAGCCGATCCTCGTCACCGACGGCAATTTCACCTATGTCTCGATCGACGACGGCGGCTGGCCGCAGCCGATCCAGCGTGATGGCGTGATCGCGACCTGATCACATTCGCGGTCGGCGGCCGCAAATAACCTCCGTTAATGCGCGGCATATGCCGCTCGCTCGGCATAGGAACCGGCATCCGGCGATGCGCGTTCATTCGAGCACGTTCGCGCGGCGTCTGCGCCGATCACTCTCGCGCGATCTACGTCCGGTCCACAGGGCAGGCGTCTTTACGATGTTTGCAAGTTCTGGTTGCTTGGATGCGCGTTGCCGCGTCTCTGCCGTATTGCGCGCTTCGAGTGGCGCGCCGGACGGACAGCAATCATGGCAGTCCGTTTCCGACCAACAAGGCAAAAAATGCCAGCCGGAAAAAATTGCCGGCACAGGGGAAATGGTGGGGGCATGTTGCGCGAACAGGGTGGGAGGAAGTCCATGTCGGACGTCGACGAGAAACTGACCTTGCAGGTGCTGAAGAAGCTGCAGCAGCGGCTCCTCCATGCCGAGCGCAGGATTGGCGTCTACGAGCATCAGCTCAGCGCGTTTCGTGAACATCACGTCGAGGTGCTGAGGGATCTGCGCACGATCTATCAGTTGCTCGGTCGGCATCAGCACTGTCTCGGCGGAGCCGATGCATCGCTGCACAAGGCGACGCTCGTCCCGGATGATCCGCACTGATTCGGCAAGGCGTCACGGCGTGAGGGCGTGCAGCGCAGCCAACATAACATCCACACAATTTCCTGTTGGCATTCACGTCGGAATAGCCGGGGCTCCCTGCACGGAACATTCGTCATGGAGCTCGGTTATACGCCCCGGAATGAACGACGGGATTGCGCAATGTCCGAAACCTATATCATCGAGGTCAGCTCCCAGGCGGCGGGGATCGTCATCCGCGACCGCGGCGGCTTTCGCTTCTTCGCGGCGTCCCATCGCTTCAATGCCCTCGAGGGCCAGGTGTTTCGCAATGCCCGCGAAGCCGAACGCGCCGCGATTCGGCTCGTGACCGGTGAGCTGAGCGCAGCCGCCTGAGCGAGCTCGGCGCACGTGGACGTAGGCCGGACCAAGGCCGCGTCTGAGCTGCTCCGGGGCGGGCGATTGCTGCGATGCGCCCAATGCTTCGCCGATTGACGCTTGACTCGATCAGCATCACCATGGTGCAGCTTGTCCTGAAAGCTTGCCATGGCCGTCCTGTCCCAACGCCAGACCGACATCCTCAACATCGCCCGCGCCTCCGGCCGCGTCATGGTGGAGGATCTCGCGCGCCGCTTCGAGGTCTCGGCCCAGACCATCCGCAAGGATCTCAACGATCTGTGCGAGCAGCGCGCGCTGACGCGCATCCATGGCGGGGCCATCATCGCCTCCGGGGTCGAGAATCTCGCCTACGAGGCGCGGCGCTTCGTCGCTGCGGACGAAAAGAAGGCGATCGGTGCGGTCGCAGCCGCGCGGATTCCGAACGGCTCCTCTCTGTTCATCAATATCGGCACCACGACGGAGGAGGTGGCGAGCGCGCTGTCGTCGCACCAGGACCTGCTCGTCATCACCAACAATCTCAACGTCGCGATGCTGCTCTATCCGCATCCGCGCATCGAGGTGATCGTGGCCGGCGGCACCGTGCGGCGCTCGGACGGCGGCGTCATCGGATCGACCGCGACGCAACTGATCGGCCAATTCAAGGTCGACTATGCGATCATCGGCGCGTCGGCGATCGACGAGGAGGGCGCGCTGCTCGACTTCGACTATCGCGAGGTCCAGGTTGCGCAAGCCATCATCGCCAATGCCCGCAGCGTGATGCTGGTGGCCGATTCCACCAAGCTCCACCGCAGCGCGCCGGTGCGCATCGCACATCTCAGCCAGATCCAGACCTTCGTCACCGACCGCCCCCTGCCGGACGGACTGGCGAGCCTCTGCCATAGCCGCGGCATCGAGGTGGTCTCGGCGATGCCCGCCGACGATGCCGACGACGCCGCAGAGGCAACCGAAACGGCGGGGTCCGCCGTGCTCCGCCGCGCCTGACTTTCCGCCACTCTCGCAGGCTCCTTGATCCCGGTTTGGGCAGCTTTTGCCCAACCGCGGCCCAACATGCGAATTTCGATTTTCTTTCACTTTCGTTTGTGTTTAACTCGAAACCGAAAGTGAAATCGCCGCAGTCAAGGCGATTGCCGGGGGATGCGTCTGTTGGAGCGGATCTACGACCTCGCCATTATCGGAGGCGGCGTGAACGGTTGCGGCATCGCGCGCGATGCGGCCGGACGCGGAAATTCCGTTTTCCTGTGTGAAATGAACGATCTGGCGAGCGGGACCTCGTCCTGGTCGACCAAGCTCGTGCATGGCGGCCTGCGCTATCTCGAATATTACGAGTTCCGGCTGGTCCGCGAGGCGCTGATCGAGCGCGAAATCCTGTGGCAGATCGCGCCCCATATCATCCGTCCGCTGCGCTTCGTGCTGCCGCATCATTCGGGGCTGCGCCCGGCCTGGCTGCTGCGCCTCGGCCTGTTCCTCTATGACCATCTCGGCGGCCGCAAGCTGCTGCCGCCGACGCGGTCGGTGAACCTGCGCAGCGACGAGGTCGGCCGCCCCTTGATCCCCGGGCGCTACAGCAAGGGCTTCGAATATTCCGACTGCTTCGTCGACGATGCGCGCCTGGTCGTGCTGACCGCTCGAGATGCCGCCGATCGCGGCGCCGTCATCCGCACCCGCGCGCGTGCGACCGAGATCCATCAGGATGGCAGCCACTGGCTGGTCACGACCGAGAACACCCAGACCGGCGAGCGCGAGACCATCAAGGCGCGCGCGCTGGTCAATGCCGCCGGTCCCTGGGTCGAGCAGGTGCTGGCGACCGGCGCCGGCGTCAATGCGAAAGCGAAGGTGCGGTTGGTGCAGGGCTCGCACATCGTGGTGCGCAAGCTCTACGATCACGACCGCGCCTACATCTTCCAGAACGCCGACGGCCGCATCATCTTCGCCATTCCCTATCAGCAGGATTTCACGCTGATCGGCACCACCGATCGCGACTATCAGGGTGATCCGGCCAAGGTGAAGGCGACCGACGAGGAGATCGCCTATCTCTGCGCCGCGCTCGGGGAATATCTCGCCAAGCCGGTGACGCCGGCCGACGTCGTGTGGAGCTATTCCGGCGTGCGGCCGCTCTATGATGACGGCGCCAGCGAGGCCAAGGCAGCGACCCGCGACTACGTATTCGAGCTCGATACGCCCGGCGGCTTGCCGCTGCTGTCGATCTATGGTGGCAAGATCACCACCTACCGGCGCCTGTCGGAAGAGGCGCTGGAGCGTCTTGCGCCCTATCTGAAAGGGGGCGACGCGGAGGAAGGCTGGACCGGCAAGGCGCCGCTGCCCGGCGGCGACATGAAGGTCTCGGCCGTCGGGCCGTTGATTGCGGATCTCTGCAAGACCTTTCCGTTCCTGTCGGATGCACATGCGAAGCGCATCGCCCATGCCTACGGCACGCGGGCTGCGGCCATGCTCGCCGGTGCGACATCTTTGGCCGATCTTGGCCAGGACTTCGGTGGCACCTTGACGGAGCGTGAAGTCAGGTACCTGATGACGGACGAGTGGGCGTTGACGGCCGAGGACATCGTGTGGCGTCGATCGAAGCTGGGGTTGCGGATGTCGGCGGCTGAGATCGCCGCCCTCGAGGCGTGGATCACAGCCAATCGCGAGCGCTCCACTTTGCCGGCGCGTGAGGCGGGAGGACGCGCATGAGCGTCACGCTCGATCACGTCTCCCGAATTGTCGACGGCGTGACCACCATTCGCGACGTCTCGCTGACCTTGCAGCGCGGCACGCTGAGCGTGCTGCTCGGGCCGACGCTGTCCGGCAAGACCTCGATCATGCGGCTGCTCGCCGGCCTCGACAAGCCGACCACCGGCCGCGTGCTGGTCGACGGCAAGGACGTCACCGGCGCCGATGTGCGGCAGCGCTCGGTCGCGATGGTCTATCAGCAATTCATCAACTATCCCTCGCTGACGGTCTATGAGAACATCGCCTCGCCGCTGCGCGTGCAGGGCAAGTCGCGCCAGGAAATCGAGAAGCGCGTGGCGGAAGCGGCGCGGCTGCTCCGGCTCGAGCCCTATCTGAAGCGCACGCCGCTGCAGCTCTCCGGCGGCCAGCAGCAGCGCACCGCGATCGCGCGCGCCCTGGTCAAGGGGGCCGACCTCGTGCTGCTGGACGAGCCGCTCGCCAATCTCGATTACAAGCTGCGCGAGGAGCTGCGCACCGAGCTGCCGCGCATCTTCGAAGCCTCGGGCGCGATCTTCGTCTACGCCACCACCGAGCCGTCGGAGGCGCTGCTGCTCGGTGGCCGCACCATCTGCATGTGGGAAGGGCAGGCGCTGCAGGCCGGCGATACCGCGGCCGTGTATCGCCGACCCGATACCTTGCGTGTCGGCCAGGTGTTCTCGGACCCGCCGATGAACACGGTCGAGATCCAGAAGCGCGGCGAGAGCGTGGAGTATGCCGGCGGGGTCAAGGCGCCGGCGGTCGGCCTCTATGCCGATCTGTCCGATGGCGCCTACCGCGTGGGCTTCCGCCCGCATCAGCTCGGGCTTGGCAAAGGCGACGGCAGCCACGGCCGCCATGCCTTTCCCGCGATCGTCTCGGTCACCGAGATCACGGGATCGGAGAGCTTCGTGCATCTGACGCGCGACGGCATGAACTGGGTCGCCGTGCTGCACGGCGTCCATGAATATGAGCCCGGCGAGATCCTCGACGCGGTGCTCGATCCGTCCAATGTGTTCGTGTTCGACGCCGGCGACCGCCTGGTCGCCGCGCCGGCGATCTGAGGGAGATGCCGCATGGCCCGCATTGACCTCGTCGATCTCGCCCACGCCTACAACGGCAACAGCGGCGATATCGAGAGCTACGCGCTGAAGCCGGTGACGATGACCTGGCGCCAGGGCGGCGCCTATGCGCTGCTCGGCCCGTCCGGCTGCGGCAAGACCACCTTGCTCAACCTGATCTCGGGCATTCTCACGCCCTCGCACGGCAAGATCCTGTTCGACGGCACCGACATCACCAAAGCCTCGACCCGTGAGCGCAATATCGCGCAGGTGTTCCAGTTCCCGGTGATCTACGACACGATGACGGTCGGCGAGAACCTCGCCTTTCCGCTCAAGAACCGCGGCGTGCCCAAGGCCGAGATCGACAAGCGCGTCGCCGAGATCGCGCGTCTCCTCGATCTGACTCCGGACCTCAACCGCAAGGCGACACGGCTCACCGCCGACGCCAAGCAGAAGATCTCGCTCGGCCGCGGCCTGGTGCGCTCCGATGTCGCCGCCGTCTTGTTCGACGAGCCGCTGACCGTGATCGATCCCGAGCTGAAATGGCAGCTGCGTTCGAAACTGAAGGCGCTGCATCGTGAGCTCGACCTGACGATGATCTACGTCACCCACGACCAGACCGAGGCGCTGACCTTCGCCGACACCGTCGTCGTCATGCATGACGGCCGCGTGGTGCAGAGCGGCACGCCGGCAGAGCTGTTCGACAAGCCGGCGCATACCTTCGTCGGCTACTTCATCGGCTCGCCGGGCATGAACATCCTCTCCGCCGAGGTGAAGGGACGCGAGGCCCGCATCGACGGTCACACGCTGACGCTGTCGCGCAGCTACGACGCGCTGCCGGCCGGAGCCAAGATCGAGATCGGCGTCCGTCCGGAATTCGTCGATGTCGCGCAGCCCGGACCCGGCCTGCTCGATGCCAATATCGAGCGCGTCGACGATCTCGGCCGCATCCGCTTCGCGCGCGTCCGTGTCGGCGACGTCAAGTTCGCCGCGCGACTGCCGGCCGGCTTCTCGCCGCAGGGCTCCGCGATCGGGCTGAAGTTCAATCCAGCCTATGTCCACGTCTATGCCGACAGTCGTCTCGTCGAGGGAGCCTGAGTGATGGACAAGACCATCAACAACAAGGCCTGGTTCCTGGTGCTGCCGGTGTTCCTGCTGGTGGCGTTCTCCGCCATTCTGCCGCTGATGACGGTGGTGAACTATTCGATGCAGGACACCTTCGGCAACAACCAGTTCTTCTGGAACGGTGTCGGCTGGTTCAAGGAGCTGCTCGATCCCTCGACCGACCTCGGCGGCCGCTTCCTCGCCTCGCTGTGGCGCAACCTGATCTTTTCCGGCGCAATTCTCGCCATCCAGGTCCCGCTCGGCATCGTGATCGCGCTGGCGATGCCGCGGCAGGGCTGGACCGTGGCGTTCGCACTGGTCGTGCTGGCATTGCCGCTGTTGATTCCGTGGAACGTTGTCGGAACCATCTGGCAGATCTTCGGGCGTCCCGACATCGGCCTGCTCGGCTATGTGCTCAACGCCATCGGCCTCGACTACAACTACGTCTCCAACGAGGCTGACGCCTGGTTCACCGTCATCCTGATGGATGTCTGGCACTGGACCAGCCTGGTGGCGCTCCTATGCTACTCCGGCCTCAAATCGATCCCGGACGCCTACTACCAGGCGGCCCAGATCGACGGCGCCTCGCGCTGGGCGGTGTTCACCGCGATCCAGCTGCCGAAGATGCACCGCGTGCTGCTGATCGCCGTGCTGCTGCGCTTCATGGACAGCTTCATGATCTATACCGAGCCGTTCGTGGTCACCGGCGGCGGCCCGGGCAATTCCACCACCTTCATCTCGATCGAGCTGGTCAAGATCGCGCTCGGCCAGTTCGACCTCGGCAAGGCCGCGGCGCTGTCGCTGGTCTACAATCTGATCATCCTGATCGTCTGCTGGGTGTTTTACACCATCATGACCAATGCCGGCGCCGAGCGCCGGCCGGTGGAAGGGGGCGCGTGATGAACACGATTCCGGGCCGCCGAATCATCATCTCGCTGTTCCTGGTCTTCCTGCTGTTGCCGATCTATTGGCTCGTCAACATGAGCTTCAAGACCAACACCGAGATCGTCTCGACCATGACGCTGTGGCCGCATCAGCCGACCATCGCGAACTACATGCGCATCTTCACCGACGAGAGCTGGTATTCCGGCTACATCAACTCGTTGAAATACGTCGTCATCAACACGGTGATCTCGATTGCCGTAGCGCTGCCGGCGGCCTACGCCTTTGCGCGCTACCGCTTCCTCGGCGACAAGCATCTGTTCTTCTGGCTGCTGTCGAACCGCATGGCGCCGGCCGCGGTCTATGCGCTGCCGTTCTTCAATCTCTACTCGGCGATCGGGCTGTTCGATACGCCCTGGGCGGTGGCGCTGGCCCATTGCATCTTCAACATCCCGCTCGCGGTCTGGATTCTCGAGGGCTTCGTCTCGTCCGTGCCGCGCGAGATCGACGAGACGGCGTTTCTGGACGGCTACTCGTTTCCGCGCTTCTTCATCAAGATCCTGGTGCCGCTGATCGCCAGCGGCATCGGCGTGGCGGCGTTCTTCTGCTTCATGTTCTCCTGGGTCGAGCTCCTGCTGGCGCGCACGCTGACGGCGACCGAAGCCAAGCCGATCTCGGCGATCATGACGCGAACCGTGTCTGCCGCCGGCATGGACTGGGGCCTGCTCGCCGCCGCCGGCGTGCTGACCATCATCCCCGGCGCGCTCGTGATCTGGTTCGTCCGCAACTACATCGCGCGCGGCTTCGCGCTGGGGCGGGTGTGATGATGATTTCATGTCGCCGCAGTCTCCGCTCCACCTCCCCCGCCTGCGGGGGAGGTCGCATCGCATCGTCAGATGCGATGCGGGTGGGGGCCTCTGTCCTCTCGGGCAGTTCGACTCGCGGCGCCCCCACCCCAACCCTCCCCCGCAAGCGGGGGAGGGGGGCCGCTACCGCCTGGAGTCACTGAGCCATGGACAACATCGCATGGATGGCATGGACCCTGCCGACAGCAATCTTCTTCGCCGCGCTGGCCTGCACGCTGGTCGTCATGACCTGGCTCGCGGCCCGCTACCCCGAGGCCGAGCGGGTCGGAGTGCTGCGCATTCCGACCACGCGCGGCGATCGTCTGTTCATCTCGCTGATCTTGGCGGCGATCATCCATCTTGCCTGGATCGGCCTGGTCGGCACCGACACGATTACGACCTTGCCGATCGGCGAGGAAGGGTTTGAGGTTTCGAGCCTGTGGCTCGCAACCGCAATTTCGCTTGCGTCCGCCGTTGCGATCTTTCGCACCGTCTGACGCAAGTGAAAAGGGGCAGATCCGGGGGCAACCCGGACCTGGAATATTGTCGCTCAAGGAGGAAAGCATGCGACACTTGAAGCCTAGGAAGCATCACTTGACCAAGGCCCGCTACCTCGCGATGACCAGCGCCGCAGCGCTGTTTGCCGCGGGCATGACGATGTCCGTTCCGGCAAAGGCCGACGAGGCCGCCGCAAAGAAGTGGATCGACAGCGAGTTCCAGCCGTCGACGCTCTCGAAGGACGACCAGATGAAGGAAATGCAGTGGTTCATGAAGGCCGCTGAACCCTTCAAGGGCATGGAGATCAACGTTGTCTCCGAGACGCTGACAACCCACGAATACGAGTCCAAGACTCTGGCAAAGGCGTTCGAAGAGATCACCGGCATCAAGGTCAAGCACGACATCATCCAGGAAGGTGACGTCGTCGAGAAGATCCAGACCCAGATGCAGTCCGGCAAGAATGTCTATGACGGCTGGATCAACGACTCCGATTTCATCGGCACCCACTTCCGCTACGGCCAGGCCGTCGACCTGACGGACTGGATGGCGAAGGACGCCAAGGACGTCACCGATCCGATGCTCGACGTCAACGACTTCATCGGCAAGTCCTTCACCACCGCGCCCAACGGCCATTTGTATCAGCTGCCCGACCAGCAGTTCGCCAACCTGTATTGGTTCCGCTACGACTGGTTCACCAACCCGGACTACAAGGCCAAGTTCAAGGCCAAGTATGGCTACGACCTCGGCGTGCCGGTGAACTGGTCGGCCTACGAGGACATCGCCGAGTTCTTCACCAACGACATCAAGGAGATCAACGGCGTCCGAGTCTATGGCCACATGGACTACGGCAAGAAGGATCCCTCGCTCGGCTGGCGTTTCACCGACGCCTGGCTGTCGATGGCCGGTAACGGCGACAAGGGCCTCCCGAACGGCCTGCCGGTCGACGAATGGGGCATCCGCATGGAAGGTTGCCGTCCGGTCGGCTCCTCGGTCGAGCGCGGCGGCGACGTCAACGGACCTGCCGCAGTCTATTCGATCGTCAAGTATCTCGACTGGATGAAGAAGTATGCTCCGCCGCAGGCCCAGGGCATGACCTTCTCGGAATCCGGCCCGGTGCCGTCGCAGGGCAACATCGCTCAGCAGATATTCTGGTACACCGCCTTCACCGCCGACATGGTCAAGCCCGGCCTGCCGGTGATGAACGCCGACGGAACGCCGAAGTGGCGCATGGCTCCGTCGCCGCACGGCTCCTACTGGAAGGACGGCATGAAGCTCGGCTATCAGGACGTGGGATCGTTGACGCTCCTGAAGTCCACGCCGGTTGATCGCCGCAAGGCGGCCTGGCTCTATCTTCAGTTCATCGTCTCCAAGACGGTCAGCCTGAAGAAGAGCCATGTCGGTCTGACCTTCATCCGTGAATCGGACATCTGGGACAAGTCGTTCACCGAGCGCGCTCCGAAGCTCGGCGGTCTGATCGAGTTCTACCGCTCGCCCGCCCGCGTGCAGTGGACCCCGACCGGCAACAACGTGCCCGACTATCCGAAGCTCGCTCAGCTGTGGTGGCAGAACATCGGCGACGCGTCGTCGGGTGCGAAGACGCCGCAGGCCGCGATGGACGCGCTCGCCGCCGCTCAGGACTCCGTGCTTGAGCGTCTTGAGAAGTCCAAGGTGCAGGGCGACTGCGGTCCGAAGCTGAACAAGAAGGAATCGGCCGAGTACTGGTTCAACAAGTCGGCGAAGGACGGCAACATCGCTCCGCAGCGCAAGCTCGCGAACGAGAAGCCGAAGGGCGAGACGATCGACTACGACACGCTGATCAAGTCGTGGCCGGCGTCGCCTCCGAAGCGCGCCGAGGCGAAGTAACTGCCTCTCCTGCGGCGGGTCGGCGACAGGTCGGTTCGTCCGTCGGGAGCTTGGAAGGCCGGGAGCAATCCCGGCCTTCTTCTTTTTCGTTGACTTGTCCGGTCATGCGCGTTCGGATCGCTCTGCTCGTCACCCGATGAGACTTGGTTCGAGCCGCTGGAAATTGCGATGCGCATGACCTTTCGCTGTGATCCCGCCCTTGTGGATCACCTGCCGCGGCCGGTGCGGGCCAGAACCGTGCTGCCGGATTGGTTGCGGCAGATGCCTGCCTCGGCGCATTCCGAGGTGCACGGGCGCGACATCCGCACGGTCAAACAGTGTCCGCCCTTCGTCGATGCGATGGCCTATGGCGTCATGATCCTGCTGCCCTGTGACATCAGCGTCGAGCGCGGCGCGTTCGCGTGGGAATGGGACATCCCGGCCCCGGCGACCAAGGGACATCCTCGTGCGCCGCTGAGCTTTCATGTCGCAGCGCAATTAGCCGGCGCGCAGTTCGCGTCGGATCAGCAGGCGGCCATCAAGTTCAATTCCTTCTGGACGATCGAGTGCGACGCCGGCTGGTCGCTTTTCGCGACGCATCCGGTCAACCGCGAGGACTTGCCGTTCCGCACCCTGTCGGGCCTCGTCGATGCCGACCGCTTCCACGACGGCGGCATCAATTTTCCAGCGCTCTGGCTCGATCCGGATTTCACCGGCGTCCTGCCTAAGGGTACGCCTGTGGCGCAGTGCTTCGCCGTATTGCGCGAGCCGCCGCAGCTCGTGTTCGAGCCGCTCGACGACGCGCAGCGTGAGACCTACGCTGCAACGGTGGCTGAGGTGCTCGCGACACCCAACGTCTACCGCAAGAGATTTCGCGCACGCCGCGGCCGCCTAACCAGCTGAGTTCAGGGCGCACTTCAACGCGGCAGGGTCGATCCAAAGTCGGCCATGCGGAGCCGAGGTGAGCGCCATGGCGATGGCACCGAACATCTGTGGGCGAAGCCGATAGGCACAAGCATAGGCCTGCATTGCCGCGTCGGGGTCGCCGCTCTCCTGCAGGACGATGCCGAGATTGAGCGCCGCTTCGGCGTGATCCGGCCTTATCGCCAGTACGCGGCGATAGGCTGCGGCAGCTCCCGCGAGATCCGCAACATCCTGTCGCACGAGGCCGAGATCGAACCAGACCGAGGCCGGCGCAGCCGGGTTGGCTGCCCGTTCGAGGACGGTCCGTGCCGTATCGAAGTCGCCGTTCTCCCAGGAAAGACGTCCGAGCCGCGCTAGCGCTTCGTCGTGCTCCGGTATGACCTTGAGAATCGCCAGCCAAGCTGCCCGCGCCTGGGCTGCCATTCCTGCCTGATCGAGAATGCGCGCTTTTTCGATGAAGACATCGCGGCGGGGTGACAGCGCGATGGCGCGGTCGACATGGGCGAGCGCGCGCTCGAAATCCTTCCCCACCCGCGCGATACGCGCCGCAAGCAGCCGAGCTGCGGCATGGTCCGGCCGGCGGGCCAGACTGGCCTCGATGCGCAACCGTGCTGCGGCGTTGTCCTCGACCGCGAACAGCACTGCGGCAAGCAGATGGCTCAACATCGGTTCGTCTGGACTTTGCTTCAAGCCCGTTTCGCACAGCCGTTGCGCCTCTGCCGCGCGCCCTGCGTTGAAGGCGGCCGTGGCGCGTCGCGCGATCTCTTCGGTGGTTTCGCTCATATTCACGATCATATACGGTCGGGCCGGACAACTGAACTCGGGTGCCGGCTCCGGACTCATCGTCCGCGGTGATGCGAGCGGTGCCCTCGCCGGCTCGAGCTGGGCGAACTTGAGGCCGATGCGCACCACCGTAGCGCAGCAACCGCTCGCGCCCGTTCCATCCGGGAATTCTTCCCATCGGCCTGGGGACATATTCCATGAGGCAAGTGTCTTGAAGCTGCCGAGAACAGGCGGCACTCTCGGCTTGCGAACAGTGCAGCCGTTCCATTGCAGCTCTGCCCGGGTATCAAAACCAAGAGCCCTCCGGGGAGAACGGTGGACGGCACGGGGCTCCGCGGCTGCATCGAGGACCCCCAAGGTCCCTTACAGGGAGTACGGCCATGGATCAGGCGCACATCGCCAATATCGCGAGCACGCTGCCGGAGGCGTTGTCGCCCTGGACCATGTTCATGCAGGCCGACATCGTCGTGAAGTCGGTGATGATCGGCTTGGCGTTGGCCTCGGTGGCAACCTGGACGGTGCTGGTCGTCAAGACCATTCAGCTCCGCTCGGCGCTGCGCACGGCCCGCGGCGCGCTCGGCATCACCATGGCGGCCCGCTCCTTGGCCGATGCGACAGGACGCATTTCGGCCGATGAGGGTGTCGTCGGCCGACTTCTCGCCCTGGCCGACGACGAGATCGACAAGTCGCGCGGCCTGCCTGCCGACGGCATCAAGGAGCGCGTCTCCTGGCAGTTCGAGCGGATCGAGGCGGCGGCAGTGGCGCGCATCGGCCGCGGCATCGGCATTCTCGCCACCGTCGGCGCCGTCGGCCCGTTCGTCGGCCTGTTCGGCACGGTCTGGGGCATCATGAACAGCTTCATCGGCATCTCGCATGCGCATACGACCAACCTCGCGGTGGTGGCGCCGGGCATCGCGGAAGCGCTGCTCGCGACCGCCTTCGGCCTCGCCGCCGCGATTCCCGCGGTCGTGATCTACAACCTGTTCGCGCGCGCCACCGGCGGCTATCGCGCCGTCATCGCCGATGCATCGGTGGCGGTGATGCGGCTGCTCAGCCGCGATCTCGACCGGCAGCATGCGGGGCCCGCCGAGGCGCGGCGCAGCGCCATCCGCGCGGTCGAGGCGCCGATGCTGTCGATCGCCAATCCGGCGGAGTGAGCCATGGCCGTCAAGCTCGCCCGGCGCACCGACGAGTTCGAGGAGACGCACGACATCAACGTGACGCCGTTCATCGACGTCATGCTGGTGCTCCTGATCATCTTCATGGTCGCCGCGCCGCTCGCCACGGTCGACGTCCCGGTCAACCTGCCGGCGATCTCGGCCGAGCCGCAGCCGCGCGCGGAGACGCCGGTCTTCGTCACCTTCAAGGCCGACCGCTCGCTCGCCGTCGGCGACCAGAGCGTGGCGCAGGCCGACATCGCCGCCTCGCTCGATGCCGCCACCAAGTCCGATCATGAGCAGCGCGTGCTGCTGCGCGCCGATCAGACGCTGCCCTATGGCGAGGTGATGGCGCTGATGAACACGTTGCGCCGCGCCGGCTATACCAAGGTCGCACTCGTCGCACTGGAAGACCGGGGCGCGCAGTGAGCGTCCTGACGCTCGATCCGTTCGAACACGAGCAGCGCCGTGAGCGGACGCTGTGGACCATCGCCGCGCTGGTGGTGGCCGCGCTGCATGTCGGGCTCGCCGTCGGCTATCTGCTGCTGCGCCCCGCGCCGCATGGGCGTGCCCAGGCGCCGGCCTTCGACGTCGTGTTCACCCCGGCGGTGGTGAGCGAGCCGGCGCCGACGGCGCAGGATGCGCCGGCGTCCGAGCCGCCGCCGGCGGAGCCGCCGAAGGAAGAGCAGGTGAAGGACGAGCCGGTCGCGCGTGAGGCCGTCGCTGAGCCTGTCCCGCCGGCTCCCTCCGAGCCGGAGCCGCAGGTCATGGCCCAACCTGACCTGGAGCCGGATGTCATTCCCTCGCCGGAGCCCGCGCCGCAGGTCGCCCTTGCGCCCGAGCCGCCGCGTGCGGACGATGTCGTTCTGCCGCCGCCGCCACCACCGAAACCGATCGAGGCGAAACCGCCGGAGCCGAAGCCCGTTCCCGTGCCCGAGCGTGTCGAGCGCAAGCCGGTCGAGAAGAAGGAGACGAAGGAGCGGGCCGAGAGGAAGTCCGCACCGCCGAAGCCGGCTGCGGCGCCGGCGGCCCGGCCTTCACGGGTCGCGTCGGCGCCCAATCCCGGCGAGGACAGCGTCGGGGCGCGCGAGGGCCAGGCCAGTTGGAACGCCGAGGTGGTGGCGCAGATCCGCCGCGCCGCGGCCTATCCCTCCGACGGCAATGGCGCGAGCGGCACCGTCATGCTGAACGTCGTGATCGATCGCAACGGACGACTCTTGTCGCGACGGCTCGCCGGCAGCTCGGGCTCACCGGCGCTGGACCGCGCGGCGATGGGCATCATCGAACGCGCCGCGCCGTTTCCGCGGTTTCCGCCGGCGATGGCGCAGACGCAGGTCTCGCGCACGGTGCCGCTGCATCTGAGGCCGCGCTGAACGCGGCGCCATCCGGAGCTACGTCCGGTGGCGCTCCGTCCCGCTATTTGCTGCACTCGGTCAGATCCGTATCGCGCACGACGAACTGCGCGCCTTCCTTGAGCTCGATGTTCTTGGCGACGCAGGTGCGGCCGCCCTTTTCGGACAGCTTGATGTCGTAGCGGCCGGACTTCACGCCGACCAAGGTCATGCGCTCGTTGTGGTCGACCTCGCCCTCGTCGTCGTTCTTGCACTGGTCGGCGCCCCAGGTCTTGGTGCCCGCGGCCGCCAGGTACATCTTCACGATGGTCTGGCCGGTGCGGTTGAGAAAGCGCGGGCCGTCCTCGGCGGACGCGGCGGAGCCGGCCAGCATGAGAAGCGCGCAGGCGGTGACGAGGCGACGCATGACGAGTGTCCTTTTCTTATGATTGGTCACGGGATGAAGGCGCGCGGATCAGAAATCCTTGCCGATGCTGGTCTTGACGGCGAGGCCACGCGAGGCGTTGGTCAGGCCGTAGCCGACGCCGAAGCTGAGCTCGAAGCCCTTGAAGCGGGTGTCGGCGACGGCGTAGAGCGTCTGCATCTGCTGATTCCAGGGCAGGATGTAGCCGAACGGTCCGAGATTGGAGAAGTGCTCGATGCCGACGGTCCAGCGGTCGCTGAGGCGCTTGACGAAGCGCACCGAGGGCTCGAAGGCCGAGCCGGCGCCGTCGATGCCGAAGGTCATGTTGGCGTTGAAGATGAGCTGATAGTCGTTGGGCAGGTTGACGCCGATGATCGGCGTGAACATCTGCGCCACCCGCGGCGTGGCCTCCTGCACGAAGCGCGGCGCGCCGGGCTGGCCGGCGCCGGCCTTGTTGGCGACCCACAGATCGGGCGTCAGGCCGCCCTGCGGCGCCAGGATGGTGCGTGACACCAGGCCGAGGAAGACGGTGCGCTCGAGCCGGTCGCCCTGGATGAAGGTCTGGCGAATGGTGACGCCGCCGGACTGGAATGAATAGCCGGGCACGCCGTTGTCCATCACGTTGCCCAGCGCCATCGGCACATTGGTGCGGGCAAAGGCGTAGGGCGAGGTCAACGCGATCTCGTACCATTCGGTCGGCGAGTAGCCGATCTCGGTCTCGCCGGTGACCGCACGCTGCGGCACGCGGCGTCCGCCGTTCTGTTGCGGATTGAAGGTGGTCAGATAGCCGAAGCGCTGCTCGACCTGGAAATGTCCGGGCGAGGCCGGGTCATTGCCCTGGATCTCCTCGGCCGCTGCGCCGAAGGGCGCGAGCACGAGAGCACCGGCAGCCATGTACAATCGCGATCGTCTTTTTGCACTCCTGGCGATGCCGTTCGGCTGCATGTCCCCGCGCTCCCTTCAACTGATGAGCTAGCGAGTCGGCGGGGCGAAAACATGCGGGCCTGTCGGCTGAAAGATGACGCGATCGGGAAACGATCAGTCGTTGAATGCCGCATTTGCTCCGGCCTTTCCTGTTTCGGTGAGGAATAGGGATGTTTTGGCAAGTCGAGCGGGACATTTTGACCGAGACAATATGGCGGCCATTTCGCGAGTGAATCTCAACACGGTGATGAATGTGGCGTGTTGCAAACACATTGAGGTCATAGAGCGAGGAAAACATCGGTTGCAGCATGCATTGCTGATCGCCGGATCAGCCAGAGAATGGACACGCCCGTGCTTCACACACCCGGTCATCGCCGCCGCTTGTCCGCTCAGCCGATGCCGCTCGGGCTGATAGTTGCGCTCCTCCTGTCCACGCTGCTGCCGGACGGACGCGCCTTCGCGGAGGAGACGCTGCGGGACCAATTGGAAGCCTGGTGGAGTCAAACCCACGCCGGCAAGAGAAGTCAGGTTGGGCAAGCCCAACACGCGTTGTCGGGGAGCGATGCCAAAACCGCAAGGCATGTCGCCAAGCGCAGACGCCACGTCGCCAACGCCCGGGCCGAGGCGGAGGAAGGCACCTTCGACCACGATAGCGGTCCGCGTCGCGACCGTCCGGGGAGATATTTCCTGCACGGACCGAGGTTCTAGTCCCGACGCTCTTGCGGGAATTTCTCGGGCGTCGCGTTCTTGCACTTGCGAAATGACAGGGCCTCCCATACGTCAAAGCGATGTGTGGCGCGTTGCCGATGAAACCAGCGACGCTCGCATACGTTGTTTTCGTGCCCTTCATCGCCGCCCCTCGGACGGCGGAGACAAAGGATCAATTCGATGAATTGGAAACTGATGATGACGGCCGCTGCCGTCGGCATGGCCGCGATCGTCGGCACGTCGACGATGGCTGTCAGTGCACCGGCCCCTTCCAAGCTGCTGACCGCGATCGACCCCGACAAGGACGGCACCGCCGACATGAGCGAGGTCCGCACGGCCGCCGGCGCGCTGTTCGATCGTCTCGATCGCGACCATGACGGCACGCTCGACGCCAAGGAGCTGCGCGGCCGCGTTTCGGCCAAGGATCTCAAGGCCGCGGATCCGGACAATGACGGCACGCTGACCAAGGACGAGTATCTCGCGCTGGTGGAAGGCCGCTTCAAGGCGGCCGATCCTGACAACGACGGCACGCTCGATTCGAAAGAGCTGAAGTCGGTCGCCAAGCTGCTGAAGTGAGGCGCCGTCCGTATCGGACGCGACCAGGACATGGACTCACGGGGCCTGCGACGGGAGACCGTCGCAGGCCCCTCGCGTTTCAGCTCGGGCGGGACATTTCCACTGCGAGACGAACCAGGTCGGGCAGGCTGCGGGCCCCGAGCTTCTGCCGCAGCCGGTAGGTCAGGTTGATGACGGTCTTGTAGCTGATGCCGAGATGGTCGGCGATCGCCTGATAGGATTTCGCCTCGGCCAGCAGCGCCAGCGCCTGGCGCTCGCGCGGGGTCAGCGCAGGGGCAGCCATGCCGTCGGGGTCGGCGCGGAGCAGGGCGATGCGGGTGGCGAGCTGCGGATCGAGATAGGTGCCGCCGGCGCGCACCTGCTCCAACGCCTTGGGCAGCTCGTGCGGCGGCGCGTCCTTCAGCAGATAGCCGCTGGCGCCGGCGTCGATCGCCGAGCGGACGATACGCGGATCGGCATGCATGCTGAAGACCAGGATCCGGGCGCGGGGATCGTGCGACCGCATGCGTTCGATCAGACGGATGCCGCCGAGCTCCTGCCCGTGCAGACGCAGATCGACGATCGCGACGTCCGGCCGGTCACGGACATAGGCGTCGTACCCGCTGTCGGCATCGTGTGCCTCGGACAGCGAGCGGATCCCGGCTTCGTTCAGCAGCCAGCGGCAGGCCGTGATCACGACCGGGTGGTCGTCGACGAGAAGAACGCGATACATCCGACGTCGTCTTGCCCCTATGGCGCCGACGGCGCCGATGCTTCCCTCTACCAATGAGTTCCCTTGCAAACCAGGATCGGGTGCAACAGTGCGGCCGAGTCTGGGAGAGAGCCCGGCGAATTGATCTCCACTTTCCGGATCCGGGAAGATTGTCCCTAGGGGCCGAAGAATATTGCCCGTTGCGACGAACTGGACGGCTGTTTACGAATGTTAAGGTTCGTAAACGGGTAAATCGACCAGTTTTGGTGCGGGTGGGGCTCAGGGGCGTGGGCTGTTGCCGGAACCGGTCGACAAGAAACTGGGGGACGTCTTGACCAGACTGTCGGCGCTGAAGAGCGCGCTTCTCGCGACGTGTGCGTTGCTGCCCACGGCTGCGTTCGCGCAGCAAACCCTGCAGACCATCGAGGTGGTCGGCGTCTCGCCCGTTCAGGGCAGCGAGATCGCGAAGGACAAGATTCCATCCAATGTCGAAACCATCGGGGCGCGGGAGCTCGACCACAGCCGTGCGCCGACGCTGCTCGACGGCATCCTGCAATCGGTGCCCGGGGTCTCGCTCAGCGACCAGACCGGCAACGCGTTTCAGCGCGACCTGAACTACCGCGGCCAGACCGCCTCGCCGGTGCTCGGCACGCCGCAGGGCATCGCCGTCTACCAGAACGGCACCCGCATCAACGAGGCCTTCGGCGACGTCGTGAACTGGGACCTGATCCCGGAAATGGCGATCGCGCGCATGACCCTGATGCCGAACAATCCGCTGTTCGGCCTCAACGCCACCGGCGGCGCGCTCTCGATCGAGATGAAGAACGGCTTCAACTACCAGGGCGGCGAAGCGCAGCTGTTCGGCGGCTCGTTCGGCCGGATCCAGTCGGGCGCGCAATACGGCTGGAACAATGGCACCTATTCGACATACATTGCCGCGGAAGGCGCCTATGACCGCGGCTGGCGCGACTATTCGTCGGCCTCGCAGATCCGGCGCATGTATGCCGATTTCGGCGCGCGCGGCGACAACACCGAATTCCACCTCTCCTTCACCGGCGCCGACAACAAGCTCGGCTCGGTCGCGGCTACGCCGATCGAGATGCTGAATCAGCGCTGGTCCAGCGTCTACACCTGGCCGCAGTCGCTGCGCCTGCAGATGCAGATGGTGCAGGCCAGCATGAAGTGGGCGCCGACCGACACGCTCTCGATCCAGGCCAACGGCTACTACCGCAACTACAAATCCGCGCGCATCGACGGCAACGGCACCGAGGTTGCGGCCTGCGACCCTGCGGGCGCGTTCCCCGGCGAATTCTGTCTCAGCGATGCCGCCGGCACCGAGTTCCAGATGAACCGCAACGGTCCGACCGTCAACACGCTGGCGGGCGATGCGGCGCTCGGCCAGATCGACCGCAACACGGTCAAGACCGACAGCTATGGCGGCTCGCTGCAGGCGACCTCGACGACGCAGCTCTTCGGCCATGACAACCATTTCGTCGTCGGCGCCAGCGTCGATCACGGCAATACCAACTTCCAGGCCACCTCCGAGCTCGGCACCATCGACAACAATCTGTTCGTCACCGGCCTCGGCGTCTACGTCGATCAGCCCAATGCCGGCCTCGCCCCGGTCAACCTGAACGCCAAGAACACCTATCTCGGCGTCTACGCGACCAACACCTTCGACATCACCTCGCAGCTCGCCTTGACGGCCGGCGGCCGCTTCAACTGGGCGCAGATCAATCTGCGCGACCAGACCGGCTTCGCGCCGCTGCTGAACAGCAACAACAACTTCCAGCGCTTCAACCCGGTGGTCGGCCTGACCTACAAGATCACGCCTGATATGACCGCTTACGCCGGCTACTCCGAGGCCAACCGCGCGCCGACGCCGCTCGAGCTCGGCTGCTCCGATCCGGCCAATCCCTGCCTGATCGACAACTTCCTGATCGCCGATCCGCCGCTCAAGCAGGTGGTGTCGCGCACCGTCGAAGGCGGCCTGCGCGGCGAGATCTCCGGCGGCCGCTCGGCCTACGCCGCCGATCTGCCGGCCTATCGCAAGGCGCCGATCAAGTCGGTGGCGGTTGATGACGGCTGGCGGCTGCGCTGGGGCCTCAGCCTGTTCCGGACCGAGAATTCCGACGACATCATCCAGGTCGTCGACCCGGCCAACCCGGTGCGCGGCTACTTCAAGAACGCCGGCACCACCCTCCGCCAGGGTGTCGAGGCCAAGCTCGATCTCGCTTGGAATCGCTGGACCGCATACGCCAACTATACTTTCATCGACGCCACCTTCCGCAGTGCTTTCGACGTCAACGATCCGTTCCTCGGGGCGCCGGTCGGTGTCGTCTCCGGCAACCACATTCCCGGCATTCCGGCGCATCGCCTGAAGCTCGGCGCGGAATATGCCGTGACCGACGCCTGGAAGGTCGGCGCCAGCGTCAACTATGTCGGCAGCCAGTACCTGTTGCACGACGAAACCAACGTCTATCCGAAGGTTCCGGCCTACTGGGTCGTGAACGTCAACACGTCCTATCAGGTGACCAAGAACGTCGAGGTGTTCGGCCTGATCCAGAACCTGTTCAACCAGCGCTACTACTCGGCGGGCACCGTGTTCGACCCTGCCGGCTTCAACACCGCCGGCGGCGGAACGGCGTTCGCGTTGAACGATCCCCGCAGCATGGTGCCGGGAATGCCGCTCGCGGCCTATGCCGGCATCCGGGCGAAGTTCTGAGCTTCGCATCCTGACGACTATAGGCGCATCCGCGCCGCGCCACGGCAGCCCCCACCGTGGCAAGAAGGCCGGGAGAAATCCCGGCCTTTTCATTTGCTGGTCGGGGTCTTGCAGGTGCCGGAACCGCGAGCGCGGAGTTCATCTCTGCGATGTCCTTCGCGGTGGAGCGGTCTGCCGTCCTCGTCGTCAAGTTTCAGATCTGGCGGGAGAGCGGTGCTTCAAGCGAAGCCGCTTATGATGATTAATCGAATTACTATGGGACTAATTCCGCTGTTAGTTGGACAATGTCCCGTGCGTTCATAGAAAAGTTCGCCTTGCTGGTTCCTGCCAACGTTTCGATACAATCGGTCATCAACAAGAAGCTGTGTATTGCGTAACGTGGGGCGTCAGGTGAAATCAAAAAGCAAAAAGCGCAGCGAGGCGGCTGCCGCTAGTTTCGTGTTGTTGTCGACATGGATGGTCGTCGGCGAGGCAAGGGCCGAGTGCACGACGCCGGGTGTCACGGTCACCTGCAGCGGGAGCATCTCCTCCGCGATCACCGTGTACGACGCCGCTGCGGCGACAGCGACGCCCTCGAGCGGCAGCAATTCCTATACGCCGGCGAACCCGGTCTTTCCAGCGACCGGCTACAATCCCAACCCTCCCACGACGATCGTCACGCTGGACTCCACGGCCGTTCGCAATCTCACTACGAACACCCAGACCGGCCTGGCCGATCGCGGCATGATCGCGGCCAATTTCTCCAATGCCGAGGATCCGGCGGTCAACAACGTCATCATCAACAATGCCGGCTGGCTGAGCCTCACCACCAGCCAGCTCAGCGCCGGCCGGCTTCACGTCGTCGTCGCCGACAGCCAGGTCAACAAGTTCACCGTCAACAACACTGGGACGCTCGCCGTCACCCAGAATGTCTTCGGCGCGTTCGATGCGAGCAAGCTGAGCGTTTCGATCGGCGCTACGGCGACAGGCCGGTACAACGGCACCAACCTCGCGGTCATCTCGGCGCTCTATTCCGACGACAACACCAACAGCTTCGTGGTGAACAACCGCGCCGGCGGTACGATCTCGGCGACCGGCAACTATGCCGCTGCCTATTACGGCCGGGCCGACACCTCGATCACCAACTCCGGCACCATCGCCAACACGAGCTGGACGGCGGCGAGCCGCTTCTACGACGGTCACTGGGCGATCGCAGCGTTCGCCGGCGCCGAGTTCGATACCATCCCCGGCAGCAATCCGGATTCGCCGCTCTACAAGTTCGACTCCAGCGGCAACGTGACGGTGACGGAGACCAAGGCGCTGACGCTGACCAACAACGCCAGCGGCGTGATCAAGGGCGACATCCTGGCGCTCGATACCAATCCGCTGACCACCGCCGCCGGTCTCGCCGCAGGATCGACCTTCCCGCTGACCGGCAGCGGCTCAAACTCTGGCCCGCGCGACAGCGTCATCGCCAATGCCGGCCTGATCCAGGGTAACCTCTATCTCGGCTCGGGCGAGCATGACATCACCAACAGCGGCACGATCTCGGGATCGATCTCGGTCGACCAGAGCGCCTCGCGCGGCTCCTTTGCCAAGGCGACCGCGGGTACCGTCGCCGGCACCTATAGCAGTTCCGGCTCGGGCATGGATGCCAACGGCAACGCCTGTCCGACGGCCGGCACCAACACCACGGACCCGCTCTGCGCCGCCAGCACCAACCAGGCGGCGACGTTCTTCGGCGCCCGTACATTCAATCTGGTCAACACGGGCACGCTCGGCGGCGACATCACCATCAACGACGAGGATGGCGCGACGAATGCCATCCTGCTCAAGGGCACCGGCTTCAGCGGCAACGTCGTCGCGCAGAACGGCCTCGGCAGCAATTCGCTGACGCTCGACGGCGTGACAAGCCTCGCCAGCATCGTCAATTTCGGCATGCTGGACCTGATGAAGTCGCAGGTCACCGTGAGCGGCGGGGCCGGCGTGCAGCTCGTCGATGGCGTCGTGCTGCGGACCACGATCTTCGGATCTGGCGGCACCGCGGCGGCGCCGTCGACCAGGATCGGCAACATCACGGGCGCGGTGACCTTTGCGGGCGCGGGCACGGTCGCGCCGACGCTTCAGGGCATCGTGCGCCATGGCGATGTCTACCGCGTCGCGACGGCGGTGTCGGCGACGCCGCTCGACGTCGATTTCTCCGGCGCGCTGGTCGGCTTCACGGCCGATACGTCCACCGGGGCTCTGCTGCTGAATGCATCCGTGCGGTCGCCCGCGACCATCGCCGGCATCTCGCCCTCCAGCCTCGCCGCGCTGAACGGATTGCTTGGCTACAGCGGCAGCAACGCGCAGGTGCAGGCGCTCGGCGGCGCGGTGCAGAGCCTCGGCACCGACAGGGAGGTGCGCAGCGCCGGCGATCAGTTGCGTCCGTTCGTGAACGGCGCCCAGGTCCAGGTGCCGCTCAGCACCGCATCGCTGTTCCAGAACCAGATCGACAACCGGCTGACGGCCGCGGCCGCATCGCCCAATTCGCGCGTCGCCTCGGCGTTCGCCGACGACACCGATCCGCTCACCTCGATGCTGATGGCCTTCAATGCGACCAAGGCCCGTCCGACGGTGAAGGCAGCGCTGGCTCCGGCCATCGCGCCCGAACCGGAACGCACCGTCTGGGGCAGCCTGATCGGCACCAATGCGTCGCAGCGCGACGTGGCCGGTGTTGCCGGCTACAGCGGCAATACCGGGGGGCTCGTTGCCGGCATCGATCAGCGGATCGATGGTGCCTTCCGCGTCGGTGCCGCGTTCGGCTATGCCACCAGCGCGATGGACGATCGGACCGCCGCCGGCGATGCGGTCGGGATGCAGCACTATCAGGGCACGGTGTACGGTGCCTATGTCCAGCCGTCCTGGTACGTCAACGGCTCCGCCGGCGTCGCGCTGGTCGACTACACCACCACGCGCCGCATCAACTTCGCGGGCTTCACCGATACCGCCTCCGGCAGCCACAAGGGGTGGCTGACGCTGCTCCGCGGTGAATTCGGTCTGCCCGTGAAGGTGGATCAGGCCGTGCTGACGCCGTTTGCCGGCGTGACCTATGCCCGCCTCGATCAGCAGGCCTACACCGAGACCAGCACCGCAGGTGCTGCGCTCGCGATCGCCAAGCAGACCACCAATTCGGTGCGCTCGAACCTCGGCCTCCGCGCCTCGGTTCCGTTGCTGGTGACCTCGACCTACGGCTTCGGCCTGGAGACGCTGGCGGCATGGCGGCACGAGTTCGGCAACACCGCGCAGAACGTGACCGCAAGCTTCGCCGGCGGCGGCGCGACCTTCTTCGCCGCCGGACCGTCGCCCGAACGCAACCTGGCCGAGCTGGGCGCCGCGCTCAAGCTGGTGGCATTCGGCGAGCGTCAGTCGATCTCGCTGGGCTACAACGCCGTGGTCGGCAGCCAGTATCTCGAGCAGTCGGCGGTGCTGAAGGTGCGGGCGGAGTTCTGAAGAGTCCGCCTTTGGCAGAGCCTGCGAAGCACGACGTCGAAGAGGCCGGGAGCAATCCCGGCCTTTTTGTCGCTGCATCGTCGCAGCGCGCGGCGCGACGCGTCTCCGCTGCCGTAGGGTGAACAAAGGCGCGCGCGACACTGCATGCCGCGAGCTGAACTCCATCGCGCACCGTGCCCACCATTCCCTCCGGTTGCGCGGGTGCGCGGTGGGCACGCGACGCCTGCGGGGCGGCCGCTTTGCCCACCCTACGCAGCCTGCATGAATCGTCGAGGGGCCTGCTCACGCCGGGTCTCGGGCAATTATCCCGCTGGCCTCGTGAGCGGGATCGTTGCCTGCTCTTGGAATTTACGAAGCATCGCGATTAGTTGCTGCCGGCCTCCGTCAACTACGAACTTCCGCCACAGAAGCCGACCAGCTATTGCGCATCGTATCGAGCAGCGAGGTGTGCACATGAGTCGTAGATCTTCAAGCCTTGTATCGATCGTCTCATTATTGGTGGATGCCGTTCGCCGGCCCCACGTCCGCCGTTGGGTACGAGCGACAATCTCGGTCGCGACTCTCGCCGGCGGTATAGGTGCGCATTCTCTGCTGCTTGGCGATGCGACGGCGCGCGATCTCGACGGGCGTTATGCCAATTCTCCGCTCAAGGGCTGGTTCGAGAGTTTGCGTTCGGGCAGGGGGCCGTGCTGCTCGGATGCGGATGGCACCGCGCTCTCGGACACGGATTGGGACACGAAGGATGGCCGCTATCGTGTCCGCATTGAAGGCCAATGGTGGGTCGTTCCGGAAGAGGCCGTGGTGACTGAGCCCAATCGCGCCGGCCGGACGATGGTATGGCCCGTGTATTATCGCGAGCTGAATACGGGCCTGCGCATCGATGTGCGCTGCTTCCTGCCGGGCAGCATGATGTAGGTGGGGATGTGCTGGATCGCGGGGCTGTAGGGTAGGCAAAGGCGCGCAAGCGACATGCTGCGTCAGACGCGGTCTCTTGCGCGCCGTGCCCACCATTCCCTCCGCTTGCGCGGATGCACGGTGGGCACGCGCCGCCTGGCGGCAGCGCTTTGCCCACCCTACGAGATGACGATTACTCCGCCGCTTGCGCCGCTTTCAGCGTCGGATAGTCGGTGTAGCCCTTTTCGCCGCCGCCATAGAGGGTGGCGCGGTCGAGCTCGTTGAGAGCTGCGCCCGTCTTGAGCCGCTCGACCAAGTCGGGATTGGCGATGAACGGCCGACCGAAGGCGATCAGGTCGGCCGCGTTGGCATCGAGCTGCTTGTTCGCGAGCGCGAGGTCATAGCCGTTGTTGGCGATGTAGGTGCCGTTGAAGCGCTTGCGCAGCGAGGCGTAGTCGAACGGTGCAACGTCGCGCGGGCCGCCGGTCGCCCCCTCGATCACGTGGATGTAGACCAGATTCAGTGCCGCGAGCTGGTCGACGATGTAGTCGAACAGCGCCTGCGGATTGGAATCCGAGATGTCGTTGGCCGGCGTCACCGGCGACAGACGGATGCCGGTCTTGTCGGCGCCGATCGCCTCCGAGACGGCCTTGGCGACCTCGAGCATCAGCTTTGCGCGGTTCTCGATCGACCCGCCATAGGCATCGGTGCGCTTGTTGGCGCCGTCCTTGGCGAACTGGTCGAGCAGATAGCCGTTGGCGCCGTGGATCTCGACGCCGTCGAATCCGGCCTCGATCGCATTCAATGCGGCCTGCTTGAATGCCGCGACGATGCCGGGAATTTCGCCGAGCTCGAGCGCGCGCGGCGCTGAGACGTCGGTGAAGGCGCCGCCGACGAAGGTCTTGGTCTTGGCGGCAACGGCCGACGGCGCGACCGGTGCGCCGCCGTTCGGCTGCAGCGAGACATGGGAGATGCGGCCGACATGCCAGAGCTGGATGAAGATGCGGCCGCCCTTGGCGTGCACCGCGTCGGTCACCTTGCGCCAGCCGGCGATCTGCGCCTTGGAATAGATGCCGGGCGTGTCCTGATAGCCCTGACCCTGCTGCGAGACCTGGCTCGCCTCGGAGATCAGGAGGCCGGCCGAGGCGCGCTGGGCGTAGTACTCGGCCGTCAGCGGACCAGCGGCGAGGCCTTCGACGGCGCGGTTGCGCGTCAGCGGCGCCATCACGACGCGGTTGGCGAGGGTGATCGGACCGAGCTGGTACGGCTCGAACAGTTTGGATGCACTCATCGGGGTCTTTCCAGGAGGGAGGAGCAGGGGATTCAGGTCAGTTGTGCATTGCCGCGAACAGCGCAATGCCGGGAGGTATCCGTCCGGCGCAGACGAGCCGCGCGATGGAGCGGCCGCGACTGGCCGTCCGCTGGACAGCCTGTCGCAGTGCACGAAAGGGGATCAGGCCACGCCCAGGAAGTCCCGCTTGCCGATGTCGACGCCGTTGTGGCGGAGAATGCCGTGAGCGATCGCAGCGTGGAAATAGAAGTTGGGAAACGAGACGCGGTTAACGAAGTCCTGCCCCTTCAGGGTCAGGGTGGTGTTGGGCCCGCTCGGAAAGGTCACGTCGCGGCTATCGGCCCCGTCGAACTGCGCCGGCGTGAACGCCTTGAGGTAATCGACGGTCTTGGCGAGCCGCTGGCGGAGCTCGGCGAAACTCGTCTCGGTGTCGGGCGTGCTGGGGATCTCGCTGTGGGACAGCCGCGCGCACCCCTTGGCGGCGAAGTCGCAGGCGAGCTGGATCTGCTTGGAGAGCGGCAGCATGTCCGGATACAGGCGTGCGCCGAGCAGCACCTCGGGGGCGATCTTCCTGGCTTCGCAATGGGCCTCGGCCTTGCTGAGCAGGCCGGACAGGCTGCCGAGGATCTGGAGGTAGGCCGGGACGGTCGAATCGTAGAAGGACATGTGATGCTCTCTCTTGGCAGGAGACGTCGCGACGAAAGCGCGCGCCCTCGGAGATGGGGCGGCGTTCAAGAGAATGCAACTGCATCTTTCCGGTTTTTCCGGGCGCTGGCGGATTGCTGCCCTACCGTTCCCGGCATATCACCTCGTCTATGCGAGCTGGCCGTCGCCGGCGTTCTCAGCGATTTTCGATGTCGCGGCAAATAGGCGGTCGCCACTGCTGTCGCACGACTGGCATCCATCAGGCGCATGCCTTCCAGTATGAGGATTTCGCCAAGCCGTGGACGCAACGCCGGATCGAGGTCGTGGAGAATTTCGAGCGGGACACCGGCCTGAAGGCGTATAAGGCCTGGATGGACAAGAAGGACCGGCACCCGTACTGAGGCAGGCATGACGGCGACGGCTCATTCGGCTGAGTTGCCGACCATGCTCGGGATGGAGATCATTGTGACAAGCCGACGGGCTCGAGTTGTCCGTCAGCTCCCGCTTTTGTGTCCGGAGCGATCATCTCGCGGTCCAATTCCAAGGTGATAGATTGGAATTGGGAGGAGCGGACGATGGTCGCATGACATCGGAGGACACGCATGATCCGTTCCGGAGCTTTGATCGCCATCCTGCCGTGCAATGATCTCGATGCCTCGGAGCGGTTCTACAATCGGCTCGGCTTTGCGCGCCCGGACAGCGACAGGCCGGCTCCGGGTGAGCCCGACACCTATCGCATGCTGTCGAATCCGCAAGGTGGATCTCTGCACCTGACGGACGCGGTCGAGGGATGGCTGACGCCGGGCCGAAACCCCTTTGGACTCTACCTCTATGTCGAGGATGTCGACGCCGCGGCGCGGGAGTTTCAGCAAACGCCCGAAGACAAGCCTTGGGGGATGTACGAGTTCGCGCAATCCGACCCGGATGAAACCTTGGTCCGTGTCGGCTGGCCAACGCGGCTGCGCGCCGGGTCGTAAGAGGTCATCGACTCGTTTGGGCTCTTACGCGCCACGCGCGGGCGTCGCCCGCCGATGTGCGCTCACCGCGTCGCTGTCGTTGAAGCCGGTGCCGCCTGCGCCCGCGGCGTGTTTCCACGCATCCGCGTGAGCAGCTCTGCCGTGGGCCAGGAGTCGGCCGGCAGCCCCAGCCGCAGCTGCATCGTCTTGACCGCGGTGCGACTCTGCTGTCCCAGCACGCCGTCGACCTTGCCGACGTCGAAGCCGGCCTTCACCAGCAGCTGCTGCAGCTCCTTGATCTCGTTGAACGGCAGTTGCGCCACGGGACCGGCGGGCTTGCGCATTGGCGGCGCGCCGGCGATGCGGGCGGCGAGGTAGCCGGCCGTGGTCGAATAGATCAGCGAGTTGTTCCATTCGGTATAAGCGGCGAAGTTGGCATAGGCCAGGAACGCCGGGCCGTTGCGGCCCATCGGCAGCAGCACCGAGCCTTCGAGCGCATCGTTCGGCAGCGGCCGGCCATCGGCATAGGTCACGCCGAGGGCGGTCCATTTGCTGCGCGGCGCCTTGACGGTGAGGTCGGCCTGCTCCCAGGGAAACGTCTGCGGCACGCGGATCTCCTCCAGCCACGGCTCGCCGCGGCGCCATTTCAGTCCGGTCGCGATGTAGTTGGCGGTCGAGCCGATCACGTCGGGCGCGCTGCGCAGGAGATCGCGGCGGCCGTCGCCGTCATAGTCGACGGCATAGGTGACGTAGTGGGTCGGCAGGAACTGGGTCTGGCCGAGCTCGCCAGCCCAGGAGCCGATCATCTCTGACGGCGTGAGATCGCCGCGGTCGATGACCTTCAATGCGGCGATGGTCTCGTTCTGGAAGCGCTCGCTGCGGCGGCAGTCATAGGCCAGCGACACCAGTGACGGCAGCACCGGCAAATTGCCCATGTTGGCGCCGAAATCGCTCTCCAGACCCCAGAACGCGGCGATGACCGCCGGGGGCACGCCATACTCCTTCTCGGCGCGCGCGAACGCTGCCGCGTGCGCCTTGATGTGCTGCTGGCCGTTCTGCATCCGGTAGGGCGCGGCCATCCGGCCGGCGAACTCGGTGAACAATTGACCGAACACGCGCTGGCCGCGGTCGCGATTGACGATGCCCTGGTTGTAGGTGAGGTAGGGCGAGGCGGCCGCGATCGCGCTCTGAGACACGCCTTCGGCAATGGCACGCTGCTTCAGCTCGGCGAGAAACCGGTCGAAGCTCTGGCCGTTATGGCAGGCCGCGGCGCGCATCGATGGCGCCGGCTTGGGCCGCGGCGCCGCAGCCTCCGGCGCCATTTGCGCCGACGCGCTGACAACCAGCATGAACGAGGTTGCGAGCGCGCTGAAGGTGACGCGCAAGGCAGTCGAAGAGCTTCGCATCCGGTCTCACCGATGGCTGTCTAATTCCTTGTCCATCCATCGATATCCGATACGGAGGGAAAGGAAAAGGCGAGGGGGAAGCGAATGGTGGAAAGGGGCGAATGGCGAATAGGGAGTAGCGAATAGGGGATGAGGAAGCCCCCATTCGCTACTCGCCCTCTTCACCCAACCTTCGCCAGCGCCGCCTGGGCCTCGCTCTGGATCCGCTTGAGATGCTCGGCGTCGCGAAAACTCTCGGCATAGAGCTTGTTGACGTCCTCGGTGCCGGAGGGGCGCGCCGCGAACCAGCCGTAGTCGGTCTCGACCTTGATGCCGCCGAACGACTGGCCGTTGCCCGGAGCCTTGGTATGCACCATGCGGACGGGATCGCCGGCGAGCTCCTTCAGGTTCAGCATTTCCGGCGTCAGCGCCTTCAGCGCCGCCTTTGCCGGCGGGCTCGCCGGCACGTCGATGCGCTCATAGACCGGCGCGCCGAGCTCTGCCGTCAGCTCCTTGTAGAGCTCGCTCGGGTCGCGGCCGCGCCTGGCCATGATCTCGGCCGCGAGCAGCCCGAGGATCAGGCCGTCCTTGTCGGTGGTCCACACCGTGCCGTCGCGCTTCAGGAACGAGGCGCCTGCGCTCTCCTCGCCGGCGAAGCCGAAGCTTCCGGAGCCGAGCCCTTCGACGAACCATTTGAAGCCGACCGGCGTCTCCACCAGCTTGCGGCCGAGCTTCTGCGCGACGCGATCGATCAGCGAGCTCGACACGATGGTCTTGCCGATGGCGGCGTCGCTGCGCCAGTCGGGCCGGTGCGCGAACAGATAGGAGATCGCGGTCGCCAGATAGTGGTTCGGATTCATCAGCCCGCCCGAGCGCGTGACGATGCCATGGCGGTCGGCGTCGGTGTCGTTGGCAAACGCGACGTCGAAGCGCTCGCGCATGCCGATCAGGCTCGCCATCGCATAGGGCGACGAGCAGTCCATGCGGATCTTGCCGTCCCAGTCCGCGGTCATGAACCGGAAGGTCGGATCGACGAGATCGTTGACGATGGTGGCATTGAGGCCGTAGCGCTCGATGATCGGCGCCCAATAGGCAATCGCCGCGCCGCCGAGCGGATCGATGCCGATCTTGATGCCCGCGGACTTGACGGCCTCGAGATCGACGGTGTTGGCGAGATCGGCGACGTAGGGCGTGATGTAGTCGTAGGTGTGCACCGAGCCGCTCTGCTTGGCCCGGCTGTAGCTGATGCGCGATACGCCATCGAGGTCGTTGGCCAGATAGACATTGGCCTGCCGCTCGATCTCGCCCGTCGCATCGGTGTCGGCGGGGCCGCCATGCGGCGGATTGTATTTGTAGCCGCCATCCTCCGGCGGATTGTGCGACGGCGTGATGACGACGCCGTCGGCGAGATGCGCCGTGCGGCCCTTGTTGTAGGAGATGATGGCGTGCGAGATCACCGGTGTCGGCGTGTAGCCGCCGTCCTTGTCGACCATCACCTCGACGCCATTGGCGCCGAACACTTCGAGCGCGCTGGCCAGCGCGGGCTCGGCCAGCGCGTGGGTGTCGATGCCGACGAAGAGGGGGCCGTCGAGGCCCTGCTGGCGGCGGTAGTCGCAGAGCGCCTGGCTGGTGGCGAGAATGTGGTTCTCGTTGAAGCCGGTCTTCAACGACGAGCCGCGATGGCCCGACGTGCCGAACGCGACGCGCTGGGTCGGCTCGTGCGGGTCGGGCTTCAGCGCATAATAGGCCGTGATCAGCCGCGGAATGTTGGCGAGCGCGGCATTGGCGATCGGCTTGCCGGCTGCGGGGTCTGTCTTGGCCATGGAGCATCCTTCGCAAGTTCGAGAAACATCTGCGGCGGCGCTTCGTTCCGCCGCGGCGGGCGCAGGGAACGCGGCGCGTCGCGACGAGCCTGCCGCAACATGGCGGCGCGCGGCGATCCGATCAACGGAATTCGTGCCGGGCGCAGCGTGCCGCACCGGCCGGCTGCGTCAATCCGTCAGCTCGTAGATCGGACGTTCCGGCCCGACCAGCTTGGCGGTGAAGCTCACGGAGCGGCCGGCGAGCGCCGTGAACCGCCCCGATCGCTGGCTGTGCCGAGGCCCAGACCCACGGCAACGCACACGGCAGATGCCGTGCTGTCGACATTCATTGGCCCATCCCGCATGTCCGTGGTCCGCAAGCGCGCCCCTCAATCGCAGCCCCCGAAGATCGCTGTCCGTGAAGCCTATTTGATGTCGGCTGGGGGAATGCTTGAGTCGCGCGGTCGAGGCCGGCCAATGTCGCCGCCTTGTGCGCGCGACATTAACCACGCCTCACTGAGTCCGCGTGCCGGGACCGGCGCTTAAGCCTGAGTTTAACCGATGACCCTTGAAATAGCAGGCCAGAGCAGAGGCGCGTCTCGTGCGCGGGAGAGTCGTCAGGAGCGGAAAAGTGAGAGCGCTTTGTCTCGGCGCGTTGGCCGTCGTTTCAACCTTGGCGCTGGCCGGCTGCAGCCACCAGGTCACGCCGCAGGTGGCATCGTCTTGCGTCGATCTGAGCGGAAGGCCATGCGTGGACGGTCCCGTCGCCGACCAGTCGCCGCAATCATTGGAGCCTGCCACCACGATCCACAAGCCTGCGGTCGCGCGCCGCGCGGCTCTGCAGCGCAGGCACGCCCGTGCCGCAAAGCGCCGGGTCAAGTCGCAAATCGTCACCGCCAAGCCGGCTGAGAAGCCGACTGAAAGGCCGGTTGACAAACCGATCGAGAAGCCGCTCGCGGCGCCGGCGCGAACGCCGCGGCCCGGTTCGCCTGCGCCGGCTGACGGAGCACCTTCGCCGGTGATCAAGACCCCCGCCGCCACGACGGACACGCCGAGTCCGGCCAAGGTCCAGAACGACGTCATGGTGGCTGCGGTGACGGTGGCCGCCGAGCTCGCCGAGCGGATGACCGCGCTGCGTGTCCCCGAAGGACCCGGCGAAAGTCCTCTCGTCGCTGTGCTGCTGGCGCGTCCCACCGTGCGTGGCGTAGGCGATCTCAGCGGCAAGGTGATCGCGATCGACGAGCGCTATGCCAAGTCCAACGCGAAGATCACCGCGGCCATGAATGCGGCCGGTGCGACGGAGGTGCTGCTGCTGGAAGGGCAGGCCACCGCGATCACCCGGTTGAACAATGGCGAGGTGAGCGCGGCCGTGGTGGCCCTGGTCTCGCCCGAGGCCGCGGAGGCGTTTCCGAAGATCGCGGGCTTTCGCCTGTTCTCTGTCGTCCTGAAGCCGTAGCTTCACGATGAGCATGAACATCTGCTTGGCACATGCCAAACCAGCACCTTCATGCAGTCATCCGGACAGATTGTTGCGGAGGCAAGTCGAAAGGCCCGGCGAAGGTTGTTGTCGAGGGCGCAATCTTGCGGAGGGAGGCTCCCACGTTCGGAGCCCGGCTCAAGCCTTCTTGGCGGCCTTCTTCGGCGCGGCCTTCTTCGGTGTGGGCTTGGCTGGATCGTTCCCGGCCGCCTTGCTCGTCGCCTTGCCGCCTTGCGGCTTGGCCGCCGCACCGTCGGCCTTCTTCTCCGGCTGCTTGGTCTCCGGCTTCCTGGGCAGCTCCGCGGCGGCGGCCTGGCGCATCGCGCGGGCGTAGCTGTCCGCGACGTTGTCGGCGGAGATCAGGAGCCGTCGGGCGGCGGCATTGGCCTGCTCGACCGCCTCGCGCGCGAGCAGCTTGAAGCGCTCCTTGGCGTCCTTGTCCTTGGCCTTGACGGCCATGCCGTTGAAGCGGTCCTTGCGCTTTTTCGCCGCGGCCAGAATAGCCTTGTTCTGCTGCTTGGCCAGTTGCCGGATCACGGCATCAAGATCGGCATCCGCCATCGTCGTCCCCAACTCCCCCAGAGAATCAGCGCGCCCCGGCGCTGCAAACCGCGCGGACTATGCAATCGGCGCAGCCGCTTTGCAATCGGGGTACCAGAGGAGGGGCGCCGCGCAGATCGGGCGGGCGGGCGGACGAGACCCGTCCGTCATTCGGTGTCGTGCCGGCCCACGAAAACCGTCCGCATGGCGGTCATGTCGCTTCGAGTGGTGCATCGACACCGCTTACGACAATCGGAAACGCAACGTAACGAATTCTCTGCAATTCCATCAATTCCAATGCAACGGTTGATCCGCAACATCTTCGGCAACATCACCGTGTTTGTTGGAGTGTGGCCGTGCTGGCCGGAAATAGATACCTCAGCCTATTGTCGCGGTTCCGTCGCGACCAGAGCGGCAATATCGCGATCATCTTCGCGCTTGCCCTGCTCCCGATCCTCGCCTTCGTCGGCTCGGCGATCGACTATTCGATGGCCGTGCGCGCCAAGGCGAAGCTGTCGGCTTCGATGGACGCCGCGATGCTGGCTGCGACCGGCTACACCGCCATGCGCGGCGCCGCGTCGGACGCCAAGACGGCGGCGACCAACATGTTCAACGGCCAGATGGCGGCGCATAATCTGGCGGCGGACTCGCTGAACATCGATATCAGCGATAGCGTCACGGCGCGGACCGTGACCGGCAGCGCCAGCGTGGTGGTCAAGACGGCCTTCATGCACATGTTCGGCTACCCGACCATGACGGTCTCGGCCTCGTCGTCGGCTTCGGCCTCGTTCCCGACCTACATGGACTTCTACGTTCTGCTCGACAATTCGCCGTCGCAGGGCCTCGGCGCAACCACGGCCGACATGACGACGCTGCAGAATGCGACCTCCGACAAGTGCGCCTTCGCCTGCCACGACACCTATACGTCGAGCACGAAGAAGACGCTGCAGACCAACAGCTATTATTCCATCGCCAAGAAGAAGGGCGTGACGATGCGGATCGACGTCGTCAGGTCGGCGACGCAGTCGCTGACGGACACCGCGACCGCCAGCCAGGTCGTCAGCAACCAGTACCGCATGGCGGTCTACAGCCTGGGCAGCGACTGCGGCTCGCTGGGATTGACCACCATCGCCAGCCTGTCGTCGAGCATGTCGTCGGTGAAGTCGTCGGTCGGCGCGCTCGACCTGATGACGATCCCCTATAGCGGCTACAACAACGACATGTGCACCGATTACGACGGCGCGATGTCCGCCATGAACGGCGTGATCCCGACGCAGGGCGACGGCTCGTCGACCAAGCCGCAGAAATGGCTGTTCTTCGTCGCCGACGGCGTCGCCGACTATTCCTATCCCACCACCTGCAGCAAGACCGTGCTCTCCGGCGGACGCTGCCAGGAGCCGCTGAACACCGCGACCTGCACCTCCCTGAAGGCGCGCGGCATCAAGATCGCGGTGCTCTACACCACCTATCTCGCGATCACCAACAACAGCTGGTACACGACCTACATCGCCCCGTGGCGCAGCGACATCGGCAATATCATGAAGTCTTGCGCCAGCCCCGGCTACTACTACGAGGTGGATTCCAGCGGCAGCATCGGCGCCGCATTGACCGCTCTGTTCCAGCAGGCGATCGCCTCGGCGCATCTGACCAAGTAGCCCGGGCTCATGCCTCGGCGGCCGGCAGCTTGACGAGCCGCTCGATCGTGGTGCGATCGTTGAGCACGGCGAGCGTTTCGCGGCGGGAGAGGAAGTCGATCGCGTCCCTGAAGCAGGCCGCGTCGGCAATCCTGGCCTTCGCCGTCGTCAGCTCGACATCGATGTCACCCGGCTCGCGGCGCCGTGGCGCGGGCAGGGCATCGACATGCTGTCGCCGCAGCTCGGCATTCCGCTGCAGCGCGACCAGCGCGGCCTCGCGGCGGGGCTCCGGCTCGCGGGCAAGCTCCCGCGCCCGCATCAGCACGCGCGGCGGCGTCCGGTCCTCGGGCGTCACGAACAGGCCGGCGCCGGTGCCGCGGCCGCCCGTCAGAAGGCCGATCGGAATCGACAGCACGAGGCCGGCGATGACCGGCGACATCCAGGCGAGCAGCGGCAGCGACACCGCATAGGCGCTGGCAGCCATGGCGAGGCCGCACAGGGTGGGCAGCGCGAACTTGCGATAGATCTCCTGCCGGCTCACGCCGCCGTCGCTGCGGCGCTGCACCTGCCACCCGGCGTCGCGCCCGAGCAGGATCTCGATCACGGCGACCGACTGGAAGATCATCATCGATGGCGCGATCAGCGCAGCCAGCACGGTCTCAGCCGACACCGCGACGCAGAGGCGCAGCCCGCCGCCGAAGCCGCGGCGCCGCGCCGGCGTGAACAGGGCCGCGAGGCAGGCGAGCAGCTTCGGCACCATCAGCAGCCCCAGGGTCGCGGCAAAGACCTGGGCGGCGAGCACCGGATCCTGCGCCGGCCAGCTCGGAAACAGCGCAAAGCCCTTCGGGAAATATTCCGGGCGGACGAAATTGGCCTGCAGCGAAATCAGGATGCCGAGCACGAGGAACGCGAACCAGAGCGGCGCGGTGATGTAGGCGCCGATGCCGATCAACAGGTGCAGCCGCGACACCCAGTGCAGGCCGCGCGCCGGCAGCACCGCCAGATGCTGCAGATTGCCCTGGCACCAGCGCCGATCGCGCGCGGCGTGATCGATCAGCGATGGCGGCACTTCCTCGTAGCTGCCGTCGAGGTCGACCGTCATGTAGATTCCCCAGCCGGCGCGGCGCATCAGCGCGGCCTCGATGAAGTCGTGGCTGAGAATATGCCCGCCGAACGGTTTTCGCCCGCGCAACTCCGGCAAGGCCGCGTCCTGCGCGAACGCGGCGATGCGGATGATGGCGTTGTGGCCCCAGTAATTGCCTTCTGCGCCGTACCACCAGGCATTGCCGGCGGCGATGACAGGTCCGTAGAGCCGGCCGGCGAATTGCTGCAATCGCGCGAACAGGCTGGTGCCGTTGACGATCACGGGCAGGGTCTGGATCAGCGCCGCCTGAGGGGCGTGCTCCATCGCATGCGCCAGCCGCACCACGGTCGCGCCGCTCATCAGGCTGTCGGCGTCGAGGATGATCATGTGATCATAGGCCGCGCCGAAGCGCCGCACCCACTCGGCGATGTTGCCCGCCTTGCGGGCGACATTGTCGGCGCGGTGCCGGTAGAACACGCGATCGGTGCCGCACGCCTCGCGCAGCGCCAGGAACGCGGCCTCCTCGCCGATCCAGATGTCGGGATCGGTGGTGTCGCTGAGCAGGAACCAGTCGAAGCGCTCGGCCTGGCCGGTCTCCGCCACGGACTCGATCATGGCGCGCAAGCGCACCATCACCGCGTGCGGATCCTCATTGTAGGTCGGCAGCAGCATCGCCGTGCGGCTCGAGAGTCCGGGCAGCGGACCTTCGACGTCGATCGCGATCGTATCGCGGCGGCGCGCGAACATCGCGCAGAAGCCGGCCAGCGCCGACACGAAAGCAAAGGCGATCCAGGCGAGCAGGATCGAGAACAGCACCAGCACCATGCCTTCCAGCACGGTCACGCCGCCGACATCGACCACCTCGTACATCCTGGTGCAGCCGGCCAGCGTCAGCGCGGCCGTGCCGGCGAAGATCAGCATGCGTCGGAACGCGATGCGTGGCCCGCTCGTGATCGCCTGCGTCGCCGCCGGAACATGATGGAGCGGCGACGGCTGCATCGCGAGCGGCGCTTCTGGGGGCAGCAGGCCGTTGATCTCCGCGCGACGAGGCGCGCGCATCGTCTCTGCGGCTACGGCGTCCATCGGTAGATCCAGCTTTCGGAGACGAGCTTGTCGTTGGCGGTCAGCTCCGCGCGCAACTCGACCGGTGCGCTATTGACGGCGCATTGGAAGCTCAGCCGCCATCCGCCCGTCTCGGGATTGGGCTGCGTGACGATGTTGGTCACCTCGGCCTTGTCGGCGCTCACCACGCCCTTGATCTGCGCCGGATCGAGCCCTTTCAGGGCGTCGCCTTCGAGCTCCAGCACGAACAGCCGGCCTTCGCCGTGAACGCCGACGCCGGTGCGGGTGAAGCGCGCCAGCGCGTGCGGCTTCGGCGCGTCCTGGCCCCAATGCAGGCGATAGGTCATGTTGTGCTCGCCCTTGGCGGCGAGCGGCGTCTTAGGCCGCCAGAATGCGGCGATGTTGTCGTGGATCTCCTGCTTGGTCGGAATCTCGAACAGCACCACGGCGCCTTCGCCCCAGTCGCCGATCGGCTCGATCCACAGGCTCGGCCGCCGTTCGAAATGCGATTCCAGATCCTGATAGGCGGCATAGCTGCGCTCGCGCTGCATCAGGCCGAAGCCGCGCGGATTGAGGTCGTTGAACACGCTGACTTGCAGGTCGCGCGGATTGCTCAAGGGACGCCACAGCTGCTCGCCCTTGCCGTTGAACATCGCAAGCCCGTCGGAATCATGCACCGCGGGTCGGAAGTCGTCGGCCTCGTTGCGGTCGTTCGGTCCGAAGAAGAACATGCTGGTCATCGGCGCCAGCCCGGCATGGCCGATCTCGACGCGCGGGTACAGCGAGGCCTCGACGTCGAACACGGTGGTCTCGCCGGGACGAATGGTGAAGCGGTAGGAACCGGTCGCGCTCTTGCTGTCGAGCAGCGCGTGCACCACCATCGCGGTGGCGCCCGGCGTCGGCTTCTCCAGCCAGAACGCCTTGAAGACGGGGAATTCCTCGCCCTTCGCCTCGCCGGTGTCGATGGAAAGTCCCCGCGCGGAGAGACCATAGATCTCACCCTTGGCCACCGCGCGAAAATAGCTCGCGCCGAGGAACACGCAGACCTCGTCATAGTAGTCCGGCCGGTTCATCGGCGCATGGATGCGGAAGCCGGCGAAGCCGAGGTCGGCCGCCGGGAACGCCGCGACCTGCTGGCCGAATGCGAAGTCCTCGGGACGATAGGCCACGGGCCTGGCCTGTCCGTCCGCAACCTCGTAGATGTCGACCCGGTCCTTGTAGATCGAGCCGCGATGGAAGAACTGCGCCTGGAACGGCAGGTCGTCGCCGCGCCACAGCGCGTGGTCCGGCAGGAAGCGGATCGAACGATAGGCATCGTAGTCGAGCTTCGCCAGCGCGTCCGGCAGCTTGTCGTCCGGCGCGGCGAATGGCTTGGCCGCGAGGGCGCGTGCGAGGTCGCGCACGGTGGCTGCACTGAACGGCTGAGCCGCAGGCGGCGCTGCGGACGCGCTCCGCGCCAGGGACGCGGCGACCGGGATCGCAGCCGCAGATTGAATGAACTGACGGCGATTCAACTTATTCTCACTCTGTTGCGTGGAACTGCGGAGCAACCCTTCTGGAGGCCTGCGGTTCCACCGCAAGCCAACAAGAGGCGGCTTTGGAGTTCCGACCTGCTGAATGCGCCAACGGCGATCCGTCCGGCGCGTGCAGAGCATGTGCGCGGCGTTCTGAACGCAGCGTGAGCGACGGTCCCGCGTGACGGACATGGAGCCGAGACGTGAGCATTCGACCTGCTCGCGTCAGCCACAGCAATTTTGCTTCTCGTGTCTTACGCCGGAAGGTGCGGGGCTACATCCAGGGCTGGGATCTTCCACGTCCTGACTCGCACACGGCGGCTGCCGCAATGCCGACGATGGGTGCGCTCCTGCAACACGATTATTGATCCATCGCAACAAGGAGTCGTGCCGGGGCTCTACGAATCGATTGGTCTGCGGCAACCGATCAAGGCACGAAAAGGTACCATGATTGGTGACCCGAAAGGACGTCGAAGTCGGTCTAGCACTCCGCGCCGAGTTCATGCACCGAATCGAGCGAACGCCGGCGACAAAAATCTTACCGACTCCCGGGTCGGCAATGCCGCACCACGATCACCTGGAAGGGATTTGAATGCTTCGATTGCGTGCGCTGAACGCTCCGACGCCCTTTCTCTTTTTCACTGGCAAGGGCGGTGTGGGCAAGACGTCGCTCGCTTGTGCGACCGCCATCAGTCTCGCGGACCGTGGATTGCGTGTCCTTCTGGTCAGCACCGATCCTGCGTCGAACCTCGACGAGATGTTGGAAGTTGAACTAACTGACAGCCCGGTGCCGGTGCCGAACGCGGCAAGGCTCTTCGCGATGAATATCGACCCTGAGGCCGCAGCCGAGAGCTACCGAGCTCGCGTGCTCGAACAGCTCGAGCCCACGGTGACGGATCAGGAGAGATCGACCATACGCGAGCAGCTTTCCGGCGCATGCACCACCGAGATTGCCGCATTCGACGAGTTCGTCGGATTGCTGGACGGGGACAGAGCGGGTTACGACCATATCATCTTCGATACGGCCCCGACCGGCCACACCTTGCGGCTTCTGAGCCTGCCGAAGGCTTGGACCGGTTTCCTGAAGGACAACGACCGCGGAGCATCGTGCCTCGGCCCACATTCGGGTTTGAAGATGCAGGAGGATCGTTTTCGACAAGCGCTTCAAGCGCTGGGCGATCCTCGGCGGACGACCGTGGTCCTGGTGACCCGCGCCGACCGGAGTGCAATCCGGGAGGCGGCGCGAACGTCGAGCGAACTTGATGCACTCAACCTCTCCAATCAGACACTCGTCGTGAACGGACGCTTTCACGCCACTGACCCTGCCGACGCGGTCGCAAGCGCACTCGAGCGGGATCAGGATGAGGCGCTCGCCTCGATGCCGGATTCGCTGCGAAAGCTGCCGCGGGACGACGTCCCATTGGTTGGGTTCGACATTGTGGGTCTCGCGGCGCTCAGGGCCGTGTTGTCGTCGTCCAGTCCACGGCTTGAGACGTCGACTGGCGAGCAAGTCGGAGTGCCGGTCGGCCTGCAGGGCCTCGACCGTTTGGTCGATGACATTGCTCACCGCAATAGCGGCCTCATCATGGTCATGGGCAAGGGCGGCGTCGGGAAGACGACGGTTGCCGCTGCCATCGCTGTCGGCCTTGCGAGACGCGGACATGCCGTCCATCTCAGCACGACCGATCCAGCGGCCCACGTCACGGATGTCGTTGATGCCGCGATGCCCGGGCTGACGGTGGATCGGATCGATCCTCGGCGCGAGACGGAGCGCTATGTCGCGAAGATACTGGCGAGCCGTGGCCGCGACCTGGATGAGCAGGGCAAGGCGCTCCTGCTTGAGGACCTGGCTTCGCCCTGCACGGAGGAAGTCGCCGTTTTCCATGCCTTCTCGCACGTGGTTGCGGAAGCCCGGAGCGCCTTTGTGGTGCTCGATACGGCGCCGACCGGTCATACTCTGCTCCTGCTCGATGCGACCGGGGCCTATCATCGCCAGATGACGAGCCAATTGGAGCCGAGCGCCGCTGGCCGGCTGATCACGCCGCTGATGCGATTGCAGGATTCCAGCTACACGCAGATCATCCTGGTGACCCTGCCGGAAACGACGCCCGTTTCGGAGGCCGCCGCTCTCCAAGAGGACCTGCGGCGCGCCGGCATCGAGCCGTTCGGTTGGGTGATCAACAAATGCCTCGCCGCCTCCGGAACTCGCGATCCCCTGCTGCAAGCGCGGATTGCCAGAGAGCGGACCCAGATCGCTCGTGTTCAGGACGGCCTGGCCAAGCGCGCTTTCATCATGGGGTGGCGAAGCAGGCCTCCTGTCGGCATCGAGGAGCTGGAGGCCTTATCGATACCGAGTTCTTGATCACGTTCAGCTCCAGCGCGATCTGGTCTCCTCCCCTCGCGTCTCTTGTTACGCGACCCCCGCCCGCCCGTCGGGCAAATCGGCCGCGCATATTTGTTGGATTTGCGGCGCGCGCTACCGGCTCATGGCCTGTCGAGCTGTCAATTCCGTGTGCGCCGATGGACTGATTTCGTCAGCGAGTTCAGCTGGATCACTCGTGTCCAGTCCTATCGGCAAAAATATTGCTGTTTCCATTTTTCAGAATTTGATGTTCACTCCGCTTGTCCCGCCTCGATCTGAGGGGCGTTTCGCGGTCGTCACGAGCGTTGGGTGCGGGATGCGATGGGCGTATCGAACTGCAGCGCGAGCGATCGTGCCGACGAACGGTTCGATGCGCACGGTCAAGCCGTGTGGTCCTGATCTCCCGGTGCTGAGATCAAGTTTGCGCCTGCGATGGCGCTGATGACAGGGGCAAGACAGCCGGTCCCTGGGGAGAGCACGGAGTAAGCCGTAAAGCCATCGCGCGGGGAAGGCCGGGATGTCCCAGCCGAACCTGTGGTTCCTGCCCCGTGCATTTTTTCCGCACGGGGGCCATGGGGGCGGCGAGCTCCCGGTCTTCCCTGCGCCCTCTGTGTTCAAAGGGGGCAAACTAACAGAAAAGCTCGGGCGCAGATGCGCCGCGAGGAGGTGACTGCATGTCTCTCCGCACCGGATATCCGAGCTTCACGTGTCTCCGCGTGACGTGTGCTCGCGTCCGTGCGTTGTTTTTTCAGTGTCATTGCGAGAGCGGGGCTACACACTCCGCCCCCGGAATGACGGAGGCGAGAGTGGAGCCCTCACAACTCCCTCGCATTGCTGAACGCGAACGAGCTGACGCGCCGGGTGGTCTCATCCAAAATCAGCGTCCGCGTGATCGGCGGCTCGGCGCGCTGGGCGCAGTTCTCGCGCTCGCAGAGACGGCAGTTGACCCCGATCGGGGTGCCCTCGGCCGTCTCGAGATCCATGCCGGCGGCGTAGACGAGGCGCGACGCGTGGCGGATCTCGCAGCCCAGGCCGATCGCGAAGCGTGGCTGCGGCAGCGGATGCGGCGCCACCGGCCGGCGGACCATCTGGGCAATCGAGAAATAGCGCGAGCCGTCGGGCAGCTCGATGATCTGCTTCAGCAGCCGGTCCGGCGTGTCGAAGGTCGAGTGCACGTTCCACAGCGGGCAGGTGCCGCCGAACTTGGAGAACGGGAAGGTGCCCGACGAGAAGCGCTTGGAGACGTTGCCGGCATTGTCGACGCGCAGCATGAAGAACGGAATGCCGCGCGCGTTCGGGCGCGACAGCGTGGTGAGGCGGTGACAGACCTGCTCGAAGCCGGTGTTGAAGCGCTGCGCCAGCACGTTGATGTCGTAGCTGAGCGCCTCGGCAGCAGTGAGGAACGGTACGTAGGGCATCATCACGGCGGCGGCGAAATAGCTCGCGAGTGTCATGCGGTAGAGCCGGCGCGAGGTGTCGTCGAGCGCGCCGGCGCGGCCGATGATGATCTCGAACTGTGGGAGGCATTCGGCCATGCCGAGTTGGACTGCGAGCTGGAAGGTGCGGCCGGGCCCGTCGACCAGCTCGGAGATCAGCAGCTGACGCCGATGGCGGTCGTAGCGGCGCAAGGTCTCGCGCATGACGTCGACCGGCATCACACGGGTCTGCACCGAATGTTTTTCGCGCAGCCGCGCGGCGAGCGCGGCATAGAGTCCTTCGGCCGGGACGTCGAGCGCGTCGCGCAAGGCTTCGGCCTGCTGCTCGAGCTCGGCGAAATAATTGCGGTTGGCCTCGATCAGGTCGCGCACCCGCTCGATCGGGTTGGCTTCGAAGCGGGCGCCGTCGTTGCGGTCGGCCATCTGCGCCGCCACGAGGGTCTCGCCGCGCCGGGCCTCGGCGTAGGCCGCGTACAGCCGCTGCAGCGCATGGGTGACGCCGGGGCAGAGCTCGGCAAGGTCGCGCAGCTCCTGCTTGGGCAGCTCGATCTGCCGGAACAGCGGATCGGAGAAGATCTCGTTGAGCTCGGCGAAGAAGCGGTCCTCGTCCGCGGTGGCGAGGTCGCGCAGATCGAGATCATAGGCCTCGGCCAGCCGCAGCAGGATCTGGGCCGAGACCGGGCGCTGGTTGCGCTCGATCAGGTTGACATAGCTCGGCGAGATGCCGAGGCCCTCGGCGAGCTGGGTCTGGGACAGCCCGAGCTGCTGGCGGATGCGCCGGAAGCGGGGCCCGACGAACAGCTTCTTTCCGGACTCACCGGGCATCGCGATCCCCTCATGGCCGACCGGCCTTCGGATTGTGACAGAATTGACAAAATGACATTTATGACAAGTGATGATGTTACATGACATCACCATTCGAAAACAAGGCCTCTATACGAAGCTGCCGGTTTCGCGTTTATCTCCTGTCACGCAATTCGCAATGCACTGTCAAAGTTGTGACGGTTGAAGGAGGGTCTCATGACCAGCAATTTCTGGGTGATCGGCGGCGAGTTCGGCTCGATGAATTTCCACAAGCTGGTGGAAGGCTCGGCCCAGGTGAAGGGTCCGTTCAAGTCGCGCAAGGAGGCCGAGGACTGCTGGCGCGAGGTGTCCGAGGAGAACCGCCACAAGGCCGGCGTCCGCTTCTCGATCGTCGAGGAGCCGCAGCGCGCGCCGGCGGCCTGATCGCTGGGAAGGAATGCATTGCCGGGTATTTGATTAAGCTCGAGGAAAGAGCCCAAGGACGGGGCGGTCTCAGCCGGGTCATGCCGGAGGAGGCCGCCCACGTCCGTTTCGTGGTTACGCCAGCGTGCTTATAACCCATTGAAGATGAAAGGGGATTGCAGAATACTGGGTTACTGCTACGTTAACACGGTGGGAACCTGGCGAAACCAGGGCCGAACCGTGAAAGCGTGACCGATGTCCGAGGCCGCCGACAGCAGCACTGAAGCCCGCCCCGTGCGCCTGCGCGAGGCGCTGCGCCAGGCCCGGATCGAGGCCGCAGACCGAACGGGCGTGGTGGTCGACCTGCGCGACGCCGAGGTGGCGCGGCTCGAAATTCTCAACGACGCGCTGGACCCGCTGTTCGCGGAGATCCCGAGCCAGCTCGATCTGTTCGATCGCGGCATCAGCCAGGGCGAGACGCCGCGGCTGTGGATCGACGTCGTCGCCCACGTCGTGATGGGGCGTGACAAGCGGCAGTATCGCTTCGTGCAGGACACCCGAAACGGCCGCGTCGTGCTCGCCGAGTCGCACGACATCGCGGCGATCGTGAAGGCCGTCACCGACTACGTCGCCCGCCGCATGGTCGAGCGCGAGCGCGCCTTCAGCGTCGCAAGGGCTCAGGCGAAGACGAGCGCCGAGGCGCCGCGGCGGCGCGGTGGGGTCTGGCCGTTCATGCTCGGCTTCGTGCTCGGCGCGCTGTCGCTGTTCGGCGTCGCATTCTATGCGAGCCTACAGCAGATCTGACGGCGTGGCCGCGCCTCAAAGCAGGCGGACCTCGCGGATCTCGCGCACCCGCAGCGCCTCGTTGACCGCGCGCACGGTCATGTCGCAGCGCCAGTGATTGCCGTCGCTGCTGATGGCGAACATGTTGTAGGCCGCGGCGGGATAGTGGCCATGCGACATCGACGACGCCGAGGGCACGCCGACGACCGGGATCTTGCGCTCCGGGCCGTCGATCCAGATCGTCGAATGCACGTGGTCGTGGCCGTGCAGGATCAGCTCGACGCCGTGGCGCGCGAGCAGCGCGATCAGCTTGCCGGCGTCGGTCAGCCGCTTCATCCGGTGGGCCGAGCGCAGCGGATGATGCACCAGCAGCACGCGGAACAGCTGCTCGTGGGCCAGCGATTCGAGCATCTGCTCCAGCGCGGCGAGTTGTGCGCTGCCGAGCCGTCCCGTCGCCATGAACGGCGCCGACGGCACGGCCGAGGACAGGCTGATCAACGCGAGCGGCCCGCGCCGGCGCAGCGACGGGAACGTAGCCGGTCCCTCGGCATCGCCGCCGAAATAGTCGGCAAAGCTCTCGGCGAAGCGCAGCCGGGTCGAGCGCACATAGGCGTCGTGATTGCCGGGAATCGCGGTGACCTTGTCCGGCGGCCCCACCGTGCGAAGCCAGGCCTGGGCGAGCGGGAATTCCGATTCAAGCGCGAAATTGACCAGATCGCCGGTGACGGCGATCTGGTCCGGCATCTGCGCGTGCAGATCGGAGATCAACAGATCGAGGATGTCGCGGCGGTGATATTTGTAGCGATTGCGCGTCCAGTTGAGATAGCCGAGTGCGCGCTTGCCGGCGAGCTCCGACAGGCGCGGCTTGTGCTGGGGAGCGAGGTGCGGGTCGGACAGGTGGGCGAGGGTGAAGGCAGCCATTACGCCCCTCGGTGCCGATGGCGGATGCAGGCGCGCCCAGCAGATGTCATCTCGTGCTATCCCTCGTGATGCCCCGGCTCTCATGACAAGCCCCGCCTGCGAGCGCAAGAACAACCAGGACGACGACAGCGATGACGACACATCTGAGCCGGCTGCGGATCCGGTTCGAGCCGGTGCTCCGGCGCGGCTTCCACCTCTATTGGCGCTTCGCCCGCGGCATGACGCTGGGCGTCCGCGGCGTGGTGCTGGATGCCGAGAACCGCGTGTTCCTGGTCCGGCATGGCTATGTCTCGGGCTGGCACCTGCCGGGCGGCGGCGTCGAGGTCGGCGAGACGTTCATCGAGGCGCTGACGCGGGAGCTGTTCGAGGAGGGCCGGATCGCGCTCGAAGGCGAGCCGGAGCTGCACGGTATCTTCCTCAACAGCCACGTCTCGCCGCGCGACCACGTTGCCGTCTTCGTTATCAAAAGGTTCACGCAGGACCGGCCGCCGGAGCCGAACCTCGAAATCGTGGAGACCGGCTTCTTCGCACCGGACGCGCTGCCGGAGGGAACCACGCTCGGCACGCAATCCCGCCTGCGCGAGGTGCTGGACGGCGTTAAGGTCATTCCCACCTGGCGGCCGGAACAGCGCGTTGTCGCCGGATCATTATGAATTTCTGCACCGAATGAGGGCAGTCTCCCGTCCCTGGGGGAGAGGGGTCGATGAGTTCAGCTTCGATGCGGATCGCCGTGCTGGTGCCCTGCTACAATGAGGAGGCCGCGGTCGCCACCGTGGTCCGCGATTTCAAGCAGGCGCTGCCGACGGCCACCGTCTACGTCTATGACAACAATTCCAAGGACCGCACCATCGAGGTCGCGCGCGCGGCCGGCGCCGAGGTGCGCAGCGAGCGGCGGCAGGGCAAGGGCCACGTCGTCCGGCGCATGTTCGCCGATGTCGATGCCGACATCTACGTGCTGGTCGATGGTGACGCGACCTATGACGCGCCGAGCGCGCCCGGCATGATCGCGCGTCTCGTGAGCGAGCGGCTCGACATGGTGGTGGGCCTGCGGGTCGACCAGGAGCAGGCCGCCTACCGCATGGGCCATCGCACCGGCAACTGGATGCTGACGAGCTTCCTTGCCGAGGTGTTCGGCCAGGCCTTCAAGGACATCCTGTCCGGCTACCGCGTGTTCTCGCGCCGCTTCGTCAAATCCTTCCCCGTCCTCTCCGACGGATTCGAGATCGAGACCGAGCTGACCGTGCATGCGCTGGAGCTGGCGCTGCCGGTCGCCGAGCTCGCGACGCCATACTACGCGCGGCCCGAAGGCTCTGTCTCCAAGCTCAACACCTGGCGCGACGGCTTCCGCATCCTCGGCACGATCCTGAAGCTCTATCGTTCGGAGAAGCCGCTGCGCTTCTTCAGTGCGATCGGCATCTTCCTCGCGCTGGTCTCGATCGGCTTCGCGATTCCCATCTTCGTCACCTATATCGAGACCGGGCTGGTGCCGCGGCTGCCGACCGCGGTGCTCTCGATGGGCCTGATGATCATGGCGCTGCTGTCGGCCTCCTCGGGCCTCGTGCTCGACACCGTCACCCGCGGCCGCCGCGAGATGAAGCTGCTCGCGTACCTGTCACACGCCCCGATCGAGGGCTAATGCGGGCGAGAGCTTGTGTCCATCCGCCGTTCCGGTCATGGTTCGGGCGTCACCGTCCCGAACGAGAACACCGCCTCCATGCCCATCCTGAACAGCATCGCCGCGCTCACCGACGACATGGCCGCCTGGCGCCATGATTTCCATGAACATCCCGAGCTGATGTACGAGGTGCACCGCACCGCCGGCATCGTCGCCGAGCGCTTGCGCGAATTCGGTTGTGACGAGGTGGTGACCGGCATCGGACGCACCGGCGTGGTCGGTGTCATCCGCGGCCGTCGGACCAGCTCAGGTCGCACCATCGGCCTGCGCGCCGACATGGACGCGCTGCCGATCGAGGAGGCCTCGGGCGTGCCCTATGCGTCGAAGACGCCGGGCCTGATGCATGCCTGCGGCCATGACGGCCATACCGCGATGCTGCTGGGGGCCGCCAAGCATCTCGCGGACACGCGCAATTTCGACGGCACGGCGATCGTGATCTTCCAGCCGGCCGAGGAGGGCGGCGCCGGCGGCAAGGCGATGGTCGACGACGGGCTGATGACCCGCTGGGGCATCCAGGAGGTCTACGGCCTGCACAACGCGCCGGGCGTGCCCGAAGGCGTCTTCGCGCTGCGGCCGGGCCCGATGCTGGCGTCGTCGGACCAGCTCGAGATCACCGTCCGCGGCAAGGGCGGGCATGCCGGTGCCGGGGTCCACAAGGCGGTCGACAGCGTGCTGATCGCCGCGCACATCATCACCGCGCTGCAGTCGATCGTGTCGCGCAACGTCGATCCGATCAAGTCGGCGGTCATCTCGATCTGCGTCGTCGAGGCCGGCACGGCGATGAACGTCATTCCGGAGACCGTCGAACTGAAGGGGACCGTGCGCACGCTCGATCCCGAGGTGCAGGACCTGGTGGAGCGCCGTATTGCCGAGGTCGCCGACGGCATCGCCCGCACCTATGGCGGTGAGGCGACGACGAAATACACGCGGCTCTACCCGATTACGATGAACCATGCGCGCGAGACCGGGGTCGCCGCCGATGTCGCCCGCGACGTCGTCGGTGCGGAGCGGGTGGTCGACAATGCGCCGCCGCTGATGGGCGCCGAGGACTTCGCCTTCATGCTGCAGGCCCGCCCCGGCGCCTTCGTCTTCCTCGGCATGGGCGACGGCAAGGACTGCCACCATCCGGCCTATCGCTTCAACGACAACATCCTCGGCCATGGCGCCTCCTATTGGGTGCGGCTGGTCGAGAAGACGATGCCGGCAGATTGATGCCGGTGGCGCGGCTTTAGCTGCGAGCCGTCGCCTGCAATGACCGTTGGCGCCAATGCCGCGGGCTGCAGCCGGTCCAGCGCGAGAACGCGCGGGAGAAGGCTGAGGCTTCGGAATAGCCGAGCAGGAAGGCGACGTCGCCGAGCGGCAGATGCGCTTGGCGCAGATAGTGGCGGGCGAGGTCGAGCCGCGTCGCCTCGACCAGGTCGGAGAAGGTGGCGCCGAACTCGGCAAGCCGGCGCTGCAACGTCCATGACGTTGTCGACAGCGCATCGGCGACCTCCTCGAGATGAAGCGCGCCGGCCGACAACCGCCGCCGGATCTCGCCACGGACCAGATCGAGGAACGCCGGCGTGCCGCAGGAGCCGGCGACACCGGCAAGATCCGTCGTCAGCCGCTGCAGGCGTGGAAGATCCGCCCCCGGCATCGCCCGGTCCAGGCCGCGATCGCGAAACACCAGCGCATTGGTGCCTTGCGACCAGCCGACGTCGGCATCGAAGGCTGCCTCATGATCGCGCCAGGCCGCCGGCCGGGCGTGTTCGAACAGCACCATGTCAGGCGCCCAGCCCGATGGCAGGCACGCACGGAAGACGTTCGCGAACATGCCCATGGTCAATTCGGCATCCTGCCGGCGATCGACGATCGAGCCGTCGAGAATGCGATATTCGAGCCGCAGCAAGCCGTCGTGGCGCGTCAGGCGGGTTTCGGTCGCCTGCTGATGCCAGGGAAACCACAGCGCGAGATGCTCGATCGCCGAGCCCAGCGTCGGCGCCGCCAGCGCGATCTCGCCGATCAGGCCGAGCATCCGCGGCTGGTAGCGTTGGCCGAACCAAAGGCCGAAATTGTCGTTGCCGGTCTCCTGTGCGGCGTCTTCCATCATCGCGACATAGTCGGCGAGGTCGAGCGCGCGGCGGGTCTCGCCGAGGCAGCTGGCATCGATGCCGATCCGCTCGAACACCGCTTCCGGACGGCCGCCTGTCTGGGCGATGAAATCAGCGACGCCGGTGGCCGCGGCGGCCAGAATGTTGCGGCTCCGATCGCGCGGATGCTGGCTTTCGGCTGTCGGATGCTGTGCCATGAAATCCTCACCTTTGAGGAAATGCGCCGTTGTTTCACACCTCGTAGTTATGCAAGTCACGTGCCTGCCGGAGCGGCCATTCATGACCCCTCCGCGCAAGCACATGGCGCCGAGGGTCCTCGATCGAGACTGTCGCGATCCGGCCGGATCAGTCGGCCATGGCGCGGGCTTCGGTCAAGGCGATGTCGAGCAGGCTGTCGTTCGCCGCCATGCTGCGCTTGCCGGCGGTCAGACGATAGAGCAGCAGGCCGGCCGCGAACAGCACCACGAAGGCCGCGAACACCTGCAGATTGAACCAAATCATCGTGAGCAGCGAGAGCGTCGCACAGACCAGCGCCACGGCCGGAAGCACGGGATAGATTGGCGCCTTGAACGGCCTGATGAGATGGGGCTCGGTGGCCCGCAGGCGGAAGAGAGCGGCCATGCTCATGATGTACATCACGAGCGCGCCGAATACGCTCATCGTCACGATGTTCGCCGTCAGCGTCTGTCCGGCGAACTGGATGAGCTCGTCGGAGTAGATCGCGGCGATGCCGATCACGCCGCCGGCAAGGATGGCCCAATGCGGCGTGCGGCAGGTCGGGTGCAGCGCGGCGAGCTTGGCCGGCAGGAAGCCGGCGCGCGACAGCGCGAAGATCTGCCGCGAGTAGCCCATGATGATGCCGTGGAACGAGGCGATCAGTCCGAACAGGCCGATCCACACCAGCATGTGCAGCCAGCCGGAGTTCTCGCCGACCACGATCTTCATCGCCTGCGGCAGCGGATCATTGATGTTGGCGAGCTTCGACCAGTCGCCGACGCCGCCGGCCATGATCATGGTGCCGAAGGCGAGCACGACGAGCGTTAGAATCCCCGCGATGTAGGCGAGCGGAATCGTCTTGGTCGGATTCTTGGTCTCTTCCGCGGCCATGGCGGCGCCTTCGATCGCCAGGAAGAACCAGATCGCGAACGGGATCGCGGCGACGATGCCGCCGATGCTCGCCAGCGAGAACGAATTCTCGCCGGCCCAGCCGTTGGCGGCGAAATTGGCGAAGGAGAAGCCGGGCGACACGACGCCCATGAACACCAGGAGCTCGGCGATCGCCAGCACGGTGACGAACAGCTCGAATGTTGCGGCGATCGATACGCCTGCGATGTTGAGGGCCATGAACACCAGATATGCGCCGAGCGCGGCGGTCTTGGGCGACAGCGCCGGAAACTGGACGTTGAGATAGGCGCCGATGGCGAGCGCGATGGCAGGCGGTGCGAACACGAACTCGATCAGCGTCGCGAAGCCGGCGACGAAGCCGCCGAGCGGGCCGAAGGCTCGGTAGGAATAGGCAAACGGACCGCCGGCATGGGGGATTGCGGTGGTGAGCTCGGTGAAGGAGAAGATGAAGGTCGTATACATCACCGCGATGAAGATCGTGGTGATGAGGAAGCCGAGCGTGCCGGCCTTGTCCCAGCCGTAGCTCCAGCCGAAATATTCGCCGGAGATCACCAGCCCGACCGCGATGCCCCACAGATGGAGTCCGGTCAGGCTCTTCGAAAGCGTCGGCTTGGCCTCGTCACTCATGTCCATTCGCTCCTGTCGGCTTGTGATGGGTGATTTGTGTTGTTGGTTGTGTCGTCGCGATCGCGGCGTCCGGCGCCGCCTCCTTGAGGCCGATGCCGGTGACGCCGATCCGCAGCGCCTCGCGCACCAGCCAGGCCAGCTTGTCGGCGGCGCGCTCGGCGGAGAGCCCGTGGCCGTGAATGTTGGACATGCAGTTGCGGGCGCTGTCGCGCAGGCCCGGGGCCGGGTGCAGCGTCAGATACACACCGAGGGAATCCGCGGCCGACAGACCCGGACGCTCGCCGATCAGGACCGCCACGAGCCGGGCGCGCATCGCGGCACCGACATCGTCACCCAGCGCCACGCGCGCCTGCGAAGCCAGCACGATCGGTCCGATGGACAGGCCCGTCAGACGAGCCTCGGTGGCGATCACGACAGCGGCGGCATGGCTTTCGACCGCATCCGCCGACAGCCCGTCAGCAATGATGAAGACGAGATCGTATGGGCCTGATGGCAGCCGCGACGCTTCGCCCGTGGCGAGACGGCGGCCAAGATCGGGCCGGCGCAGATAGCTGGCGCGGTCCGGCGCTGCGCTCGCGACCTTGATCACCTCGCGCGGCGCGAGCGCGCCGGCGATGCCGTCGAAATCGACCTTGCCCCATACGGCATCGCGCGCGCGCGCATGCGCCATCTGGAATTCCAGCTTCGCCGCCGTCGGAAGCCCGTCGCCGGCGCGGCCGAGTGCGACGCGGGCACGCGTCATCCTGCGCAGCAGGTCGAACGGATCGTCCCTCATGCCCGCGCCCCCTGGCCGATCAGCCGGGCTACGGAAGGCGCGCTGCCCGGCAATGGCGGCACGCGGCCGCTGTGGTCGAGGAGACCCATCCGCGCCAGCCACGCCTCGAACTCCGGCGCCGGGCGGCGGCCGAGCAGATGCCGCAGCCGCATCACGTCGTGATGCGACAGGCTCTGATAGTTGAGCATGATGTCGTCGGCGCCGGGCACCGCGATCAGGAAGTTGACGTTCGCCGCCGCAAGCAGCAGCGCCAGGTCGTCCATGTCGTCCTGATCGGCTTCGGCATGGTTGGTGTAGCAGACATCGCAGCCCATCGGCACGCCGAGCAGCTTGGCGCAGAAATGATCCTCGAGGCCGGCGCGGATGATCTCCTTCGCGTCGTAGAGATATTCAGGACCGATGAAGCCGACGACGGTGTTGACCAGCAGTGGCGAGAAGGCGCGCGCGACGGCATAGGCGCGGGCCTCGACGGTCTGCTGATCGAGGCCGTGATGCGCATCGGCGGACAGGGCCGCGCCTTGGCCGGTCTCGAAATACATGACGTTGTTGCCGACCGTGCCGCGCTTCAGTGACAAGGCTGCGTCATGCGCCTCGGCCAGCAGCTTCAGGGTCACACCGAAGCCGGCATTGGCCGCCTCGGTGCCGGCGATCGACTGGAAGACGAGATCGAGCGGCGCGCCTTTCTCGATCGCCTGGATCGAGGTCGTGACGTGGCTCAGCACGCAGGACTGCGTCGGCACCTCGAATTTGAGCCTGAGATCATCGAGCATCGTGAGCAGGCGGATGCAGGCCTCGACATTGTCGGTCGCGGGATTGATGCCGATCACGGCATCGCCCATGCCGAACAGCAGGCCGTCGAGCGTGCCGGCGGCGATCGCCTGGGGATCGTCGGTCGGATCGTTCGGCTGCAGCCGCGACGACAGCCGCCCCTCCAGGCCGATCGTGGAGCGGAAGCGGGTCACGACCCGGCATTTGGCGGCGACGGCGACGAGATCGCCATTGCCGCAGAGCTTGGAGACCGCGGCCACCATCTCCGGCGTCAGTCCCGGCGCGAGGGCGGCCAGCCGGCCGGCATCCGCCTCCCAGGACATCAGCCATTCGCGCAATTCGCCGACGGTCAGCGATGCGACGGGCGCGAATGCGGCGGCATCGTGGCTGTCGAGGATGAGGCGCGTGACCTCGTCGCTCTCATAGGGAATCAGCGGCTCGTCGAGGAAACGCCGCAGCGGCACGTCGGCGAGCGCCATCCGCGCTGCAACCCGCCGCGCGGCACTGTCGGCTGCGATGCCAGCCAGCTCATCGCCGGACCGGCGCGGCGAGGCGCAGGCCAGCAGCGTCTTGAGATCATCGAACACATGAGTTTCGCCGCGATGGCGCGACCTGAACGCACCCGTCATCTTCGACCTGCTGCTCGTGCTGCGTCAGAGCGGTCCAAGCGGCCGCGACGGCGACCACAACGCTCATGACCTGGGACAGGTTAAGCGAGGGCAGCTCCGGAAACTTGACATCTTAGCACAATCTTCGGTCATGCCGCGCGAGTGCTCAGAAAATTAGCATCGGTGCCCCCCGGAGCGGGAGAATGCTGTCAACAGGTGGACGGCCCGCCCATGGACCGCGCCGCTCCAGAATGCTATCTCGCCACCCCACATGAGTGACCTGTCCATTACGATCTCCGCCGAAAAGCCGGGCGACGCGCAGGCGATCGAGCGGCTGCATGAGCGCACCTTCGGCCCCGGCCGCTTCGTGCTGAGCGCATACCGCTTACGCGAGCATGTCGATCATCTGCTCGCATTGTCGTTCACCGCTCATATCGGCACTTTGCTGGTCGGCTCGGTGCGGCAACTGCCGATCTGCGTCGGCGACACCAAGGCGCTGATGCTCGGGCCACTAACGGTCGAGCCGCCGTTCCGCAAGCACGGCATCGGCCGCATGCTGATGGAGCGCTCGGTCGCGGACGCGCGGGCGCAGGGCCACAGCTTGATACTGCTGGTCGGGGACGCGGCCTACTACACGCGCGTCGGCTTCAAGCCGGTGCCGAAGGGCAGGGCGATCATGCCGGGACCGGTGGACTACAACCGGCTGCTGGTGAACGAGCTGATCGAGGGCGCGTTCGAGGGCGTCGAGGGCGCGATCCGGCCCGATTGGGATTACGCGAAGTAGGTCGAGAGGAAGCTCGCACGGCGTGCACGGTGCGCTCCCTCTCCCCGTTCTTCACGGGGAGAGGGTTGGGGTGAGGGGCAGCCACCATTGGCGCTAACTTACCATTTTGCTGCCGGAAATGGATGATTCCTCGGTCGAGTGACTGACGAATCGCTTTCGAA